>JAPPAV010000076.1 GCA_026705345.1 Gammaproteobacteria bacterium
TCCGGTACGGGAAAATCTCGCCAACACCGCACTGCTCATGCAATATTGCGGCTAGGGGATTGCGGCACAGCGGCTTTTGGGTAACGCTGGCCAAGATGGACGACGACCTCTACGGTCCGGAGCACGTCTTCGACCGGGTGCTCGCGCACCGGTATTCGGGCGCCGCGCTCGTCGGCAAGTTCCCCGCCACCGTCTACCTCGCCCGCAGCGACCGCACAGTGCGCGTCCGCGAGGTCCCGCCCGAGACCTGGTCCGGCTCAATCACCGGCGGGCGTGACGACGGTTGTCGAAGGCGGTCTCGCGCGCTTCCGCAAGAGATACCAGCGTGAGACCGCCCAGCCCGATGTCCCGGCGCCTGCCGTCGATCGTCAGCCGCTGGAACCACGACTTCGCGCCCGTCGGCCCCACGCGGAGGCAGAACGTGGGATCGGCGCGGTACATCCCCGGCTCGGAGAACGCTCGGATGCGCACCACCGTAAGTCGTTTTGCAACCATGAACGGATTCCCGTACCAACATTGTCCCAACAATGGAAACGGCATCATGCGGGGCCGCGCGGAAAGCGGGTGTGGCGCCCCGACCAGGATTCGAACCTGGGACCTGCCGCTTAGGAGGCGGCCGCGCTATCCAACTGTGCCACCGGGGCGGATAAGCGAAGGGCCGCAACCATACCGCCCTTCTCCGGCACGGTCACCCCCGCTGGTAAGTACCGACGAGGCGGTTCATGCCGATCACGTTGGGTTCGATCCGTTCGAGCAGATCCCACATCCCCAAACCGGCTTCTAAGCCGAGTTCGGCATCGAGGGCCAAGAGCCAGAAGAAGTAGTGGTGTACGCCGTGGCCTTCCGGCGGCATGGGGCCCCCGTAGCCGGGTTTGCCGAAGTCGCTGACCCCTTGGGTGTGCTCGGCGGTGGCTTCGGCGAGCCCCGTGGCCGAGCCCGGGATGTTGTAGAGGACCCAGTGCACGTAGCCGTAGCGGCCCGGTGTGACCAACGGAGCGTCGGGATCGTGGCAAATGACGGCGAAGGACTGGGTGCCTTCCGGAGCGTCGGACCAGGACAACTCCGGCGATACGTCCACGCCCTCCCCCGTGTGCTTGCTCGGAATCGCGCCACCGGTTGAGAAAGCCGAAGAAGCGAGTTGCATCGAGGACAGTGCGAATCCCATGGGTCGAATCCTTAAGTTCGAGTCGCGAAGCGCCAAGCGTTACACGCTCCTTGAGGGGTTGTCCACGCCATCAACGCCCAAGCGGCATACAATGGCTTGATCAAGGAGGAGGGAACCATGACGCACGAACTCGTTATACGAGGCGGCCACCTCGTGGACGGCTTAGGCGGAGAACCGATTCCGGGCGACCTTGCCGTCGATGCGGGCACGATTACCGCCATGGGCAAGGTCGACGGCAAGGGCAAACGCGAACTCGACGCCCAGGGCCTCACCGTCACACCCGGCTTCATCGACATGCACACCCATCTCGATGCCCAGATCTGCTGGGATCCGCACGTCTCGCCGGTGTCCTGCCACGGCGTCACGACAGCCCTGATCGGCAACTGTGGGGTGACCTTCGCGCCGTGCCGCCCGGAGGACCGCGAGCTGCTCGCCGGGATGATGGAGACGGTGGAGGACATTCCCCGTCAGTCCATTCTCACCGGCCTACCCTGGGACTGGGTTCATTACGGCGACTACCTGGACTCGGTGGAACGTCTGTGCCCGGGGATCAACATCGCGGGGATGATCGGCCACGGCGCGTTGCGCTACTTCGTGATGGGCGAACGCGGCGTCGAGGAAGACGCCACCGACGAGGAAAAGCAGCAGATGGCGGGTCTGGTCGGCGAGGCGATCGACCGGGGCGCCGTAGGTTTCTCGTCGAACCGCTACCGGGGCCACCGCATCCCCGATGGCCGCGCCGTGCCGGGAACGCTTGCCGAACTCGACGAACTGGTGCTGATCGGCAACGAGGTCGCCAAGCGCAACGCGCTCTACCAGCACGTCGGCATGCGGTTCGACCACGTCGACCACGTCGTCGGCGCTACCGGGGCGCGGATGCTGTTCAACTCGACCTTGCAGGGTTTCGACGACGACGCCGGAACCAAGCGCTTGGAGGCGATCAGCAAGGTTGCCGAAGGTCGGGATCTCTCCGGGGTCGCCCAGGTGCGCGGCAGTGGTGCCCTGATCGGTCTCCAGGCGCTGGTCCCCGGTGC
>JAPPAV010000086.1 GCA_026705345.1 Gammaproteobacteria bacterium
CTCCCGGGCCGACCCCGCCAAGGACGCCCAGGCCTGGGCGGCTGTCATGAGCTATCCCCACACCCGGGTTTCGGCAACGGGCGACAGCCCCTACTACCCGACGCCCGAAGACTATGCGGCCCGGGCGTCCTGGACGGCACGGGAGGCTACGGGTTGGGTGCGCTCGGTGGGCGTCGATCCGATCCGAATCCACGAGTCCGCGGACAAGGTCCACTTGGCGGGGGGCTGGACCCGCTACAACGCCAAGGACGAGCCGATCCTCCGCAATCGGGTGACCTACATCCTGACCCGACTCGACGGTTCATGGGGGATCCAGGCGCGTTTCGGGACGGATTCCTTCACCGAGGGGGAAGTGCTGGACTCCTCGGCACCTCTAGGCGTCGTCGCGGCGCACTTGGAGAATTGGTCGTCGGGAGATCTTGACGCCGCAACGGAGCCGCTCCTCTATCCGTTCACAAACGTCGGCGTCGGTCGGGTGGACCGCTACGGGAACGCGTCGGAAGTTGCCGAAAAGCTCCATGTCGAACCGCCGGCAACAGTCGACGACATCGGGTCCGTCTGGGAGGGAAGGGACGGCATCGTTGCCGCTGCGACGTGGCAGAGTGCCCAAGGTTCGGCGTTTCGGTCGGTGTTTCTCGTGGCGAGACGGGAGCCGGGCTGGCGCTTGGCCGCCGCCTCGATCATCGGCCCGTAGGGGCAACCCTTGTGGTCGCCTGTCCTAGGGCAGCGCGAGGCGTCAGCCGGTTGCGCGCCCGAAGGGCGCGCCGGGACGGAGTTCGTCGGCAACCTGCTAGAACCCGCGCTCGGCGCATTGCCGGTTGATCTCGTCGATGATCTCGCAGACGCGGATCGACTCGGCGGTGGTCCACTGCGGCAATTCCTTCAGACCGGCCGCCATGCACCGATGCACGGCTTGGGCCTGGTACGTGAAACCGTGCTGATTGCCCCCGTGCCACGTCCAGCCCTTGTAGGTGACAAGCCGTTCGCCGTTCCACCGTGAGCCCGGCGGCTGGCCACGCGTGATGGGTGCCGGTGTCGGCACGGGGTATTCGAATCGCTCCACCTGGTTGAACGGGCCGCTGCTCGGGTTGCGGTCCTGGTTCCAGTGCGTCTCGATCCAGTCGCCGGTCCAGCCCTCGTGCGGATCGAGTTCGATGACGGGTTTTCCTTCCTCCCGGCGCGTGCCGCGTCGCGGTGGCCGTCCGGTGCGGATCGTCACGGCGCTCGGGTGGTGCGACGGCGTTTCGATGGTGATGCGTCCCTTGGTGCCGATGTACTGGGACTCCTCGATGAAGCGACCGTTGGGGAAGGTGATGACGGCGATGCCTTCCTGGTTGGAATACTGCAGCACGGCAGCGCTCGGGGAGCCGCCGTGGGCGGAGTAGACCCCGTTGGCATGGGGCTGTGCCCGAGCTTTTCGGCCCGCCGCAGCGATGACGGGCATTTCGTCGGCGCCGAAGCCGGTGATGGCGGGATTCAGGGCGTAGACACGGTCGGGATAGTCCGCCTGGACGACCCGGATGTCGCCGATGTCGCCGCGCTCCATCGCGGCTCTTGCGTGTTCGACGGCAGGGAAGAAACGCAGCCACATCCCCTCCCAGCACACGACGCCGGCCTTGTCGGCGGCCTCGAACGCCTCCTTGGCTTGGTCCGCGGTGTCGGTGAACGGTTTCTCGCAGAGCACGTGCTTGCCGGCGTCAATGGCCATCTTGAGGTCCCGGTGGTGGTCCCAGGTCTTGGACGCGATGTAGACGATGTCCACGTCGGGGTCTTCGCAGAGAGCCTGGTAGGAGTCGTAGGCGGTGGCAATCTCGTGGGCGTCGGCGAATGCCCGGGCGCGGTCCATGTCCCGGGCGGCAATGGCGGCGAACTCCGCTCCGGGCACGTCCTGCAACGATTTCACCCAGTCGGAGGAGATGGAAGACGCCGAGATGATCCCCCAGCGTAGCTTGTGGTTGATGCCGTCCTCGTTCGTGAGACCCAGCCGAACGTCCATCGGCGTATTCATGGGGAAGCCGTTGTACATGTAGGGGTCGTCGTTGACGTTGGCTTCGCTCATGGATCCTCGCGCTCTGTTGGTCGAACTCGTTACCGTAGCGCAAATTTAGACGTGCGGGGACGCCGTAGGGGACGGGCTTGTCCCGTCCCGACGCGCCCTTGCGGGCGCGTTCGAGAATGCTGCGTGACCGACCGAAGCCGCGCGCTCTTCGCGGGCGACGACAAGCGTCGCCCCTACGAGACCGATTTCAACAGTGGGTTGCGCAGTTTCTCTTGTTGCTCGTAGATGCTGCCGCCCGGGACCCGGGGCAGGCTCAAGCGTACGGGCAGCGCCTTCATCCGAGGCTCCAGGGTCGGCTTGCCGCGCACGATTCGGCCATCGAGGTCCTCCAGGGAATCCGCGCCGGGTATGAGCGGCCAGGCGTCGGTCGCATAGAAGCCTATGAAGAACATCCGCCGCGGGCGGTTGGATTGATTGGGCTTGGATCCATGCACCATCCGAACGTGATGCAGCGTGATGCCACCAGCCTTGACCGTGACCGATACGGCATCGTCGGGCCGGAATGCCGGGTCCGTGATCGCACCGACGAAGAGTCCGTCCTGGTGATGGTTCCAGACCCGGCCCCGGTGGCTGCCGGGAATCACCATCAGCGCCCCGTTGTGCTGGGTCATGTCGTCCAGCGCAATGCCGACTTCGAGGATGCTGTCGTTCGTGTGCGGGTAGAACGCCCAGTCTTGGTGCCATTGCACGGCCGAACCGTTGTCGGGGTTCTTCATGTTCAGCTTGTTGTTGTGATAGCGCAGATTGGGCCCTAAGAGGCATTCCACGATGTCCAGGATGGGGCCGTGGCTCGCGTACTTGGCGTAGGTCGGGTGCTTGCTGACGGGGTGCTTTATGCGCCGCAGACTGGGCGACGCCGCGCTGTGTTCGGGCTCAAGGTCGAAGATGGCGTCGTTGGTGGTGACTTTCCGGGACTTCTCGACGAACTTGTCCGTCAAGCGCCGTAGTTCCTCCAACTCGCCCAGGGTCAGCACGTTCTCGATGGCGAGGTAGCCATTCCGGTCGTAGGTTTCGACTTGGGCCGCGTTGAGCATGGAGTGTCCCGGCTGGGATGGCCGGTTAGCTGGCTGCCTGCGCGCTCGGTACCTGCGCACTCGCCGTCCGGAACGCTTCGACTACGCGTTCGGTTGCAGGGCGCCAGTCGTCTGGCAGGTGGGATCCGGCCCGAGACCGGGTCAGGTAGTCGGGAAACCGTTCAACAAGCTCGTCCAACGCCCACTCGAACGCCTTGGGCGAGTCGATCATCTGGACGGGCTCATCCAGGTAGGAGATACCCAGGTGAACGTGCGGCACGTTGTCGAAACAGTCGAAGCGCAGGATTTCTCGGTCCTCGCCTTCTACCGGACCAAAGACGTGGATCGTCGGCCCCTGGTCGCCGGTGACGTGCCGGTACACCATCGCCAGGCGATAGGGACCCACCTGCTCTTGGACCGCATCGGCGAGATCCGGTTGGGTGAAGCGTCTCTTTGCCATCGCACACCTCCGTCGAGAGTTGATGATACGCCGAGTGACCGTATGACGGTTCGGGCGTTATTCGCGCTCGAGCGCCCCATGGCCGACCTTGTCCGGGTCGATCCACCAGCTGTCAAGAATGCGCACCGAACTGCCGACCAGGTACTCGTACTTGGCGACCGCCTCGTGCTTGGGCCTTGCGAACCTGTCCCAGCGCACGAACCGTTCTTCGTCGGGGATGTTCAACGGTATGTGATAGAACCCCCATAGCAACACGCGATCCAGCGCCCGGCAGGCAGTCATTGCCTCTTCCAGCGACCCCACGATCCGCTCCGCCCGGTCGATGAGCGCGTCGACGACCGGGTTGCGCAGCCCCGCCATGTTTCCTCCGAGTTCGAGGTCCGCGGTTGTCGAACCGAAATAGCTCTGCAGTTCCCCCAACGGGGGATTCAAAAAGTCGTGCCCGCGGACATAGGCATCGAAATCGCGTTTTCTCAAGCTGTTCACCCACGCCACGTTGTCGAGCAGTCGCAGACGGGCATCGACGCCGAGGGTTTTGAGGGACTCGATGTAGGGCAAGAGGATCCGCCGCTGGGAGGGATTCTGCGTCGTCAACTCCAGCTCGAAGGGCTGCCCCGCGGCGTTGACCAGGCGTCCGTCCTGCATGGTCCATCCGGCTTCATCGAGCAGGTCTCGTGCTCTCTCAAGTGCCGAGCGGTTCAATCCGGTGGCGCTCGAGACCGGCAGGCGAAATGCCTCGGTGAACACCCGTTCAGGCAGGCGATCCCGGTAGGGGGCAAGCACGGCCAGTTCAGCCTGCGTGGGAGGTCCCGTTGCGGCAAACGGCGAGTTGGCGAAGTAGCTCGTGGCGCGCGTCTGTGAACCGTACTGAAAAACGCGGTTCTGCCATTCGAAATCCAACGCCAGGGTCAGTGCTTCGCGAACACGGACGTCCCGCAGTCTTTGGCGATCGAGATTCAGGACGATTCCCGTCGCGAGGCCGATGAACTTCCGCACTGATCGCGTTTCCATGATTAGCGATCCCGCTGCCAGCGCCGGTATGTCGTACGACGACGCCCAATGCCGAATGTCGGTTTCGAAATAGATGTCGAACAACCCTTTGCGAATCGCCTCCCTGGCAACCGTCGCGTCGCGATAGACGTCGTAGCGGATGGCATCGAAATTGTATCGACCGCGGTTGACCGGGATATCCCGTCCCCAATAGTCCTCGACGCGCTCGTAGCGGACATAGTCGGCGTCGAAGTCGGCAACGCGATAGGGGCCACTGCCCACCGGCGGCACCAGCGTCGGAGCACTCGAGTCCTTGCCGGCGTAGTAGTGCGCCGGTCGGATGGGGAACCAGGTCAGCGCCACCAGGTTCGAATTGACGAACGACCGCCGGTGGTGGATGACCAGCTCCTTGGCATTGACGATCTCCAGCGCTTCGATCCATGACTGGAGATAGACTTTCCCGAAGGCACGCTTCAACAGTTCGTCGTAGGAAAACCTCACATCCGCCGTCGTCACCGGCACGCCATCGTGCCACCGCGCCTTGTCGTTGAGCCGGATGAAAAGCGATCGCCGGTCGGCGGCGAGCGCAATGCCGTCGGCAAGCTGGCCGTAGAGGCCGGACAGTTCATCCGCCGAGCGGATCATCAGCCGGTCGACGGTTCTCCCCAAACCCTGTGCGCCGGGTACGCCGGTTCCCGGCACGCCGGCGAAATTCCGGATCGGGTTGGTTGCCGAGAGTCTCAGTTCGCCGCCTTTCGGTGCGTCGGGATCGGCGTATTCGAAGTGTTCGAAATCGGCGGGATACTTCAGTTCATGCAAGAGCGAAATGCCGTGCCGATAGGCTGGCTGTTCTGCCATGGTTGCGAGCGCCTGCAGCAGAATCACGCCCGGCAGGTAACGCTTGACCCGCGAAGGCCACGTCAGGAGGGCCATAGCACTGCGCTTGCTAGTTGAAACGCATCACCACTGAGCGGTTGCCGGAGGCCTGATCGGCGATGGCATGGTGGTAGGGGACCGGCTCTGCGATGGCGTGCGTCGCCCCGGCTGGATTCGAACCGTATCTCTCGGGAATGACCGTGCCCTTCCGGGCGAGCCTCGCGGCCAAGGTGATTCTCCCGGACCGGATGTCGGCGTTCCTTCGGAGTTCCGGGTTCGGGGTGCCGAAGTAGCCGGGGCGCCAGTCCTCCTCCCGGTGTCCGTATGCCAGGCTGCGGTGCAGCAGCGAGGAATGGAACACTGCGAACTGACCCTTCTTTAGCGTCAGTGGGGTGATCCTGTCATGGACGACCTCCGGCATTTCGTCGAACAGGCGCGGCATCTCCCTGTCGAACCCGTCGATAGGCAGATGCGATCCCTTTATGTACTCGATCCGGCCGTGTTCCACGCCCAGATCGGACAATGCCACCACGAAGGAGAAATGATTGCTGGTGTCGTAGACCCGGATCGGATCATCGCCGTTTTCGACGATGCGATCATGGTGCCACCGGTTCTCTCCGACGCCCTCGTACTTCGGAAAGAACTTGGTCTGCCAGAGCACGAGGTCCTTGCCGAAACAGTCGGCTACCACGGACTGCAGGTTGGCGTCGAGGAAGAGTTCTCCAATCACGCTGAACGCCATGTGTCGGTTGATCAAGGTGGTATGCCGGAGCTGGTCTCCTTGTCCCGCTAGCGTTGCCAGCGAGTTCTGCGCCCGTTGCAGTGCCTGCAGTCCGATGGCCACCTCGGACACCGCGTCGAGTATCGACGGGTCAGCCAACTCGAACGGTCCGGTAAGGCCATCCCGCTGCAATTGGGCGAGGAAGCGGTCCATCTCCGTTGGCGTATCGCGGCTTTTTTCCATAGAAATCTCGGCGTTCGGCATGTGGCTGATTACTCCGATGTCACCGCAATCTCAAAGGTCTTTTCCGGACTGTCGTGATAGCCGATCCGGGAGACCCGTGTCCTCAAACGATGGTTGCCGGCCGGTAGCCTGATTGGTCCGGTATAAACCCGCCAAAAGGAGACCTCGCCGTCGTCGAGCGTGTGGCAGACGCTACACCCCTGGGTCGGGCTGAACAGCTGCAGCCGGTGGTTGTGCGGCAGGCTGAACACATCCGGTGCCGGCGTTTGCCCGTACGAGTCCGGGGTGAACACCAGGCACCTGGCGTCGGTGCAAACCGGTTTTTCGCCGTTTGGATAGTGGATGCCCTTCATCACCCTTTCGTCGACCAATCCAAGGTCCCCGGTTTCCTTCTGCCAGGCATCGAGTTCTTCGCGCATGCGGTCAAGCACGTCTCGATGGCCACCGTCCTCGGCAAGGTTGTGGACCTCCCAGGGATCGGTCTGGACGTCGTAGAGTTCCTCGACGGGCCGTCTCTCGGCGAACATGATCGACTGGGTCTGGTTCAGTTGGCCTTCCATCCAGGCGCGGTACCACTCCTGCATGATGGGGTGGCGATTGCGGAACGCGTTCCAGAGCAGGTACGGCTTCTCGGGAAAGTAGTTCTTGATGTACTTGTAGCGTTTGTCCCGTACCGCCCTGACCATGTCGTAGTCGGCATCGGAACGGTCGACGGACGCATGCACGTATTCCCTCTCCGGCCCGGCTTCCGTGCCCAGGAAGGCGCGACCCTGCATGTGCGGCGGCACGGTGATTCCGCAAGCGCTTAGCATCGTTGGCCCCAGGTCGACGGTGCTGACGAGCCTGTCACTGGTAGTGCCGGGTTCGATCAATCCCGGTGCGCGGATGATCATCGGCGAGTGAATTCCCTGGTCGTAGGGGTGGCGTTTGCCCCTTGGCATCGGCCCGTGATCGCTCCAGTGCACGACGATGGTGTTGTCGGCCAGGCCGTCTTCGGCTAGCTGCTCGAGCAGCATGCCCATCACCTGGTCACATAGGGCGATGTTGTCGTAGTCCTTGGCGATGCTCCTTCTGACCTTGGGCGTGTCCGGGAAATACGGCGGCACCTCGACCGCATCGGGGTCGGTGGCTTGCATCCGACGCGGCAGAACGAAGTTGAACGGCCAGCTGCGATCCTCCTCCCACATGCCCGACTCGTGGGTGAACTCGGGGTTGAATACGGCGAAAAAGGGCATCGTCGGATCGGGCCGGTTCCGCCAGTGAGCGGTGTTGGAACAGTCGTCCCAGGCGGCGAACGGCGCTTCGAACTGGTAGTCCGTCTTGACGTTGTTGGTGCAGTAGTAGCCCTCGCGCCGGAAATACTCGCCAAGGCATTTGACGTAGTGTGGGGCCGGCGCATCGTACGCCTGACCCCGGGTCGTCCGCATGTGATGGGCACCGATGCTGGTCGGGTACATCCCGGTGATCACCGCCGCCCGCGCCGGCGCGCAGATCGGCGCCGTGGAGAACGCATGGGGATAGACGCACCCTTCGGAGGCCAGCCGGTCAACCGACGGCGTGCTCGCGACCGGGTCGCCATAGCAGCCGTAGAGCGGCAGGCAGTCCTCGAAACTGATCCAGAGAACGTTGGGTTTGTTTGCCACGGGCGCGGCCCTCCTTACCCGCGACGCTTAGACGGTGTCGTAGTGAACGGGGTTAGCTAGGCGGTACAGCCTTGTCCGACGGTCGCGCATCCGCCTCGACGGCGCTGAGCCGGGCGTCGAAACCCACCATCGCCGCGCGGATCGCTGCGACGTCGACCTCCACGGAGCGGAGGCGATCGTCGAGGCCGGCGATGTCCGAAGAAAGCTCTGTGCGGACCTTGTCGATGTCGTTGCCGAGGTCCCGATGGACTTCGTCGATGTCGTTGCGCAGGTCCCGATGGACTTCGTCGATGTCGTTGCCGAGGTCCCGGCGAACCACCTCGATGCTGCCCGCGAGGCTCGAATGTGCCGTCTGCACCATCGTGCCCAGCGTCAACGCCGCAGTCACGATGGTTGTCAACACGGCAAGGGTCCTCCCGTCTAGCCACGCGGGTAGGGCCAACCGGGTTCCTTCGGTCGGTTCGTTGGTGGGGGTGCCTTCTCCCATGGTCATTGCGCTACTACCGAGTCTGAGGAGTGCGAGATGGTGCCGTGCCCCACAACGCCCGTATGCCGGACATTAACACTACGGTGGGTAGGAAATCTCTCACGCCCGGCTAGGGGCTGGCTGGTTCGGATCCCGCGGTAAGCGTTTGGTTCCGTTGGGTTGCGTTTCCCTGGTGACGGCTCGCGAAGAGCGCATCACCAGGGAAGTACATCGGCCTACAGCTTGTAGCGCACGCCCAACTGGAACCGCCGCCCGGCGTTGATCGCGGCCGCGAAGTGATCCTGGGTGCCAGTACCCAACCGATGGTAGTAGTAGACGTTTTCATCCGTCAGGTTGATGGCTTCGGCTGCAAACTTCAGCCTGTCGTTCAGCGCATAGCTGATCGCCGCGTCAAGTTGGCTGTACGGCTCGACGAAAGTCGGGTGCGGCTGCCAGGCGACCCCGATGTTGTCCAGGAACTCGTCGCGGTGGTTGTGCGACACACGCGCGCTCCACGGACCTTTCTCGTAGAACACCGTGAAGTTGATCGTGTTGTCGGACAAGCCCGGAACGCTGTACGAGGCGTTGGTTTTCTGGCTGACGAAGTCCGACCCCGAGTTGATCAACGTGTAGTTGGCGATCACGCCGAGCCCATCGAACGGCGGCGGCAAGAGGCCCTCCATCGTCCGCTGGAACGACAGCTCCAAGCCGACCAGGCTCGAATCCGCGGTGTTGAGCGGCGTGAAGTGGTCGAGGACGAGCGGCTGTCGCGTTAACGGGTCGATAATGTTGGGGAAGGGGACTGACTCGAAGTCATCCTGAATGAACCCTTCCATGTTCTTTGTGAAGAGGCCCACCGAGAAAATCGAGTAGTCCGCGAAATACCATTCCACCGCCAGGTCGAACTGCACCCCCGTGGTGGGGTCGAGTTCGGCGTTGCCGCCCCGCATGGTGCGGTTTCTTGGCTGAACGCTCAAGTTGGGGCGCGTTCGGCCGAAATCCGGCCGACTCATCACCTTGGCGACCGAAAGCCGGATCACGAGGTCGTCCCGGGGATCGAGTCGGACATTGAAAGAGGGCAATAAATGCTCGTAGGCATGCCCTTGACTGATGAACTCGGGGGCGCCTATGAGGATCTCGGGCGCCGTCTCGTCGCTGAAGTCGATGCCGTACGGCTGCGCGACCTGCCCCTCCGAGCTGGTGTCGTTGTCGACGTAGCGCACGCCGGCATTGCCGGAATACGGTATGTCGCCGAGTTCGCCGCTGAACGTGACCATGGCGTAGAACGCGGTGCTGTCGTCCTCGTGATCGACGTCTTCGTTGAAACGGCCGGACGTGTATTCGTCGAGGGACTTTCCGGTTCCCGTGTTGAACCCCCCGCCTGCCCGGATCTCGTCCGCCCGGGTGGTGAAGGCGTCCTGGAGGGCGTAAAAGGGCGGGCTGAGAACCCGGTTGGGGATGTCCGCCCCGATGGCGTCCAGGAAGTCCGCATTCGCCGGGAATTCGAGGCCGCCGCCGAAGTCGGAGATCGGATCGTTGATGAAAGCCCTGCTGTTCAAGTACCTGGATCGGTCTCGGCGTTCCTGGCTGTAGGAACGGAAGCCGACCTGGACGGTGTCGAGCCAGTCGCCGCCGAGTTCATAGGTCGCGTCCACCCTGAACTGGATGTTCGAATCGTCGACGATGTGCTCCTGCACCGACTGTTTCACCACGCTGAAGAAACCGGGGTCGTTCAAGGGCGACGTCGAGGTCAGCGAGGGAATCCCGCCCGGGCCGTTCTGGCGGTAGGTCATCTGGGCCCGCGTGTTCCGCATCAGCGCGTCCCGATTCATGATCGGCGCTTCCGTGTCGGACACCGCCACGTCGAAGTTGAGGGAAAGCCTGTCCGTCGCCTGCAGCTGCAGGTTGGCGCCGTAGTTCACGGCCACGTTGTCGACCTCCTCGGTGGCGTGCTGCATGAACGCGCCCGCGCCCGAGGTCGAGACCATGGAGAAGATGCCGGTGCCGTTGTCGTCGTAGACTTCCGCCGCGGTGATCCTGGGATGTCCCTGGGACAGGCGGAAGGACCGCCAGTAGTCGATCTCCGAGGCCTCGTTCTTGGTGTACAGCATGTCGAACGTCACATCGACACGGTCGGAAGGCCGGAATTGCAGGGCGGAGGAGATGTTCAGGCGGTCCCGGTCCGTGAGATGCAGTTCCCCGTGAATTTGTTTTGGGTAGTAGCCGGTTCCGACAACCACTGGCGGGTCCTCTTCGGTTCGGCCCGGGATCACGACCGGCAGGGGATTGTTGATGAAGCCGTAGTGGTGAATGGAGTCCGAACGGAAGACCCGGTTGTCCCACTGCGCCGAGACCATGACGCCCATCGTCTCGGTCAGCGTATCGCTGAAGAGCGCGAACACGCCGGGCGCGGTGTCGTCCGCCAGCTCGTTGATGGTGGAGTCCAGCGCGAAGGCGATATGTCGCTCGCCCAGCTCCAGGGGCTTGCGCGGCTGGATGTCCACGAAGCCGCCTAGTCCGCCTTCCACGTGGTCGGCCCGGGGCGACTTGTGCACCTCGACGGCCTGTACCAGCCCCGCCTGGAAGGCGTCGAAGCCGACGACGCGGGATTTCGGGTTCGTCTGACCCCTGCCGTCGTGGCTTCCCGGTGCGTTGTTGGACGCCGAGACACGCCCGGCGATGGTCGTTTGCACGAACTGGGGACCGAGTCCGCGGACGCTGACGAACTTGCCCTCGCCGCTCTTGCGGTCGATGGCAACGCCGCTGATCCGTTGCAGTGCCTCGGCCAGGTTCTGCTCCGGGAATGCCCCGATGTCCTCGGCGGTTATCGCGTCGACGAAGTGGTCCGCCTGACGCTTGCGTTCGAGCGACTGCTCGAGGCTGGTGCGGATGCCGCGGACGATGACCACTTCGACGTCGTCATCGTCGTCGGCGGTTGCCTCGTCTTCCGCCTCCTCCTGGGCCAGGGCGTTGCCCGCCAACAGCATGGCTGCGCCGGCCATGATGCTCCAGATCGCCAGTTGTGGCTTGTTCTTCGGTGACATTCTTTTCCCCTTCTTAAGCCTTACTTCCCATGGGTGGATTCCGGTGTTCCCGGCTCGGCCTGTACGGCAGGCGAATCTCCCAAGTACAACCCACGTAGATTACACGGTTTCGCTCGCCCGCGTTTGCCCCTCGGGGCCAGATTGGGGCCAGATGGGCGTTGTTGCGCGGCGGACCTTACCCAAGCCGTACGTCTACCGAACGAATGATCCCGGTGAACTCGAAAGGTGCGCGATACGCGTCGGTCACCGGTGCGTGCTGGTCGCGGCCAACGTCCACGCCGCGCATCTTCGACATCCGCGTGACGTCCGGAATGTCGATCGAACCGGTTTCCCGTCCGTCCACCTGTAGGGTGAACTTGCCCGTATCGTCGTCGCCCCGTTCAAAGAGCAAGCCGACAGTCGTACGACCTGTAGGGAGCCTCGTCGCCGACCGGCCCGTGATGGCCGCGCCCAGCACGTTGAACACCAGGCACAGGGCCCCATCCTGGATGAACAGCGAGAATCCATCCAGGAACGAACCCTGGGCGTAGATGACGCCCTCGGTGGCAGCGTTCCCGATGTCGATGTCCGCGAGGAGCGACCAGGTTCCCCCTCCCAAGGTCGGTGACTGTGCCCGCGGGACGTGCGCCATCGGCGGGACGAAACGGTAGGTGAGTGTGTCGCTTCCGGGCGGGCGGCGCCATCCATGGCGATCGTCCAACGGCAGCACGCCGTGGCGTCCCGCTTCCACCCACCACATGTCGATCATCTTGCGCAGGCGATCGGGCTCCGATGCCGCGAGGTTGTTCGTCTCGGAGAAGTCCCGGTCGAGGTTGAAGAGTTCCCATTCCTCGGTGTCGTAGTCCTCGTCGGGCTCGTGGCGGCTGACGGCCTTCCAGCCGTCGTGCCAGAGGCCGCGTTTTCCCATCATCTCGAAGTGCTGGATCGGCTTTTTGGTCGCGCAATCCCCGTCGCCGAACGTGTAGGCGAGACTCGTGCCCGCAATCGGCATCTGATCGTAGCCGCGGTAGTTCGACCGGGGCTCGACCTCGAGAATCTCGAGTACTGTCGGGGCGATGTCGGTGACGTAGTGGAACTGGTTGCGGACTGCCCCGGGTTCCTCGATGTTGCGCGGATAGTGGACGATCATCGGCACCCGCACGCCGCCGCCGTGGGTGTCCTGCTTGTACCATCGAAGCGGCGTATTCCCCACCTGCGACCAGCCCCAGGGAATGTCGCTGTTGCTCTTGGGTCCGCCGATGTCGTCGAGTTTCTCCTGGATGGCATCGAAGTCCTCTTCGGGCTCGGGACGCCCGATTTTCTCGCCGAGGGTCAGCCCGCTCTTGGTTGCGTTGCGCCTACCGCTCGGGCCGGCGTTCATCACGCCGTACGGCCCGCCGTTCTGGCTCGTGCCATTGTCCGCGGTGAGAATCACGAGCGTATCGTCGAGCAGGCCCATCGTACTGAAGTGCTCGACTAACCGGCCGATCTCGGCATCGGTGTGTTCGAGGAATCCCGCCCAGGCTTCCTGCAGGCGGCACACGAACTTCCTTTCGTTGGGTTTCAAGTCTTGCCAGGGTTTCACGCCGGGATTCGGAGGTGCCAGGCGGGTTCCGGGCGGAATGATGCCAAGCTCGGTCTGCCGCTCGAAGTAGCGCTCCCGCAGTACGTCCCATCCCTCGTCGAAACGACCGCGGTACTTGTCGATGTACGCCTTGGGCGCCTGGTGCGGGTAGTGCATGGCGCCGGTGGCGAAATACATGAAGAAGGGAGTGTCCGGATGAATGGACTTCAGGTCGTCGACGAACTCGATGGCGTGGTCTACGAGGTCCTCGGTGAGGTGGTAGCCGTCCTCGGGGGTCTTCGGCGGGTAGACCGGGTGGTTGTCGTAGGTCAGTTCCGGGTGGAACTGGTCGGTTGCCCCTGGCAGGAACCCGTAGAACCGGTCGAAACCCCGGTGCAACGGCCACTCTTCGTAGGGACCGGCGGCCGAGTTGTGTTCGGTGGGGTTGAGATGCCACTTGCCGAGGGCGAAGGTGGCGAAGCCCTCCTCGCTCAGCATCTCCGCCAGGGTCGCGGCGTGACGGGTGATTCGGCCTCGCTGGTTGGGGTAGCCGTTGTCGCCGAACGTCGTGATCGTCGCGATGCCGACGGCGTGGTGGTTGCGCCCCGTCAGCAACGATGCCCGGGTAGGCGAACACAGTGGTGTCACATGAAAGTTGCTGTAGCGCAGGCCGTTGGCCGCGAGCGCATCCATGTGGGGCGTCTCGATCATCGAGCCGTAGCAGCCGAGGTTGCCGAAACCGGTGTCGTCCAGAAGGATCACAAGGACGTTGGGGGCGTTACGCGGCGGGGCGGAAGAAGACCAGTGGGGTTGTGAATCCTTGTAGGTCATTCCGATTCTGCCGCGGAAAGTGTCTGATGCCATGCCTGCTCGTCCCCCCGATTGCACCTCGGCCAATCGGAGTAGGCTAGCACCGCCTCGAAGTTCCCGTTTGCCCGGTGGCGACGTTGGCGATAAGGTGCTGCTGCCCTCGATGCGGATGTTGGATCCGACCGCCAAATGAACCCACTCGACTTCGATGCGCTCAAGGAAACCTTCGATGCCGACGGCTTCGTCGTGATTCGCGGCTACCTGTCATCCGACGAGGTGTCGGAAATGCGCAGCCGCCTGTCGACCTATCGGACCCACGTCGATGGCTGGCAGGGTGAATTCGAGGGAGGGGGCGCGGTCAAGGGCTTGGACAAGCACGACGAGTGGTACAGAGACTACCTGCTCGGCGGCAGGCACATCCCGCTCATGAAGCATCTCATCGAGGACGACCTCGTGCCCGACAACGTAACCTGGATCGACAAACCGGAGGGCGTCAAGCGCACGCTACCGCATTACGATGCCCTCGGCAGCTACCTCTCGCCGCCGTCGGGCATCTCGCTCTGGATCGCGCTCGACGCGATCGATCTGCGCAACGGCTGCCTCCACTACGAGCGGGGTTCGCACCGACGCGACAAGGCGAAGGCCTACCCGCTGCCCGACTACGACGAGGGAAATCCTTCGGCGGTGGCCGTCGAAGTGGAGCCGGGCGACGCGGTGATCCACAGCGCGCTCACCGTGCACTGGAGCGGCGTTCGCGAAGAACACCGGTCCCGCACCGCCATGGTCTTCGTCTACTGGGGCGCGAGCTCCAAGTACGAGGCGGCCTTCGCGAAGCGGTCGAGATCCGGCTACGCGCGGGATCGGGTTACGGTCTAGCGATGGCAACCGTGGACGGTGGACCAATCGCCGCGAAGGCGCTTCTCCCTGCGCTGCTCGCGACCCTGCTGGCGACGGGGTGCGCGATGGCACCGTCGGCAATGCTCGTCGACTCTGCCAGTGACCGTGCCGTGGTTCGCCTCGCATACGGCGTCCTGGGTCCAACCATCGAAGTTGCCGAAGCGTCGACCGGTCTGGTTGCACGGGACCATTGCGAAGCCTTGGGCAAGAGCCACGAATTGCTCTCGTCAAGGCGCGAGGCGACGGACCGGACCCGAGGCGAGTACGTCTTCTTCTATGCCTGCGAGCGCCCCGGCGACCGTCGGCGGGACCGCAAGGTCCTCGACCCGGCGATGGCCGAAGGCATCCGCGAACTAGCGCTGCCGATGATCGAGACCTCCCACGCCGAGGCGCGTCGGCATCGCCGATAGGTCGGGGTTGCCCGGTCTTGCCTCGTTGAGTCAGTCGCGCCTTCTTGGCGCCGCGCCGACCCTCGCCATTCCCCCGTCCACGGCCACGACTTCCCCGGTCACGTACCGCGACGCATCGCTCGCGAAGAACAGAACCACATCGGCCACGTCGTCCCCGTAGCCCCAGCGTTTTAGGGCGATGCCGTCCTCCAGGCGTTCAATGAGACCCGGGATGTTGCGGCGGTCTCCCTCCCAGATCGCCGTGGCGATGAGACCGGGACAGATGGCATTCACGCGGATGCCGTTGGCCCCCCAGTCGGCGGCCAGCGCCCGGGTGATGGCGTCGACCGCGCCCTTGGTGCCGGCGTAGGCCACCCGCCCCAGCGGACCACGCAGGCTGGCAATGGAGGACACATTGACGACCGATCCGCCGCCCCGTTCGATCATCGACGGCGCGAGTCCCAACGTCAGCATCAACAGCGAACGGACGTTGATGGAGAACACGAGATCGAAGTCCTCCTCGGTCAACTCCTCGGGTTTGCGGCGCATGGGGATGCCGGCGTTGTTGACCAGGATGTCGACGCCGTCCACGGTCGCGAGAACCCGCGCGGCGAGGTCCGTGCCCGCCCGGGCGGGCGCGAGATCGGCGTCCAGGATGACCGGATCGTTGGCCAGATCCGCGGCGACTCGTTCAAGGTCGGATACCGTGCGTCCGGTGAGCACGACCTGCGCCCCGGCCGCGTCCAAGGCCCGGGCGCTGGCTTCCCCGATACCCCGACTCGCGCCGGTGACAACGGCGATCTTTCCGTTCAGTTTGGTCATCTCAGCGTTGCTCCGGTACAAGCTCGCCCAACGCGTACTCACCCCGCGCGACCCATTGCCCGTGGTTCTCGTAGCCGCCGTAGCCCTGCCACGCCTTGAATCCGATCAAGGCCAGCAGTTCTGACGACGCGTCCTCGACCACTTCCGGGAGCGTGCCCATGAGGAAGTTCTCCTGCTGTCGGAACTGGGGTGCGCAGAAGTTGATGGTCAGGCCTGTTCGCGGACGGTTGGTGGTGTTGGCGCCCGTGGAATGCCAGACGCGTCCCTCGAACGCCAGCACGGTACCGGCGGGTGCGGTTGCAGGAACCCAGTTGGCGTTTGAATCCAGATCGTGATCGGGTTGCCGGCCGCTCAAGTGGCTACCGGGAACGACTAGCGTCGCCCCGTTCTCGGCCGCGAAGTCATCGAGCATCCACATGGTGTTGCAGACCACCGCCGGGGCGATGGCCTTGGGCTCCATCGCCTCCTCGCCGCCCACGTGGTGGCCGCGGTTGCCTGCCCGCGTGACGGACCCGGGTTTCAGGAGCGTCTGCTTCCTCTCGTTGGTCGGAGGCGGCATCCAGAACTGGTCGGTGTGGAATGCCTTCGTCGTGCCTGGGTGCGCGACGTGCGCATGGTAGGCGGAGAGCAGGTACTCCTGGCCGAGCACGTGCCCGATCATGTCGCGGACGCGCTCGTGAAAGAGAATGTCGCGGAACACCTGCCCCTTGTTCAACAGGAACCGGACGAGTTGCTTCCTGTCCGGTAGCACGTTGTTCTTGCCGAGCTGCACCTCGGCTTCGAGTTGCTCGAATACGCGAATCCGCAGAGCGTCGACCTGTTCCGGTCTGAGCGCATCCCTTATCAGGCAGTAGCCGTATTCGTCCATGTGTCGTTTGGCAACGTCGTGATCGGCAGTTGGTTCGGGAAGACGGGACATGGAATTACGTGGCCGCGAATCGGAAGCCCACAAGACTACCAAGCTCTCACACGGACAGGTAACGCCCGGTGCCCCCGAGCGACGGCCTAGTCGAGCAGTGCGAACTTGGCCGCGAACAAAAGCGCAACCCCGATCATTGCCGGCGAGCAATCGCGGAAACGTCCCGCCAGAACCTTGACCGCGACATACGTCAGGAACCCGATGCCGATGCCGTCGGCTATCGAGAACGTCAACGGAATGGCCATGGCCGTCACCACGGCCGGCGCCGATTCGGTGATCTCGGGCCAGTCGATATCCGCCAGCGCTCTCGCCATTAGGCAGGCGACGTAGAGAATGGCGGGCGCCGTCGCGTAGGCGGGAATCGATTGCGCCAGCGGCGCGAAGAATAGGCACGCGACGAACAAGACCGCGACAACGACGGCCGTGATGCCGGTACGTCCCCCGGCGCTTGTGCCGGCGCCGCTCTCGATATAGCTCGTGACCGGCGAGGTGCCGAGCATGGCGCCCGCGACGGTTCCGGCGGAGTCCGCGATCACGGCCCGCTTGATTCGCGGCAGTTTTCCCTCGGCGTCGAGAAGATTCGCCTGCTTCGCGACGCCGATCAGCGTGCCGGTGGTGTCGAACAGATCGACGATGAGGAACGTCAGGATGACGCTGATCATCCCGACTTGGAGGGCACCGGCGATGTCCAGCGCAAGCAGGGTCGGCATGGGATCGGGCGGTGTCGCGACCAGGCCCTGCCACTGTGAAACGCCCATGGCGATCCCAACCGCCGTGACGCCGAGCACGCCGATGATGGTTGCTCCGGGGATACGGCGGGCGGCGAGTGCCACGATCAGGCAAAACCCGACGAGCGCCAGAACGGGGGCGGCGGTGAGCAGGTCGCCGGAGGTCACCAACGTCGCCGGGCTGGCCGTGACGATGCCCGCGTTCTTCAGGGCAAGAATGCCGAGGAACAGACCGATTCCCGCGGTGATGCCCATTTTCAAGCCGAACGGGATGGCGTCGATGATCCAGCGCCGCACGGGCGTCAGGCTCAGCGCCACGAACAGGAGTCCGGCAACGAAGACCGCCCCGAGCGCCACCTCCCACCGATAGCCCAACTCGAGGACGACGACGTAGCTGAAGAACGCGTTGAGACCCATGCCGGGGGCGAGCGCCACCGGGTAGTTGGCGTACAGCCCCATGATGAGGGTGCTGAACGCGGCCGCTAGGCAGGTCGCGACGAAGACGGCGTCGAACGGCATGCCCGCATCGGCGAGAATCTGCGGGTTAACGAAGGCGATGTAGGCCATCGTCAGGAAGGTGGTAACGCCCGCGCGCAGTTCAGTGCGTAAATCGGAACCGCGTTCAGACAGCCCAAAGCGGTGGTCTAGGTCGAGCATCCGACCGATACTAACGCGGCCTACGAGGGCTGTCGTGAGCGGTTGGCACGTAGTGGCCGCGCAACTTGGGGAACGACCGAGGATGACATCCAGAAAACCAAACGTCCTGTACGTGTTCTCCGACCAGCAGCGCGCCTCGGCGATCGGTTGTGCCCATGGCGACCAGGATCTGCTGACGCCGAATCTCGATGCCTTGGCGGGTGAGGGATTGCGGATGAAGGCTGCCGTTTCGAACTCGCCGGTTTGCACTCCCTATCGAGTGATGCTGATGACCGGTCTGTATGGGCATCACACGGGTGTGACCACGAACAACTGCTACCCGGACTTGAGCCGTTACCCGCTTATCGGGCGAACGTTTGGAGACGCGGGCTATCGATGCGGATACATCGGGAAGTGGCATGTCGGGGAGGAGATGCGCCTCGACGCCGGCCATGCCATGCGGTTGGGGTTCGATGACGAGTGGTTCGTGGGGGTGAAGGGCCGACACAACAATCCCAATCGGGATCATGCGATCAACAGTCGGGAAACGGAGGTGGGCGAAGGCACCGATCGCACCGAGGCGGAGACCAGCCGAGCCATTGACTTCATCAACAAGCAAACTGGCGATACGCCCTGGTGTCTTTTCCTCTCGTGGTATCCGCCCCATCCGCCCCTGGTGGCCCCCGCACGGTATGTCGAGCCCTACCTGGATCGGGAACTTGGCAAACACCCGACGACGTGGAAGCTCTTCCATGACGACGAAGTCGCGGGATTGAGGGCCAACTATGCGCACTACTACGGCCTGATCTCCCAGGTCGATGCGGAATTCGGACGGCTGATGCAGGCGTTGAGGAAGTGCGGTCAGGCTGAAGACACCATCGTGATCTTCACGTCGGACCACGGTGAGATGCTCGGCAGCCAGGGTCTGTACTCGAAACACTGGCCCTATCGCGAGTCATCTGAGGTTCCTTTCTTGATTCGCTGGCCAGGCGAGATCGAGGCGAATTCCACCTCGGGTATGCCGTTCGGGACGCCGGACATCTTTCCAACACTATGCGGGCTTGCCGGTGTCGACGTACCGGCGGGTTTGGATGGTGTCGATTGCTCGGCCGCGCTGCGGGGCGGGAAACCGGCCCGGGAGTCCGTTTATCTCGCGATGCAGCACGGCTATGTGGCGTGGCCCGGATGGCGGGGGCTTCGCACAGAACGGTACAACTACGCTCGGACCGAAGAGGCGCCGTGGATCCTGTTCGACCTGGAGAACGACCCGTTCGAAGAGAACAACCTGGTCGGTCGGAACGAGAGACTCGTTGCCCAGATGGACGCGTTGCTGCTCGAGACCATGTCGGGCTGCGGCGACTCCTGGCGCGGGACCAGTCAGCAGCTCGGCGACTGGAACCTCTGGCCCGGAAGAAGCCAACGTACGGGTGGACGGGGCGGCGTCGACGACACGGTATTGCGACGGCCTGTACCGGCGGCAGTGATGGCGGGTCGCTGAGACTCGGATCGTCAGAGCGTGATGTCGCGCTGCCAGTACTCGTCGCCGTCCCGGCGAATCTCCGCACGCGTCGCCTTGTTCCACGACCCGTCGCCGATGTAGCTCCCTCGATAATCGAAGGGCTTCTCGTCGGGGCGATGCTGGCGCCGGGCGTCGATCGCGAGCGGGATCATGCGAGCCCGTCGAAGCACATAGTCCTCGGTGTAGGTGATTTCCTTGGTGTCTGTGCCCGGTTGCTTGAAGGCGTGCACGTTCGTTGTCGTCGCACCGATCGCCGAACGGCGTTGGTGGAAGCCGAGCACCATCGTAACCCGCCGTTCGGCGGACTTGTTGGGGTACGAGCCGTGCAAAGCGCTGCGGTTGACGATGCCGCAATCGCCGGGTTCGAGGAGCATGGGCACGGCGTCGGCCAACCGTTCCGTGATGGGCGGAAATTTCCCGCCTCCCGCCAATCGCCAACGTCGGTGGCTTCCGGGCACCACCCAAAGGCAGTTTTCCGCTGTGCAGTTGGACCAGGACACGCTCATGTTGTAGCCATGGCATTTGCCGCTGCCGTCCGGTTGCTCCAAGGCGTCCCCGTCCTCGGTCCAATGCGTGCGCCCGTCCTGATGCCAGCGGGTGGGAAACCCGTTGCCGGGCGCCTTGTAGAAGATGCCTTCGTGGAACGGCACGAAATCCGCTCCGTAGAGGCTCTCCGCGATGGCGAGGATCTTGGGGTGCGCGTAGACCCTCAAAGTCGATTCCATGTAGATGAACGGGTGCGACAGCAGCGACACCCGGGCCGGTGCGTCCGGGTCGTCTTCGTCCTCGACCATCGTGAAGTAGCCGCCGAACGGCGATGGTCGACCGTAGCGGTCGGTGTCGCCGTTCGATTCAGTCGGGACGTTGTCGAGTATTTCGTCGAACTCCGTCGTCAAGTCGCGGATTTCGTCCTCGTCCAGCACCCCGGTGAAGACGTAGAAGCCGTTCTGGCGGTACGCATCGAGAATGTCCTGTACGAGGTGTCCGTCGCCGTCAAGGCGGACCGGCCCCCTGTTGCCGAGGGCGAGAGCGCGCTCGACAGCCGCTTCGGCGTAGGCGTCCCAGGTTGGTTCGGTCATAGTCGACGGCTCCAAAAACGCCTTCGGGCGTATGCCGTTGGGGACGGGCTTGTCCCGTCCCGTCTTAGACGGCGCCGGGCGACCGCGCACCCTAACGGGGGCGTTAGGGTCGCCCCTACGGGCGCCACCGCACTTGGAGGCCGATTCGCCGCGGGTCGGTCAAGGTGCCCATATGAGGCACGCTGCTGTTCGTCGACCGCTGCAGAAATTCGACCAAGCCAATCTTGTCGAGTGCGTTTTGAACAAAGAGCGTTGCCGAGAGATCCCCATCGGGCGAGGTCCACGTACCCCTCAGGTCCAAACGGCCGTAGGCCTCCAGATCAGCCATCGGCGAGTTGTTCAAGTCCGCGTGCCGGTCGCCGGTCCAACTGTAGGTTGACAGCAGCAGCAAGTCGCCGCCGATGTCGAGCGGTCTCGAATACGCCGCCGTCACCGCGAACTTGTGCTTCGGCTGCATGGGCAGCGCGTTCCCGGTCATGTCCGTCGGCAGGACATAGGCGCTGAGCCGGGGTTCGCCGGTCTCGAAATCGCGGTGCTCCCAGACGCCGTAGGTCGGATTCGGATCGCCCCGGACAACCTCCGCATGCTCGCCGATCTCCGAACCCAGCCAGGCGTAGTAGCCGGACAAGCGCCAGTTCTCGTTGGCTTGGAAGATGAACTCGGCCTCGGCACCCCAGATCTTCGTCTCCTCGATGTTGTCAGTGAACTCGATAAGCGGAGACTCCGCTGTTGGTGGGATTATCGGATTGGGATTCTCCTTGGTGCCGTTGATCTGATAGTCCGAATAGTCGTTGTAGAACGCCGCCGCCGTGAGTTGAAGCCGCCGGTCCAGGTACAGGCCCTTCAGGCCGACTTCGTAGTTGACGAGGGTCTCTTCCTTGATCGGGTCGGTGGGCGCACCCGGGGAAAACGTGTTGAACCCGCCTGCCCGGTACCCCGTGGACAGCCGACCGTAGAACAGCTGGTCCGGCGCCGGCGCGTATTCCAGACTGACATGGCCGATGGTCTTTCCCCAGGTCCGCTTCTTCAGGTCCGAATCGTCGAAATACAGGATCAACGGGACACCGCCGATCGGAAAGATGATCCAGCCGCCGTCGAAGAGCTGTTCCTTCTCATCCTCCGTGTAGCGCAGACCGCCGGACACCTGCCATTGTTCGTTGACTTGGTACTCGGCATTGACGAAAGCTGCGTTCGTCGTCGATCCACCGTTGGTCGAGAAAAGAAAGAGGTGCGTGTGGTCGTTTCCTTCGGGACAATCCCAGCCTTGGGCGACATCGCGTCCGCCCCGGGATACGCCGATGCCGAATCCCTCGATGACATTGGTCAGTACATCCTGGCAATTCGATACCGGTACGAAACCGAAAATCGGTGATGCCGCGACGGCGGCCTCATCGGCGCTCTGGAAGCGGAACGAACTCGCGTAGTTCCATACGGGCACGCTCCAGGTGGTGTGGTTGTTGTAGCGGAAGACCCCGGCGATGAAGTTCAAGTCGCCGTCAAGCTCGGATACGAGCTGCAGCTCGTGGGACTCTTCGGTGTAGTCGTAGGTGACACCAAGGACCACGTCCTCGAAAGGAACCCCGGCATCGGCGGAGAGAAGCGGGTCGGCTGGGCTACCGACCCGGTTCGTGAAGTCGTTGTCGCGGGTCACCTGTTGGAAGTTGTCGGTACTTCCGTAGTTGTAGCGTAGCGAGAACGAGTCGGTGAGTTGGTAGTCGGCGCTTAACGTCCGTTGATCACCCTCGCTGCCCGATATGCCGGGACGGTTGACGTGCAGCTTGTTGGAGATGTCGCCGCACTCGAAACCTGGCCTTCCGGGCGGACAATCGTCGGGTACCGAGGGTAGGGGTTCCGTGTATAGATACCAGAAATTGTCTTCGCATTCGGGTTCCTCGTCGAGGGACAGGGGATCCACGATGCACTCCGACGTGCGGTCACGCTCCGAGAGCGGCACCTGCATCCGGGGAGACCCGTCGTCGTTGACCAGCGCGATCCTTACGTTCACATCCAGACGATCGGTCTTGTAGCGCAATTGCGGGGTGAAGGTCGTCTGGTCCGGGGCCGCGTAGTCGCCACCGGCACCGCTGTTCTTCTGGCGCCGTCGCCGGTGTAGAAACCGCCGTTGATGCGGAAGCTCAGGTTGCCGGCGAGCGGTCCACCGAAAGCCACGTTGTAGCGTTGGGTCGTCTGGTCGGTGAATTCCACCTGGAACAGCGAGTCCCACTCGTCGGTGGGCCGCTTGGTGAAGTAGCTGATCGAACCGGCGATCGAGTTGCGCCCATTCAGCGTGCCTTGGGGACCACGCGCCACCTCGATCCGTTCGACGTCGAACAGGTTTGGCGCGACGCCGTAGGTGCCGATGGTGTAGACGCCGTCGACATAGGTTGCGACGGCCAGGTCCGAGTGGGTCTCCCCCGCGAGGCGCGAGCCGATGCCGCGGATGACGGTCCCCTGGCCAACCTGCTCGCCGTTGTCGCCGAACTGCAGACCCGGAACAAGCTGCTCGATGTCGTTCGGGTTGGTCATGCCGAGCTCTTCGATCATCTGCTCGCTGAACGCGGACATGGTGAGCGGCACGTCGAGCAGCCGTTCCTCCCGCTTTTCCGCTGTGACGATAATCTCCTCGATGGGCCTGCTTTCGCTTGCTCCAGGGTCTTGGTCAGCAGCCAGTGCGGGTACTCCGGCTAGCACGAAGGGCAGGGGGCACAAGCGAGTCTTGGCAGCCATAGGTTTACCTCACTGGGAATGGCGGAAGCGAGCAAACCAGCGTACTCCCCGGTGGGCGGACTGTCCAACGAGGTGGCTCTCCGCTGCTCCGACTCCTCCGTGGCCTGACCAAACTACGGGTGATCGTAGTCTAGTCTTGACCAAGTTACGATAGACACGATAATGGTCAGCCATGGCAACGCCCCGCGTCTACGACAATCTCTTGGCTTGGCATCTCGCGAGCGACCGCCAGATGGCGTTCATCAGCGGTCCGCGCCAGGTCGGCAAGACCACCGTCGGCCGGCGGGGCACGGACGCCTACATCAACTGGGATGATGCCGACGATCGCCAGCTCGTACTCGACGGTCCCCGACGCGTTGCGGAGACCCTGAAACTCGACCGTCTGGCCGCTGCGCCGCCGACCGTGCTGTTCGACGAACTTCACAAGTACCCGCGCTGGAAGCAGTTCCTGAAAGGCTTCTTCGACACCTACGGTGCCCGTGTGCGCATAGCCGTCACCGGCAGCAGCCGACTCGACGTCTACCGGCGCGGCGGAGACAGTCTGATGGGCCGCTACTTTGCGTATCGCATGCATCCGTTTTCGGTGGCGGAAGTCGCCAACGAGACCCTGCCGCCGGACCGCGTGCTGCGCGATCCGACGCCACTTGCCGAGGAGGACTTCGACGCCCTGTGGCGTTTCGGCGGCTTCCCGGAGCCCTATCTGCGGCGCGACGTGCGCTTCGAACGGCGCTGGCGGTCCCTACGTTTGCGTCAACTCGTTCGCGAGGACGTCCGCGACCTGACGCAGATCCAGCACCTCGACCAGCTCGATGCGATGGTGCGGCTCTTGGTCGAGCAATCGGGAACGCAACTCGTCCTCAAGAACGTCGCGAACCATGCTCGAGTCGCCGTGGATACCGTGCGTCGCTGGGTGGCTACGCTTAGCGACCTGCATCTGGGCTTCATCGTCCGTCCGTGGTTCCGCAACGTGTCGCGGTCCCTGCGCAAGGAACCGAAGTGGTACGTACGGGATTGGGCCGCAGTGTCCGATCCCGGCAGACGGGCGGAGACGTTCGTGGCCGCCCACCTGCTAAAGGCGGTGGAGGGCTGGACCGATTTGGGCCTCGGTGACTTCGAACTCGGCTATCTGCGAGACAAGCAGAAGCGCGAAGTGGACTTCGTCGTGGTCCGCGACGGGGAGCCGTGGTTCCTTGTCGAAACGAAAGCGGACGATGCGCCGGCTAGCCCGGCCTTGGCGTACTTCCAGCGGCAACTTGACGCGCCGTTCGCCTTCCAGGTGACCATCCGCCAAGCCTACGTGCCGCGGAACTGCTTCGATTCCCCGGGGCCGCCGCTTGTCGTCCCGGCGCGCACGTTCCTGTCGCAGTTGTTCTGATCCTGTCCCGGTGCCGGTGGGCATGCTCCTACCGGTTCAAGATCCGCGCCGCCTTGGCGTCGTCGTACCACCACCCATCGGGAAATGCCGGCCAGTACTTCGCCTCGAAGTCCGGAATGCCGAACTTGTCCCAGTGGACCGTGCGACGCAAGTCCACCGCGTACAGCGGGATCTGGTAGTACTGCCAGAGCAGCACCCGGTCGATGGCCCGGCAGGCGGCGGTCATCTCCTCGAGGGTCGTGGCCAGATTGGCCTGGGTGATCAGGTAGTCCAACACTGGATGGCCGATGCCGGCGACGTTGCGCGACACCGGGTCCTTTGCGGCTTCGGAGTGGTACGTGGCCTCGAGTTCGATGACCGGCGGCATGAGTATGTCCTGGTTCTGGAGGACGGCGTCGAAGTCGAAGTCGCGTCGCAGGTTGATGTACTGGCTGCTTTCGACCAGCCGAATCGTCGCGGCGATGCCAAGTCGTTTCAGATCCTGCAGATAGGGAAGCAGGATGCGGGAGTCCGCCACGTTCTGCGACAGGAACTCGATCGTAAACGGCTCGCCGGCCGCATCGGTGAGAACACCGTCGACGGCCCGCCAGCCCGCTTCGGAAAGCAACTGCCGGGCACGGACGAGGTTCTCGCGGTGATCGTCCACCGAGGTCGTCTCCGGGAAGCGGAACGGCCGGTCGAAGAGTTCGCTCGGCAGTTGATCGCGAAATCGTTCCAACAACGCGAGTTCGGCGTCGCTCGGCAGGCCCGTCGCAGCCAGGATCGTGTCCGGCCAGAAGCTATGGGCGCGCTTGTGATGACCCATGTGCAACGTCCGGTTCTGCCAATCGAAGTCCATCGCGAGCGTAAGCGCTTCGCGGACGCGTCGGTCGTTGAACTTCGCCCGGCGATTGTTGAGGGCGATGTTGCTCCGCACGCCGACTTCGATGCCGAAATGGCGGCGGATCTTCTTGACCCAGCCCTTGGCGAAAGCCGGCGTGTCGAAGGAATCGTGCCAGTAGCGAATGTCCGTTTCCGTCCAAATGTCGATCAGACCCTTGCGGAAGCTCTCGCGGATTACGGTGGCATCGCGGTACACGTCGAAGCGAACCTTCGCGAAGTTGTACCGGCCCCGGTTGACGGGAATATCGCGGCCCCAGTAGTCGGGATCGCGTTCGTACTCGATGAAACGTCCCTGCTTGATGGCCGAGACCCGGTAGGGCCCGCTGGTCAGCGGCGGGTCAAGCGTGCTCGCCGACGGATCCCGGTCGCGCCAGTAGTGCTCGGGCAGGATCGAGGTGAACTGAACCATGATGACGTTGTTCAAGGTGATCGGGGAATGCAGGTGGACCACGACGTGCCGGTCGTCCAGGACTTCGACGTCGCCGATGAAGCTGTAATACATGCGGCCTTCGATCTGGTTCCGGAGGCTATTCAGGGTGTACGCCACGTCGCTGGCCGTGACGGGAACGCCGTCGCGCCACCGTGCATCGGCGTGGATTCTGAATGCCATGAACATTCCGTCGTCGGCGACGGCGATGCCGTCCGCGAGGCGACCGTAGAAGGCGCTGACCTCGTCGCCGGCGCGGAGCAGGAGGGTGTCGGAAGTGAACCAGAAACCATCCGGGGCACTGATGCCGCGCGTGGCCATGGGTGCCAGGTTGTTGAATGCGCTTTGGGTCGCAAGGACCAGTTCGCCGCCCTTGGGCGCGTCGGGATTCAGGTAGTCGAGATGCGTGAAACCCGCCGGGTACTTGAGGTCCTGGAAGAAGGCGATGCCGTGCTTGAACTCGAGATCGTCGAGTATGACGGCGTGCGCCGCGTTCGACGCAACAGCCAGAACGAGGGCAACCGAGGTTTTCCCTAGATCAGCCAACGCCATCATTGACCGTTCCCATCGAGCCGATCAGGGGTCGTAAAGGTCGAAGACCCATGGTGTCCGGCAATCTGTCATAATGCGGCCACGCGCTCGACGCGCACGCGATGATCATCGCGCTTGGGTTTCTCCCGCAGCAGTTGGCCAGCCGGCCTTCCCTGCACTACTACTCCGCGCTGAATCACCTGTGTTACCTCTTTTTTGGACAAGGAGTCCAATTCCGCATGTCTTTAGAATCCCTCTCGACGAGGCGCGATCGCCAACGCGCGACCGCTCGTCCGACCAGCCGTGGCCGCCGCCACGAAGTCACGTGCGCCGCGTGCGACACGTTGACGACCGTTCCCTTTCGCCCGGTCGCAGGCCGGCCAGTCTACTGCCGTCCTTGCTTCCGTAACCAGCGCCGTCCGGCCCGGGGCGCCACTGACCGGCAGAACCTGTCGCCGAGGGTGGCTGACTTTCCTGAAGCGTTGGCCTGCGCGAGCGACGCGTTCCCGGACATGGTTCTTTGTGACGCGACCCGGAGCGCGATCGCCGGCATGGACATTTCCGAGCCGACGGCCATCCAGGAACAATCGATTCCCCATCTTCTTGCCGGACGGGATTTGATGGGCCAAGCCCGCACCGGATCGGGCAAGACGCTCGCGTTCGCCGTTCCCCTGGTCGAACGCTGCGATCCGTCGCTTCGACGCGTCCAGGCACTGGTGCTGGTGCCGACCCGGGAACTGGCCATCCAGGTGGCTTCCGTCGCCGACGCCTTGGCCGTGACGAACGGCCTTCGTGTCCAGTCGTTGTACGGTGGCCGGTCCCTCCGGCCCGAACAAACGGCATTGAACGCGGTCCCCAGGTTGTCGTCGGGACGCCGGGGCGCACCCTCGACCACCTGCGACAAGGCAACCTCGACCTCGGTGCCGTACGGTTCCTCGTTCTCGACGAGGCCGACGAAATGCTCGACAAGGGCTTTGCCCGCGATGTCGAGGCAATCCTCGATCGTACTCCCAGCGAGCGACAGACCGCGCTGTTTTCCGCGACGATGCCGAAGTGGGTGGCGAACACGGCGAAAAAGCATTTGCGCAAACCCGAGAGGGTTGAGATCGTCGGCGGCGTACAGGCGCCGCCCACCGTCGACCACCTGGTCTACACCATCGACAAGGCCGACAAGATTCAAGCGCTTCAGACGCTATTGGACGCGGGTGATGGATCGATCATCGTCTTCGGCAGGACCAAGCACGGGGTGCGAAAGCTGGCTCGACAACTCGACTCTCTCGGCTACCGGGTCGGCGCGCTGCAGGGCAACCTCAAGCAGAACGCGCGCGAGCGCGTGCTCGCGAACTTCCGATCCGGTGCGGCCCCGGTCCTGGTCGCCACCAACGTGGCGGCCCGCGGTCTCGACATCGAGGGCGTGGACCAGGTGGTCAACTACGATCTGCCGGACTCGCAGCAACTGTTCACGCATCGTGTCGGACGCACCGGCCGGATGGGTCGTAGCGGCGAGGCGATAACGTTCGTGACCCCCGACGAGGTGCGCAAATGGCGCCAGATCGAGCGAGGTTTGGGACACCGCGTCACGCGCGAACCGTGGCGAGCCGCCTCGTAGGGGCGACCCTTGCGGTCGCCCGCGAGTGGCCGATAGATCGTAGGGGCGACGCTTGTCGTCGCCCGCGCCTAGCGCGCGGCCTCGTAGGAAGACCCCAAACGCGCCCGGAGGGCGCGCGGTCGCCCGCAAGCGTCAACGCGTCATTTGGCGCGCGAAATCGCCATAGTCCGCCGCGCTGACGTCGAACCCCTCAGTGGGTCCGTCGGCACCGGGTTCCCACACCTTCGGCTTGACGTAGCCCGTCTTGAGCCCGGCACGTCGACCGGCGAGAAGATCGCCCGGGTGAACGGCAACCATCATCACCTCGCGGGGCTCGGCGCCAAGCAGCCGCGCCGCTGTCCGGTAGGCCGCGGCATCGGGCTTGTAGACGCCTAGGAACTCGCACGAGATGTACGCGTCCCAGTCGATTCCCGCGTGCCGGGAACTATCCACCACGATCGACAGGCTCAACACCGTGAGAATCGACACGATGTAGTGTTCGCGGAGTTTCCGAAGTGCGTCAGGAACGTCGTCCCATATGCCCATGCGATGCCATGCGCGGTTGAGTTCGTCGCGGTCCCCGTCGGACAGTTCGAGTTGCGGGTAGCCGTCCGCCAACTCGTCCAGAACGGAGCGATGGAGCTGGTCGGCATTCCGCCAAGGTAGATCGCCGCGACGGACCCTGCCAAGTTCCTCGAACATCCGTCGACGCCACGTCATCGTGAATGCGCCGTCGTCCACGTCGACGCCTCGCGCTACAGCGAGCGCCCGGACGGCGCGGCGGGTGGCGGTTTGCCAGTCGAAGACGCTGCCGCCCACGTCGAAAGTGAGGGCCTTGATGCCGTTTCTCATTGCTTTGCCTTGTGATTGCGTGTCTTGTTGCCGAACGCTCGCTTGGACTTTCCCTTGAATCCTTCCCCGCCCGTACCGGTTTCCGGAAGGTTGAGCGCCTCGCGACCGGGCCGGTTGAATGCCGCCTTGTGGGGATAGTCGACGCCTACCACACGACCCGGCGCATCCCCGGTAGGGGGAACAACCCAATCGCAACCCGGGGTGTTTTCGGGCCTCTTCTCCCAACATTCCCGAAGCGCCTCCCAGTCCTCTCGGAGGCTGCCGGGGTTCTTCGGGGGCATGTGGTCGTTGGGATCCCATCCGTATCTCATGAACAGCGCGGCGGTACCCATGCCGATTCGATGGCAATCGAGGCACGCGTTGCCTTCGATGTGAATCGTGCGCATATCCCAGTTGTCTCCGCCGAGGACGTGGTAGGGGAGGTCGGTTCGCATGTCCCTGTCCCTTGTTCGGATTCGGGGAACGACCGGTTCGTCGGTGCCCGGCATCCTGGCGGCGTCGATGAACGAATTGTGGACGAAGGGGTCGTTCTGGTGGCACTCGACGCACTGGGTCTGGCCGGGTGTGCGAAAAGCCCGGTTGAACGCCTCCGGGTCGTCTATCCACGGCATCGCTCCCGACAGTCGATACGTCTCGGGATCGACGTCCGCCCAGGGGTCGATACGGTCGCTGCTCTCGAAAAACGCGGTTGCGCCGGTCCATTCGTCGTAGCCGATCATCTGCACGGACCCGAGAACATGGATCCTGTCCCGGTACGAGAAACTGGAGTTCCGACCGAAACTCACCCACACCACCCCGGGCAGGGGTTTGCCGTCGCGTGTCCGCCCTTCGTGCCGCTGCAGCACGGAACCCGATACGCATCCCTTACCGAGCCGGCTGGGGTTGTCGCATGACTTCAGGTAGCCGCGCTTCTGAACGCCGTCGACGTACAGCGGAATCTCCACTCCCTCGCCAAGATCGATCTTCGGCGGAACGCCGAGTTCAGGCTCCACCATCCTGGCGTACTCGAAGGCGGTCTTCGGGAAACCACCCGCTGGGTATTCGGTCCCGCCTTCCACCGCGAATAGAGGCGCGTGGAACAGGGCGAGGGTCACTCCAAGGGTGATGGTAGCGATGTGGGTTAGGTTGAAAGCGTGCATCGGACCTCGCGAGACCGGAGACTCGTAGGACGTCCATGGTAGCGCCGTATGCTGGGCCGCCGCGATGTTGGCTGTGCGCGACGGAGGGACCGGGCTTGTCGTCCCGGACGGCGGCACGCCCGTTTGGGATGCGCTACGGTGGACGCGGTGCCTGGTACAGCTCGATCTCGTAGCCGTCCGGATCGCGGAAGAACACGATCGTCGGCGGGTTGTCGCCTGGTATCGTGACGAAACGGGTCGTGGAACCGGCGGCCTCGGCTTTCGCCGCCAGCGCCTTGGCGTCGGCGGTGTTGACGATGATGCGACCGTACCTGCCCTTGCCCTCGGGGAGTGGGTCGTCACTGAGATGCGCGAGGACCAGACCCGCGCCGCCGCCCGGTGCCGCCAAACCAATCTCGATCGGCGCAGCCGAATCCGGCGGGTACTCCCAGACGCGTTTGAACCCGAGCACGTCGCGGTAGTACCTCTCGGACCGGTCCAGGTCGGCCACGTTCATCGCCACCTGCGCTAGTACCGCGTCCGAACTCTCGTTTTCCGCCGCAAGAACTGCCGTTGCGACCACCAACGCCGCGGTGGTCAACGCCTTTAGAGACCCCTTCGCCATGCTCCCTCGTCAACACTGAATCAACCGCACGGCCCTGTCACTGTCTGGCGCTGGCAGCCATTCCTCTAGCCGACTTCAGATTGTCCAGCATGTGCGACCAGGACTTGACGCCGCAGCGTTCGGCCCAGGCATCGTGGATCGCGCCGAGTTCCGCCACGACCTCCGGATGCTGCGCGGCCAGATCCTCCGTTTCCGTCCGGTTGGCGACGATGTCGTAGAGTTCCCAGTCGCCGGGATACTTGCACACCAGTTTCCACCGGCCTCGCCGTACCGCCTTGTTGCCTTCGTGCTCCCAGATCAGCGCTTCCTTGTGATTGGGTTGCCCGTGGAAGATCGGTGCCAGACTGGTGCCTTCCAACGGGATGATGTCGTTGCCGTTGAAGCGCGTCGGGTAGTCGGCGCCAGCCACATCGAGGCAGGTCGCCATGATGTCGGTGAGTTGCCCCGGCGCGTGCCGCAAAGCGCCGACATCGTCGACGACGGCTGGCCAGTGAACGATCAGCGGCGTGGCGATGCCGCCCTCGTGAACCCAGTGCTTGTACTCCCGAAACGGCGTATTCGAGAGGTTCGCCCAGGGGACGCCGTAGCTCTGGTAGGTGTCCTCGGATCCCGGCATGACGCTGGGATCGTTGCCGCGCATGACGGTTCTGCCGTCCCGTGTTTGCGTCGTGCCCGCGGGATAGGTGCCCGGCATGGGACTGACCTCCCGCGCGAACTCCTCGGCGCAGGCGCCGTTGTCGGCGAGAAAGAGAATCAGGGTGTTGTCGATCTGGTTGGTCTCTTCTAGCGCTGCAACGATCCGCCCGATGCCCTGGTCCATCCGGTCGATCTGCGCCGCGTACACTTCCATGCGGCGCTGCTCCCAGTCCTTGTGCGGAGCCTCCTCCCACGGCGGTTGGGTCGGATCCCGGTCCGTGATCGGCCACGCCGCATCGACGATGCCCATGGCGCGCATCCGTTGCAGGCGCTCTTCGCGTAGCTTGTCCCAGCCGGCGGCGAACCGGCCCCGGTAACGCTCGATGTCCTCCGGATGGGCGTGCAGGGGCCAATGGGGCGCCGTGTAGGCGGTGTAGAGGAAGAACGGTGCGTCGGTTCCGTTTTCGGCGTGTTTGCGGATGTAGCCGGCAGCGTGGTCGCTGATCGCGTCGGTAAGGAAGAAATCCGCCGGCAGGCCCGCCACGTCGACGGCATCGTTGTTCCGGGTCAACGATCCCGGCTGCCAGTAGTTCGCCGCGCCCCCGAGAATCCCGAAGTAATGGTGGAAGCCGCGCTGGCAGGGCCAGGCATGCTTTGGGCCGTCCGGCGCGACGTTCCGGCTCACGTGCCATTTGCCGCTCATGTAGGTGGCGTATCCCGCCGTCCCGAGCGCCTCGGCGATGGTCACGCACTTGTCGTTGAGACTGCCCCGGTAGCCGTCCTCGTCGAGATCGGTCGTCATCCAGCCGACGCCGGCCTGGTGGGGATGGAGACCGGTGAGGATCGACGCCCGGGTGGGGCAGCAGCGGGCGGTGTTGTAGAACTGGG
>JAPPAV010000051.1 GCA_026705345.1 Gammaproteobacteria bacterium
TGTCCGGTGGTGTGGGAGGGGTGACGGGCGCAATCCCGTCACCCCGACCCGATCGGCTACTTGGTCGCCGTCAACTCGAAGACGAGGGGTAGAAAGTCCCCGTCGAAGGGCAACCGCCAGAGTCCGTCGTCACCTTGGGTCATTCCGGAGAATTGCTTGTAAAGGGTTGCCGGGTGTTCGGCGAACGACGTAAGACGCAGGCCGGCGCGCAACAGGGCCGTGAGAATCTCCCCGATGCTGTGGTGCCACTCGTGGCAGGGCGACTCGATGGGCTCGTCGCCAGCATAGGACGGTACCCCGCCCGGGAAAGACAAGCCTTCGGGGTTCGGAAAGTAGCCGTAGCGAACCCGAAGATCCCGGCGCGAGTCGAGGGTCGTCTCGTCGTCGAACACTTGGCTCGTCGGATGGATTTCCAGAAGGTAGAAGAGCCCGCCGGGCTTGAGGTGGCGCGCTACCACCTCGGCCCAGCCTTCGAGGTCGGGAAGCCAGGCGAGGACGCCCATCGCCGTGTAGACGATGTCGAATTCATCGTCGAGGACTCGGGTTAGATCGTAGACGTTCGAACGGATGAAGCTGGCATCGAGACCGACCTGGTCGTTCAGGTCCCGGGCGAGCCGGATGGCATCGTCCGAGATGTCGACGCCGGTGGCCTTCGCGCCGAGCCGTGCCCAGGACAGCGTGTCGAGGCCGAAGTGGCATTGCAGGTGGAGAAGCGACTTGCCGCGAACGTCGCCGACCCGGGCGCGTTCATATCGGTTCAGGGTGATCCGGCCGGCCTTGAAGCCGGCTACGTCGTAGAAATCGGATTTCGCGTGTACCCGCGTGCGCTCGTTCCAATTCGTGCGATTCAGCCCGATACGCGACGCGACCGCTTCGCGGTCGCCCCGGGAATTCGCTGCGCGAATTCTCTCGGCGGCGGGGCGGCGCTGACCGCTAGGCGACAAAGGAGGGTCTTGTTCCATGGAGGGATCCTCGGTCATGTTGCGGTTACGCGGTGGCCTTCTTGAATTGGGCGAAGTCGGTGATCGGTGCCGAACACTGCAAGCCGTTGCACAGGTAGGCCGAGATGGGCGATGCAGCTTCCTCCGAGACCAAGCGCAACGGACTTGGCCGGGGCAGGTAGGCCGGCAACCGTTCGGCGTCGTCCGGGATCCCGTAGACGACGCGGGAAGGCCGGTAGCCGGCCCGGGCGGCGGTTAGCCACTCGCCGATCGCCGGTCCCGGTCCACGAACGATCACCAGTTCCGCGGGATACCGATGCTCCTCCACGGCCGTGAGGAGCGTGCAGTGGCTCGCGGCATGCAGGGCGATGAAGCCCCGGGCCCAATCGACGGTTCGCTCGGCAGCGTCGAGGTAGCGGGGCTCGCCGAGGAGGTGTCCGAGCCCCAGCAACGCCCTCGCGGCGATTCCGTTGCCGGGGGGCATGGCGTCGTCGGTCGTCGGTTTGGGGCGGTGGATGAGCTTTTCGTGATCGTGGGCAGTGAAGAAAAACGCACCAGTTTCGGGATCCTGGAATCGTTCCAGCAGTTCGTCGCCGAGGAAGGTGGCAAAGTCCAGGTCTTCGTCGCGCCATTGGACCGACAGCAGCGACAGGACGCCATGCAACATGTTTGCGTAGTCGTCCAGATACCCCGGGTACTTGGCGTTGCCCTCCTTCCAAGTTGCGAACAAACGTCCGTCCTGGACCATTCGTGTGCGTATGAAGTCAGCGGCGCGGGCTGCCGAGTCGATCCAGGACGGTTCGCCTAGCCGCATACCCGCCTTCGCCATGCCGTGAATCGCCAGGCCGTTCCAGGCGGCCAGCACCTTCTCGTCCTTGCCGGGCGGCGGACGCTTGGCGCGTTCGGCGAAGAGTTTGGCCTTCGCGCTCGCGAGTAGCGCCGCGGCGGGGTCTTCCTCGAGGTAGAGCCGTTCGACGACTGACCGCCAGGCATCGCGCCGGTGGAGGTTCCACTTGCCCTCGAAGTTCGGTGGCTTGTCGAGTCCGTAGAGCGTCTCGACGACAAGGTATTCGTCCTCGGTCAGGGTCCGCTTCACGGCATCCCGCCGCCAGACGTAGAACTTGCCTTCCACGCCCTCGCTGTCGGCGTCCTGGGCGGCGAAGTAGCCGCCTTCGGGATGTTGCATCTCTCGCGTCATCCAGCCGGCCGTTTCGCGCACCGCGTCGGCGAACAGCGGGTCCGAGCCGAGTCCCAAGGCGTCCGAATAGAGAGCCAGCAGCGAGCCGTTGTCGTAGAGCATCTTCTCGAAGTGCGGAATCATCCATTGGCGGTCCGTGGAGTACCGGCAGAAGCCCCCGCCTAGGTGATCGTAGATGCCGCCCCGTGCCATCTTGGTCAGCGTGGTCATGACCATGTTCAGGGCTTCCCGGTCGGGCTCGAGCGAGAGGTCGGCGTGAATTCGCGCCCAATGTCTGAGGAGGCGCTCGATGGCTGTCGGCATCGGGAACTTCGGTGTCGAACCGAAGCCGCCTTCGGACGCGTCGTACATGGCCGCGAGTTGCTCGCGCGCGCTCGCCAGCAACGATTCATCGTCCTCTTCGGATTCGTGCTCGAGTTGCTCCAGGTTCGCGAATGCCGCCGCAAGTTGCTCGCCGTGGCTCGCCACCTCGTCACGCTTGGCAGCGTAGCGTTCGCTGATGCGCATCAGGAGGTCGGTGAAGCCGGGTAGGCCGTACCGGGGCTGCCGGGGAAAATACGTGCCGGTGAAGAACGGCAGGAGCGTCGGCGGGTCGAGAAACACCGTCAACGGCCAGCCTCCCGCCTGCCGGTTCAGCAACTGGTGGCTCAACTGGTAGATGCGGTCCAGATCCGGCCGTTCCTCGCGGTCGACCTTGATGTTGACGAAGCGGGCGTTCATCACACCCGCGGTGGCTTCATCCTCGAATGACTCGTGGGCCATGACGTGACACCAATGGCAGGACGAATAGCCGATGGAGAGCAGAATCGGCAGATTCTCCGAGCGGGCGCGGTCGATGGCTTCCTCGCCCCACGGGTACCAGTCCACCGGATTGTCCGCATGTTGCCGAAGGTAGGGACTCGTCTCCCGGGCGAGCCGGTTCATGGGCTAGGGCGTCTCGCGAGTACGCGAGCCGTTTGCGTGGGTCGACGGGGAAGTGGCTTCGCGTCCCGCCGGCGGACATTCGGGAACGAACCGGTAGGTAGGATCGGCGATGCACCTTTTGCGCAGTTCCAGAAGTTCCCGCCAGGTCGCCACGAGCCCGTGGGTGGCGGGCGGCAGGTCGTGTTCGATCGCACGGCGCAGCTTAGGCAGGTTGTAGAAAGGAACGGCCGGGTACATGTGGTGTTCGAGGTGGTACTGCATGTTCCAGTAGTAGAACGCGGGAAGCCAGGAGCAGGTGAAGGTCCGGGTGTTCTGGCGGAAGTCCGGAATGTCCGGGTTCAAGCCATAGTGCTGGGGCCGTCCGCAAAGCAGCCCCAACCAACTGCAGTAGAACGTGCCGAAGGTGAAGACAACGATCAGGAACGCGTGCCCGGAAAGAATGAAGACCAGCGCCAGCGAGGCGTGGCCGGCCAGCAACGTTCGGGCCCAGTTGCGGTGCCGGCGACGTAGCGGCTCGTTCGACCCCGGCAGCACGTGGTTGTACCAGTCGCCCCGGATTTCGCCCCGGGCATGGCGCCAGACGAGTTTCAGTCTCTGCCAGGTCGCATTGGGATCCCACGCGAGGACGCCTATCCAGAACCGCCACCGCCGCAGGCTGAACCGTATGGGCAGGGGCACTTCCCCGTCGTAGTCGCCGTGGCAGGTGGCCTGGTGATGAATGGCGTGGCTCTCCTGGTACCAGATGTAGTCCGACCAACTGATGAAGGCGTAGACCCTTTCGAAGAACGCGTTCAATGCCCTCGATTTGAATACGGTTCGGTGCTGCAGCTCGTGGACGGCGATCAATCCCATGAACGGTCCGATGGTTCCGTGAACGAATAGTGCCGCGACAAGCAACACAACCGCCCACGGCCAGTTGCCGACGTCGATGTTCAGGAACGCAAGGTAGGCTAGCGCTCCCGTAACGAAGAAGAGGCCCAGGTGGCAGATTGTCTGCATCCAACCGCTCAGATCGTTGCGCTGCATGAGTTCGGCGAGCACCGCCCGGTCGATTGGGCTGCGGTACCAGTCGATCTTGAAGTCCGAAGCGAACGGCTCCTTAGTCGTGGTCGATTCCATTGCGGCAAGGGCTCCAGGCAAGGGCCCGGACGTGATCCGGTGCGTTGGACGATTGCTCCGTCAGCACCGTAGAGACTTGGGCTGTTTCGGTCAACCGTGCGCCTGTGTGGGCAGCCGAGCCGCCGCGAAGGAGCATGGTCCGTTTCAAAACGGAACCGAGTTGCGTTCATTGGCCGCGGAACAGTTCGCCGAATCGCATGACACTGTTGACATGATCGGTGCATAAACACCTCGCCTCGCGCATCGCGAGAGCGCATCTTGACCAGGCTGGCAACTAGGCGTTTCACGCAGCATTGTGGAACAATCTGTGGATGGAAGGACGCTCGGACAATCTGGGAGGCTGCAGGATTACCCGCGTGGGCGGCACTTCCGACGGTCGCTTGGGGCGGCTTGGGCGGGGGCGAGACGCGCTGCCTGAGGGGGGACGGATTTCGTGGCCCTAGACCGCGACGGTTTCAGGCCCAATGTGGGCATCGTCCTGCACAATGATCGCGGCCAGGTGTTCTGGGGACGCCGCGTTGGCGGTTTCGATGCTTGGCAGTTTCCGCAGGGCGGAATCGAACGGGGGGAGTCCATCGAGCAAGCTCTCTACCGGGAGTTGTACGAGGAAGTGGGGCTCGACGAGAGCGACGTCGAGATCCGCTGCCGTACCCGGGGCTGGTTGCGCTACCGCACGCCGGAGGGACTTCGCCGGCGAGACTCGACGCCGGGGTTCCTGGGCCAAAAACAGAAGTGGTTCCTGCTTCGGATGCTTGCCGACGATGCGGCGGTTTGCACCGAGACCGAAAAGCCGGAATTCGACGGCTGGCGCTGGGTCAGCTACTGGTATCCGGTGGGCCAGGTGATTGCCTTCAAGCGCGGCGTCTACCGGCGGGCACTCCGCGAACTGGCATCGGCGTTGACCGTCGCCGCCGACCCCGACGGCGAACCGGCCGGAGCGACTGGCTAGACACCGCCGATGCTCGACGCATTGAGACAGATCGTCCAGGACGTGGGTGCCGCGTCGGGTTTCCGGGCGGCATTGGACCTGCTTGTCGCCCGGGTGTCGATGATTCTCGATGCCGAGGTCTGTTCGATCTACCTTCGCGACCGACACACGCGCCGTTTCGTCTTCGTCGCCAACGAGGGGCTCAACGCGGAAATGATGGGACGCGTTTCCTTGGGCTCCGACGAAGGGGTAGTGGGGCTGGTCGCGGAGCGCGCAGAGCCGATCAACCTGGACAACGCCCCGGACCACGAGCGCTACCACAAGGTACTGGGCATGGGCGAGGAGTCCTTCCGGGCGTTCCTCGGGGTGCCCGTCATCCACGTCCGGGAGGTGCTCGGGGTGCTCGTCGTACAGGATCGCGAGTCGCGTCGCTACCTCGAGGAAGAGGTCGCGTTCCTGGTCACCCTCGCGGCGCAGGTGGCGGGGCTCGTCGCCCATGCCGAGGCCACGGGTGACGTCGATGACCTGTTCCCGGGTGCTGACGGTGCGGAAGAGCGCGAGGCCCGTTTTCACGGCATCCCGGGTGTTGCAGGCGTTGGCATCGGTACCGCCTACGTGGTGCTGCCCGCGGCACGGATGGAGTTGGTGACGGATCGGGAAGCGGAAGACGTGGAAACCGAACTCGCGCTTTTCGACCGCGCGATCGGGCAGGCGCGCGACGACATCGAACGCATCAATGCGCAGATGGCCAAGAACCTGGGGCCGGAGGAGCGTGAACTCTTCGACGCCTATCTGCACATGCTCGACGACGGTGCCCTGGCCGGCGATGTCCGGGAAGGCATTCGCGAGGGGCAGTGGGCCCAGGGGGCGCTGAAACATGCGATCCTCGAGCAGGCCGCAACGTTCGAGCGGATGCAGGATTCCTACCTTCGGGAGCGTTCCGCCGACGTGCGCGAACTCGGCCAGAGGGTGCTCGCTAACCTCCAGGAGATCCGCGACCCCCGGGGATCGTATCCCGAGGACATGATTCTCGTCGCGGACGAACTGACCGCCCCCATGATGGCCGACCTGCCCATCGAGCGACTGCGCGGCATTGTCTCCCTTAAAGGGTCGCGCAACTCCCACGGCGCGATTCTCGCCGACGCGTTGGGCATTCCGACGGTGATGGGTGCGGTCAACGTGCCCATCTACGAACTCGAGAACCGAACCGTGGTCGTCGATGGACACTATGGCGAGGTGTTCGTGAACCCCAGTTCGCCGGTTCGCGATCTGTACGAGACCTTTCAGGAAGAGGAAGAGGAGTTCGCCAGGGAACTCGAGACGCTGCGCGACCAGCCGAGCGTTACCCGGGACGGCCATCGCATCAACCTCTGGGTGAACATCGGCCTAGTGAGCGAAATCACCCGTTCCCTGGACCGCGGTGCGGAGGGGATCGGCCTCTTCCGCACGGAGGTGCCCTTCGCGGTCGGCGATCGATTTCCCACGGAAGAGGAACAGCGGGTCATCTACCGCGAGCACATGGAGGCGTTCGACCCACGCCCCGTGACCATGCGCACCTTGGACATCGGCGGCGACAAGCCGCTGTCCTATTTCCCCATCGAAGAGGAGAACCCGTTTCTCGGTTGGCGGGGCATTCGCGTCACCCTCGATCACCCGGAGATTTTCCTCGCCCAGGTGCGCGCCATGATCAAGGCCAGTGCGGGGCTCGAGTGCATCCTGCGCATCATGTTGCCGATGGTTAGCCGATTGGAGCAGGTGGAGGATGCCAAGGCGTTGATCCACCGCGCCTACGAGGAGGTCCGGGAGGAAGGCCACGACGTCAAGGAGCCCCTAATCGGCGTGATGATCGAGGTACCGGGCGCCATCTACCTGATCCGCGAGTTCGCCCGGGCCGTGGATTTCGTGGCCGTCGGCTCCAACGACCTGACGCAGTACCTGCTGGCGGTCGACCGCAACAATTCCCGGGTTGCGGAACTCTTCGAGGAAGTGCACCCGTCGATGCTCCAGGCACTTCGGGAGATCGCCAAGGCCTGCCATGCGGAAGGCAAACCCGTCGGCATATGCGGCGAACTCGCGGGCACGCCGGAGGGGGCCGTCCTGTGCGTCGGGATGGGCTACGACGTGCTGTCGATGAACGCCGCGAACCTGCCGCGGGTCAAGTGGGTGATCCGCCAGGTGTCGCTGATCGACTGCCGGCGAATACTCGCCCGCGCGCTCAGGATGCGATCGAACAGCGAAATCCTCGACTTCGTGCGGGACCAGCTAGTCGGCGCCGGGCTCGACCGCGCCGTTCCTCACCATGAAGTGCCGATTAGTTTTTGATCGGTCCGAAACCCCGTCGTGGATGCACGGCTAGATGGGCGGACAGGTATCGATGCGTTCCCACTTTTCCGCGCGTCGTCTCATAGTGAAGGTCTCGTCAAGTCCGTAGTCGGCGACTAGCCGGAGGGCGTCCTTGTCCTCGTCAAGGTAATGCGCCAGCACGGCAGCTGGGTATGACTTGTCGGACTCACTCGCCGGATAGTCGGCGAGTATCTTTTCCGCGCGCGTCGGCGCGGTGCGGGCAAGAACCTCCAACAGGTCGTCGAACAACATGTTGCCGTGATCGTACATGCCGTTTGCGGCGAACCACGCGATTGCCTCGTCGGGGTTGATCTCGGCCCAGCCCGCGGCAATGTCTCCTTTGTCCCATGTGTCGTCGGCGAACAGCACGATAGCCTTCTCGGGGTTGTTGGTTGCCAGGGCCCGGGCAAAGTCGAAGGCGGCGTCATCGTCGGTGTCGGGCAATGACTCCACGAGCGCGGCAGCGGCATCCACGTTCCGCCGGGCGAGGTTGTTGACCGCGGCCTCGACAAGCTCGTCGTGGGATGGATGTCCCGCGTGGCGGTCGAGCCAGGCCGAAATGGCGGCGGAGTCTCCTGGCAGGTTCTCCGCGACATGCAGCAGGAACAACGCCTGCCTGGTCCCTCGGAAACCGGCGGCGATGTCGGCGGCGAGATCGGGATCGGCTTGACCGAGGTGTCGCGCCAGGGGTACGAGCCGGTCGTCGTCGGGGCCATCCTCCGACAGCCCGGTGTTCACGGTCTCGAGGAGGGCGCGTTCTTGGCCGGAAACCCCCAACGCGCGCGGGAGTTGCTCTTGCTCGGATTGCCCGGGTGCGGATGCAGACCGCTGTTCGCCCTCTTGTCGTCTCTCCGTCACCGTCGCGCCGCCGTCCGACAGCCCGCTGCCGGCCAGATAGCCGATGCAGCCCGCAGCACAGGCGGCCAGACCAATCAGAACTGCGGCGCGCGACCGTGACATCACCGGACCCCGTAGCGAATCGCATCGCGAGGGCAATCCACGTTGATTGTGCGAAAACGGCGGTCGGATGAACGTTGATGCACGACTTCCTCTCGGTCGATGGCGGTGTATCCGTAGTCGCGCACGATCTTGAAAGCCTCCTCGTCGCTGGCGGCGATCGTGATCAACCTGTCGATGGCGTGCCACCTGCGGCCCTCCTCCGTAATCGCCTCGAAGGCCCGTCGCGCGATGGCGGGGTGTTCGGCGTGCGCGTAGGCCGCGACGTCGACGAGGGCGTCGTCGCGGAGCCATGACGGGTCGAGACTCAACGACCATGTGAAGGCGGCGTCGGGATCGGCGTTTGCCCAAGTCGAGAGCAGCCGTCTTAACAGGCTGGGTGTCGTGATGAGGTGGCGTGGTTCTTCTCTGGCCTCGGCGACGCGTTCGGCTAGGAAGGCGGCCGCGCGCTCGGGGCTTTTTTCGGCGAAGCCGCTGATCAGGTCCGGGTACAGGGTCCGCCATACATTGCCGGTAGAGGTCGCGGCCAATTCCAGTGCGGCATCGGGATTGGCACGCGCGATTTGGTAGATCGCGGCCCGTTTGCCTCGTTCCAGGGCGGGTCCCGACAGTTCGCCCAGCAACGTGACCACGGCGTCCACGTCGTCGCCGAGTTTACCCACCACGCGTTCGACGATCCCGGGAAAGGCCGAGTCGGTTCGGTAGTTCTTGGCCCAGGCCAGCAGTTCGCCCGCCGGTCGTTCGATCCGGGCCAGGCGGTACAGATAGGTGGTTCGCAGCGTTCCGGCGAGCCGGTCGGCGAATGCGGAGGCAGTCCTGAAGTCCCGGGAGCCCCAGTGGGCGGCCACGGATGGCCGAGCCAGGCGGCCGATTCCCGGCGGCGCGTCGACAAGCCACTCAGCGGCGGCCGTTGGTGATTCTTCGGCCCAGATGTCCACGGCGAGGCGAAACATCCCGCGTCTCATCAGTTCGTTGGGGATCGTCTCGATGAGGTCCAGGGCGTGGAGCGGGTTGGTTCCGGCCAGCGCGATGACGGCGGCGCGAATGCGATGCCGTCGTGCCATCACGTTGGACATCTCCAAGGCGGCTTGGAACTCGGCCGCTGGATCACCGGCGACCTCGTCGGCTGGGGATTGCCGAGGCCAGTGGCTTGCGTCGAGATCCGCAGCCGCGAGCGCGTCCATGAGACGCTGCTCGGCACGCGTGCCTTGTTCTGAAGGCTCTGGGCCCGCGTTGCCTGAACCGGCGATCGCGGGCTCCCCAGCGGCATCGTCGGGAGGCCGGCGAGGCTCGACGTCCAGCCAACCCAGCGCAAAACCCGCGGCACCGCCGAGGACAATCGCAATGGTTGCTACGGCCTTCACGGTTTGAGCTCCGGAATGTCCGTGGGGCTACACCACCCGGGACAGTCCCCCGTCCATGTTGATCGCGCAGCCGGTCAGGTACGACGCCCCGCCGGAGGCGAGGAACAGGGCCACGTTGCCGCACTCCTCCGCCTCGCCCATGCGGCCCATGGGCAGCGATCTGCCCGAGTTGGCCATGAACTCCTCGAAGCCGACTCGCTTGTCGGAACGGTCGTAGGCGCGGCGGACCTGGTCGGACTTGATGCTGCCGATCATCAGGGCGTTCACCAGCACGTTGTGCGGCGCGCCTTCCCCGGCCAACACCTTGGTCAGGGCCATGCCGGCGGCGCGGGAAACGGAGGTGGGCGCCGATCCGGGCGGCGGCGCTTTCGCGGCGGTATTCAGGATATTGATGATTCGCCCCCAGCGGCGCTCCTTCATACTCGGAAACACCAGCCGGCTGAATCGAATCGCGGCGAACAGCTTGAGATCGAGGTCGGCCTGCCAGACTTCGTCGGTGATGTCCTCGAACCGACCGGTTTGGGATTGGCCGGCGTTGTTCACCAGGATGTCGACGGGGCCCAGATCGCCAACGGTCGCCTCGACGGTCCGCTCGATCGCCCCGGCGTCGGTGACATCGCAGGAAAAGGTCGCCACACGTCCGCCGCTTTGTGCCTCGATGGCCTCCCTGGCTTCGGCCAGCAGGTTTTCGCGGCGCGCCACCAATGCCACGTCGGCGCCAGCGCCGTGGAAGGCCGCGGCCATCGCCCGGCCGAGTCCCAGGCTGCCGCCGGTGACCAGCGCGGTGCGTCCGGTTAGATCGAGGTCCATGTCGTCTCCTTGTTTCGAGGTTTGGAAGTCCCAGCCAGATCGATTGAGGTTGCCGAACGCTCACCCCGTTCACCGAACGGACCGTACTGGCACTCCACGAATTCTAGCGAGTCGCGCCCGAGGATAATCGCGGTGCTTGCCCGCGTGCCGTAGTCGGAACCGTGGATGAAGCACGGCGAATAGCTGCGCTCGGGCGCAAGTTCTCGATCGGACGGCGTCTCCAAGGGCAAGTGGGGCTGTCCGAGTAGCTGGATGAGGTCGTCCGTCGACGCCTCGTGGACGATGGCTGCCAAGGCAGCGGCGCCGAACACCGCCTTGGGCCACTGTTGATACGCGGGCATATGCGGTTCGGCATTCGGCGTCCCGTGCGGCGGGCCAAGGCGGGTATTGGTGAGACCGTAGACGCCGGCGCCGAGATGGCGGACTTCGTTGGTTCGGTTGGACGTGTAGATCAATTCGCGGCCGTCGTAGGCGATGAAGTTGAAACCGGCGTAGCGGTCCAGATCAATCGTGGCGACGAAGTCCTGGGCGGGCCGTGTGCCAGTGAGAAACTGCCTGGGAAGGTCACCACGTGACCCGGGTGGTTTAGGGGCGGTCTTGTCCTCGGTCCAGTTGGTTACCGCGGCCAGGCGCCCGTCCCGGGATACTGCGAGCCAGGTGCCGTGGGCTTCCTGGTCCCGACCGCCGAAGATTTCCGCCGGTGTCGGGTCTTCCCACCAATGTGCGGGGCGCGTAGGCCGCGCGTAGAATTCGTCGCGGTTTGCGGCGAGTACCAGGGGGCGTTCCGGGTGCGACCGGTAGGCGAATAGGATTAGGCACATAGCGAGCCAGCGAGATGCACCTCAATCCGACAGGTGAAAGACACCATGGCGGCATCAGACAGTTGGCTCAATTGACGACGTTTCCCGACGGTCAGGAGAAACAGTATGAACTATCCCGCCATCGACAAGGTGATCGTCGAGTTGGGTCCGTTGTCGATACGTTGGTACGGGTTGATGTACGTGCTCGGGGTGGCCGGCTTCTACCTGTTGGGCAAATGGCGGGTGCGGCGTGGCCTCGCGACCTGGCGGATTCAGGATCTCGCCGACCTTGTCTTCTACGGCGTGATTGGCGTCATCGTGGGCGGGCGTGTCGGGTTCGTTTTGTTCTACGGCATGGACGCTTTCTTGATGGATCCGCTGATGCTCCTGCGCATCTGGGAGGGGGGCATGTCGTTCCATGGCGGCTTGCTGGGGGTGATCGTTGCCTGTTGGGTGTTTGCCCGCCGATCGCAACGCGATTTCCTCGAGATCTCCGACTTCGCCGCTCCGCTTGCCCCGTTGGGTCTCGGGCTTGGCCGGTTGGGGAATTTCATCAATGCCGAGTTGCCGGGGCGCGTGACCGAATTGCCGATCGGTGTGCACTTCCCCTGCGACAGCGTTCGGGAGCTGACCATGCGCTGCTTTGGCGACTATGAAACCGTCGCCCGGCATGTTTCGAGTCTCTACCAGGCCGCCTCGGATGGCGTCGTGCTGTTCGTCGTCGTCTGGCTGTTCGCGGCGAGACCGCGGACCGCCGGCCATGTATCGGGCGTATTCCTACTCGTCTACGGCAGCCTTCGGTTCATGACGGAGTTCGTCCGCGAACCCGACCCCGGTCGTGGTTTCGTGGCCTTCGACGCCTTGACGACCGGGCAGCTCCTGTCGCTGCCCATGGTCGCCTTGGGTATCTACCTGCTTTTTCTGCATCGGACGGCGTCTCGGACACCACCGTGAAGCGGCCGAGTCAGCGCGTCTCCCTCATCTGGGCGATGACGAGAAACCGCGTCATCGGGAACCGAGGGGGGTTGCCGTGGAACCTGCCCGACGAAATGGCCCATTTCACCGACACGACCATGGGTCATGCCGTCATCATGGGTCGGCGGACATTCCAGTCGAGGGGTAGTCCCCTCCCGGGTCGGCACAACATCGTGTTGTCGCGGCGCGGCCATACGGCTGTCGGCGCGACGGTGGTCCGCGACTTGGACGAGGCATTGTCCGCGGCCGGTGATGGCGACTGCTTCGTGATCGGGGGCGTGTCGCCGTGCCTGGAAGCCCTGCCCCGGGCACACCGGTTAATTGTCACTTTCATCGACGCCGTAGTCGAAGGCGACACGGTTTTTCCGGAGTTGGACTTCGCTCCCTGGCGGAAGGTCGAACGCGTGCGTCATCCTGTCGACGAACGACACGCCTACGCATTCGATATCAAGACGTTTCTGCGGCGTTGTTGAGGACAGGTTTCGTGCTACTAGTGGCCGAACTCGACGCGCCAAAACCAACCCCCCTCGCTACACGCGAGGTTTGAAATACCTGCGGGGCGCTTAGTGTCCCCGCAGGCCTATCCAGTCAGTTACCGGGAAATAACTGGCTCGGTACGTCAATCCCCGTCCGACGGCATGATTCGGTTCCATGTCCGAATCGCCAGCACGGCCACGACTCCACCGAACAGTGCCACGCTGATCTGATCAACGATGTTGTCGAGGTGGGGCCCGATGACGTGGATGTGTCCGAGGACGTCGGTGGCTGCAGCGCCACCGACCGCGATGGCGAGGGCTAGGTATCCCGTCGCGTCTTCCGCATCGAGGCACATGACCCCGTATACCAGACCAAGAACGACGATCACCAGGGGCAGGATGTTCTCCGGTACAAGATCCGGCCACAAGCCCTGCACGATTGCCGCGATGACGGCCAGGCCAACGATGATTCTCGCTGCCATTGTTGCCTCCCTATTGTTGTTGTGTCCCAATGTGCTAACGAGCCGCCCGGTTCGGGCGAATGCCCGCGGCACGATTTGACATATAGCACCATCCACCGGCCACCGATAGCAGCAAGTGGTAGCAAGATGTGTCTATCTGTTACGCCCTCGCCGATGCGGCCATAGCGATCCACGCCGATGCCCAAGTCCCGGCCCCCGTTGGACGGCATGGGGTCGGCGCGCGTCTATACTTGGATGCACCCATGGCAGGACCGGTGTTGTTGACTCAATGATCATCAAACCTCGGATTCGTGGCTTCATCTGTACGACTGCGCATCCGCTCGGATGCCGTGCCAGCGTGGATCGGCAGATCGCTGCGGTGGAAGCCGGCGGCGCGCTGGACGGGTCGAGCAACGCCCTGGTCATCGGCTGTTCGGGGGGATTTGGCTTGGCCTCGAGGATCGCGGCCGCATTCGGTTGCGGCGCCTCGACCATCGGCGTGTCCTACGAACGTGCGCCGTCGGCCAAGCGGACGGCGACGGCGGGGTGGTACAACAACCGCGCTTTCGAGTCCGTGGCAGCCGAGCGCGGACTCTACGCGCGGACGTTCGACGGCGACGCCTTTGCCGACGACATGCGTGACGAGGTCGTGGCCGCTATCGCCGAGGACTTGGGCAAGATCGATCTCCTCGTCTACAGCCTGGCGGCGCCGGTACGGACCCACCCACGTACCGGCGAACCGTTCCGCTCCGCAATCAAGCCCATTGGCGAGCCGCTGGCCGTGAAGACATTGGACGTGAACCGAGGCGATGTCAGGGACATCGTCCTAGACCCGGCGAACGAAGAGGAAACCCGGGCGACCGTGGGCGTCATGGGGGGTGAGGACTGGGAATTCTGGATCGACGCCTTGCACGAGGCGGGCGTCTTGGCGCCCGGCTTCCAAACGGTAGCGTTCTCCTACCTCGGTAGCGATCTCACGGCACGCATCTACCGCGAAGGAACCCTCGGACGCGCGAAGGCCGACGTGGATCGCGCCGCCGCGGTCATCAATGATCGGCTTGACGGCATGGGGGGTCGGGCACGCGTCGCCGTGCTGAAGGCGATCGTCAGCCAGGCCAGCACGGCGATCCCGGTGGTACCTCTCTACATGTCGATATTGTTCCGGGTCATGCGGGAACAAGGCAGCCACGAGTCCTGCATCGAACACATCGACCGGTTGTTCCGCGACGGCCTGTACGGGGAGGCCATTCCCCGCGACGAGGTGGGCCGTCTCCGCGCCGACGCTCGCGAATTGGCAGCAGAGGTGCAAGCGGAGGTCAAGCGCCGCTGGGACGTTGTCGACTCGAAGAACGTCGGTGCGCTCGCCGATCTTCAGGCGTTCCGCGAGGAGTTCCTGGCGGTGTTTGGATTCGGTCTCCCTGGCGTCGACTACGATCAGGATGTCGACCCCATGGATGGGACTTGACCAGCGTTCCGCCGCGTCGACAGGCGATGCTGGCTTGGGGGCGAATACGCCAACGGGCTAGCGGAGGTGTTCGCGTCGCTCTCATGCGGGCGGCCTTCTGGATCCCGCTGGCCCTTTGCACCGCGGCGGCGCTCACGGCGAATCCCTCCGGCGGGGTGGCCAGCCTGTCCGGCGACACCGCCCACTTTGTCGCCTTTGCGTACCTCGCCGCAGCCCTGTTCGCGGCGCACTTCCGAGGGGGCCCGACCGCGGGGGTGGTTCTATGGCTGCTGGCCTTCGGGGTTCTAATCGAGGTGGGGCAGACGTTCATCGACGGGCGTAGCGGGGAGTTGCTCGACGTGGCCGTCGATGCGTTCGGCATCGCAATCGGATGCGCGGCCTACCGCCTGTGGGCGCGGCGTCGGCGTGCCGTAGTGGCCCCGTAGGGGCGGGGCTTGTCCCCGCCCGCGCCGGACATTGGCGTTGCCGTGGGAACGGGACGGGACAAGCCCGTTCCCTACGGGTCGGTTGGCCTTGCTCGTCGGTTCGCTAGTGGATGCAACCCCGCGCGGTTGCTTCGATCACCGTCTCGACCATCCCGTTCCGTACGCCCAGGTAGCGATCCCAGCGGTTCATCGTCACGTCCTGCTGGTGGGTCAGCAGGAAGAAGGGGTCCCCAATCAACAGTCTCCCGGCGGAGTCGCCGTGCAAGACGACGCCGTGGTGGTCGATGGAGGCGACTTCGACGCCTTCCGGGCTGTCTACCGTCGGAACCCCATTGGGTGCGCCGATCGCGTCGATAGGCACATCGCCGAGGACCGTGCCGGCATCGAGCCGGCGAACCACGCGCCCCATGACACGTGCCGCGAATCGAAACTCGCTCATGTAGGCGTAGGGCACTTCCATCACGATATAGGTTCCGCCCTGGATCTCGTCGATCTCCGGGTGCATCGCCGCCACGTCGTAGGTCCAGGACTCACCGGTTGATACCAACTCCACCTCTATGCCGGCATCCTCGATGGCTTGCTTGACCTCGAGGATCCGGGCGAACCAGTGATTGCCCTCGGCGAAGCGCTGCTCCCGGGACGGTGGCCGTGTCTTCGGCACTTGGTGACTCATCACGCCGCGGAATCGCAGGTTCGGTGCCTCCATCGCCAGCCGAGCGAGCGCCACCGCCTGTTGCGTCGTTCGTACCCCGCCACGTCCCATGGACGTGTCGATTTCGATGACCACGCCCAAGACCACGCCCGCTGCCCGTGCACCCCGCGACAACTGTTGGACTTGAACACCGGCGTCCACGGCCACCGTCGTGTCCACACGACGAGCGAGGGCGGCAAGGCGGGCGATCTTTTCCTCACCCACGATCTGGTTCGCAATCAGGGCGTTCCCGGCGACATCGGCGAACGCCTCGGCTTCGGACACCTTGGCGGCGCAGATTCCGCCTACCGTGCCGCCGGCTGCCATTTGCATTCCAAGAATCTGCGGCGATTTGTGGTTCTTGACGTGGGGTCTGAGCCGAATCGATTTGCCCCGGTAGTGGTCGGCGACCACGGCGATGTTGTGCTCAAGGGCATCGAGGTCGATGACCAGGGCAGGCGTTTCAACTTCGCCAATCTGCATTAGAAGGCTCCCCGGGCGGCAATGGGCCACACGGCCTCCAACGCGCCGTTTCGCGTCGCGTAGACGAAGTCGTGAAGTGCGAAGGCGGTGGCGACGTCCGCCGGAACGAGCTGTAGCCAGTCGCCGATGGCGAGGGCGTCATCGGCAGGAAAGGCGACGACGCCGTGTTCGGCGCTTCCGGCGGATGCCCTGCAGTTTGGCCGCCCAGGCAACCGGGGGTCGCCGAAATCGCGACCAACGGCTTTCTGACCGGCATCTAGGATCGCGCGCCCCGGCTCGGGGACGCCGACGACGCGAGCCGAGACGGTCACGGCACCCACGAGCCAGTTCGCGCCGACGAGTGGCCGGTCGGCTTCGAGCACCACCGTTGCGCTGTCGGCGATTGCTCCGACGCGGCGTTGGGATGCGGGGGTTGCGAGGGGCCGGAGGATACGGATGTCGTCGAACCCGGCGGCGGCGAAGATTTCCGCCTCGGCGAGGCTGCGCACCGCAATGCCCGAAACGCCGGGCAGCGCGATCTGCACTCGCGCGATGGCGGGCGTCTTGTGCACCCAGACCTCGGCGCGGGCGGGTCTTGCCGGGTCGAACAGCCGGGAAGCGTTGGCGTTGAACGTCGCCAGGTCGAGTAGCAACGCAGGCGTATCGAGTTCTTCGACGCGCGTACCGACAGGCTTCTCGATGGGGCGCTGCAAGGGCTAGAGGTATTTGTCCGTGACCGCACCTTCCGACGCCGAGGACACGAGCTTGGCGTACTTTGCCAAGGTACCGTACTGGGTGTAGGCCTCGGGGCGTTGCCAGCGCTGGCGGCGGCCCGCGAGTTCGCCCTCGTCGACCTCCAGGTTGATCTCCCGTCGTTCTGCGTCCACGGTTATGGTGTCGCCGTCCTCCACAAGGGCGATGGGACCGGCTTCGAACGCCTCCGGCGTGACGTGGCCGATCACGAAGCCGTGCGAACCGCCGGAGAACCGCCCGTCGGTGATGAGTGCCACCTCCGACGACAGGCCGCGACCGTTGATGGCGCTGGTCGGGCTCAGCATCTCTCGCATGCCGGGACCGCCCTTGGGGCCCTCGTAGCGGATGACTACAACGTCGCCGGCCCGCACCGTGCCGTCCATGATCGCGGCCATGCCGGCTTCCTCGCCGTGGAAGACCCGTGCCGTGCCCGTGAAGTGGAGTCCTTCGTGGCCGGTGATCTTCGCCACGGCGCCTTCCGGGGCGAGGTTTCCGCGCAGGATCACCAGGTGTCCGTCCGGCTTGATGGGGTCGTCCAGGGGCCGAATGATCCGCTGGCCCTCGGGGTAGGGATCAATGTCGGCGAGATTCTCGGCGAGGGTTTTGCCGGTCACCGTCAGGCAGTCGCCGTGCAGGAGGCCGGCATCGAGCAACGTCTTCATCAGGGGCTGTATGCCGCCGATGTCGATGAGTTCCGACATTGCGTAGTTGCCCGCGGGACGCATGTCCGCGAGCACCGGCACGCGGCGGCCGATCCGTGTGAAGTCGTCGATGGAGAGCGGAACACCGGCGGAGTGGGCGATCGCCAGGAGGTGAAGCACGGCGTTCGTCGAACCTTCCAGCGCCGTTGCAACCGCGATCGCGTTCTCGAATGCCTCCATGCACAGGATGTCGGAGGGCTTGATGCCGCGGCCCACCAAACGTGCCACCGCGGCACCGGCATCGTGCGCGTCGCGTCGCTTGTTCTCGCTGACGGCTTCCTGGGCGGACGAGTTGGGCAGGGACAGCCCCATCGCCTCGATCGCCGACGCCATGGTATTGGCGGTGTACATGCCGGCGCAGGAACCCGGTCCGGGAATCGCAGTCTGTTCGACGGCCAGCAGTTCCTCGTCGCTGACCGTGCCCGCGGCGTGTCCGCCCACGGCCTCGAATACCGAGATGATGTCCCGACGTTCGGCACCCGTCTGGATCGTACCCCCGTAAACGAAGACGCTCGGCCGGTCCAGGCGCGCCATGGCCATGGCGCACGCCGGCATGTTCTTGTCGCAGCCGCCGATGGCGACGAAGCCGTCGAATCCCTGCGCGCCGACCACGGTCTCGATGGAGTCGGCGATCACCTCCCGGGACACCAGGGAGTAGCGCATCCCGGGGGTGCCCATGGAAATCCCGTCGGAGACGGTGACGGTATTGAAGACGACGCTCTTTGCGCCCGCCTCGTCGGCGCCGAACGCCGCGGCGCGCGCGAGTTCGTCGATGTGCATGTTGCACGGCGTCACCATCGACCAGGTCGACGCGATGCCGACCTGCGGTTTGGCGAAATCTTCGCGCTTGAAGCCGACCGGGTAGAGCATGGCGCGGCTCGGAGCCTGCTCGACGCCGTCGACGACGATGGAGGAATAGGGGCGATTGGTGTCGGTCATCAATTCAGTTCTTTGACAAGGACGAGGGAGTTCCGGCGGTAGTTGTACAGGGCTTTGCGGTCGACGGGAAGCGCATCGACGGAGGTCTTTGCGAAGCCGTGCTCGAGGAACCAATCGGCGGCCTGGGTGGTGAGGGCGAACAATCGGCGCACGGCGGACGCGCGCGCAGCTTGTTCGACGGATTCGAGCAGCCGCGGACCGACGGCGTCGCCCCCGACTAGGCAGGCGAGTTCCGCCGCGTCGGCGTCGAGGGGAAACAGCGCACAACAGCCGGTGAGCGCACCATCGAGCTCGGCGACGAAGAAACTGTCGATCCCGCGCTCGACAAGATCCGCCGGTCGGGTTGCCAAGGCACCGGACGCTTCAAGCGGTCGCATGAGCTCGGCGATCGCGCTAGCGTCGGCGGGCACGGCACGGCGGATCACCCGATAGTCGCCGTCGCCCACTTGTGTACCCGCGCCTTCGGCGGTGAACAGTTCCCTGAGCAGTACGCCGTCGTCGTCGAAACCGATCAGGTGGGCGCGGGGCACGCCGCGTCGGCAGGCGTCGTCGAGGGCGTCGACCCGGCGTGCCGTGCGGGCATCGTGCTCCCAACCGGCTCGCACCTGCGCCAACTCGCGGGTGTTGAGATCGCTCCGATCCGCTATGCGCCCGACGGCGTCGTAGACGATCAGCTTGTCCGCACCGAGGTCGCCGGCCACGTGCGCGGCCAGCGGTTCCACGCGGAGCGCATAGGTGGCTCCGGTGGTGCCGTAGCCCACGGGCGAGATCAATACGACGCTATCGGCGCCCAGCAGGTCGCGGATAACGTCGACATGAACGCGTCGCACCGTGCCGGCGGCCAGTTGGTCGATACCGTCGACGACACCGATCGGCCGGGCCGTGACGAGGTTGCCGCCGGCCAACGGGATATGACGGTCGCGCAACGGGCTCAAGGGTATGCCCGTCGTGAACAGCGACTCCAGCTTCGACCGGGCCATCGCAACGGCGGCTTGGATGTCTCCGAGATGGCCCGAATTCACCGGTCCGTCGGATTCGACATCCGCGCCGTGCACGACGACCAGTCGTACGCCGAGAACGTGCAGCAGGGCCAGGTCGTGGACGATGTTGACGGCGTTGTCGGAGTCCAGCGCATCGGCTCCGAGCATCACCACGAACGTGCGACCGCTGTGGGCGCGAATATAGGGGGTGGACGCGCGGAACCAGCGCGCGTAGGTCTCGTTCATGGCTAGCGGCGGCATTCAGTCCGATAGGAGGCACAGAACAATACGTCATCCCAAGTACGACGGAACCAACAACGATGCAAGGGGGACACGGAAATCAGAGGCAGTACCGGCCGATCAGGGCGGCGAGCGCGTCTTCCGCGGGGTGGAGTTGTGCGGCGTCCAGGTATTCGTTGGGTTGATGGGCCTGGTCGATGGATCCGGGACCGAACACGACCGTCTCGATGCCCAGCGACTGGAAGAACGGTGCCTCCGTGCCGAAGGCAACGGCGCGCGCGGGCTGCCCGGAGAGAGACTCCAGTGCCTTCACCAGTGGCCCTTCCGGCGGCGTCTGGTACGGCTCGACCGGCTCGAAAAGCGGCTTCACAGTGGCCGGCGTACCGCCGCTTGCCTTTTCCACCCGATCGCGAAGTTCGTCGAGGATCGCCGCGGTATCCATCCCCGGGAGCACGCGCATGTCGATCTGCAATTCGGCGTGCTCGCAGATGCGGTTGGGGTTGTCGCCGGCGTGAAGGCAGCCGAGATTGAGGGTGGGGACCCGCACCTCGAACGCCGGATCGACATGGCGTTCGGCCAATTCACGCCGATAGGCGATCACCGCACCCATCACGCGGTGCATGGCATCCAGCGCGTTGTCGCCGAGATCGGGATTGGATGAGTGGCCGGAGGATCCGGCCAGCGAGATGGAGATCATCGCGACGCCCTTGTGGGCACGAATGGGTGCGAGTCCCGTCGGTTCGCCGATGATCGCTGCAGCCGCTCTCACTACGCCGTTCGTCGCCAGTACGCGAGCACCGTCCATCGACGATTCTTCGTCCGAGGTGGCCACGATGGTCAGCGGTTTGGTGAGTCGAGTTTCCCGATACCGCGAGGCCGCGGCGAGCGCCAAGGGGAAGAACCCCTTCATGTCGGCGGTGCCGAGCCCATAGAGCTTCGACTCCCGCTCGGTCACCGCGAACGGATCGACGCTCCAGAGCGTCTCGTCGCAGGGCACCGTATCCGTATGACCGGCCAGGATCAGCCCGTCCTCGCCGGTGCCGCGTCTGGCCACCAGGTTGGCTTTTCCAGGTCTTGCGGGCAGCGGCTGCACGTCGACCTCGAAGCCGAGGTCGTCGAGCCAGTTGGCCAAGTGGTGCAGGACGCCCAGGTTGCTTTGGTCGTGGGCGGCATTGATGCAACTCACCGAGGGCTCGGCAACGAGCGTCTTGAGCATGTCAACGGGTTCGGGGATCGGCACGGAATGTCTCGCGACCTCGAGGGGTTGCGCATTGTGCCGGTAATGGGAACATCGTTCCATGCGATTTCGCGCATCGCACGCCGCCGGTGATCGAGGCGTTTTCGCCGGTCGCCGCCGGGAACTGGCTAAGGCCGAAGTCGACGCAGGAAGTCGTCGAGACCGGTGCTTCGGAGCGCGGCATGAAGTAGCGAGTCCCGCGGCAGTCCTGCTAGCCGTTCCGCCTCCGCGTGCAACTGCGGCGTAACACGAACGCCCCGGTTCCTAAACAAACCTTCGAGCATGGAAATCCGTTCGTCGCGGCGGCCCTCGCGCTGGCTCAGCTGGCGTTCGACGCGTAGGAACGGGTCGTCATCCGGCCCGGTTCCGGTGCGCCGGCCCATGATCCCTCCCACCCGACGCACGGTTTCCACCGTCGTCGCGGACATGCTCGGCTCGTTCAGCGCCGCGTGGATCTCCCGCGCCGACAACGTTGGGAACGCCGCACTCTCGGCGGACACCCGGAAGGTGCCGCCGTCGAGCAGGAGGATCGTCAGGCCCGGACGCTTGCGCTTGCTGGGCATGTCCGCGTCGGGCACTTCGACCCACAGCTCCGGGACGCCCCAGGCGGCGTAGACGTCGAGCTTGCGGTCGCGGATGTCGGTGGTCAGATCCACCTCGAACGCCACGTCGGGCAAGGGAAGTTCGCCGACCACGAACACGTCTGGTACATCATAGTGGTAGTTGAGGTAGACCAGCTCGTCGGCTTGGGCGGCGCGGATCCGGGTGCCGCCGACGCCGCGCTCCTGAAGGTCTGCCGTCCGGAACATCTCGATGGGCGTGCCGCGCATCTTGGCAATGTCGGCAACCAGTTCGGCCAGGCGGACGCTCGGCCGCTCGTGCTTCGGGCTGACGTCGCGCAGTTCCCAGGCGATCCCCGCTTCCCAGTACTCGTAGCGCCCGTCGTAGTCGGCGATCTCGGCCGCCGACAGGGGGAAGGGCCGGCAGCCGGAGAGCGTAAAGGTGCTACCCAGCTTGGGCCGATGCGCCGATTGCAGGGGCGAGGACGCCATCATCGAGGAGTGCGACCGTCGGTTCAGTGAGCGGAACATATACTCAAGACCTGACTGACGGCAAGGGCGTTTTTTGTAAAAAAATTAATGAAAACAAGCTACTTAGTACACTTCTGTGCGAGTCGAACCGCGTTGGGCGCCCGCCCGATTGTCGCGTGCCTGGACCGGACGATCCGACGGTTTGTTGCCCGTGACGGGAACGGCTAAGCTCGCGCAACCTTCAGCGGTGGCAATCATGGCCCAAGACTCCCTCGACGATCGCGACGGTTGGATCTGGCAGGACGGTGAACTCGTTCCCTGGCGCGACGCCCGGGTACACGTCCTCACCTACACGCTGCACTACGGCATCGGCGTGTTCGAGGGCGTGCGGGCCTACGATACCTCGGCGGGCACATCCATTTTCCGGCTTGGCGACCACACCCGGCGGCTGATGGACTCCGCGCAGATCGTGCAGATCGACGTGCCCTATTCGCAAGACGAACTGGAAACTGCGCAATGCGAGGTCTTCGCGGCCAACGAGTTGCGCGAGGGCTACCTTCGCCCGGTCGTCTACCTGGGTTCGGAGAGCATGGGTCTGCGCGCCAAGGACTTGAGCGTGCGCGTCGCCATCGCCTGCTGGGCTTGGCCCAACTACATGGACCCCGAAGCCCGTGAACGCGGCATCGCCGTGCGCACATCGTCCTATACGCGCCATCACGTCAACATCACGATGTGCAAGGCCAAGGCGAGCGGCAACTACATCAACTCGATCCTGGCTTTGCGTGAAGCCCAGGACGCGGGTTGCGACGAGGCGCTCCTGCTCGACAACGAAGGCTACGTCGCCGAGGGTACCGGCGAGAACATCTTCGTGGTCAAGAACGGCACGATCCACACGCCGGAACTCACCTCCTGTCTACCCGGAATCACCCGGGACACGATCCTGGTGTTCGCCCGCGAGCAGGGCATCGACGTTGTCGAACGGCGCATTACCCGGGACGAGGTCTATATCGCCGACGAGGCGTTCTTCACCGGAACCGCGGCGGAAGTGCTGCCGATCCGCGAACTCGATGGCCGTGTCATCGCCGGCGGCCAACGGGGTCCGGTCACCGAGAAGCTACAATCGCTCTACTTCGATCAGGTCCGGGGACGGCGCGAGGCGCATCCGGAATGGCATACGCCGGTCAGCATGTAGGCGCGGCCGCGGCGAAGGTTCTCGTAGTCGCCCCCGCGTGGGTGGGGGACATGGTCATGGCGCACACGCTGGTGCCGGGCCTCGTCCGTCGCGGTGCCGTGGTCGAGTTTCTGGCACCGCCCGCCACTGGCGATCTCGCGCGGCGAATGCCCGGGGTCTCAGCGGTGCACGACTTGAACGTGGAGCATGGGACACTGGGTTTCCGCGAACGGGCGGATGCGGCAAGAAGGCTTAAGGCGCGAGGGTTCGACTGGGCGATTGTCCTGCCGAACTCCCTCAAGTCGGCGATCGCGCCTTTCCTTGCCGGCATTCCCCGTCGAACGGGTTTCATCGGCGAGTTGCGTTACGGACTGCTCAACGACAGACGCCAACTCGACACCGGGAATCTGCCTCGGCTGGTGGACCGGTTCGCATCCCTTGCCGATGTGGCGCCCGAAAGTCCCCGACTGCAACCTGACACCTCCAGGCGCGAGGCGCTATGCGCGGAGCATGGTTTCCGGCTGGAACACACCCTGATCGCGCTTTGTCCCGGCGCGGAATACGGATCGTCGAAGCGTTGGCCCGCCGAACGGTTCGCCGAACTGGCGAGACTGCTGGCCTCGCAAGGTGCCGTGGTCTGCATCTTGGGAAATGCACAGGACGTCGAATTGGGCCGGTCGATCGTGCGACGTTCACCGGCGGTCGACCTAACGGGGAAGACGGATCTCCTGGACGCCGTGGATATTCTCTCGGCAGCCGGCGCGGCGGTTGCCAACGACTCCGGTCTGATGCATGTCGCGGCCGCGCTCGGCGTGCCCGTTGCCGGCATCTACGGTTCCACGACGCCCACTTTCACGCCGCCTTTGTCGACCCGGTCCTTGGCCATTGGCCACGATCTACCCTGCCGGCCGTGCTTCAGGCGCGAATGTCCTTTCGGTCATCGGGCATGCCTCACCAACACCTCGGCGGATCGCGTGATGGGTGCCTTGGACGCGCTCGGTGTCGTCTGGTCGTGAACGTCTTGCTGGTCAAGATGTCGTCCCTGGGCGACATCGTGCACACGCTGCCAGCCCTCGACGACGCGGTTCGCCACGGGGTGCGCTTCGACTGGGTCGTCGAGGAGAACTACCGGGGGGTGCCGGCCCGGGTCCCGGGTGTGGGCCGGGTACTCGAAGTCGCCTTTCGCCGTTGGCGTGGAGCGCCGATCACTTTCCGGAATGAACTTGCGGCGTTCCGAAGACGCCTTCGGGCGTGTCGCTATGACATGGTCGTGGACGCGCAGGGCTTGCTGAAGAGTGCGGTGGTGGGCTCGTGGGCGAAGGCCGAGGAACGGGTGGGGTTCAACGCGGCGAGCGCCCGTGAGCGAGGGGCTACGCTGGCCTACCACCGTGGAATAGCGGTGCCAAGGGATTGGCACGCCATCGACCGAACACGCCGACTATTCGCGCACGCCCTGGGTTATGACCTTGCCGATAGCGAACCTGCCTTCGGCCTCGACGTTGCGGGCACCGACGGGGGAACCATCGCCGACCAGTCCCTGGTGCTCGCCCATGGAACGACCTGGCGTACCAAACACTGGCCGGAGCCGTTCTGGTCGGCCCTCGCCCGGCTTGCGACCGAGGGAGGTCTCGTTCCGGTGTTGCCGTGGGTGCCGGGGGAGCGGGGTCGGGCGGAACGCATTGCCGCCGCCGTACCCGGTGCGCGCGTCTGTCCGCCCATGGACTTGGACGCGGTGATGCGATTGCTCGCGGTTTGTCGTGGCATCGTCGGAGTCGATAGTGGCCTCGCGCATCTCGGTGCAGCCATGGGCCGGCCGACGGTCATGTTGTTCGGACCCTCCGACCCGGCCCTAACGGGATGCCGTGGAACATTCGTCCGCAATCTGGCGGCTTCGATGGCCTGTTCGCCTTGCGCGTCGAGACGATGTCGTCTGACGAGTCAGGCTCGCGAGCAGCGACAGGCCAGTCGGTGGGCGCCCCCCTGCCTTGAGGCCGTGGGACCGGCCGACGCTTGGGCCGCCCTGACCGATCTGGTTTCTCGTCAACGCCGACAGGATGCGGGATCGTAGAGCTGGCTGGAAAATGCACGTCGCGTTCACGATCTTCAAATTCTTTCCCCATGGGGGTTCGGCCCGGGATTTGGCGAAGATCGCTGCCCGCTGCCGGGAACGGGGACACCAGGTGAGAATCTACGCCCTCGAATGGGAAGGCCCCGATATGCCGGGCACCCAGCGCGTCGTCATGCCGGCGCGCGGCATCCGCAGCCATGTTCGCCAACGCCGGTTCGCCGATCGGGTCGCCGATCATGTCGCGGCCCATCCGGTCGACCTCCTAGTGGGTATGAACAAGATGCCGGGTCTCGACGTCTACTACGCTGCCGATTCCTGTTTCGAGGACAAGGCAAGGATCCAGCGCCCGTGCATTTACCGCCTGACGAACCGGTACCGCCACTACGCCGAATTCGAGCGGACCGTGTTCGCGCCGGACTCCCCCACGCGCATCCTCACGATCGCGCCGGGCCAGCAGGCCGCGTTCACGACCGTCTATGGCACCCCGTCGTACCGTTTCCACTCGCTGCCACCGGGAATCGAGCGGGACCGGGGCGCGGCTACGGTCGAGGCTGGCCGTGCCATTAGGCGCGAATTCGGCGTGGGCGACACGGAGATCCTGCTCCTGTTCGTGGGATCGGGATTCGTCAAGAAGGGACTCGACCGGGTTCTTCGCGGCGTGGCCGCCTTGGCTTCCCCGGTCCGGGACCGGGTACGTCTTTTCGTGGTCGGCGACGACAAGGCAGAGCGATTTCAGCGTTTGGCGCGTCGCTTGCGGATCGCCGCGCGGGTCCGGTTCGTCGGTGGTCGGGACGACGTGGCGGCGTGGCTCCAGGCGGCGGACGCACTAGCTTTGCCGGCCTACGACGAAGCCGCGGGGATGGTGATCCTCGAAGCCGCCAGTGCCGGGGTGCCGGTGGTGGCGACGGCGAACTGCGGCTACGCCGCGTTCATCCGGGAAGCCAAGGCGGGAATCGTCACTCCCGTGCCGTTCGATCAGGCACGGTTCAACGCCGACCTCGAACGACTGCTCACCGTGGACGAACGCGAACTCATGTCCCGGAGAGGTCGGGAACTGGCGGCGAACGAGTCCCTCCACGCCATGCCGTCCCGGGCGGTCGAGGTGCTCGAGACTGTCGCCGCCGGGGGCGAGCCACCCGTGGTTTCCTTTTGCGCTCTCGAGTATTCGAAGACCGATCCGAGGTATCGATCCCTCGCGCCGGTTGCCCAGGCGTGCCGTCGCCGTGGCTTAGACGTTCAGGTCTTCGTGGTCGATCGGCGCGCGCCGCTGCCGGAGGGCGTTGACGTGGTTGTCGTACCGGCAACCGCGGTTGGCCAAAGCAGGCGGCGGGCCAGACGCCGCGAATGGGTGGCGAAGTCGTTGGGTTCGAGCCGGCCAGGACCCGTGGTGGGATTCGAGGCCCAGGGCGGCATCAACATTCGCTTCGGGTGGGAACCGACCCCCGAACCCAATCACGGGAAGGCCGGAAAGGCATCGCCTGTTACATCGCGCCGGGAGAATTCGCGCAGCGAATTCTCGGGGCGACGGCGAAGTCGCGTCCTCGACGGACTGCCGCCGGGACTCGGACCGGCGCCAACGCCACCGCAGGGATCCCGTGAAGTCGTGCGTGCCCAGTTCGGTTTCTGCGAGGAGGATGTCGTCTTTGCGATGGCGGGCAACGACCTCGTCTCGCGTGGGTTCGAGCGCCTGTTCATGGCGCTCGGGAGGTTGCCGGTGGCGCTTCGCGGTCGTTGCGCAGTGCTGGCTGCTGGCCGACCGGGCCTTCGCCTTGGGGGTGCCGAGCGTGTATTCGAGCTTGACCGTCGGCTGCGGTTCGACAGCGACCTGTCGCCCCTGGATGCCATCGAAGCGGCGGACGCGTTCGTGGATCTCCCCTACCGGCGATCCTCGAGTGGTTGGATATTCGATGCGCTGGCTGCCGGGCGGCCGGTGGTGACCCACGCCGCGGTCCCCGAGTCCGGGCTGGTACGCGATGCGTGCGCCGGCGTGGTGCTGGCGTCGCCGTTTCCCCAGGGTGACCTCAGCCGGGCTCTCGTGTTTTTGCTGGGCTCGCCGGACAAGCGGGCCGAATGGTCGGCCAATGCCGCGGAGTTCGCATCGGGCCGCGAACACTTCGGCCAGGCGGAGGCCGCGGCGGCGGCCATCGAACAATATGCGCGCGGGAGGAGCGGTCATGCAGAGTCTCTATTTGCGTGACGATCTCGAGGCGGCGGTGCGGACCGGCGAGTCGGGGGCGCGGGGGGACGATAGCGTGTTCTCGGCGTTGTCGGCGGTGGAGGGCGAGGTCTATCGCCGCTCCGCCCGCCGGTGCACGTCACGCGTAGTGATCGCGGGCAAGACCTACTTCGCGAAGATTCACGAGGGCGTCGGGTGGCGCGAGATCGCGAAAAACGTGCTAGCCGGAAAACGACCGGTACTCGGTGCGCGGCACGACTTCGAAGCCAGCCGGCGACTGTGTGCACGGGGCGTGGCGGTGCCCGGTGTGGCCGCCTTTGGAGAGCACGGCGTCAGTCCGGCTCGCCGCCGCTCCTTCGCAATCCACGACGCATTGGACGGTTTTCGGAGCTTGGAGGACGTGGGAAACGGCTGGCTGGTGACCCCTCCGCCCGTCAAGTCAAAGCGAGCCGTGCTGGCCGAGGCGGGGCGGCTGACCGCGGCGATGCATGCGGCGGGGGTTTGCCACCGGGACTACTACGCGTGTCACCTCATGGCCGACGCGGCCAAGTTGGCGCACGGGGAGGCGGAACTCGCGGTGATCGACCTGCACCGCGCGGAAGTTCATCGCCGTCTCTCAAGGCGTGCCCGGGTGCGGGACCTCGGCGCATTGCTGTATTCGACGTTCGGGATGCCGCTCACCGAACGCGACCGATTGCGTTTCGTGGCGGCCTATGCGGGGACGACCGGTGCCGTCGAGTTGCGCCGCCGTGGTCCTTTTTGGCGCGCCGTGCTGCGCCGAGCGGAACGTCTCCATGCGCGTGCCGTTGCCGGTGGCGTGGCGACGGGTGCGGAAACACTCGTCGGCACCGGGATTGCCTCGGTTGGGCGCCTAGCGGATCTGGATCGCGATCCGCCGCTGCCCTTTCGGTTCGACGTGACGCTGGGCAAGGGCGGTGTGCGAGCGATTTGCACGGCGGTACTTCGTGCCCAACCGGGTCGACGGTTGGTCTTGCGCGCAGTCGTTGACGGTCGGGAAGTGATCTTAAAAGCGTTCTTCGGACCTCACGGTAGTCGCGACTCGACGCGCGAACACCGCGGCGTGAAAGCCCTGCGCGAGTCGGGCGTGGCGACTCCCGAACTGCTCGGGAGTGGTCGGGGCGGTGCGGCGCGCATCCTCGCGTTCGAGTTGCTCGAGGATGCCCGCGAACCGTCGGTCGGAGACGTTGGGAAATTGCTCGCCACGCTGGCGCGAATGCACCGCAGCGGCATCCGGCAACGCGACCTGCACCCGGGAAACTTCCTCGTCTCCGGAAGGCGCCTTTTGGCGATCGACGGCGGCGGCGTCGCGGTGTCGAAGACGGTGGGTCGTGCTAGCCGCCTGGCCGACGTGGTCCGCCTGCTCGCCCACTACCCGAGCGACACCCTGGGTTCCCTTGCACCACTTGCGGCCGCCTATGAAGATGCCGCCGGCGTAGCTTTGCCCAACCGGCCGTCGGGCGATCTCTACGACCGTGTGGCGTCAGCGCGGCGGCATCGTCTGGCCAAGTTCATGGCCAAGGCGAGTCGCGAGTGCACCGCCTTCTCGGTACGCGAGGAACCCCGCCGCCGGATCGTTGTGGAGAGGGGCGACGACGATCCTCAACTGATGGACATCGTTGCCGACCCGGATCGTGCGGTGTCGTCGAGCGAGCCGTTGAAACGGGGCAACACGGCCGTGACGGTCCGGTGCGGCAACTTCGTGGTCAAGCGGTACAACGTGAAGGATTCGTGGCATCGCCACCGCCTGCGGTGGCGGCGCACCCGGGCGCTCAATGCCTGGCGCGCGGGCCACGGACTGCGGTTCGCCGGCTTGGCGACGCCGCGGCCGCGCGCCTTGATCGAAATGCGTAGCCCGCAAGTCGGCGAGGCCGTGGCATTCCTTGTCGTCGACCATGTCGACGGGGAGCGGCTCGACGGGGCTGTTGATGGTGCTAATGTCGATCCGGATTTGAACGGCGCGTTAGCGCGACTGTTCGGCGCGTGGCGGGAACTTCGTTTCGAGCACGGCGACACGAAGGCGAGCAACTTCGTCGTCAAGCATGGCGAGATCTACGTCCTGGATCTGGACGCTGCCGTTTTTCACCGCGGTGGACGGCGTTTCGCCCGGGCCCATCGGCGCGAGCGCATGCGGTTCCTCGCCAACTGGCCGGACGCGCCCGTAGCGCTTCGAGACGCCGTCACTGCCGAACCAGGTCTCGGCGAGGAGTGCGCTTGATCATCCTAGGGCTTTCGGGCGCATTGGGTCATGACCCGTCGGCCGCCCTGCTGATCGACGGCGAAATCGTCGCTGCGGCCGAAGAGGAGCGCTTCGTACGGGAAAAGCACGCCAGGAACCGGATGCCCCGGGAAGCGGCGCGGTATTGCCTCGAAGAAGCGGCCCTGGCGGCTGCCGAGATCGATGCCGTGGCATTTCCGTATGCGCCGATCTCGATCGGATCAAACGCCCGATGGCACTACGCCAAGCGCCATTGGTACGCGCCGGACCGGGCGCTCGACGCGATCTTCAACGGCAATCGCCGCTTCCGGCGCAACCGCGCGAGGGTGACGGCGCTTGGCGAGGAGTTGGGAATCGACTGGTCGCGGACGACCTTCGAGCCGGTGGAACACCACCTTGCGCACGCGTCCAGCGCCTATCACCTGTCCGGCTTCGAGGGACGAACGGCGGTGCTCGGGGTGGATGGGAAGGGCGAGTACGCGACGACTTTCTTCGGTGTGGGCGAGGGAGGCGCGATCCGGCGCATCCGCGAGTTCTACGACCCCGATTCGCTCTCGGGGGTCTATGGCGCGCTGACCGAGTACCTGGGTTTCCAGATGCTCGATGGCGAGTACAAGCTGATGGGAATGGCCCCCTACGGCGACCCGCAGCGTTTCGACTTCGCACCGCTTCTCGGCTGCCGGGACGGGGACGTTCGCGTCGATACGCGGCTGGTGAATACCGTGGGCCTCCGGCGCTACCGCGACGGGGACCGAGGGCGTTACTTTGGTCCCGGCCTGGTAAGGCGTCTCGGGCCGCCGCGGCGCGGCGACGCGGCGGACGAACCCTACATCCACCACGCCGCCGCCATGCAGCGTGCCTACGAGGATGCATGCCTGGCGCTCATCGACCGATACCTGGGCGATGTTCTCTCCGACACCCGTCGCCTAGCGTTCGCAGGCGGAGGCGCGCTCAACGTCAAGCTGAACCAGCGCATTCTCGCCCGTGACGATGTCGACGAACTGTTCGTTCAACCGGCCGCCGGCGATGCCGGCACGGCGTTGGGTGCCGCGACCTTCGTGGCGAGCCGTGCGGGCGACGTCCTGCGCCCAATGACGCACGTCCACCTGGGGCCGGGTTTTTCGTCCCGCGAGTGCCGGGAGGCGCTGGAAGATCTTGCCGACGTTTCGGTGCAGGAACTCGACGACGTGCCCGGACGCACGGCAGAGCTTCTCGCGGCCGGCCATCCCGTGGCGTGGTTCCAGGGGCGGATGGAATTCGGTCCCCGGGCCTTGGGAGCGCGCAGCATCCTCGGCTGCCCCAGCATTCCCGGGATCGCGGCGCGCATCAACGCCGAGATCAAGTACCGCGAGCGGTGGCGGCCGTTCTGCCCGTCGCTCACCGATGCCGTCGCCGCCGACATCCTAGGCACGAGCCATCCGGCGCCGTTCATGACCACAGCGTTTGACGTGACGGAGCCGTGGCGGTCACGTATTCCGGAGGTCGTGCACATCGACGGCACCGCGCGGGCGCAGGTGGTGACGCGGGATACCAACCCCCGCTACTACGCCCTGCTTGAGCGACTCGGCGAATTGACCGGCGCACCCGTGGTGCTCAACACGTCCCTGAACCGGCGGGGCGAACCCATTGCCTGCTCACCCGCCGACGCCTTGGATATCTTCGTCGGCTCCGACCTCGGCTTCCTGGTCATGGAGGATCTCTTGGTCACCAAGAAGGGCGTGACGGGTGCCTGACGCGCTGCAACTCTGTCCGAGCGATCGGGCACCGTTCTTTGACGTGTGCGCGGGGCATGCCCAAGCACTTGGATTGCTGGGATTCCGGGTGCGCACGGTGTTCTTCGAGGCGCGCGGTCGGTCCCGGCCGTCGTCGGATGTCGACTATGCGACCGCCCGGGAACTGCCTGGCCTGCTTGGCGGAGAACCACCGGCGCTGCTCGTTTCGCATCGCCACAGGGCCTACCGGGTTGGCAACAGGATAGTCCGGCGTCTCGGGATTCCTTCGCACATTGCCATTGCGCACGAGTTCGGCATGTTCAGGCGTTTCACGCGCCGACTGCGTCGACGGCTGGACGGGCGCAACCAGACTCGGTTCGCTGCGGTCTCGGAAGCCGTCGCGGAGGATCTTCGAGCATGTGGCGTCGACTCGCCAATCGTTCTCCCGAACGCCATCGACTCGCGTGCGCTCGGCGAGTCGATGGGGCGTCGGTCGGATGCAAGGGCCACCCTTGGCATCCCGGGTTCGGCGTTCGCGATCGGCGTTGTTGGGCGTCTGCATCCGAAGAAGGATCCCCTTCGGGCGCTTCGTGCCTTCGAGAGGTACCGTCGAGAGAACGCTCGAGCTTGGCTGGTGTTCGTAGGGGAAGGAGTCTTGCGTGGGCGTCTTGAGGAGGAGGCTGGTGAGAACGTTGTCTTCGCAGGATTCAGGACGGATGCCAGAAGCCTGCTTCGGGCTTTCGACATCGTCCTGCTTTGTTCCACGAGTCGCGAAGCCTTCGGTGTTGTCCTCCTCGAGGCCATGGCCGGTGGAGTGCCC
>JAPPAV010000149.1 GCA_026705345.1 Gammaproteobacteria bacterium
CGGAGGTTCGCAACGCCCTGGCGTACGTGCTGCTGAACGCGCGCAAGCACTACCGTCAGCGTCGGGGCCGGAAGCCGCCGGTGGTGCTGGACGGGGCGAGTTCGGGACTGTGGTTCGACGGGTGGAAGGGGCGGTCGCCGCCGCGGTTGGGGAAGTACGCGGACGCGCTTCGGCGGTGCGAGGTGGCGGCGGCGCGGACGTGGCTGCTGGAGAAGGGCTGGCGGCGGATCGGGCTGGTGGATCCGGCTGAGGTGCCGGGGACTTGGCGGCGTCGACGGATCGCGACGGCCTAGTTCTCAGGGTGACGGGCGAAGGGGGGCAACTCCGGTCGCGATGCCCGATCCGAGTTGTCCTACCAGCGAGTTTGGCAACTTGCCCGGTGGGTGTGTGGCGGCGTCGGGACCAAACGTGGCACTCTAATGCGCTGCTTCGCCGCCACGTCTTGACATGCCGAACCCGAGAACGCCGGTGATCATCGGTGTCGGCCAGTTCCTGAACCGCATCGAGTCGCTCGAACAGGCCTTGGAACCCCTCGAGATGATGATGCGTGCCGTGCGTCGCGCGGAAGCCGACAGCGGTAAGGGTGGATTCCTCGACCAAACCCAATCCGTGCGCGTTGTTCGGGGCATGTGGAGCTACGAGAATCCCGCAGCGGCCATCTCCGAGCGTATAGGCGCCCCGGCCGCGCAGACCGTCGGGACGTTGATTGGCGGTAACCAAAACCAGGCCCTGCTCACCGAAACGGCGATGGAGATCCTCGCCGGCAAGTTCGATCTCGTGTTGATCACGGGTGCCGAAAACGGCAATAGCTCGGGCAAGGCGCGGCGTGCAGGAGTCGCACTGGCGCAAACGCCGGCACCGGGCAATCCCGATGCAGTGTTTGGCGCCGAGCAACGCCCCGAGCATCACGAATACGAGCGTGCCAAGGGCATCAGCCGAGCAATCCAGGTCTACCCGATGTACGACAACGCGCTGCGCCACGAGCGGGGCGAGACCTTGGACGAACACATCACGCGGGTTTCCTCCCTGTGGGCGCGGTTCAACGACGTCGCACAGGACAATCCCAACGCCTGGGTGCGGCGGAACATGACCGCGGAGGAAATCCGCACGCCGTCCCCGGTGAACCGCCAGATCAGCTTCCCGTACACGAAGTTCATGAACGCAAACATGTCCGTGGACATGGCAGCCGCGCTCATCCTGTGTTCATTGGAGAAAGCGAAGGCGCTGGGTATCGCCGAGGACCGTCTCGTCTATCCCCACGTCGGCGTGGAGGGCTACGATCATTTCTCGGCCTCCGTACGCGACAACTTCTACACCTCGCCGGGCGTGCGGATCACGGGCACCCGCGCCATGGATTTGGCCGGCATCGACGTCGGCGACCTGGACTTTGTGGATCTCTATAGCTGCTTCCCGTCGGCGGTGCAGATCGCCGCTTGGGAACTGGGCTTGCCGGAAGACCGACCGCTCACCGTCACCGGCGGGCTCACCTTTGGCGGCGGGCCGCTCAACAACTACGTGATGCACAGCATCGCGCGCACGGTTGAACTGCTGCGGGAAAAGCCGGACGGGTTCGGCTTGGTGACCGGCAACGGCGGCAACTTGTACAAGCACGCCCACGGCATCTATTCGGGTACGCCCCCTCGCCGGGACTTCCAACACGACGATGTAAAGACCGAGATCGCGGCCCTGCCGTCCCGGGAGTGCCTGCCCGAATTCGACGGGATTGCTGCGATCGAGTCCTACACCGTGATGTACGACAACGATGGGCCGAGCATCGGCCATGTGTCCTGCCGGACGCCCGACGGAGCCCGGACGTGGGTCAACACCGAGGATCCGGAGTTGTGCCACGGCATGGTGAGCGAGGAGTTCTGCGGCCGCCGGGTCAGCGTGCGCGGCGGACAGCTTTCTGTCTTGAACTAAACGGAGCAACGGGAGCTTACATGGCGTTCTTCGAACAAGGCGAGGTCAGCCTTTACTACGAAATCCACGGTGAGGGCTATCCAATCCTGCTATTTGCGCCTGGGGGCATGCGTTCGGCCGTGTCGTTCTGGCGGGGGTCCGAGTGGGATCCCATCGAAACCCTTTCGCCTCACTTCCAGGTGATCGCCATGGACCAACGCAATGCCGGGCAGTCCAAGGCACCGGTTACGGCGGACGATGGCTGGCATACGTACACGTCAGACCACGTCGCGTTGCTGGACCACCTCGGCATCGAAAAGACGCATCTCATGGGCGGCTGCATCGGCGGTCCCTATTCGTTCGGCGTGATCGAGCGTGATCCGGCGCGGATTACTGCGGCGGTATTGCAGCAATCCATCGGCGACAGCGGCGAGAACCGGGCCCTTTTTCACGCCATGTTCGATCAGTGGGCGAACCCCCTGAAGCCGTCGATGCCCTCGGTGTCCGAGGCGACGTGGGCGAGTTTCCGCAGCAACATGTTCGACCACGAGTTCGTCTACAACGTCTCGAGGGATTTCGTTGCGTCGTGCCCGACGCCCCTGTTGGTGTTGATGGGCAGCGATCCCTACCACCCAGAGTCCACCTCCCGCGAAATCGCCGATCTTGCGCCGAATGCTCAATTGGTGGAGCAGTGGAAGAACGCCGACGCCGACGGCACGGTGGAAACCGTGGTGGAGTTTCTCAAAGCGCACACGCCTGGCCCGTAGGGGACGGGCTTGTCCCGTCCCGTTGCTGAGACCGCGCGCGTAGCGCCATACGCGAGGGAAAGCCGGTCAGGCCCCGGTGAAGAAGCGCTGCGGATTGTCAACGAACAGCGTGTCGATGGTGTTGTCCGAGACGCCCATTCCCTTCAAGTCCGGAATCACATGGCGGTGCATGTAGAGGTACTTGTCCGGGTTGCGCAACGCGAGGTCGTGCTCGTCCGGCAGGGTGCCGTCGGGACGCTCGTTCAGTATGTGCAGGCAGATGCAGTCGTGGGCCGGGCATAGCCGGTCCGCATAGCCATCGTCGATCAGCGATTTCATGGTCACCGTGCGCATGTGCGGGCTGACCAGGTGGCCGGGATAGCGATCGAGGCCAAGGAAGCAGCCCTGGTCGAGGATCCACTTCAGGTACTCGGTGTCCGTCGTGTCGTTGGAGTGGTCGATCTTGACGCGCTCGAGATCGACGCCTTCTTCCTTGAATATGGCGATCTGTCGGCGCGCCACCTGCCCGGTGGGGTAGGAGTGCACCATGATCGGCACGCCGGTCTCGTTGTGGGCCCGGGCGACCGCCCGGTTCATGGTCTCCAGTTCCGGTGTCACCCCCTCGAAGTCCGCCGCGCACTTCAATACCCCCGCCTTGACGTCGGTGCCCCGGAAACCCTCCTCGATGTCGCGCACAAACTCCCGAGCAAGCTGGTTCGGCGACACGTGGCGGATGAACCGCGGCACGTCCAGCCACCAACCCGTGACGTTGATTATGTTGACACCCGAAGCCGCCGAGACCGCGCGCAGGAGTTCCGGGTCCCGTCCCAAGTCGAATGTCGTGGCGTCCACCATGGTGTCGATGCCGCCGGCCTTGGCTTCCTTCAGACACGCCACGGCGCGCTCGAAACGGTTCGGTCCGAGCAGGTCTGGGTAGCTCTTGTACATGCCGCTGGCACTCACCATGACGTGCTCGTGCATGAGGGTGAAGCCGAGCTGGTGTGCCTCGATGGGGCCGGTTACTGAGTTGATCATGTTCTTTCCTCCAGTACGTGGGTGCCCAGCACGACGAGGTAGGCGGGACGGGACAACGCCGCCAGACCGCTCGAACGCGCCCGTAAGGGCGCGCACTCGCCGTCTGGCCCCAGCCCGCACCGCCCCAGGACTCCGCGCCCAGTCAACGGCGCTGCGCGCCGTTGCCGCGGCGCAGACTCCTGGGCCCGTCCCCTACGCCGGCACCAGAAGATCGGGATAGGTCGAGAACCGCGTATCTTGGCGTGTGCGGATTTCGATCACCGCGACCTGCCCGTCGGCGTTGGCGCGCTTGGCGTCTTCGAGCGCGGGTCCGATCGCCGCCACCTCCTTGACGTGCATCGCCTTGGCACCGAGTGCTTGTGCGACGCCGGCGTAGTCGCCGGATTGATTGCCGACGCCGTACTTGGCCATGGCCACCGGCATCTTCTCGTCGTAGCCGCCCATCGTGAGGTTGTTGATCACCACCGTCGTGATGGGGATCTCGGCACGCACCGCGGTCTCGATCTCCAACCCCGTGTGGCCGAAGGCGAGGTCGCCCATGAAATTCATGCAGAACTTGGACGGGTCCGCCATCTTGGCGCCGATCACCAGCGGGATGCCGTAGCCCAGGTGCGTGGTCTTGCCCCAGCCGATGTAGCCGTGGGGCTCATGGGCCTGGTAGAACGGCATGATCTGGTCGCGGGGGTTGCCGGCATCGTGGGTGAGGACGGTGTTGGCGTGATCGATGTGCGCGTTGATCTCGCGGATCACCCGGTAGGGATTGATCGGCGTCTCCTCGGAATTGAGGAGCGGTGCCCATTCGGCGAGCCACTCGGCCTTCGTCGTGGCGATTTCCGACACCGTGCGGGTGTCCTCGGCGCGTCCGTCTTCGCCGAGTTCGGCCTTCGCCTCGTCGATCATGGCCTCGAGAGTGAGCTTGGCATCTCCCACGAGTCCGAGGTCCACGGCGTAGTCCTTGTTGATGTCTTCCGCGGACACGGTCGAGTGGATCAGGAACTTGCCGCTGGGAATCGGCAGGCCGAACCCGGTTCGCGTCAAGCCGGATCCGATGGCGAGTACGGTGTCCGCGGCGCCGAGCCACTTGAACACTGCCTTCGGTGCCGTGCGGTTCGCCGAACCCAGAGCCAGCGGATGGTCATCGGGAAACGCGCTCTTGCCCTGCATGGTCGTGATGACCGGAATCTGGGTCAGTTCGGCAAGCGCCTTGAGTTCATCGCAGGCGTCGGCGTAGAGAATGCCCTGACCGGCCCAAATGACTGGGCGCTTGGCCTTGAGCAAGGCACTGACCGCGTCCTTGATGTCGCTTCGGGATGGTACGGAACGCATCGCCGTCGAAGGCTTGTACTGTTCCGCGGCACCCTCGGGCGCTTGCTGGCCGAGCACGTCGCCGTGCATCTCCACGATCACCGGACCTGGGCGTCCTTGGCGAGCCGTGTGGAATGCGCGCCGGATCTGCGTCGTGGTGCGGTTGATGCGGTCGATGGACAGCGCCAGTTTCGTCACCGAGGCGTAGTTCTTCGTCGCCGAGAAGTTCGGCGACACGTCGTAGCCACCGAGGCCCGCGCCGCCGGGCAGGAACACCATGGGAACGGCTTCGCCCCAGGCTTGCGCGATGCCGCCGAAGGAGTTCTCGACGCCCGGGCCGGATTGCGACGCGAACACGCCGGGGGGAGCGCCGCGCGTCTGTCTGGCGTAGCCATCGGCCGCATTGATGCCACCGCGTTCCTGGCGGAACACCAGGGGCCGGATGCCCACCCTGGCTGCAGCCTCGATCAACGGATTGGCCGGGAAACAGGGCATCCAGGTGACGCCTTCGGCCTTCAGACAATGCGCAATCAAATCGTAGCCGTTCACGGCTCCCCTCCGTATGTTGATAACGGTTCAGAATATCATCCCGGCGCTACCGATGACGCCCGGCATCGGTTAACGACGGCGGAAGTGGTACCGGACGGTGGCCCCCAATTGCCAACCGCTGGCGGCGTCGAAGGTGTTCTCGTTGGTGAACCAGATATCCTGTTCATGCATCGGGTGATAGGAGTAGTAGCTCCGGTCCTCGATGCCGCCGACATGCGTGTAGGTGAATCTCGCGCCGAGAGAAACCCGTTGGGTCAGCGGGTAGTCGGCACCCAAATGCACGAATGCGGCGCCTGCGGCAGCATACAGATCGTCGTCTTGGCGGCTGTTGTAGAACGAGAGAGGTGGGTCGAACTGCGTCGGTGCGCGGGAACGGTAGTTGGCTCGAAAGCGGACACCGCGCACGACAACCACAGCCGTCCCCACGCCGACGCCGAAATACGCCTTCATCCGCCGGATCGACGCCTTGCGCAGAACCGACAGCGCAACAATCGCCGTGCGGACGCTGTCGATACTGGCTTCGACGTCGGCGACTACGGTCCCGTCGCCCGGCAAGCGCCGGCTGCCGTCGAGGTATTCGATGGCGGAGAACGTCTGTGTCATGTCATGCCCGGTGCCGGTTGCGGTGAGTTCGAAGCGCCAGTTGTCTAGTTCGCGTCCGACGCCCAGTTCGAACCCCGCGCCGGCATCAAGGTCGATGGCGTAGCGCCACCGGTAACCCGGGATGCGCCGGACGGGTGTTTCGACGAAGCACGCGTCGGTGGGGTAGCAGATGGTGTCCCGATTCGAGCCGACTTGGTCCATGCCGGACTTTTGGCCATAGCCGAGACCTGCGATGACGTACCAGGATGGACTTTCGGCTGCCGTCGTGAGGCCGGCGCTGGTACAGCCGACGATCACCGCGACGTTCAGAAAACGCATGACGCATGCCCGTTCTCGATTCGCTCGACTGTAGTGGCCGCACCGGGCGGGTTTCAAGTGGTGGCGTCGATCGGTCTCTGAGCGCGTTGGGCTTGCGGCTGGCTGTCGGGGGTTGCGTTGTCGTCGGCAGTGGAGTAAAACAGTAGTGCAAATCATTTGTATTGGCATTATTGAGTGGATCGAGTGGGTCGTACGTGACAAAGCCGGTATTCCGCTCCGCCGAAGTGCTTCGCCGGCGCGCCCTTCCCCAGGCGTTCGGCAGCCGGGACGCCGACGATGCGAGGGACCGGGACCGGTGGTCGTTGCACTACCGTTTCGATGTTCGACTTCCCTTGGCCGATCACGTCGAAGCAACCGTCTACCGGCAGACTTCGGACACTTCGCAGACCACGCGGGAGCAGCGGACTTCCCGAACAAGGGCCAAGCAGAGCCGATTGCGCGAATCCAGGTACGAGCAGCAAGTTGCGGGGGGCTGGGTGCAGTTCAACCGCCGCTTCACCTTGGGTGAGTCGAACCACGTCGTCGCCTACGGGGTCGACTACTCCGTCACCGAGAGTGCGTCGGTTCGGGACGGCGGAACGTTCGACAGCACGGGAGCACCACTTCGCGAGTTCTCGCCGCTGCCGACCCGGGATTTTCCGTTGACCGAGGTCGCCCAGCTTGCCGTCTTCGTACAGGACGAGATCACGCTGCTCGGCGAGAGGCTGACCTTGTCGCCGGGCGTCCGCTTCGATCGATTCGACGCAGATGCCGTTGCGGACGACATCTACCTGGCGGGCAATCCGGGATCGCCGACGCCGGAGGACTACGAGGATTCCCAGGCGACGGCGAAGATCGGCGTGCTCTACAACCTCACCGACACGATCTCCACCTACGCCCGTGTCAGCCAGGGCTTTCGTGCGCCCCCCTACGATGTTGGTCTGTCCGCGCGGTTCGCGGTGGCCTACGCGCGGGGCGAGGATCGGGACACCGGTGCGCCGTTGAACAGCGTCGATCCGTTGAGTTCTGTTCTGGGAATCGGCTTCGAGGCACCGGACGACCGCTGGGGCGCTGAAGTCGTCTGGACGTTGGTCTCGGGCAAGGACGAGGCGGACATCGACGAATCCGCCCCGCGACTTGCGTCCGCGGGCTACGGCATCGTCGATGTCCTGGCGCATCTGAGCATCGGCCAGCGCATTCGCCTGAATGCGGGTTTGTTCAACGTGACCGACAAGACCTACATTCGCTGGGCGGACACCGCCGGCATAGGAAACGACGCGCCGGCACGTTTTACCCAACCGGGGTTCAACGCGGGCTTGACGTTGCGAATCGAACTTTAGACGGCATGCCGATGCGCGTCCTGGCCGCGTGGCTGATCGTCGCCGCGTCGCCCGCCGCGACCGAATGCGAACGTGCGGATAGCGCCCGGGTCGCCGTAGCCGGCGGGTCGATCACGGAGATCATCTATTCCCTCGGCGCAGAGGATCGCATTGTCGCCGTGGACAGCACGTCCAACTTTCCGGCCGCCGCCCGCGAGTTCCCATCCATGGGCTACGTGCGCGCCCCTGTCGGCGGAGGGTGTGTTGTCGCTCACTCCCACGTTGGTGCTTGGCGAGAACGACATGGGTCCCCCGGAAACAGTCGCGATGGTGGAGCGGGCGGGCGTGACCCTGGTTCGTGTCGGCGAGGTCCACACCGCCCGGGGAATCATCGACAAGGTTCGGTGTGTCGGATCGGTGCTGGGTCTCGACGACCGCGTGGCCGAGTTGAGCTCCGGCGAACTCGAGCCGGCGGCGCGCGTCCTCGGGCGGCTCAGGGAGGAAGTCACGCTGAAACCGCGGGTGGCCTTTCTCCTCCAGTTCCGGGACGGGGCGCCAATTGGCGCGGGGCGGGACACATCCGCGCAGGGCCTCCTCGACATGGTCGTCGCGGACAACGTGCTGGCCGACTTCGAGGGTTGGAAACCGGTGTCGATGGAGGCGATGTCGCGGGCGGCTCCGGACTTCGTCGTGATCACGGAGCGTGGCGTACGGGGCGCGGGGGGTGCAGAGGCGGTCCTCTCTCACCCGGCGCTGTCGCTTGTTCTGGGTAATGGCAAGGGGGACAACCGCGATCGGCTGATCGTGATGGACCGCATGGCCATGCTCGGTTTCGGGCCGCGCACACTGACCACTGCGCTCGAGTTGGCACGCCGACTCCATGGCGTGGAAGAGGCGTACACCCGTGAGTAGTGCGGATGCCGTCTTCGGACGTAGTGTTCCGCTTGCACGGAACCCGGTCGCCGTGCCCAAGCAGATCCGCTATCGCACACCGGCCGTTGTCGCGTTGGCCTTTGCCCTGGCGACCGCCGGGATAGTGGCGTTGGCCTCTGGCGCGATTCCGGTTTCGCTCGCGGACCTTGTTCGCAACCAAGCAAACGAACTTCATCGTGCTGTCCTGTTGGAAATCCGGGCTCCCCGGGTCCTGCTCGTCGGGTGTGTGGGGGCGGCCTTGGCCCTGTCCGGGGCTGCCCTGCAGGGACTGTTTCGGAATCCGCTCGCGGACCCGGGTCTGATCGGAGTTTCGAGCGGCGCGGCGCTGGGGGCGAGCATCATGATCGTCCTGGGTGGCGGCTTGGCAATAGCCAGCATAATGGCCCCGTACCTGGTGCCCTTGGCGGCCATCGCGGGCGCGCTACTGGTCACGTGGTTTCTCTACCTGTTCTCCACCCGGTACGGGCAATTCAGCATCGTCACCATCGTCCTCGTTGGCATTGCGACCAATGCCCTGGCGGGTGTGGGCATAGGCGTTCTGCAGTATCTCAGCGACGACGCGGGCCTGCGGACACTCACCTTCTGGATGATGGGCAGTTTCGGGCGGGCGACCTGGCCGACGACCACACCGGCTGTTCTCTTGATGCTCCTCGCCGCGGTGCCGATTCTCCTCGTTGCGCGAAGCCTGGATCTGCTCCAACTCGGCGAGGCCGAGGCCTTGTACATGGGCGTCGACGTACGGCGGCTCAAGCGCAGCGTGGTCCTGAGTTCCGCCGCAGCGGTCGGCGCTGGGGTGGCGCTGGTGGGGATCGTCGGCTTCGTTGGGCTTGTCGTACCCCATCTCGTGCGCCTGGCGATCGGGGCTGGCCATCGTCACCTGCTGCCCGGTGCGGCGCTGCTCGGTGCCACATTGACCATTCTGGCTGACACCTTGGCGAGGACCGCGGCATCGCCCGCGGAGATTCCGGTGAGTCTCGTGACCAGCGCACTCGGTGCGCCGTTCTTTCTTTGGCTGATCGCCCGCGAGCGGCCGCGATGACGCTCTGCGCGGAGAACGTGACCCTCGAACTGGGCTCGAAGCGGGTGTTGACACAGGCCTCGCTGGAAGTCGTGCCTAGCCAGGTGACCGCCCTGGTCGGGCCGAACGGTGCCGGCAAGTCGAGCTTGGTGCGCCTGCTTTGCGGCGAAGTCACACCCGGTGGGGGGTCGGTGAGTGCCGGCGGCGAGCCCCTCGAACGCCTTGGCGTCCGCGAACAGGCGCGCCTTCGCAGCGTGGTTTCCCAGCACGCGGCCATGGCCTTCGATTTCTACGTCGACGAGGTCTTGGCCATGGGTTGGATTCCGGATCCCGCGGATCCGGCCGACTACGACGACGCCTGCACGGAAGTGGTCGCGCAGTGCCAGATCGGTCATCTGCTCGGGCGAAAGTACAAGACGCTCTCCGGCGGCGAACGCCAGTGCGTGCAGTTCGCTCGCGCGCTGCTGCAGATTTGGCGCGATGCGTGCGGCGGCGACGTCGATGTGCGCTACCTGCTGCTCGACGAACCGACCGCGAACCTGGACTTGGGTCACGAAGCCTTGGTTCTCGGGCTCGCGCGGGCTACGACCGCCCGGAACTTCGGCGTTCTGGTGGTTTTGCACGACATCGACATGGCGGCGGCGTTCGCCGACCACGTCGTATTGCTTGTCGACGGCGTCGTTGCAGCCCGGGATCACCGGGTGACGTTCTGACAAGCGATCGATTGAGCCGGGTCTACCAAACGCCGGTGCGCGTTGAATGGCACGATGGGCTGGGTCGCCTCGTCGTCCTACGCTGAACTAATAAGGAGGATCTCTAGGGACGCTCACGACAAAGAAACAAAGATATTCGTCGCGATGAATCGATTCCGGATCGCCCGGGGATTCGAGGCGGGTTTCGAGCAACTCTGGAGGGAGCGTGATTCCTACCTGTCGGAGGTGCCCGGGTTCCAGTCCTTCGCGCTGTTGAAGGGTGCCGAGGCGGATGACCATGTTCTCTACGCATCGCACACGATCTGGGAGTCGCGCGCCGCCTTCGAGGCCTGGACCACCTCCGAGCACTTCCGCAAGGCGCACGCGCAACGCAGCGCTCCGAAGGGAACCTACCTAGGTCACCCGGACCTTGAGTTGTTCGAGGCCTCGTGTAGCGGAAGGACCTCCGCAGGGGGCGGCCGGCAGCCCGGGCCGACGTCACCCAAACGCAGTGCGCTGCCTGCTATGATGCGCCGCTTTCCAACGTAGCCTGGCGCGCAACGCAAGCCCATGGACGGCCCCGACTTCTCCAAAACCGAACTGGTGCCCGCCATCGCCCAGGACGCCGAAACGGGCGACGTGCTGATGCTCGCCTACATGAACGACGCGGCCTATGCCGAGACGCTCGCCACCCGGCGCGTCTGCTACTACAGCCGCTCTCGGCAACGGCTTTGGCGCAAGGGTGAGGAAAGCGGCCACGTGCAGCACTTGAAGCAGATCTACTACGACTGCGACGCCGACACGGTTCTCGTGAAGGTGGAGCAGGTGGGCGGCGCCGCCTGTCACGAGGGGTACCGCAGTTGCTTCTTCCGCGAAATCGATCCGGACACCGGCAATGCCAAGGTGATCGCGGAACGCGTCTTCGATCCCGCCGACGTCTACAAGAAGTGATGCCATGAGCAGCGTCTTGAACCTCGGCATTCCTTCCGGGAGCCTGCAGAACGCCTGCGCCGACCTGTTCGAACAGGCGGGCTACCGCATCTCGTTCCCGAACCGCTCCTACTACCCGGAGATCGACGATCCGGAGATCGACTGTCTCCTGGTACGTGCCCAGGAAATGGCACGCTACGTGGAGCAGGGCGTTCTCGATGCGGGCATCACGGGCCACGACTGGGTGCTGGAGACCGGTGCGGATGTGGAAGAACTCGGCGAGTTCGTGTTCTCCAAGGTCAGTCGCAGCCCGAGCCGCTGGGTGCTATGCGTACCCAACGACTCGCCGGTTCGGTCGATCAAGGATCTAGAAGGCAAGCGAATCGCAACGGAGGTGGTCAACCTGACGCGCGCCTATCTCGCCCGGCACGGCGTGACGTCGAACGTCGAGTTCTCGTGGGGCGCGACCGAGGTGAAACCCCCGCGGCTCGCCGACGCCATCGTGGAGATTACGGAGACCGGCAGTTCGCTGCGCGCCAACAACCTGCGGATCGTCGAGGAAGTACTGACCAGCACACCCCGGCTGATCGCGAATCGCGCCGCCTGCCGTGACCCGTGGAAGAAGACCAAGCTCGACAACATCTCGCTGATGCTCGCGTCGCGTCTCGCCGCCGAAGGTCGGGTGGGGCTGATGATGAACGTCCGCAATGAGGATCTCGACGCGGTGACGGCCATCCTGCCGGCGCTTCAGAATCCCACGATCTCGCACCTTAGCGACCCCGATTGGGTGGCGATCAGCACCATCATCGACGAGGCCCAAGTGCGTGTCATCGTGCCGGAACTCAAAAAGGCCGGCGCCACCGGCATCGTGGAATTCCCGATCAACAAGGTGATCGACTAGACCGACCTCGCTCGCGACCCGCCGGTTTCATCGACGCCATTGCGGCTATGATGGCGAGTTACTTCCATCGGGCAGAGTCGCATGTTCCAACGAGTCCTAATCAGCAATCGCGGCGAGATTGCCATCCGCATCGCCAAGGCTGCGTCCGCCCTGGGGGTCGAGTCGGTCGGCGTGTTCTCGCCGGTGGACGCGCTCTCGCTGCATACCCGCATTGCGACTACCGCGTTCGAGATCGGCAACGGGACGGCTGACGACCCCGTCGGGGCCTATCTCGATGCCCAGGCGCTGATCGGCATCGCGCAGGAAAGCGGGTGTGACTGCGTCCATCCGGGATACGGTTTCCTGGCCGAGAACGCCGAGTTCGCACAACGTTGCGCCGAAGCCGGTTTGACGTTCATCGGTCCGTCGCCGGAGGCACTGTCGCTCTTTGGCGACAAGGTGCGCGCCCGCGCCTTGGCCTCGTCGCTTGACATCCCCATCGTGCCTGGCAGTGGCGAAGCGCTAGCATCGGCTCTCGACGCTGCGGCAACGGCAGCGGAATTGGGCTATCCCGTCATGCTCAAGGCCGCGGGCGGGGGTGGCGGCCGCGGCATGCGGGTGGTCGACGAACCCGAAGTCATGGCGGAGGCCTTCGAACGTTGCCGAGGCGAAGCTGCCGCGGCATTCGGCAGCGGCGACGTATTCGTTGAAAAACTGATTGCTCGCCCGCGCCATATCGAGGTACAGATCCTCGCCGATGGCGACGGCAAGGTCGTGCACCTCCACGAACGCGATTGCTCCGTGCAGTTGCGCAACCAGAAGGTTATCGAGACCGCGCCCGCGGCCGGTCTCGACGACGAACTCCGGAACCGCATTCTCGTTGATGCCATCAGGCTCATGGAGGCGGCGAACTACGCCAACGCCGGCACCGTCGAGTTCCTCGTTGCACCGGAGAGCGGCGAGCACTACTTCATCGAATGCAACCCGCGCATCCAGGTCGAGCACACCGTCACGGAACAGGTCACTGGCATCGACCTCGTCGAGGCGCAGTTCCATATCGCCGCCGGCGGGTCTCTTTCGTCGCTCGGATTGGATAGCCAGCAGGCCGTGGGCGCGCCCCGGGGTTTCGCGGTGCAGGCACGCGTCGTGGCACGTGGCGCGGGAACACTGAGTGCCTACAAGGAACCCACGGGTCCGGGAGTTCGTGTGGACGGCAACGGCTACGTGGGCTACGCGCCGCCACCGCAGTTCGATCCGCTGCTCGCCAAGGTGATCGCGTCGAGTTCGTCGTCGGCGGGTTCGTCGTATGGCGCCGCGGTGGATCGGACGAGGCGGGCGCTCGACGAGTTCCACATCGGCGGGCTTGCCACGAACCTCGAGCAGCTCAAGGCGATTCTCGCGCATCCGGCCGTGCGAACCGGGGATGCCCGCACGACCCTGTTGTCCGACGAACCGGCGTTGCTGTCGCCCGCCATCGACGGCAATGGCAACGGAGCATTGGCCTTGTTGCAGCAACAAGCGACGGTCATGGGCGTATCCACGGTCTCCGGCGCCGGGGTGGCCCCGACCGTCGCTCCAGCCGTCGCCGCGCTCGACGTGGGGACGGGCCAAGAGGCGGTCGCCTGTCCGATGGCTGGTTCCGTGCTGGAGTTCCGGGTTCAGGAAGGCGATGCGGTCAATGCCGGTGACGCACTCATCGTCATCAGTGCGATGAAGATGGAATCCCAGGTCTCGGCGCCCTGCGACGGCACCGTGGCGGCGGTGCAGCCATTGAGCGCGGGCGACAGCGTCGAGGCGGGCCAAGTGTTCGCGGTCATCGAGCCGACGGCGGGTGCGGAGCGCACCCGGGAAGACAGCGGCGACGATACCTGGGCGTACCTGCTCACGGACGTCGCGACGATGCAGTCGTTGGCGCACGAGCGCCTCGCGCCGGGTTCGGAAGACCCGGGCGTCGTGCGACAGCGCAGCCGTGGCAAGCTGACGTGTCGGGAACGCATCGACCTCCTGCTCGACGACGGCTCCTTCCGCGAAGTGGGCAGCGTCGCCGGCTTCGCGTCCTACGACGAGGACGGCAACGTCACCGCATTCACCCCCGCCAACCACGTCGGCGGCTCGGGCCGGATCGAAGGTCGCTCCGTCGTGCTCTGCGCCGACGACTTCACCTCCCGCGGTGGCCATTCCGACGGCGCCATCGGCGCGAAGAGCGGCTATATCGACCGCCTTTCCATCGAAATGAGAATTCCGTCCATCCGTCTCCTCGATGGGTCCTCGGGCGGCGGCAGCGTGGCCTCGATGGTGCCGGCCCAGAAAAAGGAAGGCGAGAGCAAGGCCAAGGAGAGTCGCGGCGCCATCAAAGCGGGTCGACCGCGGGTGGCTGGCGGCGGCGGCTCGTTCCTGCCCGGCCACCTGGGGAGTGCGATTTACACCGACCAACTGGGGAAGGTGCCGGTCGTGAACATGCTGCTCGGCAGCGTGGTCGGTATCGGTGCCGCGAAGGCCGTCCTCGGCCACTTCTCCGTGATGGTCCGCGACATCGCCCAGTTGTTCGTCGCCGGGCCGCCCGTGGTAGCCCACGCGATGGGCTACGACATCACGAAGGAGGACCTGGGCGGCTGGCACATCCACTGCCGCAACGGTTCCGTCGACAATCTCGCGGAGACCGAGGAGGAGGCGGCCGAACTGACCCGGCGTTTCCTTTCCTACCTGCCGTCCTCGGTGTACGAGACACCGCCCGTCAACACGCCGAGAACGGACGATCCGCCGGTGCGCAGGGAGGAAGAGCTGTTCACGCTGATTCCTCGCAAGCGCACGACGACGTTCGACATGCGCAAGGCGATTCGGTTGATCTCGGACAAGGATTCGTTCTTCGAGATCGGCCCGCTGTGGGGCACCGACCAGATCACCGGTTTCGTGCGCATGAACGGCCACCCCATGGGCGTCATCGCATCCGACAGCCAACACGCCAACGGCGGCGCCCTCACCGCCGACGGCTGCAGCAAGCTCACCCGCCACCTTGATCTGTGCGACCTGTTCCACCTGCCGGTGCTGAACCTGGTCGACAACCCCGGCTTCGCGGTGGGCCTCGAACACGAGATCACCGGCACGATCCGCCGCGGCGGCGAATGGATGGTGGCTTTCTCCCAGGTCACCGTGCCGATCTTCACCGTGGTGATGCGCCGCAGCTTCGGCGTCGCCGGCAACAACTACGCGACGCCGCGTTCACAAGTGTCCTCCCGGGTCGCGTGGCCCGCCGCCGACGTCGGCGGCATCCCGCCGGAAGGTGGAATCGAGGCGGCCTACAAACGGCAATTGGCCGAAGCCGAGGATCCCCGGGCGTTGCGCGACGAACTGATGGCCCGGATCGAAAGCGCGCGCGGGCCGGTCGGTCCGCTGTCCAGGTTCCAGATCGAGGAGATGATCGATCCGCGGGACACCCGGCCGGTGATCTGCGAGTGGCTTGAGACGGCCTGGCGGCTGGTGAGCCAGCCGGAGCGGTTGAAGCCTCGGGTTATACAGTTCCGGCCCTAATGCGCTGAACGCAATTGCCCATTGCGCTCCGTAGGGGCGACGCCAACGCGCCCGACCGGGCGCGCCGTCACCCGCAGCGACGATCTCGGGCTGAATGACACGAGAATGCGGCAGCATTCTCGATCGCGCCCGCAGGGCGCGCCGGGACGGCACAAGCCCGTCCCCTACGATCCGTTGTTCCCGGCGGGAGTCAGCCGCCGTCTCCAAGCGTCTCGGCCAGCCTCTCCATCAAGCGCTCTCCGCGGGCGTGCATGTCGACCACGACACCGTTGGCGTCCACCAGCAAGTTCATCGGGACCATGCGAACGGCGAACTCCTCGCTGATGGGGCTGTCGTAGCCCTTTAGGTCGCAGGTATTGATCCAGTTGATACCGTCTTCCAGCGATGCGTCCTCCCAGTCTTCGCGGTCGGTGTCAAGGGAGAAGGCGAAGATGGCGAAGCCGCGGTCCCCGTACTGTTCGACGGCCTTCTTCAAGTTCGGCACATCGGCGCGACAGGGTCCGCACCAGGATGCCCAGAACTCCACGAGAACGAGCTTGTTCTCGGCAAGGGCGTCCGTGAGGCGGTAGGTGTCGCCGTCGAGGCCCTCGGCCGCAAAGCGCTCGACCGTGTCTCCCGCCTTGATGAATCGAGTTCGTGCGGAAATGCGATCCAGCGTCTCGTTGCGGGCGCGAAGAGCGCTTGCCGACGCCGGGAGTGGCGTGATGGCTTCGAGTTCGTCCAGGCGTTCGAGGGCTTGCGTGCCGCTGAGGCCGCCCATCGCGATGGCGAGAAAACTGACCAGCGGGTCGTCATCCGACAGCGCAATCCGGCGCAACGCGCCGGCGCGGGTCCGATTGACTTCGTTGTGCACGCGGACCGCCTCCGCCATGTGGGCGTCGTGCTCCGGGCCCGGCTCAAGGTCGGCCTTCGTCGCCATGACGTCCGCATAGTCGGCCAGGACCCGTTGGTATTCGTCGGACTCCTGCCACGAGCCGATCACCTGCAGGTTGTACGGTCCGCCGTCGGCGACGAACCCGGAGACGGGATTGACGTGGCGTATGCGAATCTCGCCCGGCTCGAGGATGAACCGGGCGGCACCCATGTAGTTTCCGTCAGGGTCCTCGGCGGTGAGCGTCACCACACCCAGGCCGTCGGCCAGGTCGCCGGTGATGCGAAAGCGACCGGCCGTGATTGGCGCACGAGCCAGTTCATGGCTGGAACCGGGCGCGGCCCCCGGTCGGGCGAGTATCGCTTCGCCGCTTTCGACGGCTTCGCCCACGTCGCCGGCGATGACGTACTCGGTTGTCGCAGCACGCGCGATGTCCACCAGTGCCGCAAGGACCAGGACGGCTGCGCCGAGTCCCTTCGGCCATTGGTGTTGCTTTCGTTGGTTGGTCATTGTCGCCGTCCCCCTGGACGATTGGTCAAGCGTGGCCAAGGATGGCCTGGGTTGTTCGTGTCTCATCAACATTGATGCAACAGGTACAGGTTTCGTCTCGGAACGGCCCTTCCGTCCCTCCAACAGCTAGAACTCCACCAACCCTCTGTCGCCATCAATCGTTAGTGTCTGGCCATCCCGTATTTGTTCCGTGGCGACCGCCAGACCAAGCACGGCCGGAATCCCGTATTCCCGCGCCACGATGGAGCCGTGGGCGAGGATGCCGCCGATGTCGGTGGCGAGCCCGATCGCTTGGGGAAACAACTGGGTCCAGGCGGGCGTCGTGGTGGGGCAGACGAGAATCGTACCGGGCCGCATTCTGTCGAAATCGCCAGGCGACAGGATGACGCAGGCTTCCCCGGTGACCCGGCCGGGGCTGACGGGCGAGCCCTTCAGAACGTTCTCCGGCGTGTCGGCATCGACATCGGCGGGTAGCGGTGACCATGGCGGCGGGCCGGGGATCAGGGCCGGCGGCTTCAGTCGCTTGCGCCCTTCCCGGAGTTCACGCCGCTGCACGGCGAGGTTTGCGTACTCGGGAAGACCCGGTCCGTCCGGGTAGTGTGCGCGCCGGTGGGATTCCGGCAGCCCGGCCAGGGCCACGATGCTGCGGACGGCGCGACCGAGTTCGTCGGTGGTGAGAAAGAAGATGTCGTCGGGTGCGTGCAACGTACCGGCTTCGACGAGTCGCCGTCCAAGTTCCTTCGCAAGCGGGCGCAGCACCGTCCACGCTCGACCCAGGTCGAACATCGCCCGTTCGCGGTTGGGATAGTAGCGGCGCGCGACCCAGAGGCGCCAGGAGAAACGCCACCGGCGCGTGCCTTGAAAGTGCGCGAAAGCTGCTTTGAAGGCTTGTCGTCGCCGTTGTTTGAGTTGCCGTCGGGCACTGTCGGCGTCGAAAGGCGATAGCAGGAGCGCGTGCAGGCTGCGCAGCGTGTTCAGCGGGTTCTCGGCTTCGGAGGGCTCGACGAAGTCCAGGGTGAAAACTTGGTGCCCGTATTGGTCGAAATAGTCCTCAAGGACGGCTCGTGCCGGTTCGCCGTCGGGATGGCTGTCGAGGACGTCGCGGAGTCGCTGGGACGGTGCGGCGACGACGGCGTTGAACAATGCCGCGTGGTCGCGGATGAGCTTGGCCACCGCGGCGAGCTTGGTTTGACCCTCAAAGAAGGCGGACGCCAGGCCGCTTAGGAACTGGCCGCTGGTGAACTGGCCATCGCCGTGTTCCTGGAGGAAATTCTGGAGTTGGTATTCGGTGCCGCGCGTCAGGGCGAACGCGTTCCACACGCCGTCGTTGTACCAGTAGCGGGCGTCGGCCTTGGACAGGGCGCGGATACCGGCCCAGAGCTGCTCGACGGTGGCCGCCTTCGGTTCCAGGCCGTGCCAGGCGCGGACTTCGCGTAGGTAGCGGGGGAGGGCGACGAAGCGCCACCTCGGCACGAAGGTCAGGTACATGCGAAGCATCCGTAGCCGCATCGCGAGTCGACGTGGTCGGGATCCGCTAGGGCGCGCGGGCCGGGGTTGCCCCGTGCGGGGCGGTTCGCCCACTTGGCGGTAGGCGAAGCCGTTGACCGTCGTGGTGAGGTGGAACGAAGCGGGCGGTTGGGTGTCGTCGTAGTCGTGGTTGCCGCGCCGAGCCAGGTTGCGACCCCAGGCCTCCTGCAGCGAGCGCTTCATGTGCAGGTCTTCGAAGAGCGTCGAGACCGGCTCCGGAACGTGCTCGACCCATTGGCTGCGCTGCAGATAGGCGCCGGGTTCAGGCGGGTCCCAACGGACGTCGACGAGGGGCTCGGGCGGCAGGTTCGTGATCGGTCGCGACTGCAGCAGCCACAGTTTGCCGGAAGCGAAGGCCCACTCGATGTCTTGGGGAACACCGTCGAAGCGCTCTTCGACGATACGTGCCTGGTGTCCGAGTTCGTTGAGTTGCTCCGCCGTCAGCGATGGCCGGCGGCGCGGTTCGTCCCCGACGTCAACAGCGCGGGTGCCGCCTTTGGGCGTGCCGACCACCATTCGCGCCTTGTCGCCAAGGTGGGTGTCCCTTACGGCCAAGCTCTCTCGGTCGAGCACGAATTCGTCGGGGCCGACGGTGCCGCCTACGATGCCTTCGCCGAGGCCGTAGCTGGCGTTGACGATCAATTCGCAGCGGTTGCCCGTGGCGGGATTCGCCGTGAAGAGCACCCCGGAGACGTCGGCGTCGACCATGCGTTGCACGACCACTGCCACGGCGACGTTGGCGTTGTCGACGCCTAGCCGGTGGCGATAGCCAAGGGCGCGGGCGGACCACGCCGACGCCCAGCACGCCCGAAGGGCCGCCACGAACGCATCCTGGTTGAGGATGTTGAGGTAGCTCTCCTGCTGTCCGGCGAACGAGAAGTCCGGCCGATCCTCCGTCGTCGCCGAGGAGCGTACGGCAACGGGTGCCGCGTCGGCGGCGACGTCCGCGTAGGCATCTCGGAGTGTGTCGAATAGGTCGCCGGACAGCGAGGCCGAGTTGAACAAGACCCGGATTCGCCCCGCCGCGGCATCGAACGACAACGTCCCTCGCACGATCTCCGGTTTCGCCGCCTCCAACACCGATTGGTCGATTCCGGTCTCCCGGACGAACCGACGGTAGACCGCCGTCGGAAGGATGCAGCCGTCAGGAACCGCGAAGCCCGCCCGAACCAGTCGGGTCAGCGCGTGGCCCTTGCCGCCGACTTGCGCGAGAGCGGCTGGCTCGCCCAGTCTGATTGGATCGCGTTCGTTCATTCCCTTGTTGCAATCGAGAATGATTACCGTTTATATTCGCTTTTCATGTACGTCTGCCTGTGCCAAGCCGTCAAGGACAGCGAGGTTCGCCAAGCGGTGGCCTCGGGTGTCGAGGACGTCGACGAACTCGCCGAGGTGCTCGGTGTTGGCACCGGCTGCGGCTCCTGCCGCGACTTTGCCCAGTCAGTGATCGACGAAACTCTCGACGAGTCTCTCGCCTACGCCGCCTAGGCGCTTGGGTTTACACTTTACCCCGCTTCCCAGGGGTCAATGTGGACATCGCGAACATTCTAGTTACCGGCATGAGCGGGCTGATTGGCGGCTTGGTCCGCACGCGACTGGAATCCCAGGCGGAGTTGTCCGCCCTCAATCGGCAGCCTGTCCAGGGCATCCGCACCACGCAGGCCGATGTGGCGGACTACGATGCGATCCGGCCGGCCTTCGATGGGCAGGAGGTTGTCGTTCACTTGGCGGCCAAGGCCGGCGAGAGTTTTACTTGGGACGAGTTGCTGCAAACCAATGTCGTCGGTACGCGCAACGTGCTGCAGGCGGCTGACGACGCGGGTTGCCGCCGGGTCGTTTTCGCGAGCAGCGGCGCCACGGTGGCGGCCTGGGAGCAGGAGGAACCCTACAAATCGCTGGCCGAAGCGCGCTACGGCGACGTGCCTGCGGAGTGGCCGATGATCCGTCACGACATGGCCACGCGACCGCGCGGCGTCTACGGGGCGACGAAGGTGTGGGGCGAAGCCGTCGGTCGCCACTACGCCGACACGACCGCCCTTTCCGTTCTGTGCGTCCGCATCGGCTACGTCAACGCGGCGGACCGGCCGTCCCGGCCGAGGGACTTCGCGGTGTGGTGCTCGCAACGCGACATCGCCGAGGCGATCGAGCGTTGCGTGTTCGCGCCGGCCGCACTCGCGTACGACGTACTGTTCGCGAATTCCCGCAATCGATGGGGGTACCGCGATCTCACGCATGCGGAGGAAGCCGTCGGATTCGTTCCCCGGGACGCGGCGGAGGATTATCGCTGACCCCGTTCGTCCGAATCGCATTGGACGGACGAACCCGAATCGGCATAAGGTGAATCGAGGGGAGGGTCCGCTCGGCCAGTTCCGGCCGCGCGCCTAATCGCCTTTGGCATGTGCAATTGATTGAGGAGAACGTCTTGGACTTCGGAGTACAGGTAAACGTCTACCGAACATCTTGGGAGGACATTCGGACGTCCGTGGAAGCCATGGAGGCCGGCGACTGGGACAGTGTCTGGTTCGCGGACCACTTCATTCCGCCCGGAGCCAACCGCGAGCAGGAGGCGATGACCGCCTTCGAGGGCCTCGCGGCGATCGCCGTGGTGGGCGGCATGACGAAGAAGCTGCGGCTTGGCAACCTGGTGCTCGGCAATACATACCGCAACCCGGCCCTGGTCGCGAAGATCGCGGGGACCATCGATACGGCCACCGAGGGACGGTTCACCCTCGCCATCGGGGCAGGCTGGTACAAGCGCGAGCACGAAGCCTACGGTTGGACGTTCCCGTCGATGAAGGAACGCCAGGATCGTTTCGAGGAAGCCTGCGAACTGCTCCGCCTCCTGATCCGCTCCGACGAACCGGTGGACTTCCATGGCACCTACTACGACATCGACAACGCGCGGCTGTCGCCGGGTTCCTACGACAAGCCGATTCCGATCATGGTTGGTGGCACGGGGCCGAAGCGGACTCTCAGGACGCTCGCACGGTATGGCGATGTCATGAACCTCGACGGCTGGGCCGGCGGCGGCATGTCGCTCGACTACTACAAGTACAAGGCGGGCATCCTCGAGAAGCATTGCGAGGACGCCGGGCGCGACCCCGCCGAGATCCGCCGCACGTTGCTGATGCCTTGCTACCTGACGGAGGACAAGAACCTGGTCGAGCGCGTCGTGAAGGGTCTGGGGCCGGGGACCGTGGCCGGACCGCGCCAGTACATCGTCGACCGCATCGGCGAGTTCCAGGACGCCGGCATCGCCGAGATCATGTTCGGTGGCGTGGGTGGCGTCGAGCGGCTCAAGCAGTACGAGGAAGAGATCATCTCGGCGTTCCGGTAGGACCGGCTGTCGCCTTGGGGTTTGTTGCGTGCCCGTGGTCCAAGTTCAGATTCAGCTTGAGCGACTCCAGTACGAACGTTTGGCGCGGTTAGCAGCGGGTCGCGACACTTCCATCGCGGAGGTTGTTCGTGAAGCCGTGGACGACGTTCTCGCCCGCGAAGATGCGGACGTGAGGTGGAAGCGTTTGCTTGGTGCTTCCGGCAGGGCCCGGTCGGCAGACGGCGCGTCGGACGTATCCACGCGGCACGACGACTACCTCTCCGAAATATGGATGGACGACTTGCGTCGTCGATAGCCCTGCCGGCGGGTTTCCAGTATTCTCGCCCGCCTTTGACCGACAGCAGGGGAGATCCGCAATGAGCGTGGACGGACGCGTGGCCATCGTGACGGGAGCGGGCGGCGGGCTTGGGCGCTGTCACGCGCTGCTGCTGGCCGAGCACGGCGCGAGGGTCGTTGTGAACGACCTGGGCGGCAATGTCGACGGTAGCGGTCAGGGCGACATGGCGGACCGCGTCGTCGAGGAAATCCGCGACAACGGGGGCCAAGCCATCGCCAACAAGGCGAGCGTCGCTACCCGTGACGGGGCAAAAAGCATCGTCGAGGATGCGGTCAACGCGTTCGGGACGGTGGACATCCTGGTCAACAACGCGGGCATTCTGCGCGACAAGTCGTTCAAGAAGATGTCCCTTGACGAGTGGGATCTCGTTGTCAACGTACACCTGAACGGTACGGCCTACGTGACTTGGCACGCTTGGCCGATCATGTACGACAAGAACTACGGCCGGGTGGTCTTCACCTCGTCCGTGTCCGGCATCTTCGGCAGCTTCGGCCAGTCGAACTACGGGGCGGCCAAGATGGGCATGGTGGGACTCATGAACAACCTGGCGAGAGAAGGCGCGTCCCACAATGTCCGCACCAACTGCCTGTCCCCGGGTGCGGCGACCCGCATGACGGCGAGCGTGCCCGGCAGCACGATCGACCCGGACAACCCGAATCCGGCCAACCACCCGGGTCTGGTCAGCCCCGCGGTGCTCTACTTGGCCGGCGAAGAAGCGCCCAACGGACGGATCATCCAGGCCATGGGGGGCCGATTCTCGTCGAACATGGTTTACACGAATACGGGCGTCGACCTCGGGGTCGATGCGTCGTTCGAGACCTTGGAACCGCAGATGGAGAAGGTACTCGACATGTCGGAGGCTCAAGCGGGAAGCAGCTTCCAGAGCGCCAACGCCTGATCGCCGCTGCAGAAAACGAGCAACCGATGGACGCGTAGGGGACCCCTTTGGGGTGTCCCGTTCCTGATCTACCGACCGAGATCCAGGGCGAGGATTTCGATCTCGGCGGCAGCGCCGTATAGCCGCGCGGCGGTATGCGGCACTTCGGCAGGCGGCATCAGTGACGGCCACATGTCGGCGAGCCCCTCGATATTCCGAGCGATAGCGTCGAAGACGGGTTTGTCGGTTGGACTGTCCGCCGCTGCTTTTTGCGTCCACATACTGGCCACCTGCGTGAATCCGAAGGCGTCCTGGTATTCGTGGGCGTTGGCGGGTTTGCCGTCGACGATGCCGATGGCGTACTCCCTGCCGGCCTCTCGCAGTAGCCGCACGATGACGTTCGCGGCAAGTTCGGAGGAGACCCGCACGACGTTCTCGTTCTCTCCAATTGACGCGACGAGTTCCGCGTAGCGGTCTGCGACGGCGCCCTCGTCACCCTCGGCGACAGCTTGGGCATGCGCTTCGAGTTCGGCAGCGAAACCCGCGGTGCCCCGAGCCGCGAACTCGGTCTCCATGGGTGCGTACAGTTCGTCGGTCGGGTGCTTGGAGTGCGTACCGGCGGCCGCCTGTTCGCCGGTTTCGAACAACGCGCTGCCGACGAGGAGGTGACCGCGCATCAGGCCAAGCTGGTAGAGATAGGTGCCATCGTCCATCTGCGGTTCAGGAGGTTCGGTAGGTGCGGTGGAATCCATGTCCGCCGGAGGCGACTCATCCCCCACGCAACCTGCAAGTGCCAAGCAGACGACGGGGACGAGATGCCGCAGCGGCCGATGAACGGTCATCGCCAACCCGCCCGGTCGTAGGTCTTCACCGCCAGCGTCTGATTGGCGCCGAGTACCGCCGCGTCAATGGTGTCTTCCTTGAACTCGCCGAGGACGGCGATGGGTCCAGATGCGGGGCCGACCACGGGATATTCGTTGTTGCCTTCCGCGAACAGGCGCTGGGCGTCGTCGCCGGTGAGGTATTCGAGGAACTTCACGGCGTTGTCCCGGTGGGGCGCATGCCGCGTGACGCCGGCACCGCTGATGTTGACGTGGGTGCCCCGGTCCTCTTGGTTGGGAAACAAAATGCCCAGCCCTTCGATCACCGCCCGGTCCTCGGGGTCGTCGGAGGCCAGTAGACGACCGATGTAGTAGGTATTGGCGACGCTTACCTCGCACTCGCCGGCGGCGACGGCCCGGAGTTGAGCCGTGTCGTTGCCCTGCGGGGGACGGCGGAAGTTTGCCACCACGCCCCTCGCCCAGTCGCTCGCGATCCCCTCGCCGTTGTGCTCGATCAGCGAACCGAGTAGGGACAGGTTGTAGATGTTGCCCGATGAACGCATGCAGACCTTGCCGCCGAGCCCGGGGTCGGCGAGGTCCTCGTACCGGGAGAGGCCCAGCGGCAGTCCTGCCGCCTTGTCGTAGACGATGACGCGCGCACGCTTCGAAAACCCGAACCAGTGGCCGTCGCGGTCGCGCAGATGCGCGGGAATCCTGTCGTTGAGTACGGTCGAATCGACGGCCTGAAAAACACCGGCGTGTCGGGCCCGCCAGAGGCGCCCGGCATCCACGGTGATCAAGACGTCGGCCGGCGAGAACTCCGCCTCGTTGACGATTCTTTCGATCAGGCCGTCGCTACCGCCCTCGATGAGGTTGATGCGGATCGCGGTCTGTTCCTCGAACCGTTCGTAGAGGGCGAGATCCGTGTCGTAATGGCGGGCGGAATAGACGTTGACGACGTTCTTGTCGTCTGCCGCGACCGTCGCCGCGACGAGGACGAGGCCTGAAGCCAGTGAACGAGCACAGGGCATAATCGGACGCACATGCAAACGAAAATCATTTGCGATTGTAAACGAACGTGGCGTTTTGGTTAAAGCTGGCCGTTACGAGATCGCCAACGCCGAACTCCGGGCGATGGGCCATGCTCGACCGTAGCGTCTCGCCGCCGTGCTCGACGAAGACCGCGTACCGGTCACCCAGGAACCGGATGTCGGCAACGCGTGGTCCTCGGCTCGCGGGACGCAGCAACACGTCGTTCGGTCGCACCACGACATCCACGGGGCCATCCTTGGCGTCGGTTGCCTGCCACGACAGGTCGCCGAAAGCGGTTGTTATGACGCCGTCGTGCTGGGTGCCGCGCAGGTGCTGGGCTTGACCGAACAGTTCCGCCACGGTCTTGTGTGCGGGACGGCGCCAGATCTCGCTCGGACTCCCGGCCTGGATGATGCGACCGTGTTCGAGGATCGCGATGTGGTCGGCGAGTTCCAGGGCTTCCTCGGGATCGTGTGTGACGAGCAGGGTGATGCCGCCCGTGGAACGAAGCGCCCGGCGCGCGTCCTCCCGGAGCGTGCGCCGCAAGGTTGCGTCCACGTTGGCGAAGGGCTCGTCGAGAAGGATGGCCCTGGGCATCGGCGCCAGCGCCCGGGCAAGTGCCACACGCTGCTGTTGACCGCCGGAGAGGGTGTCGGGATAGCGTTCGGAAAGCGCGGCGAGCCCGACCGATTCCATGCATGCGTCGGCCACCCGGCGTCGTTCGGACGAACCCATCGCCCGCAGACCGAACTCGACGTTTGCACGCACCGTCATGTGCGGGAAGAGCACGTGATCCTGGAACACGAGCCCGATCGGCCGCCGCTCGGGCGGGGGCTCGCGGCCGGCTTCGGCCAGCAGCTCGCCGTCGAGCTGGACTTTGCCCGACTGCAGTCGCTCCAGGCCGGCGGCCAGGCGAAGCAACGTGCTCTTGCCGCTACCCGATGGGCCGAGCAGGCAGGTTATCTCGCCCGCCCGCGCGGACAACGTCACGTCGTGCAGCACGGGGTCTTCGCCGTAGCGGTGGCTGACCTGATCGAATTCGAGGGCCATTCGGGCCGAGTATACGCACGGGTTCGCTGTGGCGTCGGCTCCGGGAATGGCCGTGGGACAATAGGCCAATGAACCGTGTATGGACCGGGGTCGCCTGGGTCATCGCGACCCTCGTCGGGATTCCCATCATCGTCGTGGCGGCGGCGCTCGTCACACCCGAGAGCGCTTCATGGTCACATCTGCGCGACACGGTTCTCGTCGACTACGTCGTCAATACCGTCGCGCTGACGGTGGCGGTTGGCGTGCTCACGGCGCTGATTGGCATCGGGGCGGCTTGGACGGTGGCAACCCGGGAGTTCCCGGGCCGGCGGCTGTTCTCCTGGGCGTTGGTGCTGCCGCTTGCGGCACCCGCCTACGTGGTCGCGTACGTGTACACCGATCTCTTGGAGTTCGCCGGGCCGGTGCAAAGCGCCTTGCGCGCCGCCACCGGGTGGGCGGCGGGCGAATACTGGTTCCCGCCGATCCGGTCGCTTCCCGGTGCGGCACTGGTGTTGAGCGTGGTGCTCTATCCGTACGTCTACCTGTTGGCGCGGACCGCGTTCGAGACCCAGTCAGCCTCGTTGTTCGAAGCGGCGCGGGTACTCGGCGCCCGGCCCCGGCGGGCATTCGTGGCCGTTGCGCTGCCCGCCGCGCGCCCGGTCATCGCCGGGGGGATCGCGTTGGCGATGATGGAGACCGTCGCCGACTACGGTGTCGTCGACTATTTCGGTATCTCGACGTTCACGACCGGCATCTTTCGAACCTGGTTTGCGCTAGGCGACCGGGCGGCCGCGCTTGAACTGGCGGCTTGGCTGTTCGTTCTTGCCCTCGTACTGGTACTCGCGGAGCATGCCGCCCGCCGTGGACGGTACAGCAATCCGGTGGCACGGGACGTGGCGGCCCCGCGGTTGGTCCTGCGTGGTTCCCGTGCGGTCCTGGCGATGGTTGGTTGTTCGATTCCGCTGTTGCTGGGCTTCGTCGTGCCCGTTGTCGTCCTGGCAAGCCACGCCGCCGTGGTCGGCGATCCGCTTTTGGGCCGGAACTTCGGCGGATTTGTTGCCAACAGCGTGGTCGTCGCCGGTGCGACGGCGGGCGCGGCGACCTTGTTGGCGGTCTGCCTGGCCTACAGCGGACGCTTGAGCGGTGGGCGGTCGACGGGCCTGGCGTTGCGCGCCGCAACGCTCGGCTATGCACTGCCCGGTACCGTGGTCGCGGTGGGCGTGCTGGTGCCGCTCGCCCTCCTCGACAAGTCCATCGCCCGATTCATGGCTGGCCACGGAATCGCTGTCGGGCTGTTGCTTACCGGGACGGTCGCTGCCCTGGTATTCGCCTATGTGGTGCGATTCCTCACGGTGGCGTACAACGCTTGTCACGGCGGGATGGAGAAGGTGCATCGGAACCTGGACGCCGCAGCCCGGGCGCTCGGTGCGACGCCGCGCCGGGTACTCGCCGCCGTCCACTTCCCGTTGACGCGCGCCGCCGTGGCGAGTGCCGTATTGCTCGTGTTCATCGACGTCATGAAGGAGTTGCCGGCGACATTGATCCTGCGCCCGTTCAACTTCGAGACGCTCGCGACCCGGGTCTACCGACTGGCGTCCGACGAGCGACTGTCGGAGGCTTCGACCGCCGCCCTGGCCATCGTCCTCGTCGGCGTAGTACCCGTCGTGCTGCTCAACCTCTCGGCGGCGCGTCGGCGAAAAGACGGCCCGAGAAGCGCGAAGGCGTCCCCGCGCATGGCATAGTGGAAGCGGACTGGAACCCGGGAGACTCTGGCCACGACATGGACAACAATCTACGCAGTGCGCTGGACGACGGCGATCTCGACCGCGTGAGGTCGCTGGTTCTACTCGGTGCGGCGGAGTCCCGCGCCCAGGTCGGGCTCGGCGCGGAGTCGGAACTCACGACGCTGCAACTTGCCGCGTTGCATGACCAGGAGACGGCGCAGGCACTTCTTGATCGGGGAACCGAATGCGATCTCCATAGCGCCTGTGCGTTGGGCATGACGAAACGGATCGCGTCCGCGGCACAAGCCGAACTCGACACGTTCGCCGAGTGGCTGACGCCGATGGGGTTCGCGCTGATCCGCGGAAACTACGACGCGGTTCAGGCCTTGCTTCGGGCTGGCGACGACCCGAATCGCCCCCTGCCGCGCATCGGGTTCTTTGTTTGGGAGGTGGAGGCGATGACCGGGGGGCACGGACCGTGGATGCCAATCCACTCGGCATCCACCCACGGCTACGCGGACGACGCGCGTCGCATCGTCCAACGCCTGATCAAGGGCGGTGCCAGGGTCGATGCGCCCAGCCCGCTCGGTGCCCAGGCCATCCACTTGGCCGCCATCTACGGTTGGCTCCCCGTCTTGTCGGCTTTGTTGGATCGCGGCGCCGATGTGAACGCCCGCACCCGGGAGATGTCGGACACCGTTTGGCGGTTGTCGGCACCGGCCAATGCGCAGCGGGCGCATCGCCAGACGCCGCTCATGATTGCCGCCCAGGAGGGAACAACTGCGGCAGCACAGTTGCTGCTCGAGCGCGGTGCGACGGTGGGCTTGCGGGACAGTTCCGGCAGTACGGCACTACACGCGGCAGCCAGCGCTTGGTGGAACGAAAACACCGAGTTCGTTTCTTTGCTTCTCGAAGCCGGTGGGGATCCGCATGCACGCAATGTCCGGGACCGCACGCCCCACGACCTCGCGATCGCGGCAGGCTATACGGCGTCAGCCGCGCTGCTTGCCGGACAATGAGACCGTACGCCGGCTGCTAGAATCGCTCCATGTTTGCCGAATCCACGCCGACCGAACTCGGTCGTCTGAACTTCGATAACCGGTTCGCGTTGGAGTTGCCGGCAGATCCGGAGACCGGCAACTTTCGGCGGCAGGTGGCCTCGGCCTGCTATTCCCGCGTCATGCCGACCCCGGTCACGAAGCCGCGGCTCGCGGCGTGGTCGCCGGAAGCGGCGGCGCTCTTGGACCTACCCCCCGAGGTCGAGGAGGGCGGCTTGTTCGCCGAGGTGTTCGGCGGCAACCGCGTGCTCGACGGCATGGACCCCATCGCCACCTGCTATGGCGGCCACCAGTTCGGCAACTGGGCGGGTCAACTGGGCGATGGTCGTGCAATCAACTTAGGAGAAGTTCAGAACCACCGGGGCGAACACTGGACGGTACAGTTGAAAGGGGCGGGGCCGACCCCCTACTCCCGAACGGCGGATGGACTCGCGGTGTTGCGGTCGTCGTTGCGCGAGTTCGTGTGCAGCGAAGCCATGTTCCATCTGGGCGTCCCGACGACGCGGGCGTTGTCGCTTGTGCTCACCGGCGATGAGGTGGTTCGGGACATCCTCTACGACGGCCATCCCGCACCGGAGCCCGGTGCCGTAGTCTGCCGTGTCGCGCCGTCCTTCACGCGATTCGGGCACTTCGAGATTCTCGCTTCGCGACAGGAAACGGAACTGCTTCGCCGCTTGGTGGACTTCACGATCGAGACGGATTTCCCGGAACTCGCCCACGGAGGTGACCCGAAGAAGCGAGTCCTCGCGTGGTTCGCGGAGGTGTCGGACCGCACCGCCGACATGATCGTGCACTGGATGCGCGTCGGGTTCGTCCACGGCGTGATGAATACCGACAACATGTCGGTACTTGGACTGACCATCGACTACGGTCCCTACGGCTGGCTCGAAAGCTACGATCCAACGTGGACGCCCAATACGACAGATGCTTCGACGCGGCGCTACCGTTTCGGCGCGCAACCGGCCGTCGCACAGTGGAACCTAATGCAACTGGCCAAGGCGGTCTACCCGCTGATCGAGGACGCCGATCCCCTGAACGAGGTCTTGAACCGCTTCGCGGCGCGGTACACCCGCGGGTCGGAAGCGATGGTCGCGGCGAAGCTCGGTTTGCGCGAATATCGGTCGAGCGACGAGCAACTCAGTACCGAACTATTCGAACTGATGGGGGCGGTCGAGACCGACATGACGTTGTTTTTCCGGAACCTGGCGGATGTCGATCTCGAGCATCCGACCA
>JAPPAV010000127.1 GCA_026705345.1 Gammaproteobacteria bacterium
ATGGCGATCACAGGCACTTCGAGACGCCGGAAGGCGATGTAGGTTTCGGTCTCGTTGCGGAAGTTCAGCCGATAGCCCTCCGGGTCCGCCCCGGCGTCGGGCGGCGGTGGTTCGCGGTCCGGGTTGGCCGCACCCCCCATGTCCATGCCGGCGCAGAAGCCGCGTCCGGCACCCGTGATGACGACGCACCGGACACTACGGTCGAAGCGCGCATCGACAAAAATCTCCCACAATTGACGGAGCAGCGGGAATGTCAACGCGTTGAGCTTGTTGGGCCGGTTGAGCGTCACCCAAAGGATGCCGTCCTTCTCGCCGCGACGTTCGGTTAGTACAAGGTTCTCGTCGGACATGTTTACCCCTCGAATCACCCCACGAGTCTAACCCCAAGCCCTGCAGCGGTTCACGAATCTTTCACGACCGCTCCGTTACCGTCGACCTGGAATGATTCAACAGCCACGGTGTTCCATGATCGCAACAACGGATTTCTGCGCGGCATTCAGGCGGGGTGTGGGCTCCGCTGTGGGCAAGGTTTGTTTGGCGTGCATACCGCTGGCGACTGCGCCGGCGCTAATGGCGGCGGAGGCAACGGGTGAAATGCGCGTCACCGTGATCGACAAGGACACCCGTCGGCCCGTCGAACAAGCGGCATTGGTGGTGACGCCGCGCGAAGAAGGAGACAGCGAACTGCGACAGACCGACGAGGCCGGCGCAGTCCGGCTGGCAGGCTTGGCACCTGGCCTCTACGCGGTGCGGGTGGACCGCATGGGCTACATCACGGCGGTGGAAGCTAGAGTGCGGGTGTCCCCCCGGCGTACCACGTCGCTTGAACTGGAACTGATTCCAGGCGACGCAAGACTGGAGGAAATCGTGGTCGTGGCCAGTTCCGCGCGCGCGGATGCGACCGGAGCGGTGAGCGCGACCTATTTCGACCGGGAAACGCTGCGCAGCGCGGTCGGCAGCGGCAGCGATGTGCTGAAAGCGCTCGACGGCGCGCCCGGTCTGGTCTCGCTCGGCGAGTTCTCGGACTTCTCGGTGCGCGGCCGCGGACCCCGTGACAACCTGATTCTCGTCGACGGATTGCCGTACGATCGGGTTGTTCACTTCGACCAGACGCTCGGCGAAACGGAGGACATCGGCGGCGGCGGGCGTTTCTCCATCTTCGCGCCGAACCTCGTCGGGGGCGCGGAGTTTTCGCCCGGCGGCTGGAGCGCGGCGTACGGGGGCCGCACCGGGTCGCTGTTGAAACTCGATGTCGCCGAAGGCGGGGCGTCCCCCTCGGCCTATCTGCAGCTTGACATAGCCGGCTACGATTTGGGCTACGAGGGACCCAGCGGTCTGCGGGACGACACGTCGATCCTGGTCTCGGCGCGGAGGCTCGACTTCGGGGCCATGTTCGAGATGATCGACGAGTTGGACATCGGCGAGCCGGTGATGACGGACATGGTGCTCAAGACCGTCACCCGGCCTAGTTCCAAGGATGTCGTGGAGTTTCTCGCACTCAGCACGCCCGAGACGTACGACCGGGATGTGCGGCACGTATTGGCGTCCCCCGATTTCCAGGACGTGGCACTTTACGGGACCGAGCAGGACAGCACGCTCCTCGGCGTGACGTGGCGGCGTCTGGTCGGCGACACCGGCGAGTGGAGCAACGCCTTCTTCCTCAGATCGAGCGACAAGGAGAGCCGGGAGGGAGAGGCCTATCCGGACGCGGTGCCGCCCGGGACCTCAGCAGCGGACATCCCCGTGCGGCACGCGGTCTTGACGGTCGGCGAGGAGGAGACCGAGATCGGTTGGCGGTCCGACTACACCGCGATGAACCGTTGGGGGTTCGTTCGGGCGGGAATGCGCGTGTCGAACACGGAGCTGGACTACTCGACGCGACTGGCCGACGACTGGGTGCGGTTCGAATACGACCAGCACGATTTCCGCGCCGATCCCGACGCGCGCTACGTGGTGTTGACGCCGTCCGGAACCGACGCCAGCCTGCGCGGCGACGAAGTCACCTATGCGGCGTACGCCGAGCAGCTCATCGAATCGGGCGACTGGGAGTTCCGCGGGGGTGTTCGATACGACTATGACGGGTTTTCCGGCGAGAGCCTGGTTTCGCCGCGATTTGCGGCCAACTGGCACTTGCCGCCGAGACTTCGATTCTCGGCTGCCGCAGGCACGTTCCACCAGTCGCCGCGCCGTCTCGACATGGCGGCGGACCCTGACAACGCGAGCCTCCGGAACGAACGGATCGGGCACATCGGTGTCGGCCTTTCGTTGCGGTTGAACCCGGTGTGGGACCTGGTGGCGGAGACGTACTATCAGCGGCTGGACAAGCTGGTGGTCTTCACAGACGGGACCGACTTCGTCGCGACCAATGCCGGGGAAGGTACTTCCTACGGGTTCGATGTTGTGCTGAACCGGCGCTTCGCGAACGGCTTTTCCGGCAACTCGACGTACTCGTACAATGTCTCCCGCCGGGATGATGGCGACGGGACCGGCGAGTACGATGCCGACTTCCATCGCCCCCACGTGTTCACGGCCGGTGTCCAGTGGCAGATCACCGACCGGTGGAAGGTGGGTGCCCGGTGGAAGTACCTGGCCGGTCGGCCGGAGGACTCCTTCGTGATCCACCCGGACGTGTTGGGAACCGGGGGGCCATTGCGCTACTCGAAGGAGACAACGGGACAGAACGCCAAGCGACGCGACGGACTATCGCTGATCAACGTGCGCGTCGACTACCGGCGCAGCTTCGGGCCCGTCGATGCCGTCGCATTCGCCGATCTCGTCAACGTGACCGGTGCCAATACCTCGGAGAAAGCCGAGTTCAACATCAGCAACGGGACGGTCGTCGAGGACGGCGGCGAGTTGCAGCCGCTGCTCGGGCTGCGGTTCGAACGCTCCTGGTGACGCCGACTGCCCGGCCTTGGAGCGACGATGAGCGAGTGTCCACCGGAGGACCGCATGCGGGTGCTGGTGGTCGACGACAACCGCGACATCTGCAGGAACATCGGCGACTACCTTGAGTTGTTCGGTCATGTCCTCGACTTCGCCTTCAGCGGCCCGCAAGCACTGCATCTCGCGCTCGTCGGCGAATACGACGTCATCGTCCTCGACTTGATGCTGCCGGGCATGGATGGCCTGGATGTTTGCCGCGAGCTACGCGCGGGGGCGAAGTCCGAGGTGCCGGTTTTGATGCTGACGGCCCGCGACACGCTGCCGGACAAGCTGGATGGCTTTCGAGCCGGCACCGATGACTACCTCGTCAAGCCTTTTGCGATGCAGGAGTTGCTGGCCCGGCTGCGAGCCCTGCATGACCGTCACAAAGGGCACCGCGCGCGGCGGCTGGTCGTCGGGGATCTGACTCTCGACAAGGGCACCCGGGAGGTCTCTCGGGGCGGTCGGCGGGTAGCGCTGAACCCGGTGGGATTCAGGATTTTGGAGAAGATGATGGAGGCCTCCCCGACAGTCGTGACGCGCGCCGAACTGGAGACGCTCCTGTGGGGCGACGAGTGTCCGGCAAGCGACGCATTGCGCTCGCACATGTACCAGCTACGCCGGACCATGGAAACGCCCGGCGGGGAGCGGCTGCTGCACACGGTCCATGGCGTCGGATACCGGTTGGCGGATCCCGATGATTGACTATCGCGGCAGCCTGAGAACTCGCATCGCGTTCGCTTTCGCGGTGTCGTCGCTGGTGCTCAGCACGGCCTGGAGCCTGGGGGCGTTCAGCGCACTTCGGCTCGCGGAAGACAGAGTGCTGGAACGGCAGCTCGAGTTGATCGCCGAGCACTATCGACGGCGAGTTGAAGCGGCTGGCGGATCGGCTCGGCCAGACTCCGCACTGGACTTGCCCCAGTTGGAGTTCGGCGGCCCTGCTGGGCCTTTGGTCACGAGCTACCGGGACCCCCGCGATCTACCGCCGGATCTTGTGCCATGGGCTCTCGCATCGCCGGCAGTCGGGTTCTACGAATTCACCGAGGAGGAACTCCACGTGGCCGTCCTGGAGGCAGACACCCCCGGTGCAGCGCGGTTCCTGGTGTTCGACGTGGCGGGCATCGAGGCGCCATCGTCGGAGGATGTGATGTGGTTTGCCGGACTTGCCGCCATGGCGCTCGTGATCGGGCTGGGCGCGATGGCGATCGGACTCCTGATCGGTCGGCGCAGCGTGGAGCCGATGGTGCGTCTGGCCGGGATCGTCGCGGACGTCGATCCCGAGCGCGTCGGCGAATCGGATCGGGAGCGGATCGCGGCGCATCGCTTCGGCCGGAACGAAGCCGGTCTGCTGGCCACCGCGATCGAGAGGATGGTGACACGGATTTGCGCGTTCATCGAACGCGAGCGGAGCTTCACGGCCGCCGCGAGCCATGAACTGAGAACCCCGCTAACGGTGATTGGCGGTGCCCTCGAGTTGCTGGAGCGAGAGGAACAATCTGAACGGGTGCGGCGCGTTCTCGAGCGGATTCGAGGTGCCAATGCGGACATGCGGTCAACCATCGGGATGTTCCTGGCCCTGGCCCGCGAGTCGGATGGTCGGCTGGTTGAAGACGAGGAAATCCGGGTTCTGGCCGTGGTTGAGAAGGCGGTCGAGGGCTGCGAGCCTCTTTTGCGTGCGAAGGATGGGCTGGCGGAGGTCAGGGCGGACTCGGACCCGGTGTTCGAGGGCCACGCGCTGGCCTTTGCGACGGTGGTCGGCAACGTCTTGCGCAACGCCGTTGAGCACGGACCGCAGAACGAACGCCCGAAGATCTTGATCCGCGTTTCCGCCGGCGAACTGATGGTCCGCAACCGAAGCGAAAGGTCTCCGGCGAGCACGCCGTCGGCCAGCCCACCCAGGGGCCTTGGTCTAGAGATAGTGCATCGGCTCTGTGAGCACAACGGATGGTCGTTCGCTCTGACGGACAACGACGGGGAAACTACGGCGCGCTTTTCATGGGTGCCGCGACGGAACCCGCGATAGGCGGTGTCGGGGCGTCCGCGCCCGAGGTTCACATCAGTCCGAGTACCCCGTAGTCGCCGTCAACTATCAGTCGAACCGCGACATAGATGCCCAGCATCGGGATCAGTACCCAGGGAGAGTCCGGCACGACGATGTAGCTGAACACCTGGACGGGACGCAACCGCCGGTGACGCTTCGCTACGAAGAAGCTCGCCACGTAGACGGTGGATACGTACACCCACTGCCAGAACAACATGGCTGCGAGGATTCCGGTCGCGACCGCAGGCAGAAACGGGACGGTGAACGTTGCATACAGTACGAGCGTCGGTGCCGGCGTGAAGTAGCCGTTCGCGATGTCGCAGTTGAAACCGAAAGTGCGTCGATCCACATAGGACCCGTCAACCATTGAATAGGCGGCCCAGGCATCGGCCCAAAAGGTTGGCGAGAACGGTCGCGCGAGCGACACCTTCGCAAGAAGAAACTCGACGAGCGGCGATCTGCCGGACTCTTCGTGTCGTTCACGCCAATGCGCAACGCGCTTCTCGATGTAGTCCCGCTTGTGGAACAGGCAGATTTCCCAATAGCTGATGAACAGGTTCGTCGAGAAGAAGACCGCGAACACCACATAGAGCGCATCGACTTCAGCGTGTTGACCGAGCCGCGTCACCACGCCGATCAGGGTGAGGGCGACGACGACGAGAACCGTGAATAGCCAGACAGGCATTCGGACCTATGCCGAGGCCGACGTCGAAAGCGCTTGATCGGGCTCGGGATAGAACTGCGTGCAGTAGCGGCGGAACTTGAGTATTTCGCCGTCGGCCTCGTTGAGCAGCGGATACTGCCGGTACGCCTTGTTCTCCCAGATCATGAAGTCGTTTTCGATGTTCTTCTTGAACTCGTACATCACGAGCGGAAGCATGATTCTCTCGCGCAGTCGCTTCGGCAACCGGTTCAATCCACCGATCCCGCCGTCGCTTAGCGCCTGCACCTTGGCGGATACCAGGATGTCAACCCGTTCGCCGTCCACCGGCGTCGCTAGAAACCAGTTTCTGGTGCGGGCGCCGAGCGACTTCGAGACGGTGTCCACGAACAGGAACCCGAGACCCCAGATTTGAACATCGGCCTCCAGTTCGTTGCCGATACGCTTCAGCAGTGGAAAGTTGTAGCTGCCGTCGAACCGAAAGTCCGTCTTGAAGCAAGGTCCATCGATCTCGACCTTGCCGCTGTGCGCGACGCCCTCGAAACCATGAAGGAACGACAGGTGGCTCAAGTCGATCACGTTCTCGCTGGTCTCCTGCGGATGCGTCTTGACCGAATAGACGTGGGTCAGCGTCTCGGTCCAGCCCGTCTCGTCCATGGCCGGTAGCCGCCACCCGGGTTCGGTTCCCCGTTCGTCGAAATACCCGAACACGAAACCATTGATCTCCTCGGATGGGAAAACACGCAGCCGGCACGCCGGGTTCGGTTCCACAAAGGGTGTCGAGACGCACTCCCCGGTGGTGTCGTACGTAAAGCCGTGAAATGGACAGACCAGATTGCCGTCTCTGACCGTGCCGCCCGACTCTGGGGCCAACTTTGCGCCGAGATGCGGACAATACGCATTCGCGATGCAGACGTTGCCGTCCTCGCCCCGCCAGGCAACGGCCGGTTGGCCCAGCCACTGCCGCGACATCAGCTTGCCGACAGGCAGGTTCTTTGAGAGTTCGAAGAAGAACCAGCCTCGCGGAAAGGGCGTGAACGGAAACCGGCCGTTCACCCCGTTTGTCGCGCCGTTGTTCACTTCATTAACGACCCAACCAGCGGTAGGCAATGGATGCTAGTCCCGGCACCCCGCAACGGCAATCCGTCGCCGGCGTGTATTAATTTGAAACCCGGCCCTCCGGCCTCCGATCCGCGCCTAGAATCCGGCGGACTTCGGTCCACGACACCAGCTTGAAATTCTGGTTCCCGCCGGGATTGTCGCCGTCCTGGACGACGAGCAAGCCCTCGGGAAAGCCAGGCAACGGAGTCGATGTCACCGCAATGCCGTCGGTGTCGGAGGTGTCGTCGATCTGCTGATGGTCACCCACGCGAAACGAACCAAGATGGGTACCGGACGCGGTGTCGTACAGGGCATAGCTGTTGTCACCCTGGCTCGACACGACCAGGTAGTGCATCCCCTGCGCCCGGTACAACGCCAAACCCTCGACGTCTGCGGTCAACTCGCCGTCCTCGATGGCCGCGAAGGAGGCTAGTTGCGCCGGTGTGCCGGGATCGGCGGCCAAGCGCCACACGCCGTAGCCTTCTTCACCGATATAGAGCAGTCCGTTTTCGTCGTCGGCGACGCATCCTTCCGGCTGCGTTTCGGTCCGCCAGCGCCGTGCCTCGGCCAGGGTAAAGTCCTCCCGCAGTTCGAACTGCACGAAGAGCCCGTCCTTGCCGTTCAACACCACCCACAGCCGGTGGCGGTCATCCAGGTACATGCAGATGCCGTACGGTTCATCGACGACGGGCTCGCCGCGCCCGACGACACTCAGGCGACCCGAGTCGTGGTCCAATGCGAGGATGACGATCTCATCGGGTCCCCGGGCGCTGGCGGCCACGACGGTCAGGTCGTCCCGCCCCCACGCCCCGGTGCGCAGATCCACGTTGTTGAGGTTGCCTACCGGAAGGTACTGCACCTGCTTGCCGGCCAGATCGTAGACCAGGAGCCCCGAACGCTTGTCGGTCGCGACCACGAGGCTCCGTTCCGGCGCTTGGGGGTGAATCCAGATCGCCGGGTCGTCCGCCGCATCGCCCCGACTCGGCACGGGCTCGGTCTCGACCCGAGGGGATACCCAAGGATAGTCATCCAAGCCACCGCAACCTCCGAGGCCGGACAGCAAGGCCACGCAACACCACCCGCCGAGCGCCGACCATTGATGGTCAAACCGCGCGAGTCGCATCGAAGTACCTGCGCAGTTGTGCCTTAGACCGACGTGGCATGCCGTAGGGGCCGCCCTTGTGGCGGCCCGCGCCGCCGGTCGGCGATCCGGCATGGGCGACCACAAGGGTCGCCCCTAGGGAGTGCACCTGTCCGTGAACACTAGTGCTGATAGCGAACGCCGAGGGCGATGGTCCTGCCGTAGATCTCGTACTGCGCGTTGTAGCGTCGATCGCCGAAGTACGCGTAGTAGGGTTCGTCCGTTAGATTGTTGGCGTCGAGATTCACCTGCCACCGCCCGTTCACGTAGTACTTCAAACCGAGATCGAGTTGCGTGTGGGCATCCTGGAACACGTCGAAAGCCGGGTCGTCCAGCTCCTCCAGGCCGAGCAGCCGCTCGCTTTTGTGGGAGAACGCAAGACGCGAACTGAACCGGTCGGTCTCGTAGCCCAGGGCGAAGTTGAGCACCCGGTCGGCCTGACGCGGCATGGCGATCTTTTCGTCGCGGAAGGGCAACGTCGCCTCGCCGTCGGTAAACGTCGCGTTGGCGCTGACCAGCAGATTGCTGAGGAGCCCCGGCAGGCTCGACAGGTGCTGCACCCACGCGAGTTCGACGCCGAGCACCTTGGCGTTGTCGCCGTTGACGGGCTGGATGACCTCCGCCTTGTCGACCCGGCTCCCGCCGACGAACTGGGTGAAATCGGTGATCTTCGCGGTGTCCGCCAACACCACGAAGTCCGTTAGCGTCTTGTAGTACAAACTCGCGGACAGAAGCCCGACGTCCTGCCGGTAGTACTCGATGGAGAGGTCGAGGTTCCGGGCTTGCAGCGGATCGAGACCGGGGTTGCCGATCTCCGCCTTGAGGACGGTCTCGCCGTCATCCTCTTCGAACTCCACCTCGCCACCCGGTGCCAGGTCGCCGAACTTGGGACGTGCCATGGTCTGGTAGAACGCCGCCCGGATGAGCAGGTTGTCGTTGACGGCGTAGCGCAGGTTCACGCTCGGCAGCACGCTCGCATAGCCATCGGAGAAGGACACCGGCGTGGGCGCCGGATCGCCGTCGGCACCGACATCGTCGTAGATCACCCGAAGACCCTTCGCGTCGAAGGCCGTCCGCTCGTAGCGCAGGCCGTAGACGATACGCGCCTTGTCGAAGTCCAGCCTGTTCTTGACGTACACGGCATCGACGTCCTCATCCATCCGGTAGTCGCCACCCGTCGACGCCGCCAGGGTGTCCTTGTCGTTCTGTTCGAACGAGCCCAGGTTGCTCCCGATGTAGCGGTCGATGGCGTCCTCCGACACGCCGAGCCCGAATGCGCCTTGAACATAGTCGACGCCGTCCAATGCGAAGTCGGCGAGCGTCGGGTCTCCCGGGAACCCGTCGAACACCCGAATGCCGATGTCGTTCGTCTTGTCCCGACGACGCAGCTTGGCGCCCACTTCGAGGTAGCCGTGCAGCCTTTCGGCGTCGAAGTCGCGTCTCAGGTCGATCTTGAAGCTGCGCTCGATGTCGTCGGTGTGGTTGTCCTCGATGACGATTTCGCTCAACTCGTAGCCATCCGCCTCGAGCGTCGCCGGATCGGCGAACAACCCCGGTCGTTCGCCGTGGTTCGAATACCCGATGCGAACCTTCTTGATCTTGAACTCGGTGTCCCGGCGGTTGGGTTCGGACTCATCCGCCTTCGAGTAGCCCACACGGTAGTCCAACGTCCACCGGTCGAACTCCTGCGCCCCGCCGGCGCTGATCGACAGGATGTCCTGCGACTCGTAGCGGTCCTTCAGTTCCTTCTCCAACGTGGCACCGCTCCAGGTCGCGAAACCGTCGCCGCCCTCCACCGCGTCGCCCTTGTCGAACTTGAACTCGTTGCGGGTGCGGTATTCCTGGTCCGAAAACGAACTGAACAAGGTCCGGAGGTACCAACTTGCATTTCCGTTCGGGCGGTAGTCGAGGTTGGCGGCTAAGCCTAGGCGTTCCCGGTTGATCACGTAGTCACGTTGCTCGATCTCCTCGGCGCCCTTGAACTCGACGTCGTCGGTACGTTCGAGGTCGCCGAACCAGCCGCCGTCCGTCTCGACGTTCTCGGAACCGAAGTTGCGGTCGAACCAGGACACCGCGGCCGCGACCCCCAGGCTGTCCGGGTTATCGCCAAAGCCGAACGTATCCGAGAAGATCACGGAAGCCCTGGGGCTCGCTTCGTCCTGCAAGCCGTTGAAACTCGTCTGGGCGGCCACCGCGATGTTTCGTCCGGGTGAGTCGAAGCCCGACGCGCTCTTGATGTTCACCGCGCCGCCAATGCCGTCGCCGTCCATGTCGGGGGTGATCGACTTGCTCACCTCGAGCGCCGACAGCAGCTCCGAAGGTATGACGTCCAGCGCCACCGACCGTTTGTCGTTCTCGGGGGCCGGAACATTGACGCCGTTGATCGTCGTCACGATCAGATTCGGATCGATGCCCCGGATGCCGACGAACCGGCCTTCGCCCTGGTCGCGCTCGAGAAACACGCCCGACACCCGCTGCAGGGCTTCGGAAACGTTCTGGTCCGGGAACTGGCCGATGTCGGTGGCCGAGACCACGGAGACGATCCCGTCGGCGGCCCGTTGCTGGTTGAGAGCGGACGCGGTGCTGGCGGTCTGGACGCCGTAGACCACGACCTCCTCGATCAACTCCGAGAAGGCGAACGCCTGCCGGGTGGTCTCGCCGTCCCGAACATCGATCCGCACACTGCGAGGGGGATAGCCGATGTAGCTGACCGTCACCTCGTGGCTGCCAGCCGGGATGCCGCCGATGGCGTAGCTGCCATCCGCGGAAGTCACCGCCTCCAGCTTGAGTTCGGGCAGCCGAACGAGAGCCCCTTCGAGGTAGCCGCCGTCGTCCCCCGCGACCTGTCCCTCGACTCGGCCATCGGCCCACGCGGACAGTCCCCACAACAATCCGATAACAACGAAAGGTGGAACACGGCGCACTTGCATCTCCATTGCTTGTCCGAAAAGCAAAGCGTAGTCCCGCAACATGACATCCGTGTGACGGGAACACCGATTCGTGGTCGGATGGAAACGATGGGCGCATGGAAACGGGCTGGCGTTTCGCCTGCGAAGCGCACTTCACGACGTGTGCTCCGGCACCCATCCGACCTGTTCCCCAAGTGGGTTTTCACCTCAGGTTTATCGACGAGTCCCTCCGGGCGCGGACCTCCACCCGCCAGGGCATCCGCGCACCCCGGTTGCGCTTCCGGTTAAGGCAGCAGCTTGGTGAGTGTGACGATCACCCCCGCGAAGCCCACGAACATCAACCACAGGTTCCGGTAAAGGGTCTTGAACTCGCCGTGCATCTCCGAACGAAGCCCGGCAACCGACGAGTCCGTGTGGCCGCGCAGCGAAGCATCCAGTTCATTCATCTCGCCGCGCAACGCGGCACTCAGTTCTCTCATCTCGCCGCGCAGCGAGGCACTCAGTTCGTTCATTTCGCCGCGCAAGCTCTCCTGGACGAGGTGCAGGTCCGCCTTGGTGGCGAGATTCGCGGTCGTGTGTTCGTGGATTGCGATGGCGATACCTTCAGATGCCCGCTTGTCCATCCCGAAATCATGCTCGAGCCGACGGGCGGTCGTGAGGGTGTCCGGGGATTCGGTCATGTTCATCGGTCCTCGTGCTCCAATACTGCGGGACAGAGCTTGACCGCATGCTGGTCTTCTACCCCGGAATCCGCACGGTGTCAAAACGAACTCACGCGTCGTCATTCGGTCGAGGGGACTGTACTTCTCGACCTTGCAGCCTGAACAGCGATATTTCGCCCGACGTCGTGTAAGAAATCTCGGAAATCCGTGTCAGGGATGCGCTAGCGCGTCTCGTGGGTACACGAGCCGTCCAAGAGCAAATCCCAACCGCCTTGCCAAATGCAACCTGTGTGTGACCATCAGGGCTGCTCAAGGAGTCTAGCCGGCGCATCGCCAAGCGTCCTTGGAACAGGCACCGCCACTCGCTATGCTGGTTCGGGCACTGTTCCAACCGAGACCACCGAATGGCATCCGTCGACTTCTGGCCACCCGCCGACCTGCGCCGCGCAGACATCGGCTTCAGCTTCCGCGGCAACGACTACCTCGGCCACCTGGTCGCGCCGCCCGCGGCGGCCGGCGCACGACCCTTGGTGCTGGTCATCCACAACTACCAGGGGCTCAAGTTCTTCGATGTCGATGTTGCGGAGTACCTAGCCCGCGTAGGCTACGTCGGACTCGCCATCGATGTGTACGGCAACATCGTGCCACCGGACGAACGTGTCTTCCCGACCGATCCGAGCAAGGTGCAGGCCTTCCAGAGGAAGTGCTTCGAAGGCCTTGTGGCCATGGACCACGACCACGAACTGTTCCGCTCGTTGCTCGGCGAGTGGCTCGACCGTGGTTTCGCCCACGACACGGTGGACGCCTCGTTCCCGGCCGGCGCAATCGGCTATTGCTTCGGCGGCATGGCCGTCATCGAGTGCGTGCGCGGCGGCCTGAACGTCGGCGGCGTGGTGTCCTTCCACGGCCTGTTGCAGACCGGCGAGGATCCCAACGCGGCCCGCAACGACGTCGAGCGCCCACCCGTCAAGCGTTGCGAGAACAACTACAACACCGATGCCGTGATCCTGATCGAGAACGGCGCCGACGATGCCCTCGTGCCCGACTCGAGCAAGCAGCGTTTCTTCGACGAAATGGATGCCGCAGGCGTCTCCTGGGTGTTCCACCACCACGCCAAGACGCCGCACGGTTTTGCGCTGCCGCCCACGCTGGGTCCGCCGGGAAGGCTGCACGAGGCGACGGATCGCCGCTCGACCATGAGCATGCTCGCCCTGTTCCGGGAGATCTTCCCGGGCGTGCCTCAGAACCCCGTTGCGCGCAACGCCGCAGGTACTTCGATACCGCACTGAGTACACACTGACGCCGACCGCCCGGTATGGGTGAGGTGCCTTCGTTGCATCGTTGATCGGTCGTTGAGGCGTTCCCTATCATGGCGCGTCCTCTTTCGAATCGAGCGATCCATGTTCATCACGGCCCTTGACGCAACTCCGCAGGAGACCGGCACCGACGACGGCCTCGAAGTCGTCGGCGGGAAGGGAAGGTCGCTCGCCAAATTGGCAAAGGCGGGTCTCAATGTTCCCGGCGGGTTCGTCGTGACGGCGGCGGCCTACCGGTCATTCGTTGCGACGAACCAGCTACAAGAAGAGATCGTCTCGCTCGCCAGACCCGCCGTGGAGGACGGCCGGGTGTCCTTCGAGCAGGCATCCAACGCCATACAGGCACTGTTCGCTGAACACGATCCATCCGCAGAGATCGCGGCGGAGGTAACACAAGCCTACGGCTCGCTGGACGATGCACCCGTCGCCGTGCGCTCTTCCGCCAATGCCGAGGACCTACCGGGCCTGTCTTTCGCCGGTCAGCAGGAAACCTATCTGAACGTCAAAGGGTCGGACGAGGTCGCCGCAGCGGTACGGAAATGCTGGGCTTCTCTATGGACGCCACAAGCCATCAGCTACCGGCATCAGAACGGCATCGACCAGGGCTCGGTGGCCATGGCGGTGGTTGTCCAGGTCATGGTGCCCGCTAAGGTTTCCGGCATCCTGTTCACCGCCAACCCGGCCACCGGGGAGCGCTCGGAAATCATCGTGAATGCGAGCTTCGGCCTTGGCGAAGCCGTGGTCAGTGGGCAGGTGACGCCGGACACCTACATCGTCGACAAGGAAACACTCCGGGCCAAGGACACCGTCATCGGCCCGAAGGCGCAGCAAATCGTCGCGGACGGCAGTCAAGGCACACGGCTCGCCGACGTCGACGAAGAGAGCCGAGGCCAGTCCTCGTTGACAGACGACATGCTGGCGCAATTGTCGACGACCGCCATCGACATCGAAAAGCTCTATGACGGCGTTCCCCAGGATATCGAGTGGGCGGTCGTCGATGACGACCTCTTCCTGCTTCAATCACGCCCCATCACCAACTTGCCGGTACAGCCCATCGAGGTAGTCTGGGAACCGCCGCCCCCGGCAAGAATTCTGTACCGGCGCCAGATCGTCGAGAACATGCCGGATCCGATCTGTCCGCTGTTCGAGGAGCTCTACCTGACCGAGGGTCTGGAGGCACCGCGCAAGGGCAAGCCCGACAACATCATCGGCGGCGGCGCGCACTTCGTCACCTGCAACGGCTACGCCTATTGCCGGGCCGATCACCCCAACAACCAAATCGACCCGAATAGCTCGGAGGAAGAGCTGAAGGCGGCTTTCAAGCGGACGATCGACGAAATCTGGGAACGGCACGGGGATCAGTCGGCGGAAGAACGCTACGACATGGCGCTGTTTCGTTCGGAGCTCACGGCGGAGGACCGCACCCGATTCGACGCCGTCGCCGCCGCCTACGAAGGCGACAACCTCGCCCATGATCTGACCCTGCCGCCTTCCGACAACCCGACGTACGTCGCGAACAACAAGACCCAGAACAACGATGCTCGCTGGCAGACCTGGCAAGAGGAAGCCCTGCCCCGCCTTGTCGGCACGGCCGAGAAGTGGCGCAAGGTGGACGTTGGCGCCGCCACCGACGAGGACCTCCTGGCCGGCATCCGCGAGATGGGAGTCGAGGAGGGTATCTACTGGACGGGCAATACCAGCCACACCTTCGGAATCGCCAAATCCACCGACGATCAACTGCAGTGCTTCCTGCACGAGAACCTGCCGGACGAGAACTACATCAGCGGCCAGTTCCTCACCGGCTTCGAGTCCAAGACCCTGCGGGCCAATGCAATCCTGTTCGAGATCGCGAAACTCGTGCGCTTAAGCGAAGCGCTCAGCTATCTCGTCATTGCGACGCCCACGCAGTTCCTGCCGCGCGCGTTGCAGGAACACGTCGAAGGGGGCCCGATCCTCAAAGCGCTCGACGACTATTTCGACATCTACGGGCACCAAGGCTACAGCCTCGATTTCATCGAGCCCACGCAAGCCGAAGATCCGTCGGCGACGTTCGCAACGCTCAAATCCATGGTGCAGAACGCGGACTACGATCCGAAGGACCAGGAGGTCCGGGCCACCGCGGTTCGGGAGCGGAAGTTCGCGGAAGTCTCGGAGAAACTCTCCGGGCTCCCCTACTGGCAGTTCCGATACCGTCTGTGGTTCGGGCGCCGGTACAACCACATCCGGGAAGAGACGGCGTTCTACTTCGGCTACACCTGGTCCGTGCTGCGGCCGATGGCATTCGAGCTGGGTCGGCGTCTGGTCGACGCGGGGACTTTTCTCGATCCGGAAGACACGTTCTTCGTGGTGACCGAGGAGCTCACGCGAGCCATCGAGGCGCGCAAGACCGGCACCGGTATTCCCGAACTGGGCGAACTCGCGGCGGAACGGCGAGAACTCCGGGAAGCCCGCAAGCTCCTGCATCCGCCTGGGACGATTCCCGAGGAGGCGAGCAACATCCCGTCCGTTCGGTTCAAGGAGACCCAGATTCGAAACGACCCGTCCGGCGACGCGCTCAACGGCTTCGCGGTCAGTTCCGGAACGGTGACCGCCCCGGCCAGCGTCATCCTGTCGCAGAACGACTTCGACAAGATGGAACCCGGCTCGATCCTGGTCGCCCCGAACACCACGCCCGCCTGGACGCAGCTCTTCGCCCACGCCGTGGGGTTGGTCACCGACATGGGCAGCATCCTGGCGCACGGATCCATCGTGGCACGGGAGTACGGGATTCCGGCGGTGCTCGGCGTCGGCAACGGCACCGTGCGCATCAAGCACGGCCAGTCCATCACGATCGACGGCGATGCGGGATCGGTGACGCTACACGAGGGCGGGCCGTAGGGGACGGGCTTGTCCCGTCCCGCCAGCCGAGGGGGTGCCCATGATGCGGGCGACCACGAGGGTCGCCCCTACGGATCTCGGTCCAGCTTGTCGAGTGTCACATCGAGATGAACGGCACCGTCGGCAACGAACGCCCGAAACCGCTCCTCGACGGCACCGTCGCCTCCCAAGTTCTCCTTGGCGATGCCGTCTGGAAGCGCGAGGAAGAGCTCCCACAACGTCATGCTGGACAAGCCGCGCCCAAGCGCCCAGGTCTTTGCCGACGTGGGCCGCAGCCAACGGCCTTCGTTCAACACGTCGAAGATGCGGGCGCGTTCCGTGCGCGTCATCGGCACCGCACGGAGGATGTCGGCGTCCGTCACCGCGCCTCCGTCGAGGTGGGCGTTGTGCAACAGCGCCAGTACTCGCGCACATTTGATCGCTGCCGGGACCCCGTCCGGCTCGTCTTCCCAGGGGATCAGCGACAACGTCCGAGCGCAGATGGCGCCGACGAGGATCATCACCCATACGAGGTACAGGCCCATGACGAACAACGGAAGCGCCGCGAACGCCCCGTACACCAGGTCGTTCTGGAACAGCGGCACCACCCGGGCGAACGCCTCCTTGGCGACGGCTAGCAGGATGGTGGTCACGACGCCGCCCACCAGCGCGTGCGGGAATCGCACCCGGCAACTTGGTACGGCGTAGTAGAGAAACGTGAACGTCAATGCGGTCGCGATGGGCGGCACGGCTTCGCGCAAGACGTCCATCAGTGCCGACCCGCGCAGTTCGGCCAGGTAGGCCATGCCGTCGTAGCTTGCCGCAGTCACCGCGACCCCGATCATCGGCACGCCGAAGGAGATGATGCCCCAATAGGACAGGAATCGCGTCAGGCCCGCGCGGGTATTGGCGACGTGCCAGATTCGGTTGAACGACTCCTCCATGCGCATCAGCATGAGCATGGTGGTGACGAACACCACGCCGATGCCGACCAGTGTCAGTTCGTTGGCCTTGGCCGAGAATTCGAGCACCTTTTCGAGCACGGCATCGCTGGAGCCCGGTAGGAAGGTCTCGAATACGAAGCTGGTGATTTTGTCCCCGACGCCATCGAACTCGGGCAGCAACGACAATATCCGGTAAATGATCGCAACGAACGGCACCACCGCGATCATGGTGGTGAACGTCAACGCCGCGGCCGCGGCGGTGCAGCCGTCGTCACGGAACTGGGTCGCAATCTGGCGTAGGAACCACCGGCAGTAGCGCCACGCCTTCAACGGCACCGTCGCCACCGCATCGTTCGGCACAACCGGGTCAAGCCAACAGTTTGTTGAGGGTGACGATCAACCCCGCGAAGCCCGCGAACATCAGCCATAGGCGCACGAGAAAGGCATTGAATTCCGCGCGCATCTCGTGAATGAGAGTGGCCAGATCCTCAGCCGACTGCCGGTCTATCCCGTGCTCGTGTTCGATGCGACGCACGGTAGTGAGAATGTCCGGGGATACATCGGTCATGTCCATCATTCCTCAAGCTCCGGTAACAGCACAACGGAGCGTCTGACCGCATGTGTCGTGCCGGTCTTGTACCACCCGAATCCGCGCAATGTCAAAAGAGACGAGCTTAACGGCGTCGTCATTCATTCAACCGATTTGCCGTTCCCGTCGGCCGCAGAGATTCCGTAGGCGACCCTATCGCGCCCGCTAGGGCGCGCGGTCGCCCGCGACCAATCCCGTTCGCCTCGCCAACCGGGACGGGACAAGCCCGTCCCCTACGATACAATCGCATGCTGTGCCGTTCGCGATGGACCCATGAGCGACAACCGCGTCTACTGCGCCGACCTTTGCCTGGCATCCGGCGAGCCGATGCTAGGCACGGCGGTCGAGGTCGACGTCTGGTTGCTGCTCGAGTACAAGCCCGCGTGGAGGCCCAAGGCACTCGAGGACAACGACCTTTCGGCTCGGACCCGCGATTGGCTCGACCGCACACTGGCGGCCGTCGCCGAAAGTGGACGCAAAATCCGAGCGCAGTTCATTCGGCGGCCCGAAATCGACACCGACGAGACGACTCTTTTCATCGCCGAGGAAGGCACGTTGAAGCGTTTCCACAGCCACGGCTACGACGATGTCCACGGTCTCAGCCTCGACTCGCCCGATTTCGAAGAGGTTCCACAAGCGCACTACTTTGTGTGCACCAACGGCCAGCGCGACCTGTGCTGTGCGCGGTACGGGCTTCCGGCCTACGCGCAATTGCGCGCACTAGCTGGAAACCGCACTTGGCAAACGACGCACCTCGGTGGACACCGCTTCGCGCCTAACGTGCTCGTCTTGCCCCAGGGTGCAATCTACGGTCGGGTCTTTCCCGACGAGGTCGCAGATTTCGTCGAGACCATCGAAACGGGCGCGTTGTCGAGGAATCATCTCCGGGGTCGCTCGGCCTACTCGCCCGAGGCGCAGGTCGCCGAGGCGCACCTCGATGGCGTACGGAGACTCCGCTCCGTCGACGGCGGCAAAGTCACCTTCGAGACTGAGGGCGGGATCGCCACCGTGGACATTCAGCCGGCGGCGACACCCCTTGAGGTCATCGCGAGCTGCGGTAAAACGGAACCAGAAGCGGTATTCCCGCTGCAGCCGGCGGGGCGTCCACGCCGGGAAACCGCCTGAGACCCTGGCGCATGCCGTAGACCACGAAACGGCGCAGCGTCTTGGCGAGTTCCGCCGGTTCGCCGCTTGGCTCGAACGGTTCGCCGACATCGATCCGGTATTTGCCACCGCGCTTGTTGATTATCTCGCGGAACAAGGTCATGTCCTTGATCTCGCGATTGACGAACCAGGCAAGGTAGTAGAGCAACGAGTTGTGCCCGTCGACATGCATCGGCACGATCGGGACGCCGCGTTTGATGGCCAGTGCGAACGCCGTCGCCTGCCAAGGGCGCTCCCAGAGGCCCAACGGCGTCGGGCGGGCCAGACGGCCGGACGGAAAGATCACCACCAGCCGTTGCTGATCAAAGGCGCGCTGCGCCTCCCGTAGCGTCTCCCGCGTCTTGGCCATTGTCCGCGCGCCGTCCCGCCATTCCACCGGCACGATCATGTCAGCGAATCCGGGGCAGATCCGGATGGCGTCGCGATTGGCTAGGAAGGTGATATCCATTCGCACCCGCTTCAGGGCCTCGTAGACGGCAATGCCGTCGGCGATGCCCGCAGGATGGTTTGGCGTCACGACCGCGCTGCCGGTTCGCGGGATGTTCAGAAGCCCTGTCGCTTCGACATCCATCGCAAGGGTCGCGCGCAGGTATTCCATGGCGTCATCCCCGGACATTGGCGCGATGATGTCCGCCATCGCCCGGGCCGTGTCGTAGAGGAGCAACGGGTCGAGCCCGCGCCTCAGGAACGACCACAGCGCGGGGTGGCGCATCAGCCGAGTCGCGCGCTCTTCGATCAACGTGTCGATGATGTGGGTCATCGATGGGTTCGCCTCACAACGCCCGGGCAAGGGCCGCGCAGAACTCGGTGGTCGTCGCCGCGCCGCCCTGGTCCGGCGTCAGCGCCGAGCCGTCGGCGTAGACCCGGGCCAGCGCGCCCTCGATCCGCGCCGCTGCGGTTTCGAGGCCGAGATAGTCCAGCATCATGGTTGCCGAGAGTATGGTCGCTGTCGGATTGATGACATTCCTGCCGGCGATGTCGGGCGCGGTGCCGTGGGCCGGTTCGAAGTAGGCGTAGTCCGCGCCGAAACAGCCGCTTGCCGCGAGGCCGAGGCTGCCGAGCAAACCGCCCGCCGCGTCGGACAGGATGTCGCCGTACTGGTTCGGCATCACCACCACGTCGAAGCGCTCGGGTTCCCGGATCATCCGGCAGGCGAAGTCGTCGACGATGAACGACTCGAACGCGATGTCCGGATAGTCAGCCGCGATCTCGCGTGCCACGGAAAGAAAAAGGCCATCGGTCCCACGCAGCATGTTGTGCTTGGTCGCACAGGTCAGTTTGCGTTTGCTATCGCGCTTGGCCGCCAGATCGAAGGCGAAGGAGACGACCCGCTCCGTGCCTTCCCGAGTGATCGCCTTGATGGCGTAGCGACCGTCCCCCAGTTCGTGCACCGGTTTGCGGATCGTGCGACCGAAGAGGTTCAGCGCGGCCAAGTCCGTGAGCGGTCCTTCGGCACCGACGTAGAGGTCCTCGAGGTTTTCCCGCACGATCACGAAGTCGATGCCTTCCGGATTCCTCAACGGGCTCGCGCACCCCGGTAAGTATCGGCAAGGACGTAAGTTGGCGAAAGTCTCCTTGCCCCAGCGCAGGTACCCGAGCGCAGCCCCGGACTTGCCGCTGGTGGAGCCGAACAGCGTCGTGTCTGCGGCGTCGATGACGGCTCTGGCCGAGTCGGGAAATGTCGAGCCCGATTTCGCTTCGCCAGCCTCGCCCACCTCTGGATAGACCCAGGTCAAACCCAGTTGAAGCGAGTCGAGCAACGCGACCACGGGACGCACCGCCTCCGGCGCAGCGTCGTCGCCCTCGATGACGGCGATGGTCTTGTTCAAGCCGTGCCCCAGGTTCTTGTTCCGTTTGAGGAAGTCTGTCGATTTGGCGTTTGAGCGGCAAGTGGCCTAGCGGCGGGGGCGAGGGACTCTACGCGGAGCCTGGCGGCTATTCGGTACGAACGCTTCCGGTCGCGCGCAGGTGTGCCCGGGTGGCGCGGCGTTCCTCGCCCGCCCGGCGCAAGGCGTCGATGTTCGCCTCGCTCACTTGGAAGTAGCCGTCCCGCCACGACTCGTCGTGACTCCATCGGTAAGGCACGTCAACGACGGTGCCCGGTTCGGCGGCCGTCTCGAAAAGGTCGATCGCGGCAGTGGTGATGGCCGACTGCATGTCCCGGTCGTACGGTTTGCCGCCGGGATTGCCAAGGGGAAAGTCGACGAATGCGAATCGAGGCACCCCGCAGTGCGTCACGATGTCGCGGGCGGCGCCGAGGACCACCGTCGGGATGCCGTTGGACTCCAAGTGCCTGGCGACCAGACTCACGGTCTGGTGGCAAACCGGTCAGATCGGCACGAGCAAGGCGATGTCGGCACCATCCTCCTGGCAGCGCTTGAGGATCTCGGGCGCATCGGTCTGCCGGGTGCGGCGTTGGCTGTATTCCGTCGGCGCGCAATGGAACCGTCCGGTGAGTGCGCCGATGCGTCCCCGCCGCACGAGTTCGTCAAGCACGTTGATCGGGAAGTACGACTCCCGGTCGTCCAGATGGGTCGCCGTCCGGTCCCAGGACAGGTCGTCACCGTACAGTCGTGCGGGCGGCTCGCGGGTCGACCCGGATGCGACGTGGCGCACGTCCGCCGCAGCGCGGTCGTAGAGCGCCATGGTCGTGATGGGTACAAGCGTCGAATCCGCGACGGGTTTATCCAACGGCGTGAACGGAATGTCGTCGAAATGGGCCCAGACGTACGCCTTCTCGAAGCCCTGGGCCTCGTAGTAGCGCCGGGTGCGCGCCATGTAGCCGATGGGTTCCGCCATCGTGTCCGCCGCCGTCACGGGGCTTCGGGATCAGTACCCCTCGAGTTGGCCGTAGCGGTTGCGGTGGAAGTTCACGTCCCCGAAAGTCTGCTCGGTCACGGCCGCCCTCTTGATGAAGAAACCGATGTCGAACTCGTCGGTCATGCCGATGCCGCCGTGCATCTGTATGCCTTCCCGGGACACGGTGTGAAAAGTCTCGCCGACCTTGGCCTTGGTGAGGCTCGCGAGCTTGGCGATCTCCGCCGCGTCGCGCTCCTCGTCGAGTGCGGTAAGCGCCTCGAGGACACACGATTTCGACAACTCGATCTCGCAGAACATGTTCGCGGCCCGGTGCTTTAGAGCCTGGAAGGAACCGATCGGAACACCGAACTGCTCGCGGTCCTTCAGGTACTGAACGGTGCGATCGAAGCACTCCTGGGTGGCACCAAGCATTTCGGCGCAGATGCCGATACGGGCAATGTCCAGTGCCGGGTCGAGCACGTCCGCGCCCTGCCCTTCGCCGCCGACGAGCGCATCTGTGCCCACGGCAACGTTGGCAAACTCGACGTTGGCCGCGTTGCGGCTGTCGACCATCTTCGTACGCGTGACCGCTACGCCGTCGGCGTGGCGGTCGAGGAGGAACAACGAGATGCCATCGCGGTCGCCCGCCGATCCCGACGTGCGTGCCGCAACGATCAGCTTGTCGGCCACGTGGCCATCCAGGACGAACTTCTTGGAGCCCGTGATCGTGTAGCCGGCGTCGGTCTTCGTGGCCGTCGCGGCGATGCCGTAGGGGTCGTGCTTGTGCGACTCCTCCAACGCCAGGGCAAGTAGCAGTTCCCCCGCCGCGACCTTGGGGAGCAGGTCGGCCTTCTGCGCGTCGCTGCCGCCGACGTTGAGCACCGTGCCGCCGAGCCAGACCGTCGCGTAGAGGGGGCTTGCCGTCAGCGTCCGCCCGGTCTCCTCGGTGACGACGCCGAGACCCTTGTAGCCGAATGCCAAGCCGCCGTGTTCTTCCGGGAAGGGAATGCCCGCCCAGCCGAGTTCCACCATCTGCGACCACGTGTCCCGATCGAAGCCGTCGGCGTTGTCGTCGTCGCGCAGCTTGCGCAACGCCTCGATCGGCGCGCTGTTGGTGCAGAAGTCCTTCGCGCTGTCCTTCAGCATGTTCTGCTCTTCGTTGAGAATCATGGGCATTGGCGAATTTCCCCTCAAGACGAACCGGCGATGATATGTCAGTCGCGCAGGCAGTAGAAAGCCCACCAAGAACGCCGGCTGTGAGAACGGCAATCTGGGTCCGAGGTGCGCCCAGGAAAGCGCTCACCTAGTAGTAGTGACCGGCGGTCTTTCTACCCGCCTCGGGCTGCGGCTCCCCGGTCACCGCCCCATAGGTAGACGACGGCCGGCGTGAACCGCGATTTCAGCCGTTCGACCAGTACGAGGATCGCCGGCAGTACCATCAGCAGCCCGATGCCGGCGAATGCAAGGCCGCCGATCAGGCTGACAACCACCGACAGGAAGGGTTCCACCGACTCGGCGCGGTTGTAGAGCAGCGGCAGGAGGCCGGCAACGGTCGTGATGGTGGTCAGCAGAATCGGCCTTGCACGCAGCCGCGCGGCCTTGAGGACAGCGTGCTCCCTAGCTGCATCGGGCTCGTCCCGGCGGATACGGTTGTACATGTCGAACAACACCAGCGCATCGTTTACGACCACGCCGGTCGCGGCGACTACGCCCCAAATAGAAACGAGTCCGAAGTCATAGCCCAGTATGGCGTGCAGGTACAGGGCGCCGGCCACCGCGAGGGGAATCGTTGTCAGCACGTACACCGTCTGCAGCACGCTCTTCAACTGAATCGTCACGATCACGAACATCAGCAAAAGCGCTACGGGAAACGTGACCGACAGTATTCCGAGAGCTTTTACGGTATCTCGGGAGGTACCGTCGGGGAGATGGCGCAGCCCCGGATACTCGCGGGTGAGAGCAGGAAGCCATTCGCCCTGCACCAGGCCGCCAAGTTCGGCGGAACTGGTCTGCCGGACATTGTAGTAGGCGGTCAGTGTCGCGGCCGGCAAGCCGTCGATGCGCTGGCGTTGCGCGTAGTCGTGAGATTGCAGGATCGTGGCGACGTTCGACAGCGCGGTCAGTCTGCCGTTCGGCAAGCTGATGAGTTCGTCGTGCAGGTCGCGGGGGCTGGTGCGCCTCTCCAACGGATAGCGCGCCATCACCTGCAGTTCCTCCTGGTTCCTCACCACGCGATGCACTTCCGCCCCGAAGAAACGGTGACGCAATTGCGTGGCGAGAGCCGCGGCAGTCATGCCGGACGCCCGCCCCGCGGCGGTGAGGTGGATCTCGTAGCGGAGGTTGCCGAGCTCGAGTGTGTCGTCAATCTCGTAGATCGCCGGGTGCGACGTCATTAGGTCCTTCAATCTGGCCGCGGCCGCCTTCAACGCGTCCTCGTCGGGGTGAAGGAGAACGAGGCCCACGCCGGCAGACGAGTACTGCGCAGAGGTCGGAAAGGCGAGCTTTTCGGCCCCCCGAACTTCGCCCATGGCGTCGATCCAGGCCTGTTTCAACTCGGCGACCGAGACCTCTCTTTGTGGCGGCGTGTTCAACCTGAGCTGGATGCTGGCATGATGCGGCGCCGGGTCTACGGGTTGTGCTCCCATCGAGCTCTCGACCGTCTTGTGCTGCCCGACCATGGCATTGACCGCGCGCAAAGCCGTACCTCCCGTTCTGAGGTTGGCTTCGTGCGCTGCCGACACGATCCGCTCGGTCGCCCGGACGCTGTCCTCGAACGTCGAACCCACCGCCATGGTGAGATCGAGTTGCAGCTGCTGTTCGTCCAGCCGGTTACCGGTGGCGTTGAAGCTCACGAAACCACTGGTGGCCAGGCCGTAGGCCAACACCACGAGACCGGTGACGGCGACAATGGGCACCAGCGGCCTGCGCACCGACAATTCGATCAAGGGTACGATGCGTTGGTCGATGATTCCCTGAAAGCTCTTCTTGACCCTGACCTGCAGGACGCTCAGCGGCCAACGGCTCACCAGGCCGTCGCCGGAAAGATGGCACGGCAGGAGAAAGAACGCATCGAGCAGGGAAAACAGCAGTACGACGACGACGATGCCGGCCAGGCTGGCGAAAATCTGGCCGAGGACGCCATCGAGCGGGAGCAGTGCGGCGAATGCCGCCATCGAGGTCAGAACGCCGACCGTCACGGGCGCCATGACCTCTCTTGCACCCCTGATGGAAGCCTCGAGGGGGGGCAGACCGCTTTCCCGGTGACGCGTGATGTTCTCCCCGACGACGATCGCATCGTCGACCACGATCCCGACCACGATGACGAAACCGAGCACGGCCATGAGGCTCATGGTCACGTCCAGCGCGTAGAGCATGATGAACGAACCGACGATGGCCGTTGGAATGCCGACGGCGATCCACACCCCGACGCGCAGATCGAACAACAGAATCATCAGCACAAACACCAGTACGACGCCGATCAGCCCGCTGTTGGCCACCGACGCCAGGGGTGTCTGCACCGAGTAGACCCGGTCCAGCCACAACTCGAGTTCCATCCCCGGGGGCGGCTCGTAGGTCGACAGGAATCCGTTGACGGCTTCGATCACGTCCTGCGGGTTGGCGGCCGCGGGTGTGCTGACTTCGATGAACACCGCCGGTTTGTCGTTGACCGTGTTTATCAACGGGTCGTCGACGAAACTGTCGCGTACGATGGCGATGTCCTGCAGCCGGACAATGGCGCCGTCCGGGCGAGCCACAACGACGAATTGGTTGAATTCATCACCGTAGAGGCGTTTCTCCATGGTGCCGAGGACGATCGTTCCGGATTCCGTGGCAATGGGTCCGCCGGTCAGGTTGATCGAAGACCGCCGAAGCCGGGCAACCACCTCCTCGATGGTCAGCTGGTGCCGGCGCAACCGTGATTCGTCGAGGTCGATCTGTATTTCACGGTCGCGCGTGCCGTAGAGGTCGACAACGCCGACCTCGGGCAGTAGCAGAAGGTCCTCCCGCAACGCCTCGGCACTGCGCCTCAGTTCGTCTTCGCCGGCGTTGGCAGCGGTGAGCACCAGCGACACCACGCTGCGCAGGATTTCATGCAGGACGATCTCGGGCTCATCGGCGTTTGGGGGCGGAAAGTCCTCGATGCCGTCGACGGCGGTGCGCACGATCTCGAGTTTCTCGACCATGTCCACCCACTGATCGAACTCGATGAGGACTTCGGCCCTGCCGTCAAAGGCATTCGACGTGATGCGGTCGACACCGTCGATTTCGGTCAGGCTCTCTTCGATCCGGCGAACGATGTCCTCCTCGACCTCGCGCGGCGTGGCGCCGTCATAGGGAACGCCAATCGAAATTGTGCGCAGGTCGATAGGGGGATAGCGCTCCACGCTAACGTGCAGGAGCCCGGCAAACCCCAGCACCAACAGCGCACCGGTAGCCAACATCACGGCGACGCGATTGCCCGCCATGTACTCGAACGGGTTCATGTTCCGGATGCCGACACGCACATGGCGTCGGGTCTACTCATCGGTCATGCTGCTGATGCCTGAACGCCGATTGTCAACCATCGAAGCTGGGTATGCCAACCCGGGACCCGGTGGGGGTCGTCGAGGCAGGTACGCCGGGGTCCACCCCGACCAAAGGCGCACTCCGACGAGGGGGCTCCGGACTATGACGGGGTGCGAGCGCCTTGTCGCGGTCAGACCTTTCGGCCGCCGTATCCCTCGGTATCCACTGCAAAAAATGGAGATCGTCCGAACGGCCACGCCCGTCGATTCGGTTTTTCAAACCGACGCACTACCACTTATTGCATGAGACGGGAGTAGGTCTCAGTATCCGGTAATGTTTGTGTGAGGATTGGTACTTCGATGCTCTTCTCGAGACTCCGGTGTGGCGGCGTGGCGCGAACGGTTTTTGTGGGAACGTTGCTGAGCGGGACAGCGGCGGCGGCCGAGGATTCCGCAGAGGAAGAGAACCGCGCGGAGGAAGACGAGGGACCCGTCGAACTGATCATTGTCACCGCCGAGAAGCGGGAACAACCGCTTCAGGACGTGCCGCTGGCCGTTTCATCGTTCGGGTCGGAGGACCTACAACGATTGGTCGTCAACGAGACGGTCGATATCGGCAAGTACGTGCCGGGGCTGGAGTTCTACAGCACGACAGGCGGCAACAATCGCGGCGTTGGGTATGTCCGCGGCATCGGTCAATGGGATCCCCATCCGGCCAACTCGAGCCGCGTGCCGATGTATCTCGACGGTGTCTACGTCGGCAACCAGACCGGCTTGAACGGTACCCTGCATGACATCGAGCGTGTCGAAGTGCTGCGCGGGCCACAGGGTACGCTCTACGGACGCAACACCATCGGCGGCGCGATTAACGTCATCAGCAGGAAACCCACCAACGAGCCGGGTGCATTGATCGAAGTGCGCGGCGGCGAGCAAGGCTATTTCGAGACCCGGGGGCACCTCAACGGACCGCTAGCCGGCGAGGCGCTGGCCGGGCGGCTTACTTTTCAACGTGCCGTTCGGGATGCCCTGGTCAAGAACGCCTACGAGCCCGGCGACGACTCGGAGAACCTGGACCGGTGGTCGATGCGCGCGTCGCTGCGTTGGCTGCCGCCCGACTCGGAACTGGTGGCGGACTTTGTTTTCGAGCACATCGAATTCGACGAGGCGGATTCGGCGGACCGTCTTGGCGCCGTCCTGAACAGTGGCTGGGTGGCCCGCGGTTTCCTGCCGCGCACGGTCGAACTCGGGCCAAGCCGGCCGGGCGATCCATTTTTCAACAGCGACCGCGCGCCGAATGGCAGCCCTTTCCACTCCGACCTGACTGTCGACTTCCACGCGCTCAGCGTGGGCTGGGACGTCACACCGGATGTCGTATTGAAGTCCATCACCGGCTGGCGCGTGATGGACATGGCCAACATGAACGATGTCGACGGCACCGAAGCGCGGGTGTTCTCGGCGGGCACCCACGTGACGCACGAACAGATCTACCAGGAGCTTCAGTCCGTTGGAACGGCATTCGGCGGGGCTCTGGACTACACGGCAGGAGCCACCTTCTTCAACGAGAAGTTCGAAACGGACCAGGACAATTTCTTTTTGGCGAGCCCCGTCAACCGCGGCCGCCGGGTCGACGGGGACAACGATGCCCTGGGTGTCTATGGACAGGCCAGTCTGCATGCGTCGCCGAGGCTTACGCTGACCACTGGCGCCCGGTACACCGAAGAGACGAAAAAACACTTCGTCGAACTGTTCACCAACGGAGACACGGGTGACTTCAGGACGGACTTCGACAACTTCTCGCCCATGTTCCGTGCCAACTGGAACTGGAGCGACAGCGTGATGACCTACCTGGGCTGGTCCAGAGGCTACCAGGCCGGCGGCTTTCCGGCCCGGCCACCCGCAACCAGCCGGGCGTTCCTCGTACCCTACGATGAAGAGATCGTGAGCGCCTGGGATGCCGGAGTCAAAGCGCAGTTCCTAGATCGCCGCGTGCAGCTCAACGTTGCCGGCTACTACTACGACCACAAGGATCAGCAGATCAGTAACTACATCGCCGCGGCCAACGGCTTCACGATCGACAACGCTGGGAGATCCCGCATACGCGGCATCGAAGCCGAATTGCGGGCGTCGCCCACCCACAGTCTGGATTTGATGGTGAACGCCGCCTGGAACAAAGGCAAGTTTCTCCAGTACACGCAGACGGACCCGGTGACCGGCCGGGATGTCGATGTCTCCGAGGCGCGCGTGCACATTCGCTCGCCGCGCCGCATGTTCTCCGGCAGCGCCCGCTACAGCTTTCCCGTGACCGCCGCCAGCGAGCTCTCGGCGACGTTGAGCTTTCGCTACACCAGCGCCCAGTACAGCAACGCCAATCCGAACGCGCCGGCCGTGCGCTCGTATTCACCCAATTCCCGAACGCTGTGGGATCTCCGTCTGCAGCTCGACGATGCCCTGGGCCGCGAAGGCATGTGGTTCGCCTTCGTGGGCCAGAACACTTCCGACAAGGAACACATCACCTTCGGCATCGACGTGTCGAGCCTGGGCTGGACCATGGCGCGCTGGGGTCCGCCGAGGCTGTTCTGGGCCGAGTTCGGCATGCGTTTCGGGCAGGCGCGCTGAACACGCGGCCGCGCTTCGGTGTGAGAATCCCTACTCGGACAAAGTCCTCGCCTATACTTCCTCCGTGAGCACCTGACCGGAGGGTAAGGCGCCAATTACCGAGGTTGCGGTCCCATGATAAGGAGGAGCGGCAATGTCAGAATCCGGTGTTCAGGGCGACACGGGCCAACAGCCGCGCTGGCGTGGAATCCTGCAGTTGGCAGTCATCCTGGCGGCCATTTCGGCGGTGATCTTCTTCGCCCGGGCACCCAGCCGGGAGTTCCTGGAAATCGATCCCGAGTTGGCGCAGGCCCGCGTCGAGCCCACCGCGGCGGTGATTCGGCCGACCGCGGCCACGGCATCCCACAAGGTGGTGCTGACCGGCACGGTGACTACGCTCGGCAACGTGGTCGTGGTACCCGAGGTTTCCGGCGACGTTGTCTGGGTGTCGGAGAATTATCGCAGCGGCACTGAATTCAAGGCCGACGAGACGCTCGCGCAAATCGACCGTCGGGATTTCGAACTCCGCCTCGCGAGCGCGAAACTGGCCCTGGCCGCCGCTCAGGGAAACCTGAAGCAGAGGCTGGACGAGGCGGCGCGCGAGCGCCGGAGTTCATGCAGAGATTCCCCGGCGGGCACCTGAATCCCTGGCTTGCCACGGAGGGCACGATCGAGGAAGCCGAGGCCAGGGTCGGCATCGCCCGCAACCAGATTGCGCTGGCCGAGATCGCCCTAGACGAAACGCGAATCCGGATGCCGTTCGACGGCTACGTGCGGACCACACGGCTGTCCCCGGGGCAGGTGGTCGAGCGGTTGGTCACCGATGTCGGCGAGGTCTACGCGAAGCACCAGTTGCGCGTGCGCGCCCGGATCTCGGCATTCGACCTCAACTCGCTGCAACCGGTCATCGGACGCACGGCCACGGCCGTCGCCGACGGCCGGGCCTACGAGACGGTGGTTGAACGGGTCTCCAAGGAAGTCGATATCGAGACGCGCCTGGCGAGCCTCTACCTCGAGGTGCTCGACCAGGAGAATGCGGCGATGCTGCCGCCGCCCGGCACCTTTGCGGACGTGACCGTGGAAGGGCCGATGCAGGACGATGTGTTCGTGCTGCCCGAATCAGCTCTGCGGATCAACGGCAGCGTTTGGCTGGTCGATGACGGCAGGCTCACCGCCTTTACTCCCGCTTCGGTGGGCTACGGCGACGGGGGTTGGCTGGTCCGTGCGTTCGATACACGTGACGGCATCGTGGTGAGCCGCGTCCCGGGCGCCCGCGAAGGCCTGGGCGTGAACGCCGTCACCGCGGGCGCGGAGCAGTAGCCCTCCGGGCTGCCGTCGGACGGGGCTCGTCATGGCTGAATCCGCAACCATCGGTGTTTCGGATACGAGCGGCAACCGGGGCGTCATCGCCTACTTCGCCCGAAATCCCGTCGCCGCGAACGTACTCCTGTTCCTGCTGTTCGTCGGCGGACTGATCGCCTCGAACCTGGTTACCCTCGAGACCTTCCCCGAATACGATCCGCGTGTCGTCCGCGTCGAAGTGCCGTATCCGGGTGCGACGCCCGCGGAGGTCGAGGAAGACATCGTCAAGCGTATCGAGGAAAGCCTGGTGGGAACCATCGGCGTCGCGCGCACCATTTCCAGTTCCCGGGAGGAACTGGCCGTCGTCGATGTGGAGATGGAACCCTTTGCCGACGACATCGACACGCTGAATTTCGTGCGCACGGCCATCGAGCGCATCGAGGACTTCCCGCCGCTCAACGCCGATGAGCCGGAAGT
>JAPPAV010000057.1 GCA_026705345.1 Gammaproteobacteria bacterium
CAGACCGGACAGATCATGTGCTAACAAAAGCGGACAGATCTATTTGCTACCGACAGAGCACACTGACCCGGACTTGCCGCCGGCCGGACAATCGTGCGAACGTCAACGCATCAGGTTGTGGGAGCTGGGTATGCGGCTTGCCATCCTCATCGCGACGCTCGGCTGCCTCGCTGCGGCTAGCGCGGCGGGCCAAGGCCGGCCTCAAGCCTTCGAACGCCTTTACATGCAGCATTGCGCGGTCTGCCACGGCAACCGCTTCCAAGGTACCGCCCAAGGCAACCCGCTCGTCGGCGCGCCGCTGATCCGCGGCGAGGGCGTGGAAGCCATCGCGAAGAGCATCGCCGAGGGTGCAGCGGATCTCGGCATGCCCGCGTGGTCTGAGACACTCGGCGAAGCACAGATCAGGAGCCTCGCCATCCTCATTGCCGAGGAACGCGCCAACGCGACGTTCGCCGACTTCCGGATGGCGCCCCCGCTCGAACTGCCCGAGGGGATCATCCAGACCGAGCGCCACGGCTACCGGCTGACGAAGGTGATCGGTGACCTCGAGCCCCTGCCCTACTCCATCGCGCCGCTGCCGGACGGCCGCATTCTGCTCACGGAGAAGATGCGCGGGCTAACCGTCATATCCGCCGACGGCACGCAATCGGAGCTCGTCCCCGGCGCGCCGGTGGGCAACCGGCAAGCCTTCCGAATGGGTCCGCTGCAATACGGGCTCGGCTGGATCCTCGACGTGGCGACGCACCCCGACTACGGGGAAAACGGCTGGATCTACTTGAGCTTCGGCGACCGCTGCACGGACTGCGGCTTGCGTCCGAAGTCCATGATCAAGCTCATCCGTGGCCGCCTCGAGGACGGCGCGTGGGTCGACGAGGAGACCGTCTACCAAGCCGCCCCCGAGCACTACAACCCCGACTCCGACATGGCGGCAGGCGGCCGCATCGCGTTCGACCGGGCCGGGTACGTCTTCCTGAGCCTTGGCATGAAGGGCGGCTACGAAGGGATTCAGGATCTCGGGGTGCCGCACGGCAAGATTCATCGACTGCACGACGATGGCCGAATCCCCGAAGACAATCCGTTCGCCAAGTCGCCCGGCAAGCTGCCGAGCATCTGGACCTACGGACACCGCAGCGTCCACGGCCTCGAGGTGGACCTTCGAACCGGCGAACTCTGGGGGACGGAGATGGGACCCCGTGGCGGCGACGAGATCAACCTGTTGCGGCCCGGCGAGAACTACGGTTGGCCGCTGACCTCGAAGGGCGTGCATTACAACGGTCGGCCCGTGGACGGCGCCGGACTCGGCGTCGAATTCGATCCCGCCGACCTCGTCGAGCCAGTGGTCGACTTCACCCCGTCGGTGGCGGTGTCCAGCTTCGTCTTCTACGAGGGCGAGGCGTTCCCCGCGTGGCGCGGGCACATGCTGGTCGGGGGCTTGAAAGGCAGCGACGTCTACCGCTTCGCGATGCAGGACGGCGCGGTCGCCCAGCGCGAGACGGTGATCGAGGATCTCGCCCGCATTCGGGACATCGAGGTCGGACCCGAGGGCAGGATCTTCATCCTGCTCGAGCACGAGGCCGGCAGCCTGATCGTCCGCATGGACCCGGCGGAGTCCTCCGCCGAGGCCTAGCCGGGCAGGCCCGTCGGCTACATTCTCACCTTCCGAGCGCGCAGCAGTTCGCGGACGCGGGGGAGGAGACTGGTCTGCTCGAGGTGGATGTCGCGCAGCATGGCGACAAGCACTTCGTCCAGTCGGTCGTCCTCGGCAGCGGCCAAAGCCTCAAGCGCCTTGCTGCGAACCGTTTCGGTGGCCCCGGGATTCCGTGCCAGGGTTGCGAGCGCCGTGCGGATAGCCTCCTCGATCGGACTACCCTGACCCTGTCCCTTCGGCAATAGCTTGGCCGCGGCCCTCGCCGCGGCGACCACAACGGTTTCGCTGCGAGATGCCAGCGCCGCCGGGAGAAGCTCGATTACATCGACATCCCCGAGATCTGCCCGGGCCAGAAGCGCGGCCGCCGCGAGTGGATGTTTCGGGTCGCGCGTCAAGGCCCGGAGCTCTTCGGCAAACGCGGCGTGCCGGAGCAGGCCAAGACCGCGCACGGCAGCTCGCTTCCAGTCTCGGTCGTTGCTTCTCGCGTAGATGTCGAGCAGTTGCTCCGGGCTACCGGGCTTGGCGATGCCCGCAATGGCTTCGAGTGCTCCTTCGAGGTAACGCGGCTCGGACAGGTGCTCAAGCGCAAAGGAGTAGCCGTCGTCGAAACCGTGGCGACCGAGGAAAGCGGCGAAGCGCAGCTTGCGGACGAGGTTTTGCTCCGTCGGCATGTGCGGACGCAAGGCTTGCGCGGCTGCCCGGGTATCGATAGCCATCAAGAGATCGGCCGCCAGCCAGCGCAGTTGGACGTAGACGCGGCGGGGATCGAGCATTTCGCCGAGAGCGGGTGCGAGCTCGGGTGCCGGCGCCAATCGCGACGCCCGGACGAAGGCATATTTCTCGGCAGTCGTCAGTCCGAGCTCGAGCAGCGCCTGCTGCAGGGGCCAGGGGTCGGGAACCTTGGGCAGTATCTGCCCGAACGCTTCAATCTCGGGCTCACGGCCGAGGCCAATGGCGTGCTTGCGGCGCATGCGTTCGAACAGCAGATTCGCACCGCGCGCCGATGTGATGCGGGCCCACGACCGGGCGACGGATCGTTGCAGGTCGCCGGGTGCGTCCAGCGGCAACTCGCCGAGCAGCCCGCCAATGCCGGGCGCGGCACCCCGGTCGCGGTGGACCCGTCCGAGAACCTCGAGGCGGGCCGAGAATTCGGCCAGGGTCTCATAGGGTGTGTCGAGCGAGACGAGGCGCATCGCGTCCTCGTTGCGGACAACGGCGTCGGGGGCATCGGCCAGCGCTTCGATGGCAGCCACGCGCGCGTCAAGCGACGTCTCAGCCCGATCCAGAGAAGCGACGAGAGCGGCGACGGCCGCCTCGCGGTTGCTCCGGTTCTCGAGGTAGTCCGCCTGAAAGAGGTTGCCCAAGACATGGGCCGCGGCCTCGCGGACGCTCGCATCCGCAGACCGGAGCTGGTGGCCGACGGCCGCAAACACGGCATCGATCTGGGCACCCACGTAGGCGCGCCGGTCAAGGGCCGCGAGCAGCGCGACCGCCCCGCGACCCCCGGCCTCGCCCAGGTCGCGGGACACCCGTGTCACGATCTCGTGCCGGTCACCCAGTTCCTGTAGCGCGAGAAGCGCATCGACCGCTTCCAGCAACGGGTCGTCCGGTCCTTCGAGTCTTGGAAACGCCAGATCGGCGGTCAACTCGCGTAAGGCGCCGTAGCCGACGGGCGACCGGCGAAGCAAAAGCAGCCGCTGCTCGCCAGGGCGGATGTCCTTGGGATCGAAGCTGGTCGAGTAGGAACTCAAGTCGTCGCTCGTCAGCAGCAGCCGGGGGCGCGAATAGACGCCTTTCAAGACGCGGATCGGCGCGAACGTGTACTGGTAGCGGGGCGCGTAAACCTTGCCCCCGGAGACGACGGACAACGACTCGCGCTCGTCAACCTTGACGGCGACGACCAGCGCAGCCGCGCGGAGCCATGGTTCAAGATCGAGATCCTCGACCGGGCCGTTGTTGGCGAAGCCAGCCAGGGCGCCGATGCACAGGCCCGCGACAAGGCCAACCCTTGCAAAAGGATGCGAACAGTTGGATTTGCCGAACAGAGACACCATGGACAGTCGCCCCACGCCGGTCTGACCGCTAAGAAACTAGCACACCAGGCACCTGACATGAACCCTTTGAACGTCGAACGGATTCCGACAGTCGTGCGACACCAACAACGCATCTGTCCGAATGTGTCCGAGAAATCCGACTACCCACGAACCGAAAGCCGTATGCTTGTGTGTTCGTCTTCGACAAAGGAACATCCCAAATGACTGCCATTGCCGGTCCGCAGGACGGACCCGTCGCCGTGACGGGCGCTTCGGGGTTCATTGGATCCCACACCGTGAAGAATCTGGTCGAGGCCGGCTACGACGTCCGAGCCTGCCTGCGCGACGCCACCCGCGATGACAAGACCGCCTACCTAAAGGCCATGCACGACGCCGGGCCCGGTACGGTTTCGCTCCACTCCTGCGATCTCATGAAGGCGAGCGCGGGAGCGTACGACACGGCCTTCGCCGGCTGTTCCGCGGTATTCCACGTGGCGGCCGACATCGGCACCGATCCGGCCTACGGGCGGCCGAGCCCCGAGGCCCAGTACGACAGCCTGGTGACCCAGACCGCGGGCGTGCTGGAATCCGCCAGGCAGACGGGCACGGTCCGCCGGGTCATCTACACCTCCTCCACCGCCGCCGTCATGGGTCGGGGTGGCCCGGGCCGGCCGACGGACTACGAGTACACGGAGGACGACTGGGCCGGCGGCAGCTACGAGACCCTGGACGAGCGCTATACCTTCACCGACGCCAAGGGCGGGCTGGTGAAGGGCTGGACCGTGCAACGTTCGTCCTATGCCAAGGGCAAGGTCGACGCCGAGCGCATGGGCTTCGAATTCGGCGCCGAACACGGCATCGACGTGATCGCACACTGTCCCTGCCACGTCCTCGGTCCGTTGCTGGGCACGCCGCACCACACGGTGTGGCAGCGCCGCATCGGCGTGTTCCTGTCCGGCAAGACTGACTTTCCGAAGCAGGGCATGAACTGGAACATCATCGACGTCCGCGACATCGCCGAAGCGCAGCGGCTGATGGCCGAGAGCAGCGTCGCCACCAACGGTTCGCGTTACATGATGGTGGCCACGGACGAGTCCGGCGAGCCGACGATGCGGGAGCTTCTCGACCTGCTCGCCGAGTTGTTCCCCGACATCGCCGTGGCCGGCGACTACGAGCCGTTGCCTTCCGACACGCGACTGCGCGCAAAGTGCCGCAAGGCCATCGAGGAACTCGGTCTCAAGACGCACGACGTACGCGATACGCTGCGCGACACCGGCAACTCGTTGATCGAACTCGGCGCCATCGAACCGGCCTGGAAGAATCAGCAGTAGGTGGGCGACCCTACTCGCCGAACCTGTCCGTGGATACGCGCGCGCCCACCCGCGAGCCCTCCTGTATCCGAACGGCCACCGGGCGTTCGATGCCGCAGGCAGCGCCGATGATCCGACACATGAACCCGCGCACTCAATACTCAGGGTAGCCCTGGTGCAGTCTGGTGGGTATGCCACCGTCCTGGTACACCTTGAGTTGCGCCTCGTTCACCTTGGCCAGCAGGTGATCGAAGTAGTCCTTAAGGAAGCGGTCGCGCACGCCCGAAAGTCGCGGTTCGTCCACAAGGTTGAAGAGCTCCTGCGGATCGTCCCCCATGTCGTACAGTTCCAGGGGCTTTCGCGACAGCGAGTCGATGGTCATCTTGTAGCGCTCGATGCGCGCCATGGAGTACAGGTTCACTTCGCTGAAGACCACGTCCTTGCCGCGTTGCGAAGCGCTCGCATCAGAACCGGCCTCGATCTTCGGACGCAACGAACGGCCACGGTCGAATCCAGTATGGTCGGCACCGGCCGCGTCAAGCAGGGTCGAGCAGATGTCGTAGTGGTCCGTCAGGCCGTGCGCCGTCCATGACTCGGTTCCGCCAGGCGGTCTCACGATCAGCGGTATGTTGAGCGCGCCCTCGTAGAACACCGACTTCTGGCAAAACCGGTGATCGCCAAGCATTTCGCCGTGGTCCGAGGTATAGACGATCCACGTGTCCTCCATCAGGCCCGCTTCCCGCAAAGCCCGAAGGACTAAGCCGATGGCGTGGTCATCGAATGCGACCTTTGCGTAGTAGTGACTCGTAAACGTTCGGCTCTGGGTCTCGGTCATGTCCTTCAAGCCCCGCCGCGAGAACATCGTCCTGATCTGGGGAGAAACGGGTTCAGCCGGAGGTTCCATGATTGCCTGCGGCATTTCACTCGGGTCGAACATGTCCCTGAATCTCGCCGGAGCGTCGAACGGGGGGTGCGGCCCCGTCAGGCAGACCTGGAGGTAGAACGGCCTGTCGTGGGCATAGCTTCGAATCCACTCCGACGCCGTGTTGGCGATGTAGAGGTCGATGTGCTCATTCTCTTCGAGGAGGTTGGGCAGGTGTTCCCACGGGCGCAGGAAACCCGTCTTCTGCCCCAGCCTGAAGTTGCGCGCGCAGTCCTCGTAGACCTGCAGCTTCCCCCTCTCCGCCAGGAAGTCCGTGTAGTAGCAGCGGTGGGTGGCCGAGGGGATGGTGTCCTTGGTCTCGTGGGCGAACTCGTATCCCCAGTCGTGCAATCCCGAAGCATGGTCGCGGGTGTGGCCGTCATCGGCCTGGTACAGCCGGAAATGGGTCTTGCCGATCACGGCGGTGCAGTAGCCGGCATCCCGGATGTTCCTCACGTGGCTCGGCCCGTGGCGGTCGGCCTCGGTACGATTCCCCCAAGCGCCGTGCTCGTTGACGTACCTGCCCGTGATCAACGAGGCCCGCGCGGGCATGCACAGGGGCGAGTTCGTGTTGCAGTTTCGGAAAATCACGCCTTCGGCGGCCAGGCCATCCAGGTTGGGCGTTCGAACTACCGGGTTTCCAACACAGCCAAGCGCATCGCCCCGGTGCTGGTCCGAGAAGATCAGGACGATGTTGGGTTTTTGCGACACAGTGCGATCTCCCGAGCTAGTTGGGCGGCGTTCCGACCGCCTTGACCGCGTCTATAGCCCCACGATGGGTCCCGGATACCGGGCCACGACGGCGTCGGTGGTCAGGAGGGTGATCTCCTCGACTTGCGCCTGGGCGACAAGGATGCGGTCGAACGGGTCCCTGTGGATGGGAGGAAGCCGGGCTAACGCGGTCGCGTGCGCGCCGCCTACGGGCAACTCGGTGTAGCCGTGCTCGAGCAATCCCCGGCGCAGCAGCGCCGCGTCCACCTGGAAGTCCTCTCGGCCGAGGCCGGCCTTTATGGCTACTTCCCACAGGGACGCCGCACTGACCATCGGCTCCGCGTCGGAACGCTCGATCAGGGCACGCGCCCGGTCGGGCAGCCGCTCCGGCATGCCGGCTGCCCACAGCAACAGATGGGTGTCGAGAAGGAGCTTCACGGCTCGTCGGCGAACATGCCCTCGATTTCGGGCTCGCCCATGCGGTCGAAGTCATCGGGCACGGCGATCCGGCCAGCGAGAAAACCTACCCGGTTTGAACTGCCCGCATCGGGTGCGTCCACCGCAATTACCTTGACGAGGGGCTTGCCCGCGCGGGCGATGACGAACGGCTCCCCCGCTGCGGCATCCCTGACCAAACGCGAGAGGTGGGTCTTGGCCTCGTGCATGTTGACAGTACGCAATTCTCTACCACAATCAAACCTAGTTCACTTAGTCTAGTCTTCGAGGCTTCCGCTTGCAAGCTACTAACTCTCAGCGCCGTGCCGAGCCAGGCCAACCCCGGTCCACAGACTGGTATTGCTTTACCATACCTATGAGTATGGGTAGTATGGGTTCCATGAAGACCACAGTCGACATCCATGACGAATTGCTTGTGCGTGCCAAGCGCCACGCCAAGGAAACGGGACGACCCTTGAGGGCCTTGGTGGAAGACGGGTTGCGGCACGCTCTCGCATCCGCTGCCGAGAGGCGTTCGTACCGGCTCCCTGATTGCCGGGTTGGCGATTCCGCAGCCGCCGATCCCCTTGCCAGCCTTTCCTGGCCTGAACTGCGGGATCTCATATACGGTGATCCGGGCACGCGGTGATTGCTGTCGATACCAACGTGCTTGTCTATGCCCATCGCCGCGAATCAGGCCTCGGCAATGCCGCACACGGCTACATCAAGGAACTTGCCGAAGGCGAGGCGTCGTGGGCGATTCCCTGGCCATGCTGCTACGAGTTCCTCAGCGTCGTCACGAACCGGCGCATCTGGAAGGACAGCGCATCGACCCAGGACCAGGCTTGGCGGCAACTCGAAGCCTGGACCGAATCGCCGTCCATGGCATTCATTGGCGAGACCGACGACTTTGCCGCGATACTGGAACGGTTCGTGCGACGCCCGCACGTGGTCGGGGGTGTCGTACACGATGCGCGCATTGCGGCGATCTGCGTCGCGCATGGCATCGACGAGCTCGTAACCCGGGACCGAGATTTCTCCCTGTTTCCCGAACTGCCCCTTAAGGATCCATTCTGATCCGCCTCTTCGGATGCACGACAGGACTACACAGACCAGCGAATCACGATCGTCCATCGTGAGCGTTCGTAGGGGCGGGGCTATCGCGCCCGAAGGGCGCGCCCCTGCCCGCGCCGCACCCAACGGCGGGTTCGCTCGGGACGGGACAACGCCGCCTTCACCGTGCCGGCACAAGGCGAAGAGGCAGGGCCACGCCGTGGTCGTGGCCCTGGATGCCAGCTACTGAAGCTGCGGGCGCCAGCGAAGCTGGACCCCGATCTGACGCGGCTCCGTCAGCGCGCCGATGAGGTCGATCGCGATGGACTCGGCGATGCCGATCTTGTCGAGGATGTTCTGGACGTACAACGCTGCCGTCCATTGCCGGTCATTGGACTCCCAGATCGCGCGCGCATCCCAGCGCGTATAGGCCGGGACCCTGGCGCGCTCGATGTTGCCCGAGCGCTGCGGCCAGCGCTCGCCCGTGTAGCTGACGGTAGACAGCAGGTGCAGCGAGCCGCCGAGGACCTGCGATGGCGCACGGTACGACAGCGTCGCGGCCAGCTTATGGTTCGGCATCTGGGGCAGTTCCTCGCCGCCGTGGTTGCGCGGAATCGGGACTTCGTTGAAGGCGATGAAGTCGTCAGCCGTGCCGAATTCGCCGTCGGGCCCCGGCGACCGAGGGTTCGTGTATTGGTAGAGTTCGGTTTGCTGGTTCGGGTCGGCGCGCACCACGGTCGAGTGGTCGCCCAGTTCGGACGTAAGCCAGTTGTAGTAGCCCGACACGCGCCAACTTTCGTTGATGAGATACACCCACTCCACCTCGATGCCGCGGATGCTGGTGTCGTCCTGCACGTTGATGGTCTGTTCGGCGAGCGGTGAGCGACGCGTGGGCTCCAGCAACCGCGACGGGATGGGCTGGTTCGCGGTCAGCTGGTAATTGTCGAACACCTGCCAGAAGGCACCGCTCGTGATCTGCAGGCGGTTGTCCATGAACAACCCCTTAATGCCGATCTCGTAGTTGACCAGTGTTTCCTCGTCGAAGCTCTCGCGAATATCCGAGCCCGCGAAATTGAAGCCGCCCGCGCGATAGCCCGTGGAGATGCGGCCGTAGTACATCCTGTTCTCGATGGGCGTGTACTCGACGCTGACGTGACCGATCGTCGCGTCCCAGGAGACCGGCTGGAACGTGCCATTAAGCAGCGTGAATGCCACCGGCACGCCGGTGCCGAAGAAGTCGCCGACGAACAAGCCGCCTGCGACGTTGCCCTCGGGCACGTTGCCGGACTGGGCTTCGAGATCCGGCGGCACGAGATTGATGCGCCTCTTCTCGTCCTCGGTGCTGCGCAGTCCACCGGCGACGCTCCACTGGTCGTTGAGTCGGTACTCCGCGTTGACGAAGTAGGCCGTGGTTTCCGACGTCGTGGCGCTGAAGAACGCGGACTGCTTGGTGTGATCGCTGCCCACCGGGCATTCGACACCGAGTCCGAACGCCGTTCGAGTCTCGGGGTCGCCGAACGTCGGCAGGAAGAAATCGTCCAGATAGGACGCGCAGCTTGTCACTTCGTAGAAGCCGAAGATCGGCGAGGCCGCCACGGCGGCGTCGTCGGCCGAGACAAAGCGGATCGGACTCGCGAAATCCAAGCCGCCCTGTTCGAAGTATGTCTGGTTCTCGTAGGTGTAAACCCCGGCAACGAAGTTGAACCGTCCGTCGAGGTCGGAGATGAGTTGCAGTTCGTGCGAGGACTCGTCGTTCGTGAAGACGTGATCCGTCCTTTGGTCGCCAAAGGATGCGCCGGAAGCACGCCAAGCATCGATGTCCGCGCCCGACAGGTCCGCGGGGACGGCGGGGTCGGCGGCGGAGCCGACGCGGCTGGTGCCGTCGCCGTCCTGGCCGGCGGCGGTTCGGGTCTCGGATTGGCCGTAGGTGTAGCGAAGCGTCAATCCGTCGCTCACCTGCCAGTCCGCATTGAAGATGTAGCGGTCGGTTTCGCTAGTCTGGCTTGCGCCGCTGTTGGTGTCGATGGCGTTGCGTAGATCGTCGCAGTGGAAGGTGCCGTCGATCGGTTCCGGCCTGAAGCCGATGATGCGGATCGGGTTGGCGCAGTCCGCGATGGACGGAATCTCGCGGTCGTAGAGATACCATTGCCCCGCGAGATCCGGGTTGTTGCGGTCGCGTTCGCCGAAGGCCACCAGCTGTTCCTCCGTGCCCTCGTCCTGCACGTTCAGGTACTTGAGATTCACGTCGACGATGTCGGTGCGGAATCGGATCTGCGGCGAGAGCGTCGTCAGATCCGGTGCGCCGAGGTCGTCGCCGGGGCCGACGTTCTCCTGGGTGCCGTCGCCGGTGTGCAAGCCGGCGTTGATGCGGAAGGCGACGTTTTGGCTGATCGGGCCGCCGAAGGCAGCGTTCAAGCGCTGCGACGTCTGATCGGTCAGTTCCGCGAGCACGTCCGCGTCCCACTCGAAGGCCGGGCGCTTGCTGTGGAAGTGTATGGCGCCGGCGATGGAGTTGCGGCCATTCAACGTGCCCTGCGGGCCACGCGCCACCTCAACGCGCTCGACGTCGAACAGGTTCGGCGCCAGCCCGAAGGTGTCGACGGTGTAGACGCCATCGACGTAGACGGCCACGGCCAGGTCCGAGTGCAGTTCGCGCGCGCTTTGCGTGCCGATGCCGCGAATGGTGATGCCCTGGCCGTCGCTGCGCTGCTGCAGGGGCGCGGAACCAAGCTGCAACCCCGGCACCATCTGCTCCAGATCGAGGGCATTGGTCATGCCGAGCTCCTCGATCATCTGTTCGCTGAACGCCGTCAGGGTCAACGGCACCTTGAGCGCGCTTTCCTCGCGCTTCTCGGCCGTGACGATGATCTCCTCGATATAGGCGTCGTCGCGGGCGTCTTCCGCTGCGGCGACCGCCGCACAGACGCCCATGGCCATCCCCAGTGGTGCCGTTGCCAAGTAACGCCCGAGCCGCAGCCCGGTGTCGATTGCCTGCACGACGTCCTTCCCCGGTTCGTTTGCAGTTGTTCCCCACATGTGGTGTCCCCTCCTCAGCACGGCTGCGCTTTCGTTACTTTCCGTCGATCTCCGTCGATCCAACTCCAAGGTTTCGGGCAGTTGCAGCGCCAAGCGTACCACGTGCGCCGGTCGTGGCTCGCTGTCAGGGCGTCCTTGTGCTTTCCGAGCAACCGCGTGCCCTTCGGGCGCGACCGCGCGAGCAGGAAACTACGGCAACCGTCTTCGGCATAGACGAAACGCGGCCCGCGGGCGATCGTGGCGAAGTCGCCCTCGAGTTCCGCGGTGTTGAACGCGAGACCCGCAGCAACCGACCAGTTGAAGCTCGGCCGGGCGGCAAGGTCCAACTCGACACCGCCGATGGTCGAGCCTTCGACGTTGCGGCGGACCTGGAAGGGTACCGCCAAGAGGTCGTAGAACGTAGTCTGGACGGCGACGGCGCTCTCGAACACCTCTCGCGCCGCAACTTCGCCTGACGGCCACCCGGCTGCCTTCACACCGTCCTTATTGGGACCACCGAACGCTCCTAAGGGTGGCCACCGGACACGCCGCCGTGGTGGTGACGCCGCCACACCGACGCTGGAGGACGAATTGCTCGGAACCCGCCCCTGCGCGGTGCCGTCGTTGGACAGACACCGCGTACCCTCTCCGAGGGATCAGACGAGATCAAACCGATCGAGGTTCATCACCTTGTCCCAAGCGGCGACGAAATCGTTCACGAACTGCTCTTCGGAATCCGCGCAGCCGTACACCTCCGCCAATGCCCGCAACTGGGAGTTCGAACCGAAGATCAGATCCACGCGGGTGCCGGTCCACTTCAGTTCGCCGGTTGCGCGGTCGCGACCTTCGAATTCGTCCTCCGCGTCGGACGTCGCCTGCCAGGTCGTGCCCATGTCGAGCAGGTTCACGAAGAAGTCGTTCGTGAGGGCTCCCGGCCGTTTCGTGAACACGCCGTGCTGCGATCGTCCCATGTTCGTGTCGAGCACCCGCATCCCGCCGACCAGCGCCGTCATCTCGGGCGCGGACAGGGTCAGGAGTTGTGCACGGTCCACCATGAGATGCTCTGCAGGCACCGCCCAGTGCTGCTTCGAATAGTTGCGGAATGCGTCGGCGGCCGGTTCGAGCACCGCGAAGGAATTGACGTCCGTCTGCTCCTGGGATGCGTCGGTGCGACCCGGCGAGAACGGCACCGCAACGTCGTGGCCGGCGTTGCGCGCCGCTTGCTCGACGCCTGCGCAACCCCCGAGAACGATCAGGTCCGCGAGCGAAACGCGCTTGCCGCCCGATGCCGAGCCGTTGAACCCCGCTTGGATGCCTTCAAGCACCCCGAGAACCTTGGCCAACTGATCAGGCTGGTTCGCCTCCCAGTCCTTTTGCGGTGCCAGGCGGACACGTCCACCGTTGGCGCCGCCGCGCAGGTCTGACCCCCGGAAGGTTGAGGCCGAAGCCCAGGCGGTCGAGACCAGTTCGGAAACCGTGAGGCCCGACGCGAGGATCTTGGCCTTCAGGGCGTCCGCGTCTTCGTCGTCGATCAACGCATGGTCGACGGCTGGAACGGGATCCTGCCAGATCAGTTCCTCTGCCGGGACCATCGAGCCGATGTAGCGCGACCGTGGCCCCATGTCGCGGTGGGTCATCTTGAACCACGCCCGGGCGAATGCGTCCGCGAATTCGTCCGGATTCTCGTGGAAACGCCTGGAGATCGGCTCGTAGATCGGGTCCATGCGCATGGCCATGTCCGCCGTGGTCATGATCGGCGCATGGCGCTTGCCCGGATCGTGGGCGTCGGGCACCGTATCGGAGCCGGCGCCGTCCTTGGGTACCCATTGGTATGCCCCAGCAGGACTCGTCACGCACTCCCACTCGTAGCCGAACAGGACGTCGAAGTAGCCGTTGTCCCATTTTGTCGGATTGGTGGTCCAGGCACCTTCGATGCCGCTGGTGATGGTGTCCCCGGCTTTGCCCGTGCCGTGGCCGTTCGCCCAGCCGAGACTCTGCATGGCGATGTCCGCTCCCTCGGGTTCCGCCCCCACCAACGCGTCGTCGCCAGCACCGTGGCACTTGCCGAAGGTGTGTCCGCCGGCTACCAGCGCCACGGTCTCCTCGTCGTTCATGGCCATGCGAGCGAAAGTCTCGCGGATGTCCCGGCCCGAGGCGACCGGATCGGGATTGGCGTTCGGTCCCTGGGGATTCACGTAGATCAGACCCATCTGGACGGCGCCGAGAGGATTCTCGAGGTCCCGTTCACCGGTGTAGCGCTTGTCGCCGAGCCACTCGTCCTCGGCGCCCCAGTAGATGTCGTCCTCCGGCTCCCAGATGTCCGGGCGTCCGCCGCCGAAACCGAACGGCTTGAAGCCCATGGACTCCAGCGCGCAGTTGCCCGCAAAAATCATGAGGTCCGCCCAGGAAAGCTTGCGACCGTACTTCTGCTTGATCGGCCAAAGCAGCACGCGCGCCTTGTCGAGGTTGGCGTTGTCGGGCCAACTGTTCAACGGCGCGAAACGCTGGTTGCCGGTACCGCCGCCACCTCGGCCATCGCCGATTCGGTAGGTACCCGCGCTGTGCCATGCCATGCGGATGAACAGCGGTCCGTAGTGGCCGTAGTCCGCCGGCCACCAGTCTTGGGAGGTGGTCATCAGCTCGAAGAGATCGCTCTTCAAGGCGTCGAGGTCGAGCGTCTTGAACTCTTCGGCGTAGTTGAAGTCCTCGCCCATCGGATCGGACAAGGACGAATGCTGGTGCAGGACATCGAGGTTCAGCCGGTTTGGCCACCAGTCCTGGTTCGTCATGTGGCCGTCGGATGCGGCCAAGTGGGTTCCGCCCGCTACCGGGCACTTGCTTTCGCTCATGTTCATTCCCTTCCTAGTCGTGCACGGGTCTCAATGTCGTTCAGACATCAAACCCGACCGTCAAAGAGAATAAGAGTTCAGCTTGTTAGTGTCTAACGATTATTATTTCAAACAATGATCGTATTATGCGAACACACTGGCCGTTGAGGAGCATGCGGGGTGAAGCGAGTACCCACGATGAAGCAACTCCAGTATCTCGTCGCCCTGGCGGACACGCGTCATTTCGGCCGGGCCGCCGAGCGGTGCCACATCACCCAATCGACACTGAGCGCAGGCATCCGGGACCTCGAGTCGGTGCTCGGAACCGTGGTGGCGGAGCGTTCGAACCGGCCCGTCGTGATCACGCGGGTGGGCGGGCAGATCGCCGAAAGGGCGAAGGCGGTCTTGCGGGAAGCCGAGGAGATCATGGAGACCGCGAGGGCGGCCCGTTCGCCGATGACGGGGGAACTTCGGCTCGGGGTCATCCCGACCATCAGCCCCTTCCTCCTACCGCGCGTCCTGCCGGTCCTCCGGGATCGATTTCCGGAACTCACGATCTACCTGAGAGAAGATCAGACCGCCCCGCTGCTCGCTCGATTGGAGGACGGCCAACTGGACGCTGCCTTGATCGCCCTGCCCTACGAGACCGAGGACTTGAGGATCGACATCATCAGCGAGGACGAGTTCCTGTTCGCCTGCCATCGCGAACACCCTCTCGCTGGGAGCGCCGAGATCTCCCGCGAGGCGTTGGTGGGCGCTGAATTGCTTCTCCTGGAGGAAGGCCATTGTCTGCGTGGCCACACCCTTGATGTCTACCGGCTCGGCGACGAGCGGGCACGTGCCCAGTTCGAGGCCAGCAGCCTGCACACGCTCGTGCAAATGGTGGCGTCTGGCATCGGCGTCACGCTGATACCTCGGCTCGCCGTCGACGCCCAGATCACGCAGGGGACGGCAATCTCGCTGTCGCGACTTGGGATACCTGCGTCCCGCCAGATCGGCTTGGCCTGGCGTCAATCGTCGTTGAGGACGGACGACTATCAATTGCTGGCCAAGACGCTTCGTGAACTGACTGCCGCCGCGTAGCACGGCCCGATCCAAAATGATCCATTTCGCGGCCTCGGGGGAATCGGCTTGAGGTGCCGCTACTCGTGGATGATGACGGGACTTGCCATGCCGACTTCCCGCTTCCAGTTTTCGATGCGCCCGCGGAAATCGGCAACCAGTTCGGGATATTGGTCCACCAGGTTGTGTTCTGCGCTGCGGTCGACCGTGACGTCGTAGAGGATCTGCTCGCCGGTGTCCGCATACCACAGGTAGTGCCAGCGGTGGGTGCGCACGTAGTAGCCCTCGGCGCGCTCGCCCATGGGCGTTGTCATTGAGCGTCGGTTGTCGGTGTAGCCCACCAAGTGCGTTCGTTCTGGTAGTTCGCCACCGTCGATCAACGGCTGCAGCGAGTAGCCCGGTAGGCCGGAAGGGATTGCGACGCCCGCGAAGTCGAGGACGGTCGGCACGATGTCCATCGTGGAGACCAGGCTCGACGTGTTGAAGGATCGGTGAATCCGTCCCTTCCAGTGGAAGATGATCGGCGAGCGGAACGACTGGTCGTACATGCCGTTCTTGCCCAAAGGGCCGCCGTTGCCGAGCAGGCTGTCGTTGTAGATCGTGGAATCCTCGCGCTGCTTGTATTCGACATTGGCATCCTGCTCCCAGCCGTTGTCGCTCACGAAGACGAACAGCGTGTCCTCCATGAGCCCGCGGCTTTCGATGTGGTCGAGCAGGCGGCCGACGCCGTCGTCCCACCAGGTGAGATTGGCGTAGTAGAGCTTGGCGGATTCGGTAATGTCCTTGTCCTGGTAGTACTTGCGGTAGGTATAGGGCGCGTCGAAGGGCACGTGCGGCAGGGACGGGGCGAACCAGACGAGAAACGGTGCCTCTTGGTGCCGGTCGATGAAATCGAACACCGGGTCCATGGTCCTGCGGACGAGATCCTTGCCCTTGCCGCCCATCAATTCCTCGAAGAAGGCGTCGCCGTCGTAGGTCGACATGTCCCAGCCGGTGCTCATGCCTTCGGTGAAGTGGCCGTTCTCGTAGGTGTTCTCCCACCATTTGCCGCCCTGCCAGCTCACGTAGCCGGCTCGGCTCAAGAGCATCGGGAGGGTGTCGAACTCGCGCATCGCCGCGGCCGTCTCGATCATGTCCCAGCGGCGCTTCGCCGCGTCGTCGAGAGCGGCGTAATCGGGACTTTCGCGGCGGCGGCGGTCGAGGATCTCGGCCTTGCGGTGGACGTACTGGACCGGATGCAGCCCGGTGATGAGGGTGCGCAGAGACGGCCGGCAATACGACGCGGTGACGTGGCCGTGGGAGAACGTCACACCGCCCGCGGCAAGCGCGTCCATGGATGGCGTGACGACGTTCTCGTCGCCCATGAAGCCGTAGTACGGGTAGCCGTGATCGTCGCCGATCAGCAGAACGATGTTGGGCGGTCGTTCCGCAGCTGCGGTGCCGACGATTAGCGCCGCCGTCACGACGCCGAGACAGGCTCGAATCGTTCGTTTCACGTCAATAGCCTCCTCAGCCGACAAGGCGCAAGTGGTCAGCCGCCATCGAGTACCAGCATCGCGTCATCCAGAATCTTCGGTTCGCCCGGTTCGCCGCCGCCGAAGAACCATTGGCTCGGTTCGGGCCTTGTGTCGATGTAGTCCCCCTCGGCCGAGGACGACAGGTGGTGACGTAGATCCGGGTCCCAGTCCAGTCCTCCACGCCCAGGAGTGATGACGTCCTTGACCAGGTACATCCCACGGCAATGCAGTTCGTGGGGCAGCCGCTTGTAGTCCGCGACCGTCCCGAAATGGGGGTCGATCTCCTGAAAAATGCGTCGGCCAGTAGCCGTGCCAACCCGCCGCCTGGTACGGCGTGCTCCACCACTGGTTGAAGAATACGGGCGAGACCCATAACGCAGTAACGGCCAGTTCCTGGAGGTAGTCGAGTCGATCGGCGAGGCCCTTCAGGTCGCCGCCGCTGAAGTGCGTGGGCAACGTCGGATCGTACTCGCCGAAGCCTTGGTCGTTGTTCGTAGGATCGCCGTCGTCGAAGCGATCCACGAATGCCATGTAGACGACTTGATCGCGCCAGTCCGGCGAGGGCACGTGCAGCAGCAGCCCGCCGTCCGAAGCGCAGATCCCGGCCTCCGAGGACGCTGGGCTAGGTCCTGCCGCCGTGTCCGTGCCTGCGCCGACGGCCTCCTCTCGGCGAGGATCCTCCGAACAGGCGGCGATCACGAAAGCCGCTGCGGCAAGTAAGGCCTTTCCCATCGACGGTGAGAATGGCACAGCCCCGCGCCGAATACCAAAGTCCGCGCCATGAATACGATTGCAGCGCTCTTGCCCACGCGCCGGGATGTCGCGACACCGTCGTCGGTGTGCAACCATCCGCTGTTCGAGATCGAGGAGCCCCGTCGTGCCCCCGTTGCCCCACCACTGCACCGTCGCCGCACTCTACACGTACCCGGTAAAGAGCTGTCGCGGCACGGCCGAAGGGTCGGCCAGGATCTCCCCCACGGGGATCGAAGGCGACCGCCAACTCATGGTTCTTGCCCAAGGCAGGTTCGTCAACCAAGTGCGACTGCCGAAACTGGCGACGGTCGCCACGCGACGGATCGACCCGACGGTGATCGCATTCCACACGGCCGGTGGCGCACCGTTCGTCCATTCGGTAACCGCAGACGGTGCGAGATCCACGGTTCCGTACTACGGCAACACCGTACTCGTCGTCGATCAGGGTGACGCGGTTGCCGCGTGGTTGTCGGAAGCTGTGGGCGCGGAACTCCGCGTCGCGGCCCTGGAGGCGACCTTCCGCCGCTCAGTACCGCTAGACGAATTCGCCGTGGTCGACGGCATCGACCAGTCGCGGTTCGTCGACGTGGCGCCCATCCTCATGACCAACAAGGCTTCGTTGGCCGACCTGAACGCGCGCCTTGACACCCCGATACCCATGAACCGGTTCCGACCCAACATTGTCATCGACGGCCTGGACGCCTTCGCCGAAGACTCGGTCTCGCACATGCGACGCGATACCCTGCGGCTCGTCCGGGCGACGCACTGCGAGCGCTGCGCGGTAACCTGCACCGACCAGGAAACCGGCCAACGCTCCGCCGAACCCCTGCGGACGCTGCGGTCCTACCGACACCGCGAGAACGGCTACGCCGGGGGTGTGCTTTTCGGTGCCTACATGGGCATTGAAGGCACCGCCACGATCCGCGTCGGCGACACCTTTTCCGTCGAGGTTGATGGCCCGTAGGGGACGGGCTTGTCCCGTCCCGCCAGACCTCGGCACACACGTCCAGTGCGGGCGACGGCGCGCCCTACGGGCGCGTTAGCGTCGCCCCTACGGGTTGTTCCATGCGCTCGGCATACTCATGAATACGATTGCAGCGCTATTGCCCTTTAGGCCATTGCCCATAGACTCAACCGGCTAACGCGAGGAAGCGCGGCCCGGATGAACCGCAACGCCATCAAGGAGAGGGACAAAACCGTGCACGGCACCGAACGTGTTCGCGCAAGCGAGGGCCTTCGCGGTATCGAAGGAGCGTGGTGGCGCCACGCCGTCATCTACCAGATCTATCCGCGCAGCTTCTTCGACACCACGGGCAACGGCACGGGCGACCTGCCGGGAATCGCCCGGAAGATGGACTACATCCACTCGCTCGGTGTGGACGCCATCTGGATCTCGCCGTTCTTCAAGTCGCCGATGAAGGACTTCGGCTACGACGTCAGCGACTATCGGGCCGTCGATCCGCTGTTCGGTTCCCTCGACGATTTCGATGTCCTCCTCGAAGAAGCCCACGTACGTGGACTGAAGGTCATCATCGACCAGGTGATGAGCCACACCTCCGATCAGCACCCGTGGTTCCTCGAAAGCCGCGACGGTCGCCACAACGACAAGGCGGACTGGTACGTCTGGGCCGACGCCCGGTCCGACGGCGGTCCGCCCAACAACTGGCTGGCCGTCTTCGGGGGTAGCGCGTGGGAGTGGGAGCCGCGCCGCCGCCAGTACTACCTGCACAATTTCCTAGCCAGTCAGCCGGACCTCAACTGCCGCAATCCCGACGTACGGCGCGCTGGGTTGGACAACCTCGAGTTTTGGCTCGAACGTGGGGTCGACGGCATTCGCCTGGATGCCGTCAACTTCTGCATGCACGACCCCGAGCTCAGGGACAATCCAGCGAAACCCGCCGTCGAGAACGAGTTCCTAGCCAGCGGACAAGCGCAGACCCCCTATGCGATGCAGGAGCATTTCTACGACCACACGCACCCGGACAATCTTCGCTACATGGAGGATATCCGAGCCTTGCTGGACCGATACGAGGCGGTGGCCCTGGGCGAGGTCGGCTCGGAACGCTCGCTCAACGTGATCGGCGAATACACACGGGGCGATCACCGGCTGCACATGGCCTACAGCTTCGACCTCATGGGCCCGGACGGCTCCGCGGTCCACATCAAGAAGACCATGGACGCCATCGCCGACGAGGTCCGCGACGGCTGGTGCTGTCTCGCCATCGGCAACCACGACGTGCAGCGTGTCGCCAGCCGCTGGACCGGGGAACGGCCCGACCCCGACGCGGCGAAGCTCTTCTCCATCCTGCTTTGCTGCCTGCGTGGTGCGGTCTGTCTCTACCAGGGAGACGAACTCGGGCTCCCGGAGGCCGACGTGCCCTACGAGCAACTCCAGGATCCCTACGGGATCAATTTCTGGCCCGCCTACAAGGGCAGGGACGGGTGCCGCACCCCGATGCCTTGGCAAGCCGACGCCCCGAATGCCGGGTTCACCCGTGGCACACCGTGGCTGCCGGTCAATGCCGGCCACTTCGACCTAGCGGTGGACCGCCAGCAGGGAAATCCCGATTCCGTCTATGAATGCGTTAGCGCCTTCCTGCATTTCCGCAAGCGCCAGCCGGCCCTACTGCACGGCGACCTCGAGTTTCTGCCGCTCATGGACAACATACTCAGCTTCGTCCGTTCAACTTCCGGGCAGGCCCTATTCATGAGCTTCAATCTCGACGGGGCCGAACGTTTCGTACCGCTACAGGCATTGGAATTGGACGGGTCGCGGCTCGACCTGCTGGACAACCCTGCGGCCCGGCAAGGTCGGCTCGAAGGCGATTCGCTGGTGCTGCCGGCGCATTCGGTGCTGATCGCCGACATTCGCTAAACAGCCAAAGACGCGATTCTCCGTGGCAAGCTAGCCCCAGACGGGCCCGCGGGACCGGACGAGCCCGTCCCCTGCGGTCGCGTTCCCAACGCTTCGCGCGTCAGCGTTCCCGTTCGGCCAGCTGCGCCTCCAATTCGGCGATCCGCCGCTCTGCCGTTTCAGCTCGTGCCGCTTCGCGATCCGCCCTCAAGGCTTCCAGACCCGATTTCCTGGCTTCGCGGTCTGCCCGCGCCGCTTCCTCGTTCGCGCGCTTGTCAGACTGCTTGTTGCGCTCGATGCTCTCGGTGAGGTTCGGCACGATCTCGCCGGTCTCCCGGTCGCGCAACCGGAGTTCGCCCGCGGCGACCAAGATGTCGAGGTCCAACACTCCGCTGACGAAGCCATCGCCCGTAGCGCAGGGTGCAACCGGCGCCCAACCACGGCCGGCCAGCCGACGCCCTTCCAAAACCGCACCGCCGTCCCGGCGCGTGCGGTAGGGGTCGAAGAGCCAGTATTCCCGCACGCCGAGGTCAGCGTACAGGGCGGGCTTGTCGTGGACATCCTTCCTCCAGGTATGCCTCGACAACACCTCCATCACGAAGTCCGGCACGCGGTGGTGCTCCCACAGCTTGTAGGAAAGATCGGGATTCGCCTCGACTCCGAACACCACGAAAGCATCGGGCACCACCAGCGCCTTGCGGTTGCCACGCTCGAAGTAGAACCCCAGTTCGGACGCCGCGAAGACGTTCGCCCGGCCAACGAAGCGCGCCTGCACCACGTCAACCAGATGAGCGCGCGCCTGCTCGTGCCTCCGCGACTCCACCGGCAAGCTGTCGCTGTAGGGATAGCCGTCGTCGTCAAGTTCGACCGGCGGCAGCGGCCGGTACAGCGCCCGGGCGTGGATCTCGGACAACGGCTGCGAGTGGGCCTTGGGTGCAGGCGGCCGGACCGACGACACGGCGGCACCGGGATCGGGCACGGACGGCAACGGGGGACTCATGGTCGGAACGTACCACAAAACCGACTCACCGGATGGGGACGCAAGGGTCCGCCATTTCCGGTTCGCGGCGATAGCGAAATCGACCCGTCCGGATGTGCGAAATCGCTGAAATCTCGAGGCGTCAACGGTCACGACACATCCGTCGGCAATGATCCAGCAAAGCCGCCCCTGGTTGCGTCCGACGTCGTTACCTGGCTTGCCTAGTCCGACTCCACGCCATCTCAATTAACACCCTCTCCGCCAATGACGTGCGCAGGTCCGCTCCCGACTCGAACGGTCGATAACACCGGGATTCCGTCGACCGATGTAACATCGCGGCGTGCCTTGAGGACTGGTCATGCACGAGACCGTTGAGACGATACGATTGACGGACGACGCCGAGTACTACGCGAGGGACGGCTACCTCGTCGTTCCCGATCTGACAAGCCGGACCGAATTGGCCGACCTGGAGGTTGCTCCACCCATCGTGGTCGCCTCCACGACGCCATGACCATCCGGCAGGACGACGGCCTATCGCGAACCTATCCCGTGTCGTCCCAACAGGTGCAGCACTATCGCCGCGACGGCCATGTCTTTCTTCCGCAACTCCTACCGAGCGACTCCCTCGCCCCGTACCGCGAGGCCATTGTCGCCACGGCTGACCGAAACAGCCGGGAAACCCGACCGTTGGACGAGCGGGACACCTATGGCAAGGCCTTCCTGCAGATCTTCAACCTCTGGACACTTGACGACACGGTCCGCCGCTTCGTGCAGGCGCCGCGCTTCGCCGAGGCGGCCGCCCGCCTGCTCGGTGTCGAAAGGGTCCGCCTCTACCACGACCAGGCCCTGTTCAAGGAGGCTGGCGGCGGCATCACCCCGTGGCACCAGGACCAGTACTACTGGCCGTTGGACACCGAGCACACCATCACGTTGTGGATGCCCCTCGTGGACATCGAAGAGCACATGGGCATGATGGAGTTCGCCTCTGGCGCCCACCGGCTCGGCTACATCACCAACAAGGGCATCTCGGACGACTCCGAAGCCTTCTACGAACGCTTCGTCGCGGACAAGGGTCTCGACATCTCGGAGATGCGCACGGCACGCGCCGGTGACGCGAGTTTCCACGCCGGCTGGGCGCTGCATCGCGCGCCGCCGAACCGATCGTCCGTCCGCCGCGAGGTGATGACGGTGATCTACTTCGCCGACGGTGCCCGGGTTACCGACCCTGTACGTTCGGAAGCCCGGGGAGATCTGCGGACCTGGCTGGGAAACCTCCCTCCGGGCGCGCCGGCGGCCACACGCCTGAACCCCGTCGTTTGGCCGATCACGCCGGGCGATCTAGCGGGACGCTCTGGCGGATGACGCAGGAGTCCTACCGCGACCCGCGGAACGATCTTCCGTTGCGCGAGCCGCGCTCGGGGGCAATTTCGCGGTAGAACTCCGCCTTGTCTTCATCGGGTGCCACGTTGGTGTAGTACCTCAGCAGCGCGCTGGCGATCTGCTTGCGGGCGTCTTCCGACTCTGCGGCGTCGAAGAGTTCCTCGGCGAGTTGCACCTGGCCGTTTCCCATGATGCTCCAGGCGATGGATCCCGCGACCTCGTCGCGCAACGCCGGATCCCGCAGTGACAACACTTCGCGAACAGATTCGGCAGGCGCGGTCCGCGACCACACCGTGAACGCGTAGCGCTCCAACGACGGACGATCGTCGTCGACAGGGAACGACCGCGCCCACTCCAGGGCTCCCTCCGGGTCGTTCCTGCCTGCTGTGCTGATGAACCGCCGGGCCGCATCCATGCGGAGTTCGGACACATCGATGTCGGCGATGAGCCGTTTCGCCAACGCGGGATCGGATCGCGCGATCTGCCTCACCGCCGGGTCAATTGCAGCACGTTGCGCGCGACCGGTTAGCGTGCGGGCCCAAGCGAAGGCCTGTTCGGGGTCGTGTGTCGCATAGGCGTTTGCCAGTGCCCTTGCCAGTTGGTCGCTCGACGACTCGAGGGTGCCGTACCAGTCGAGCACGATCTGGAAGTCCACGTCGCTGCGGTTGCCGAGAGACTGCAGCGCATACACCAAGCCGACCCTCGCTTCCTCCCGAAGATGGGCGGGGATCGTGTCGAGAGCGAGGATCGCCTCGTCGACGCCGCGCTCCATCAACCCGGACATCAGGACTTGGGTCATCCAATTGCGGCTTCCACCGCGTCCACCTTCCTGTTCGGCGAGCCACGCGATCGCGGCCGATGGATCGTCTGCCGCCCAGACCTGAAGGACGCCGGCCTGCGCCGTCATGCCGATTTCCGGGTTTTCCAGGCTGGTAAGCGCGGCCATGGCCGCGACCGGATCGTGACTCGCCCAACGGCGGGCGAGGACGCCCAGTTGCCCGAAGGCATGGAAGAAGCGCTCGGCTTCAGCCATCGAACCAGGCTCTGACGGAATGTCGATGGCTTTCACCGCGGTTCGCCAGGCCGCAGCGAAATCCTTGTCTGCTCCGCCTAAGGCCTCGCGGGTCGCGATCGCAACGAGGGCCGCTTCGCTGTCCAGTCGTTCGGCGACATCCTGGCGCTGCCATTCGGGCAGGTCGAGTTCGAGGATGGCCGCGGCGGCAATCGACCTGGCGTCGCCGTCCAACACCGCGGCGCGGTCGACGGCGGCGTCGAGGTCCGTGTGCGCCCACGCCCGGAACACCGTGGCCACCCACGACGTGTGGTAGTTGGCGGCCGCCACGTGATCGGCCGCCGCATCGGGATCGAGCTCCGCGAACCGCGTGTAGAGAACTCGGGCGGCATCGTAGCGGTGGGGTGCCCTCGGCAGCGCGCCGACCTCGGCGAGCAGCGCTTCGACTTCCTCGCGACCCGTGTCGGCGAGCAGGGCATACAGCGCCGTGTTGCGCTGGAAGTCGGTGGCGGTGTCGACGATTTGCGCAAGGGATCGCAGGGCGAACGGGGCCACCGTCGGCGAATCGACAGAACGGTCGGGCGCCTTGCCCGGTGATGGCGCTTGGGGTGGTGCCGCGTCGCCGTGATCCGTGGCCAGCCAAAACCCCGCGGCACCGATGGCGATGCCCAGGCAACCGACTACCAGCAACCTACTCAACATGGCGGACGGCCCGTCACCTATTCATCGGCGGCGCTTCGGCAAGAATATCGTGACCGTCCCCGCAGCGAAACTAGGTCGTTTACGAAGCCGGGCACCAACGCCTAAACGGGGTAAGCCACGAAAACCCCGCGGTGCACTGGGAGAGGGCGTTTCAGTGCCGAGGCGTCAGCTCCCGAAATCCATGTCCCACGTCAGCTCAAGGATGTTGCGGCCGCCGCTTCGGATCTTGAGTCCCCGATTCATCTCGTAAGTGACCGTGAGATCCACCGTGGTAAGCGACGACACCTGAATCTCGATGGGCACGTAGGCTTCGATGGAGCGTGCTCCCGGCACCACGGCGGCGAATACGTCCACCTTCGCACCTCGCCGGCGCAGCAGGCATCGCGATCAACTCACAGGCTCTGTCCGGCTTCGAGGCCCAAGAGCTCCCGTACCGCGTCCGACCGCTCCGCCGTGATCGCCACCTGTTTGGGGGTGACGCCGTTGGCGTCCACGAGGTCAGGGTCCGCGCCGCGTTCGAGCAGCCATTCCACCACCGCCGGGAAGTCGTTCCGGACGGCCAGGTGCAACAGGCTCGTCGGCTCGGTATCGCGCCACGGGTACAACGCGTTGATCCGATCGCCCAGCTCTTCCTCGAGTCGGTCAAGCAGCTTGAAGTGCGCGAGGTGCAGCGGGTTGTACTTGGCATCCGCGTCGATCAGCACGGCCGCCGTCTCGGCCACGCGGACGCCTTGCCCGGCGCCCCATTCGAGTGGCGTACGGTCCCTAACCAGCCCGTTGGGATCCGCGCCCGCTTCCAGCAGTAGCCGGGCGACGCCCACGTTGTCGTGGTTGGCCGCGATGTGCAGGGGTCTGCCTCCCGACGACCATGCATAGCCGCCGAAGCCCTCGACATCGGCGCCGTTTTCGATCAGCAACCGGGCGATGGCGACGTTGTCGGCACGGAGCTCGGGCGTCCACCGCACCCAGGGGTCCATGTTGCGCGTGAGAAAGGTGGCACCGGTGCTCGGCGAGTCTTCGGTGTAGTAGCGGACCTTGGCTAGCTCGGGGTTGACCTCGAGCATCGTCTTCACCGTTGGCAGGTCGACCCGGTCGATCGCCATCAGGAGGGCTAGACGCTCGGAGACGGTCTCAGCGGTGAACGATTCGTAGTCCCCGCCGCCGTCCAGCGTGAACCCGGAGAGCACGACGTCGGCAAGGGCCGCCTTGAGGGCGACGCTGGCAGCCACGTAGGGCGGGTTGTACTCGGCCAGAAACGGCGTGATGGCGAGGTCGCGGTACGCCTCGCCGGCCACTCCGGTGCGGTCGCCGCCGGCGCCCCGGATCTCGATGTTGGAGATGAGCGAGAGCGGCTCGGTATAGACGCCGGGATCGAGGTGGATGGTGTCGCCGTCGTTGGCGATGTCGAGCGCGGCCTGGATCGTCTTGTGTTCCCGGTCCGGTCCGACGCGGTGGTCGGAGCCCATGTCTGCAATGACAGCGTGGTACTGGACGACATCGGCATCGACCGCGATCTCGGCGGCCTGCGGCTTGTATCCCTTCGCCGTGAACTCTACGCGGTACACGCCGGGGTGCAGGTCCGCCTCAAAGCTACCGTCGGCACCGGTGATTACCACGTAGGTGACGCCGTCACGCTGCAGCGCGACGTGGGCGTAGTCGACGGGCTCGCGGGTATCCGCGTCGACGACCGTGCCGGAGAACGGTCTAATGGGAACGCCCCTCCCGCCCGTGTCGATGGCAGCCACGGGTGCGACACGGCTCCGTGGGTTGATGTCGCGCGGGAGCGCCTCCGATTCGATCACGAGCGAGCGCAGCCGACCGGCGCCAGGATCGAATGGGGTCCCATCGGCGGACTCCGTCCAGAACGCCATGGCGGTCAACCGACCGTTCGGTCCGAGGTCCTTGATGATGTTCGGCTTCACCGCCAGCGTCCCGTTGACGTCGGGGTGCACGGTGCCGTCGGCGCGCTGGCCGGCGGCGGCCACGAAGCTGCTTCCCTTAGACGCAGTGTACAACTGGAAGACGTCGCCACGGCGCACGAGGGTGATCGTCTCCGCCGTTCCGGTGACGTCGCGCTCGTCGACGTAGTAGGTCCAGTAGCCCTGTCCGACCAGTGCGAAGGGCCGGTTGCCGGGTTGGGGAATACCACCGATGCCGTCGAATCCCACGATGAGGTAGGCGCCGCCATGCACCTGGCCTCGGTCGAACTGCAGGTAGACGCCGAAACGTTGCCCCGAGCGGTTCGTATGAGGGTGAAGGCGCGTGCTCTCGGGATCGAGCGTGAGGCTCAACGTGAAGTCGTTGGCCCCGATCGCCTCGACGAGTTCGGGGTGGATGTCGCCGTCGAGTTCCGGGAAGAAATCGGGCCACGTATCGCTGTAGCCGGTCGGCCCCATGCTGTGTTCCGCGAAGTCCCGGTAGGGGGCGTCGCCGTTGACGACCTGGAACCCGGAATCGTGGAGCACGATGCTGTCGCGGCGGAAACCGGCGTTGATCGGCTCGGCGTCGTCCGCGCCGGTGAACACGGCGCGCCCGGCCTCTACCGGCATGCACGAGAGGGTCAGATACAGCGCCGTCGCGAAGACTCTCGCGTAGGTTCGCATTACGGTTTCGCAAACTCCCATCGGCTACTGTCGCGCATTTCACGTCCCGATGCCACCCGAGCGGCTGGGTGCCTACTGGCGTAGGAGGACGGACTCGCGAGGAACGGCGAACGGCGACAGTCACCGTATCGTGTAGTCTTCGCGACGAGCCTGTGCGCTACGAAGCACAGGGCCCGCCGACGCAGGGTTCGAGCGGAGGCCAACGAGGTACCCCCATGGCCAAAGAGACATCCGTTGCACGCCGGATTCAGGCGAGTCGCCGCCTCGTGAGGGACGGTGCGACAGCCGACGACGTCGCCCGGGCGAAGGGCCGGCTTGATGGGGTGTTCTCCGCCTACCCCGGGATCGTCGCGGAACGCAGCGGGTCGCGGGCGCTGGCCGACGGGTTCGTCGTGACCTGCGTCTTCGGCACGGGCGACCTAGGACGCGCGGCCGCGTTGGCCGTCGATTTCATTGCAGGGCGGGTCGGAGCGTCCCCGTCAACCGATGTCGACACCACACGGGTTCGATGTTCCGCCACGCAGTTCGTCCAGTTCCAAAACTCCCTGTACTACGCCTCGGAACTGCAGGTTGGGCGCCGTCCGAACGCCACGTTGTCCGAACCCCCGTTGCCGACGCTGCTTGGTCGAGCACTCGGTGCGTTCGCGCATCACTACGACTCGGCGCGCGGCGAGGACGGTTCGATCCCGCAGCTCGGCGTCTGGGCGAACGCCCTGCGCGCCATCGACGCCGAGGGGACGGATCAACGCCAACTCGGTCCTCGGGCGGTGATCTCGAAGCGCGTGGCCGAGGTCGTGGTCAGCCGACTCGAAAAGCGCCGTCGGGTCTGGGTCGAGGCGAAAGCGATCCCCGGCAGGCGGGGCAAGGCGAAGGTCGTGCACCTAACGCCCGTCGGCAGGGTTGCGCGGGATGCCGCTGCCCGTCTAGTGGACACCGTGCAGGAGGATTGGCGGCAGCGTTTCGGCAACGACGGCATCGTTCAGCTGCGCGACGCCCTCTCGTCCGTGGTCGACCGACTCCCCGTCGAGCTGCCCCACTACGCCACCGGCTACGGTGCCGGCGATCCCAGCGTCACGGGCGGGGACTACGTGCTTGAAGATCCGGGGCCGCCCCGAATCCCCGCGCATGGCCAAGACTGGCCAGTCGTTATCCGGGAACCGGGAAGCGCGGCCGCGGAATTGCCAATGTCAGCGTTGTTGTCGCAGGTACTTGCGGCGTTCGCCATCGACTACGAGCGCGAGCGCCTGGGGCACCTGTCGGTGGTGTCGAACTTCCTGCGCTTCGTCGGCGACGACGGGGTCACGCTGGAACGTGCACAGGCCCTTGGCGGCGTCTCCGGAAACGGCAAGACCCTGCACGAACGGCACCTCGACGTCGTGGTCGAACCCGGGCGCCCCAGCGACAAGCGCCGCCGCGTCTACCTGACGCCGAAGGGCCGGCGTATGCGCGACGCCTACCCGCACCTAGTCACGGAGATCGAGCAGAGATGGTGCGAGGAGTACGGCGATGCCGTCGCCGCGATGCGAGCGGCGCTCAACGCAATGAACGTGCAGTTCGACGACGACCTACCCGACTACCCGGACACGAACGGCTGGATGCATCGGCTCTGGTTCGACTGACACTGCTACGCACGAAACGACAAGACTAGCGAGATGCCACGCCCTTTCTACACCGCCCCCAGTCCCCAAGCCGTCCGCGACGAGGCGAAGCAGATCGCCGAGAGCCAGGCCAACTGGTCCGACGAAACCGTCCAGCTGATCGGAAACCTCGACGAGTTCTCCGGGCGTTCCGCACTCGAGATCCGCTTGAGCCGCGTATCGCGGGCCCAGGTCCAGCACGCGTTGGCGTTGGAATACGGCGCATCCGACTGGCAGGACCTGATCTTCTTGTGCGAGACGATGGAACACGACGATTTCACGCAGATCCAAAACCGCGCGAAGTTCCTCGTGGAAGACCACTCGCAGCGGCGCCCAGTCGCGGCGGCGCGACTGCGCAAGGCGCTGCTGGAACTCGCCGGCAAGTCGGACCGGGCGGTCTTCGATGCAACGATCACGCCCGCCGATGCGCAACGGACGATCGCCAAGGAGTACGGATTCGGCTCGTGGCGAGGGCTGCGCGAGTTCGTTCGGAGCCATCCCGCGACCGATGGATTCCTGAACACGCCGGGTGCGGTGCCGCCGGATGTCGCGGCGATAGTCGACGCGGTTGATGCCGG
>JAPPAV010000054.1 GCA_026705345.1 Gammaproteobacteria bacterium
TCATCCGAGAGGCCGGCGGATTCATCGGCGACGCCGGTGGTGGTGAACGGTTTCTCGACTCCGGCAACGTGGTCGCCGCGAATCCCAAGATCTTCCGGGCCATGCTGCGAATCATCCGCGCCAGTGCCGTCAAGCACGGCGACCCGCTCACCGACGGTTGACCGGTCCCGATCCGGCCAATACGCTCCGAAACCTTGCACTGGCAATGGCGAACGCGAACCGAATGGAACGCCGAAAGTCAAAGCCATCATGATCTCCAAAACGGGTGTCGCCGCTTTTCTGTTTCTGTCGACCGCCGCTCTCGGTGTCGCGGGTTGCGGCGGTGGCGGCGGCGGGAGCACCGAGCCCGCGCCACCGACGCCGGCCAATGCCAAGCCGACCGTCCAAGCCATCGCGGACCAATCCCTGACGATCGGCGACTCTGTCGAGGTGACGGTTTCCGTCAGCGATGCGGACGCGACCGATACGCACACGCTGAGTGCGTCGGTGAACAACGAGGGGGCGGCGACGGTCACCGTGGACGGCATGGTCCTGACGATCAATGCCATCGACTCCGGCGTTGCCACCGTCACGGTGACCGCGGCCGACAACAGCGGTCGCGCCAACGACACCTCGGACCCGGCGACCTTCGACATCGCCGTCGCCTCCGAGTCCGGCTGGGTACGCGGCGTGTTCGAGGAGGCATCGGTGTTCCGAAACTCGTGTGCCGCACCTCGAAGGGGCATGGACCCAGCGACCGGCTTCGCCTACGTCGACCGCCAAGGCACCACCCGCGACGAGAACAATTGGCTCAGATCCTGGAGCGACCACAGCTATCTGTGGTACGCCGAGATCGAGGACACCGACCCCGATTGCTGCGACACGCCGGCGTATTTCGAGCTCATGAAGACCACGCAAACGACGCCGTCGGGCGCCGAGAAGGATCGGTTCCACTTCTTCATGGACACCGAGGAGTGGAATGAGCTTTCCCAATCGGGCGTCTCCGCGGGCTATGGGGCGCGATTCGCGGTCCTGGCCCCCCGGCCGCCCCGGGACATCCGAGTCGCCTACACGCAGCCGAATTCGCCAGCGACACATCCCGACGCGGCCTTCGCTCGCGGCACCAAGATCCTCGCCATCGACGGCGTGGATGCGATCCACGCCCCCAGTCGCGCGGAGGTCGATGTCCTGAACGCCGGTTTGTTCCCCTCGGAACTCGGCGAGGACCACCAGTTCACCGTCCTCGATCCGGGTTCCAACGTCCAGCGAAACGTGACGTTGCGTTCGGCGAGCATCACCTCGGACCCCGTACAGCATGTCCGCGTAATCGAAACCGCCGCAGGTCCCGTAGGCTACCTCCTGTTCCTCGACCATATCGCGACAGCCGAGAAACGCCTCGTCGATGCGATCACCGAACTCGCCGCAGCCGAAATTGAGGACCTTGTTCTCGACATTCGCTACAACGGCGGCGGCTACACCGTCATCGCCAACCAGCTCGCCTACATGATCGCCGGCGCGTCGGCGGCACAGGGCCACGTGTTCAGCGAACTCCGCTTCAACGACAAGCACACGGTGTTCAACCCGGTGACCGGCGAGGTCCTGCGGCCCACCCTGTTTCGGACAACCGGCGCCGGTCTCTCCGTGGCCCAAGGCGAACCCCTGCCCACGCTCGATCTCGACCGCGTGTTCGTGTTGACTGGACCGGGCACCTGCTCCGCGAGCGAGGCCATCATCAACGGCTTGCGCGGCATCGACGTCGAGGTGGTCCTCATCGGCCAAACCACCTGCGGCAAACCCCACGGTTTCTACCCAACGGACAACTGCGGCACCACCTACTTCACCGTTCAGTTCGAAATCGTCAACGGCACGGGGTTCGGCGACTACGCCGGTGGCTTCACACCGGACAACGCCCCCGATCCCGACGGCGTGCCGTTGGCCGGTTGCGCCGTGGGAGACGACTTCGACCACGCCTTCGGCGACACTCGGGAGGCTCGCCTGAACGCCGCGCTCGCCTACCGCAGCGACACGTCGTGCCCGGATCCGCCGGTCGGCACGGGCAACACCGTCTTGGCAACCGTCGACAGCCTAGAGGGCGGCTTGCTCAGGTCGAAGATTCACGGGTTGACGATCCCGCAGGACGTGGTCCCGCCGTCGGGATGACGCGGATGCGCGCCATCGCCCTTGCCTCGTTGGTCGCTGCTGCTTGTCGGAGCGTCGGTTCAGACGACGCCACGGAAGACGTACCCGCCCTGCTTGTCGACCCAACGGACGCCGTCATGGCGGAGCTTCTCGAGGTGGTCGAGACGGCGATGCCGGGACGTCGCATCCTATTGGCAGACGATGCGCTCACGAAATCGAGCCTCTTGGTCGTCGAACGTCGTCGCCACGAACGCCTCGAAGGAACCCTTTCCGCTGGCGTGGCCGACGAAGCGCCGCATCGATTTCGGCTGGTCCTGCGAGACCGCCACACCGCACCCGGGGACTCGCGGCCGGGAACTCGGGAGACCGCCGCGGCGCTGGGGTGCGAACTCGTACACCTCAACACCGGCAAGCGTCACGCGCTCCAGGCGACCCGCTGCCGCGTGGAGCCGCAGGCCCCGGGATTACGGCATCCCACCGACTAGGACGTCTCGTCGGCTCCTTCGCGCTCGGGCAAGGCGAGATCCTGCTTGCTGATGCCCATCGTCAGCAACACGTTCGCGGCGACGTAGATCGACGAATAGGTACCGACGACCACGCCGATCGTCAACGCCGTCGCGAAGCCGGCAATCTGCTCGCCCGCGACGATGAGCAGCACCACGAGGACCAGCAACGTCGTCAACGACGTCACCAACGTCCGGCCCAGGGTCTGGTTCAAGGACTGATTGATGATCTCGACGGGCGTGCCCCGCCGCACCGACCGGAAGTTCTCCCGGATGCGGTCGGAGACCACGATCGTGTCGTTCAGCGAGTAGCCGATCACGGCTAGCAGCGCCGCAAGCTCCGGCAGGTTGAACGTCCATTGGAAGACCGAGAACGCGCCCACGGTGATGATCACGTCGTGAACCAATGCCGCCACCGCACCCACCGCGAACTTACCGGTGAACCGCCACATGATGTAGAACATCACCACGCCCAGGGCCACCAGCAGCGCGAGACCGCCGTTCTCGGCAAGTTCCTCGCCGACCGCAGGGCCCACGAACTGCAGATCCCGTTGGGCCACGTCGCTGAACTCGGCGCGAACCGTCGCCACTATGCGGTCTCCCAAGTCGGACTGGTTCACGCCTTCGACGGGTGGCATCCGGACGAGGACCTCCGTTTCCGAACCGTAGTTCTGCACGACCCCCTCGGTGAATCCCGCACCGGTCAGAATTCCCCTCACTTGCTCGGCCGTCACCGCCGAGTCGAAGCCCATCTCCACACGCACGCCGCCGGTGAAGTCGAGGCCGCGGTTGACGCCCATGACAATCACCGAGCCGATCGAGACGACCACCAGTGCGACCGATACCACGGCGGCGATCTTGCGCTTGCCCATGAAGTCGAACGTGGTCATCAGATCCAGACCTTCTCCATTCGCGCCCGGCCGTAGATCAGGTGCACCAGCAGGCGGGAGCCGAAGATGGCGGTGAACATCGAGGTAATGATGCCGATGGACAACGTCACCGCGAATCCGGCGATGGGTCCGCTGCCGATGGTCAACAGGATCAAGGCCACGAACAGCGTCGTGACGTTGGCATCCAGGATGGTGAGGAAGGCGCGGTCGTAACCCGCCGGAATCGCCTGCGCCGGCGGATTGGACTTCAGTTCTTCCCGGATCCGGGAGAATATGAGCACGTTGGCATCCACGGCCATGCCCACGGTCAGCACGATGCCGGCAATTCCCGGCAAGGTCAGCGTCGCTTCGAGTAACGACATCACGGCCACGAGGATGACCAGGTTCAAAGTCAGCGCGATGTTCGCAATCAGGCCGAACACCTTGTAGTAGACCAGCATGAACGCCAGCACCAGTCCGAAACCGATCGCCACCGCGATCACGCCGCGCTCGATGTTCTCCTCGCCCAGCGACGCGCCCACCGTGCGTTCCTCCACGATGTACATGGGTGCCGCGTACGCACCGGCGCGGAGCAGGAAAGCGAGTTCCCGCGCCTCGCGAACCGTCAACCCGGTGATCCGGAACGAGTAGCCGAGCGCGGCCTGAATCGTGGCCAGGCTGACGACGCGCTCCTCGACCCGGGTGCCGGGCACGTCCTTGCGCTCGCCATCGACGATCTCGGTCGTGACGATGGGTTTGTGCTCGATGAAGATGACGGCCATCCGCCGTCCGATGTTCGGCGCGGTGGCGTCGTGGAACATCTCCCCGCCCCGGCTGTCCAGCTTGATGTCGACCTGCGGCAGGCCGCTGTCGGGGTCGCGCCCCTGGGCGGCGTGGACGACGTGGTCGCCGGTGAGAATGATGCGCTTGTTGAGGTCGACGGCGCGGCCTTCGTATGGCCACTGCTCGATCTCCGACGGCCGATCGTTGGCCGCCGCTTCCAGACGGAACTCCAGGTTCGCGAACTTGTCGATCTTGCTCTTCGCCTCCGCACTGTCCTGAACCCCTGGCAGGTCGATCGCTATACGTGCCCGGCCAAGACGTTGGACCAGCGGTTCGGCGACGCCGAGCTGGTTGATCCGGTTCCTCAACGCCGTCAGGTTCTGCTCGACCGCGCTGGCCTCGATCTCGCGCAGCTTGGCTTCCTGCACGGTGATGACGAAGCCCGCGCGCCCACCGGTCTCTTCGGCTTCCAGCACGTAGTCGGGTTGACGGAATTCGTCCTCGATGACGCCGATGGCCCGGTCGCGCAACTGCGGCGTGACGAAACTGACGCTCAGGGTATTCCCCTGCACGGCATCGTCGGTGCTGCGATAGCGGATGCGCTCCTCGCGCAACATGGTCTTGATCTTTTCCACCTCGTCGGTCAGGCGTTTCGCCAGCGCTTCCTCCATGTCGACCTGGAGGAGGAAGTGCGCGCCGCCTTTGAGGTCGAGACCGAGGGTCATGGGCTCCGCGCCGATGCCCCGCAGCCAGTCGGGCGTGGTCGACGCCAGGTTGAAGGCCACGACGAACTGGCGCTCCTCGCCAAGCGGATTGAGGTGCTCCTGCAGAATGGCACCGGCGTGCAGCTGGTCGTTGGCGTCCATCACGCGGATCAGGCCGCCCTCGTTGGCAAGCTCGGTTCCGATTGTCGCGATGCCCTCGAACTCCAGCCGATCCACCAACTCCGTGAGAAGCTCGTGGTTGACGGGCCGGTCGCTGTTGTCGACGCTGATCTGAAGCGCGAAATCCGGAGGAAACAGGTTGGGCGCGGCATACAAGCCGCCCAGCGTGATCACGAGGGCGAATACCAGGTGGCGCCACGGTGCGATCCGCCCGGTTGCGCCGCCTCTGCGCGGACCCCCTGGAAGGCCGAAGCTGGGCATTCCTAGGCCGCTAGACTGGTTGCGCGGGTTGAACACGATATGCCGTTATTGGTGTCCCGGGATCGAAAAATCAACCCCTCGGGACCCGCCTCCGTTCGCGGCTTCGTTGGTGGCTAGTCTTCCTCCAGGGACTTGAGCGTCCCCTTGGGAAGCGAGGCGTTCACGGAACTCTTCTGCATCCGCAACTCGACGTTGTTCGCCACCTTGATCTTGACGAAACCCTCTTCAACCTTGGTGACATGTCCCGTGATGCCGCCGATGGTCACGACTTCGTCGCCTTTCGAGAGGCTGGAGACCAACGCCTGGTGTTCCTTGCGGCGCTTGCTTTGCGGCCGGATCATCAGGAAGTACATGATGACGAACATGCCGCCAAGCAGGAGGAACAGCGACCACGAACCACCGCCCGCGGGGGCGGCGGCGTACGCGAATTCAGGCATGTCGATCATCGATTGGATTCCGTTTCCCCGGCGAGCAGGGTTCGAGCAAGGCCCGCCAATGTACCCGCTTCGATAGCGCCACGCAATTGCGCCATCAGCGCCTGGTAGAAGCTCAAGTTGTGGATCGTCATCAGCACGGCACCCAGGATCTCTCCGCACCGGTCGAGGTGGTGCAGATAGGCGCGGGAGAAGTTCGCACAGGTGTAACAGGCGCAACGCTCGTCGAGAGGACCGGGATCCGTTCGGTACCTGGCGTTGCGGATCCTGACCACGCCGCCCGACGTAAACAAGTGGCCGTTCCGGGCGTTGCGGGTCGGCAGCACGCAATCGAACATGTCGACGCCGGCGCACACGCCCCGAAGCAAGTCGTCGGGCGTCCCGACCCCCATCAGGTAGCGCGGCTTGTCCACCGGTATCGACGGTGCGACCTGGTCCACGATGGCGTCCATTTCCTCCTTGGGTTCACCGACCGACAGGCCGCCGATCGCGTAGCCGTCGAAGCCGATCTCGGTCAACTCCGAAAGGCTCTCCGCTCTGAGTTGCGGATACATGCCGCCTTGGACAATGCCGAACAGGAGGCTTCGCAGGGCGCGGTGGGTGTCCCCCGAGGAATGGGTGTCCCCTTCACGCAAGGCCATGTGCCTTTGCCAGCCGCGTCGGGCCCAGCGCATGGACAGGCGCATCGACGACGACGCTTCGGCCTCCGTGGCCGGATAGTCCGTACACTCGTCGAATGACATGACGATGTCGGCGCCGAGGTTGTGCTGAACCTCGATCGAGCGCTCCGGCGTGAGTTCCACGAGGTCGCCGTTGATGGGCGAACGGAACGTTGCACCCGTCTCGTCGACCTTGACCTTCGGCGACTTGGACGCGCCGCCGCGTTCCTTGCCTAGGCTGAACACCTGGTAGCCCCCGGAGTCGGTGAGAATCGGTCCGTCCCACTGCATGAAGGCATGCAAGCCGCCGAGGTCGCGGATGACCTCGTCGCCGGGTCGCAACATGAGATGAAAGGTATTCCCGAGGAGGATCGTGGTCCCCGAGTCCCGCAACGCCCGGGGCGTCATGCCCTTCACCGTTCCGTAAGTGCCGCAGGGCATGAATACCGGCGTCTCGACGTCGCCGTGCCGAGTCCGCAACCGTCCGCGCCGCGCCGCGCCGTCCGTCGCGAGGACGTCAAACATCGGTGGCCTCGTTCCGTTCGCAAAACATGGCATCGCCGTAGCTGAAGAACCGGTAGCGCCGTTGCACCGCCTCCTCGTAGGCCCGCCGCACGGGGTCGACGCCGGCGAACGCCGACACGAGCATCAGCAGGGTGGACTCCGGCAGGTGGAAGTTCGTGACCAAGGCGTCCACAACCCGGAAGCGATAGCCGGGCGTGATGAACAAGCGGGTCTCGCCGCAATCGTTGCCGGTTGCCGCCGCGGACTCGAGCGTCCGCACAACCGTCGTGCCCACGGCCACGACCCGTCCAGCGCATTCGTCGAGGGACCGGCGGGTGGCGCTCGGTACGGCGTAGCGCTCTGCATGCATCCGGTGCCGGCCGAGGTCGTCCTCGCGCACCGGCTGGAAGGTGCCGGCACCGACATGCAGCGTAACGGACGCAACAACCACGCCCTTGGCGCGCAGGCGATCCAGAAGCTCATCATCAAAATGCAGGCCTGCTGTCGGCGCGGCTACCGCACCCGGCACCGTTGCGTAGACGGTCTGGTACCGGCCCTCGTCCGCCGCGTCGGGCGGGCGCTCGATGTACGGTGGCAGCGGCACTTCGCCGCATTTGTCCAGGTACTCGGCAACCGGCGCGTTGAAGTCGAGCAGGTAGAACTCGCCGTCCCGCTCCACGACGTCGATGCGGTGCCCGGCCCGGTAGAGATAGCGGTTCGGCTTCAGCGGCTTGCTGACGCGTACCTGGCAAAGGGCCCGGTTCGTATCCAAAATCCGTTCGACAAGCACCTCCGCCCGACCGCCGGAGTCCTTCTGCGCCATCAGCCGTGCCTTGATCACCCGGCTATTGTTGACGACAAGCAGGTCGTCCGGGCCGAGCAGATCCGGCAGGTCGTCGAACTGGCCGTGAGTCAAGGAATCGCCGGCAAGTACCAGTAGGCGACTGGCGGAACGCGAGTCGAGCGGACGCTGGGCGATCAGCGATTCCGGCAAGTCGAAATTAAAGTCGGCGCGACGCACTCAACCACCGGGCAGGGCTGGCGCGGACTCCATCCGCGTGATCCGGTCGTCCTCTCCAACGCGCCCATCAACCACCGGATCCCCCCGGTAGACGAGGCGACCGTCGCCGCCGACGTCCGCATCCAAGCGACGTTCCGCCCAGACGAAGGCCTGACCTACGCCGCCGACTTCCGCCCGGATCGAGGCACCACGGAGATTGCTTCCCCGGTAGAGTCCGGAACCCGTGACGTCGACCTCCACCTCGTCGGCCTCCCCCAACGCGGTGATACGTCCCAACCCGCCGACGGCACCTTGAAACATCGTGGCGGCGACCCCGCTGACCAAGATCTCGCCGGCGCCATCGACTTGGGCAAACAAGCGTCCAACGTTCACCGGAGACGCGTCGATGGAGGCCGCGCCCGAGGTCGCCAACGTCGCTTCGTCACCGAACGGCACTCCCCGGACGGTCGCTACGGCACTGCCCGAGACCCGAACGCCCTCCAGCACCGGCATGGTCACGCGGAACTCGATCGGCACCGTCGGACGAATACCATCGATCCAGTCCACCTCGCGTTGCAGGACCAGCGTCCCGCCGTCGACGACGACGTTGAGCGAGGGCACGACGTCGTCTTCCGCGGACACCGACACGGCATACTCGCCCGGCGCAATGATGACCCTCCCGTCGCCGCTGAAGACCACTTCCGCGAACTCGCCCACATCGAAGCGTTCGACGACCACGCGACCTGAGCCCTCGCCGGTGTAGCAGCCGGCGAGGATCAGCGCGAGCACCGCAAGGGGGATTCGGTAACGGTCCACGAGCAAACTCGGATCCAAAGGAGCAGGCAGTGTTAGGCCAACACACGGCGGTTGCAAGCTTGACTAGCGCCTAGATTGACGCACAATCCCCCGGACCTCGCGGTCCGCTCGCGCCGTTCTTGATTCTGCCTGGGTGGCGAAACCGGTAGACGCGCCAGACTCAAAATCTGGTATGGGAAACCATGTGAGAGTTCGAGTCTCTCCCCAGGCACCAGTTATCGTATTGACATAAAATCCCATAAATTGGTATTTTGTGCCAATGAACGAACTGTTGACGGTCGCCACTTCGATCCCTCTTGGAAGGCGCAGACTCGCCACTGTGCTACGCCGGTCAGGCGACCTCGTCCGCGTTGCCGACGTGTCCTCAGCGCTCGACGTGAGTCGCTCCGCAGCCACCAAGCTTCTCTCGCGCTGGGCCAAACAAGGGTGGCTGCGCCGCGTTGGCCCCGGAACGTACGCTGCCGCCTCGCTGGACGCCGTCGACAGGGACCGGGTGTTGGACGACCCATGGGTGCTCGTTCCCCCTCTCTACTCGCCGTGCTACGTCGGCGGCTGGACTGCGGCGGAACATTGGGATCTCACCGAGCAGTTGTTCCGGCCAATCGTCGTGATGACCACGCGTCCCGTCCACAAGAAAGAGCAGAACCACCACGGAGCCCCGTTCCTGCTGCGTCATACCCATCCCCGCAAGCTCTTCGGCACCAGGAGCGTGTGGCGCAGCCGCTCGCGGGTCAAGGTGTCCGACATCCACCGGACGATCGTCGACATGCTCGACGACTCGACCGTCGGCGGCGGCAGCCAGCATGTCGCCGACTGCGTCGCCGCCTACTTCCGACACGCCGACCGCGACGATGGCGCTCTAGTCGACTATGCCGAGTTACTTGGCAACGGTGCGGTGTTCAAGCGCCTTGGTTTCATTGCAGAACAGCATGCCGAGCAGCATATCGTTGATGCATGCTCGTACAGGCTCACGGGTGGATACGCCATGCTCGATCCGGCTCTGCCTTGCACCGTGCCCATAGCACGCTGGCGGCTGCGCATTCCGCCCGGCTGGCACGGTTACCAGGATGATTGACAAACGCGAGATACTCGACGAAGCGGACGCACTCGGGCTAAACCCGCACGTCGTCGAGAAAGACTATGTCCTCGGGTGGCTACTCTGGGCCGTCGGAAACCATAGTGAAATCTCGGAGAGCTGGGTATTCAAGGGCGGGACATGCCTCAAGAAGTGTTTCTTCGAGACCTACCGCTTTTCCGAAGACCTAGACTTCACTCTCACCGATCCCGCGCATCTCGACAAGGCTTTCCTGCAGGACGTGTTTGGGGATCTCTCTGCAGCCGTCTACGACCGTACGGGAATCGAAGTCCCAGTCGATGCTCAACGCGTTGAACTCTATAGCAATCCCCGCGGACGCATTTCGTGCCAAGCCCGCATCGGCTACCGAGGACCTGTTTCCCCTCGCGGAGCCAACATGCCACGAATCAAGTTCGACCTGTCAGCGGACGAGTTGCTCGTACTGCCCCCAAGCCAGCTACGGGTTTTCCACGCCTACAGTGACGAACCGGAAAACGGCATAGCCGTCACTTCGTATCCGTATGAGGAAGCCTTTGCGGAGAAGACCCGGGCGCTTGGCGAGCGTGCTCGACCCAGGGATCTCTACGATGTCGTGAACCTCTTCCGCAACGGCGACTCCCGACCAAGACCGGCCGTGATGCTCGACGTGCTTCGGCAGAAATGCGCATTCAAGGGCATCGAGCCACCGACGTTCGACGAGTTGCAGCCATCGCGGGGACTGCTGGAGGGCAGCTGGCGACAGATGCTCGCGCACCAATTGCGCACGCTGCCCTCGTTCGACGACTTCTGGGATGCTCTGCCGGCCTTTTTCGAATGGCTCATCAGCGGATCGGCTCCTCACTCGCCAGCCCCCTACACCGTAGCGGCCGGGGAGCGGGTCATCCGCAACCGTCTCGTCACCATCCCAGCTACAATCCCGGCGCATACGCATCCTGCCCTGCGAGGCCATCTCGACGTAATTCGATTCGCCGCGTCCAACCGCCTCTGCGTCGAGTTGCACTACCTAGGGTCAAGCAGGCTGATCGAACCGTATTCCTTACGCGAGACGCGCGAGGGCCACGTAATCCTCCACGCCCACAACCGCGACAAGGACGCTCATCGCAGCTACCGCCTAGACCGCATTGAAGGAGCGAGTGTCGCCAAGGAGACGTTCGTTCCCCGCTTCGCTATTGAACTCACTCATTCCGGGCCTGTCGTCATTCCACACCAAGTCGCCGGTCCCGCGTTCAATCGCGAGGCCCGACGCACATCTACGAGTGCTACTACTGTGGCAAGCGCTTCCGACGCAAGAAGCGAAACACACGGCTGAAGCCGCACAAAGACAAGACTGGTTTCCCCTGCGCCAGCAGATCGGCGCACTACGTCGAGACCCAGTATTGACTCAGACGCCGTTGAGACGTCGGCCTATAGGAGTCGCGGGAGCGGGCCCGACGGGCACCCAACATGCCGGGCACGCTGTGTGTTCCAAGCTTCCGGCTCTCTCGGATATTTGGAGCTTGATTTGAACGCGAACCGTCGTCACGAGCATTGTCATGGGGTAGGATCGCCCACCCGGGAGTGCGCGGCATGCCACCGCGCAGCGGCAGGAGGCCGCTTGCTCCTCCCCGACTCTAGGCAAGGACGCGGACGTGAAATTCATCTATGTCGACGAAAGCGGTGGCCGCGACCAGGGTGACGTGTTCACGATGTGCGGCCTGATGGTCGACGCGTACAAACTCCGGAAGAAGACCGAGGACTTCGACGACATGCTGCAGGGTATGTTCGAAGGCCTTCCGATCCAGCGGCCCCCTCGGGAACTCAAAACCAAGAAATTCATCGAAGGCAATGGTCCGTGGAAGTCGATCGAAGCCAACGAACGGAAGCAGTTCCTGACGAACGTCTGTCGGCTGGCGGTTGCCAACGGCGGGAAGGTCTTCGGGGTCGCGCTGTCTTTCTCAGAGTTCGACCGCGCAATCGGGTTAGAACTGGGGCAACCCACGCAGGGCAACCACTGGCTGGCGGCCGCAATCTATACCTGCTGTCTCGTCCAGAAAAAGATGCAGGGGGCCAGCGGGCGAAAAGGGCTCACCGTGTTCATCATGGATGACAACAAGCGTGAGATGCCAAACCTGTCAGACGCCCTATACCAGCGTAATCCATGGTACGACGGACTCTACGAACAACAGCGGAAGTTGCGAGGCAAGTTAACGTGGGTACCCAGAACTCCCCGGGACCGTTTCGACCAAATCGTTAACTCGGCGTTCGCGGTCAAGTCCGACCACTCGTCGTTGGTTCAAGTCGCAGACGCCATCTCCTACGTATACCGTCGACACTTGGAACTCACCTGTGAGGCAGAGAAGTGGTCCGGCGAGCGCGAGTTCTTTAGCCGCCTCGTCGCGTTAGTTGAGCCTGCACGGGAAAGACTTGGTCGTTGCCCCAAGAAGCCCTGCCGCGAATTCTACGCAGCCGCAGCCAATCCGCACTGGCAGCTTTGATCGGGGGGCTCAGCGGTGAGCACTGGACGTGTTGTCGAATTGGCGCAACCACCTCGGCCCGCACTGCACAGGTCGCCAGTTCTGCATGCCCTCGCTCGGCTCACGCAGCGTGGCATTCCACCGTTGACCAGCCTTCGAAAGGCCTCCACCCGAGGATGAACACGAGCCTCACATGCTTCTCCGAGCATTTGGCACCTCCCGCCACGGCGGATCGTCCACGGCCGCCGTGAACGACTACCCGAGAAGCTCGGCCGGAAGGTTTCCGAACAGGGCACGCACGTTGCTCAACGCGTCCTCGTCCTCAGCCAGCAGATGCCGGACGGCGACTAAGTAGTCCGCTCTCCTCGAGAACCTCAGCGATGTCGAGATCCGGTCCAGGGCGACGGACTCCCTAACCGGACAAAGCCTCAGAACGCCCTCCCAGTCGTTCCGCCCCACCGCGGCGTCCAGTTCGCGTTTCCTTCTAACCTGTATCTCCCCGGCGCGATTCTCGATGTGCAGGTCATCGCCTGCCAGCAGGTCGTCGTCGTTGGGAATAGACTCCAGCACGGCTCTTCGGACCGCCTTCTTGGCGGCCTTGGCACTCAGCCTCGCTGTGTGATCCCTGACAGCAGCGATCGCCGCCGCTGTGGCGGCCGAGACCATTGCGTCTTCGTCAGTCCCGAGCACCGACGACTGCCGCGAGGCGACTCTTGCGATGACGATCGGGTGGAAGTAGACGGCCTCCGCCGAGTAGAACGGCAAGGCGTACACACCCCGTTCCCGCCGGGCGGCGATCCGGTCCGCGTCAAGCCCGTCCCCGTCCACGATGCCGTAGGCTCTAAGCCAGTGCAGGGCTTCGGCCGCCCGCAGCCCCGCGACGGCTTGCTCGACTTCGACACAACTCCCCTTGGGCACCACCGACACCATCGGAAAAACGAGGCTGTAGAGCGGTTTGTCAAGGCTCCGCTCCGTCCCTTCCACGTAGAGGATCCGCCGACGCGAGCCGAGAAGATCCCGCTTCAGCCCGTCGTCCGGGGGCGCACCCGCTCCGAGTTCGTCCGCCACCCACGCCGTCGGGGCATGTCCGTCGAACGCGCACGATCGCAGCAGCAGCGCCCTACTCTCACTGCTCTCCAGAGCGAGTTCAGCGTCGTGCGTCGAGATCACAAATCCGCAATCCTTGCGTCGCTCGAACAGCGCCCCCAACAGCGGCGCGATTATGGACCTGTGCAGATGCCGTTCCGGTTCGTCGATCAGCAGAAGCGTGCCGGGTGGCGCCGTTAGCACGTGCGCCGAGATCAACAACACGTTCCGTTCACCGTCGGAGAGTTGCGCGGCTCCGTACTCCGGTCCCCCGTTCTTGCTCGCCATCACCTGTTCGTTGTCTCGGATGGAAATCCCGATCGGAAGATGGGACTCGCGGAGGAGCTTGTTGATGACGGCGATCGGCGACTCGGCTTCCGCTTCCGAGGCCAGATCGTCCATTCGCCCCTCATCGTAGGCCCTGGCCATCGCGCGCGCCCGGCGGTTCTCCGCGTCGACGAGCTCGAATACGGCAATGCTCGCCCTTGCCGCCGCGAACGGGTCACGGTAGCGCGACTGGTCGTTCTGGTCCTGGTTCCGGATGTTCTGCTCGGTCTGCAGCTTGTTCGACGGAGTCAGGTCCAGCGCGTCCGTCTGCATCCATGTCTGCCGGTGCGCGGATACCTTTCGCGCCTGCCCGTAATTCTGCGCGTTGAAGCGGAACATCAGACTCGACTTGCCCGTCCCGTTGGCCCCCAACACGAACAAGGTTTCCCCGACATCCAGCCGAAGCGGGTTCACTTGGCCCGCCTCCGTCGGAAAGCTCAGGTCGAACGTCACACAATCCTCCGCTTCATATGTCGAGGGTCTCGCGCCCATCCTCAGGCTAGGAGGCCCTCTCCCGATATGCGGCTCTCTAGAACGCCGATGCAGTTCCCCTGCCAACTTAGACCATCGACGTTCCCGATCCTGCGTTCGACGAACATGAACGCATCTTCCGGCCCGTAGAGGGTCTCCACGACTCACTCCTGACCGTGCTGATCTCGCTCTTGACGGCTCCACTGAGCGAATGAGCCGCCGCCCGCATTGAAACCGGCTACCGCCTGTTGGGCTCCGTCCGTCGAGGCAGCCAAGACGGCAAGTCGATCCGTCCGCGCAATCTAGGCTGGTATCCGTCCTCTCTTGATAGCAATCAAGGCCCTCTGAAGCTTGGTGCCCGCTTCCCAAGACAGTTCGTCCCCTTCGAACTCGCAACGGTACAGCCCTTGAAGGTTCGAAGGCACAGCAACACGCCGATCCCACAGCAAGACCAATCGCTTTTCGTGGCAGACGTAGGCAGCGCCAATCTCGATCAATACGTTAGCGTTGACTTGGTAGCCTCCTTTCGCCTCGTAGCCGCTATCAGCCGTCACGCAAATGATGGCTGCGTCGGATCGACGCATCGCATCGAACACCTTGTCCGGCACTGGAATGGCGGCGGTCTCCTGCTCGACAGCAATCTCAGACGCCAGATCGCCCAGTTCTAGCAGCTGTTTGACTTGCTGCAGCACCTTGGTGCCCCCGCTGTGGCCGACGAAAACAGTCCTTACGCCTTCCTCCCGTGTCTCCCTAGTCGCACCGATTGCTCCCACCGGCTCTGGCCCCGTCTCCGGAGAGGATGCAGGCTCAGCGACACCCTCTTCGGCCGGATCGTCCCGGACACCCGGCAGTGCGGCAATGGGTGCGAGCGACACGTAACGGTCGTCACTAATGCGGCGAAAGGCACCAATAGTCTCGGCGCACTCCACGATCATCGTCAGTGCGTCGTCGACACGTTCTGCCGGAACGCTGAACTCCCCGATCAGAACGTTGCGGGCGATGTCTTCTCGCGGAAACTTGTTTCCTTCGTACTTTTGAAGAAAACGACCAATGACCGTTGGCTTCAGACACGCCTCCCGCAACGCTTCTATGTCCTCGCCCTCTTCCCTTGGCGCTACCGCCCGCCGCCCGAGTTCAGTCAAACCAATGGACGCCGAGTTGTAGCCTCCCTCGGTCAAACCGTAGCCGATTGCGGACCCCGTCAATTCCCGCCAACCAGAGCTGCTCGGCTTGACGCCTACCGCGATTGCCAGATCCAGTGGAGGGGTAGGTTGGCTCCCACGCTGCTCTACAAGGGCGCGTGGCAGTCTAAGCGCTTTCGCAATGGATACTCGCGGGAGGTCTGTTTGGTTGATTCGCTTCCGAACACTCATGGCCAAACACTACCAAAAACTTGTATGACAAACAATCCAAATTATCCAACTGGTTTGGAGGCCGTTCCCTTAGATCGGCTCGATAGGTACGAACCCCCGCTCTTGTCGCAGTTTCCTTCTCTGGTCCGCACCTACCTGGCAAGCGACCGCGCAGCCCCGCCCAATAAGATGGATCCCGCCGGATATCGTCCGCAGCTATCTCGCTGCTGCGCCCGGACCCTCCCGTCGGTCCCACGGCGTGGCACCAAGTCCTACGCCATTTGTTGGGTCACAATGAGGTGTTGCGAAACTCAGGGGCAACCAACGCTCATATGACAGCATGTTGTACACATCGCGCCTCCTGCCTCTGGGGCCTCGACCGACTGCCGCTCCATACGAAACCCATGTCAAGATGCCGAGAACTACCCACATTCAATCCCTCGAACACGCTGGCAAACATGTAGCGAATACCGCCGGATCGCTCTCCCTTCCTCTACATTGTCTGGATTCCTTTGCTTCCAATTGCCACACGCAGCGAGCCTGGCACCGACCGGGCGGATATTCGGCTACGAGATCTTTCCGCAATACCGGGATTCTGCCGGCGCGGTCGTGCGAGCCGTCAACCGAGGCGTCGAAACCCGGCGACTGGAGCGCATCGAGAAGGGACGTTTCTACAAGCCCCGCAACGGCGCGCTCGGCGAGGTTCCCGTCAGTGACGAGGAGCGCCTGCGCGATGCGTTGTATCGCAACGGGCGGCGGGTTGGCTACGTCACCGGACCCGCGCTCTACAACCGTCTGGGTCTAACGACTCAAGTGCCCAAGACCGTCGCGATCGCGGTGAACCGGGCCACCCAGACCAAGGACCTCGGCACGATACGAATGAAGTTGCTGTCGAGGCGAGCGCCCATTTCAGATTCGACGGTGCCACTGCTCGAGATCCTGGATATCCTGCGCGACGCACGAAGGGTGCCGGACGCGAACGTCGAACGCGTCATTCAGGAAATGACGAAACGTATGACGGAGCTCAAGCCGGCCGAGCTGAAGAAACTGCAGCGGTTTGCGCTCGACTACTACAACCCGGCCACGCGAGCCCTGCTGGGAATGCTGCTGACGCGTTGCCAGAAAGCGGTGTTGCCGGCGCTGAAGGCGTCGCTCAACCCGACCACGCGTTTCGACCTGGGCATCGATCCGGACGAATGGCCGGAATCCCCAGCCTGGAACATCCGGTGAGGTTGGACGAGGAACCCGATACGTACCTAGAGCTCATCCAGGCCGCAGCAACCCGTATCGGGATTCCGGCAGCCCATGTCGAGCAAGACTACTGGGTCACCCGGGTATTCAAGCGCCTCCACGGATCCGACCACAGCGAGACAGTCGTCTTCAAGGGCGGGACATCGCTCTCCAGGCGCATCGTCTCATCGAACGTTTCTCCGAAGATGTCGATCTCGCCCTGAACGAGATGAGAGCCTCGGCAACTCGGCGCGCCGTGGGCTGATCAAATCGATAGAGGCGACAATCACCCGGGATCTGGCGTATCGGTCCGACCATCGCGGGGAGTCCAAGCACGGACGCTTCCGCCGCAAAAAGGCGGCATGGCGAGACCAGGCCATCCGGGCCGGGCCATTCGGCGGCTGGTCCTCATCGCACCGCTGGCGCCGGGCTTCTTACCGGAGCAAGACTCGCCGAGGTCAACTCGAAGCGATCGGAACGAACGGTGGCGGATGCGAGCCGACCGCCGGGGCTGGGCCGGTGCTATCCCTCAGCGTCCACGCGTCGGCGCCGGAGCACGACGTACAGCGCGGCCACCCCGAGCAGCAGGACGCCGGCAATCAACGGGGCGCGCCAGTCCCCGGCCCCGACGCGGGCCCCGAACATGACGACGCAGACGACGGCGCCGAGCGCGGGCACCGCGATCGGCAGTTCGAAGCCGCCCCGCGGTTCGTCGGGCCGCAGCTTCAGGATCACTAGTGCGCTGTTCACCACCAGGAACACCAACAGCAGCAGCAAGACGGTCGCCGAGGCCAGTTCCGAGATGTCGCCCGCCAGTATCAATACCGCGATCAGCGCGAAGATCAGCCCGATCGCGACATGGGGCGTTCGCCGCACCGGATGGACTCTCGAGAGCACGGGCGGCAGGTGCCCGTCGCGCGCCATGCCGAAGAAGAGACGAGACGTCGTGATGTAGTTGATGAGCCCGGTGTTGGCGACCGCGAACACCGTGATGACGATGAACACCCAGGCCGGAAACCAGGGCGCCGCGCGCGCGACGACCTCGGCCAGCGGGGCGCTGGCTTCGGCCAACTCCTGCCACGGCACGACCGAGACGGCGCTGATCGCCACGCTCATGTAGATGACGACGGTCAGGACGAGCGCCATCACGAGGCCCAGCGGCAGGTTGCGGCGCGGGTTCTTCAACTCCTCGGCGACGTTGAGCGTGTCCTCGAAACCGATGAACGCGTAGAAGGTGAGCACGATGCCCTGCGCCAGGAACACCAGCGGAAGCCCCGCCTCGGTCTCGGGTCGCGCCGGAAACTCCATCAGGTTCGCCGAGCCCCAGTAGGGCAGGCTCACGGCGATCACCAGCAGCAGTCCCCCCGCTTCCATGAGCGTCATGGCGACATTGGCCCACATCGACTCGCGGATGCCGCGGTAGGCGATCGCGCCCACGATGGCCACGTAGAGGAACGCCAACGCCCCGGTGGGCAGGCCCTCGAAGGCGGGAAGGGCCTGCAGATTCTCGCCGACCACGCGCGCACCGGCGGCAATCGAGGTCAGGCCCGAGCACGCCACGGTCAGGCCGACGACGTGAGTCAGCAGACTGCGGCGATAGGCGCGCTGCGTGATGTAGGCGGCACCGCCCGCCCGCGGATAGCGGGAACCGAGCGAGGCGTACGACAGCCCCGTCAGTCCCGCCGCAACCAGCGACAGCGCGAAGGCGAGCCAGATCGCCGACCCCATCTCGCCAGCCACTTGCCCGATCAGGCCGTAGATGCCCGCGCCCAGCATGCCGCCGGCACCGTAGAGCGTCATCTGCCACAGGCTGATGCTGCGCCGCAGCTCTGGCTCGCCGCCGGCCTGTTCGACCGGTTCGTCTACCTGTCCCATGGTCTTTCGCCTCCTCTCCCCCGATCTCGAGCCGTCGTGCCGTGCCCCTCGATGCGACGCGGCGTGTCTATCCTCCCGGAGCGAATCGCAATGAGACGCCGTAAATCCGCGGTTCCGTCAGAAAATAGTTGCGGAACAGACCGGACGTATCGCTTGTGAGGTACTTGCCCGTCACGATTTCCTTGTCCTGCAGGTTGCGAATCCAGGCTCTCGCCGACCAGTTCCCGGCACTCTCGTAGATCAGCGAGAGGTTGTGCTGGCTCCAGCTGTCGATTTCGTCTCCGACGGTATTGAATTCGCGCGCGTAGGATGCGCTCTGCCAGTAGTAGTCCCAGCGGAGCGTCAGCAACGCCGAGGATCTCACGTTCCACGTATTGGACAAGCCCAACTTGATCGTATGCCGAGGCGCATTCGGCAGTTCGTTGCCATCAAGATCGACCGGAATGCCGTCATGGGTTTCTACGCCCGCTGCCGCGAGAAAGTTCCGCGAAAAGAAAACAGGAATCGATACGCCCGCGGCATTCGCAGGATAGGAAACCGACTCGACCGTCAGTCCATTGCGGACATCCAGCGCCGCCGGCACCTGCAATGCGGCAGCCAGGAGTGCCGCGGTGATCTGGGACTCGCGCGCGACGTAGTTCACGCCGGTAAGCGAGCCTGGATCGATGTTGTTCAGCAGCACATATTCCGAGTTGCCCCCGGTCCGATTGATAGGATCGATCGATTGGCTGCCCTTGATGTCGGATAAGAGCGATCCGTAGGCGAAATCGATCGCGAGACTCGGCATCGCTTGCGGTTGCCAACGTCCTTCGAGTTCCAGGCCACGAATACTGGCGTCGATATTCTCGTTGATCGAGCTGTTGTTCCTGATCCTGGTCACCTGCAGACCCGTGTAGTCGTACACGAACAACGCGCCGTTGAGGACGAGCCCGCCGTCAAGCAACGTACTCTTGATGCCGGTCTCGATGGCGTTGACCTGCTCGGCATCGAAGGTAAACGCCGACGTATCCTGGAACGCGGGCGGTATGGCGGGATTGAAGCCACCGGGCTTGTAACCACGGCTCAGGAATCCATAGACCATTGTCCTGTCGTCGATCTGATAGTCGAAGCCGACCCGGCCGCTCACCTCCCGCCACTGGTCTTCGCTCGGGCTGCCGGTGACGAAGCGCGTTTCGCCGAACCCGGGCACGGGCGTCAGCGCGTTCGCTATCGCGCCGAACGCCTGGGCGGCGGCGGCAAGACCCGCGTCCTGGGCAATCACCGCCGGATTCTGGGACAGCAGCGCGCCCACGGTGCCCTGAAAGATCGGCGGCAGCGGCAGTCCCGCGATGGCTTGCGGCACGAACTGGATCGGCAGCAGGCCCGCCGCGACCTGGGCGCCGATGGCCTCGGCGGCCCCAAGGGCGACAACCGAAGCGATGGCTGTCGGGGCATTGGCCTCGTACACGCCCTGCGCATTCCAGAATTCCAGCAGCCGGCGTGAAGCTTCGCTCAACGGTGCGCCCGGATTGGAAGCCATGCCGACCATTTCCGTGAACAGGCCACTACGCAGCCAGATGGGATTCGGCCCCAGCAGACCGCCAAGCGCCGCGTTCACGTTCGCCGAGTTGAACAACACGCTCGCATCGCTCGCGCTCTTGTTGTCCTCGTTGAAGCGCAGTCCGAGCGTGAACTTCAGCCGATCGGAAACGTCGTAGTAGAGTTCCCCGAAGGTCGCCCAGCCATCCTGCTCCGCGCCGGACTCCGGATTGTTCGCGTTGTAGAAAAAGCCAGGGAACAGGGGTGGAAGTCCGAATGCCGGGACGCCGAAGACGGTGACCGCGTCAAGCTCGTTGGACAGCACGTAGTAGCCACCGTAGTTCTGGCCGTCATGACGGCTGGCGCCTAGGAGAAAGTTGAACCGCCCCTCGAACTTCGAATGCATCTTGGCTTCCAGCGTGAAGTACTCCGAATGGGAGTCCTGCTGGTCGTAGCCGAAGGACCTGTTCTGTTGCGTTGGCAGGATGCAGCCGCCGACAGCGCCTGCGGTGCCCGCCACGAGGTTGCAGGCGTCCGAGTGCCACTCTGCGCCCGCCCCGCCCGCTGGTTCGGATACCGGCCAGGCGCCCAGTGGATTCACCTGCGTTGGCGCCAATAACGGCCCGACATTCATGAAGTAGTCCTGCTGGGCGATGAAGTCATTGACTCGGCGCCCGCCGATCACGCTCGCCCGCAGGTTTGTGAAATCGTAGTCGAACCCAAACGCCCAGATCTCTTCCTCCTGCCAGAATACGGGGTCGAAGTCGGTGTGCATCTCCCTGTAGCTGTCCATCGCGGGACGCGGAAAGTCGTACAAGGCCGTCTGCGAGCCATCGGCCCCCAAGGGCAGCATGCCTCCAAGGCCCGCGAAGATTCCCGCCGTGGTGGCACTCAGATGCGGCGTATCGCGTCCGCGTGCATCGGGAAGGCATCCCGTGGTGGGCAGGGGGTTGCGCGCGCACACCTGATTGGTGATACGGGCCCGGTCGTCGTCCTCGTGGGTGCGGTGGTATTGGAGCCAGGCGCTTGCCTGGTCCGTCAAGTCCCAGGCCAATGTCGCCCGCACCGCGAAGACGCCGCGCCCGTCAACGCTTCCATCGATGCCCGGCAGCGTATTGCCCTCGGCATTCCTCTGGCCGTAGGCGCGATTCTTCGTGTAGCCATCCCGATCCAGCTTGAACGCGGCGACCCGCGCCGCGACCCGGCTACCGATGGGCAGGTTGATGGCGCCTTTTAGACGCGAGTGATCGAACGCACCAGCCTCGATGTCCGCGAAACCATCGAACCCATCCGTCGACGGCATTTTCGTCACGAAATTGATGGCCCCGCCGGTGGCGTTGCGGCCGAACAACGTGCTTTGCGGGCCACGCAGTATCTCGACCCGCTCCAGGTCGAAGAACTCCATCGTCTCCAAGTTGCTGGGAAGCGCTATCTCGTTCACATGCGACGACACGCCGGACTCCCCCGAGCGCCCCACGACGAGCCGTCCGACTCCCCGAATGCTCAGCGCCGAGCTACCGAAATTGGTTGCGCTGAACGACACGTTCGGCGCGTTGAGCTGCAGATCGGAAGGAGTGATGATCTGCTGATCGCGGAGCGCATCGTCGGTCAAGGCCGTCACCGCGATGGGGACGTCCTGGATGCTCTCCGCCACGCGCTGCGCGGTCACGATTACCTCTTCGATGGTTCGACCCTCGTCCGCTGGCGACTCATCGCCCTCCTGCGCGGATGCCGACGGGACACCGATTAAGACGGCGCTGCACAGCGCGAAACAACTCACGATTTGACGATGCATAATTTCCTACTCACTGTTGGGGCCACCGCCCCTTCGGAACGAATGAACTTAGGACTGCTAGCCAATCGAACACATACCAATTGTCTCAATGGGGCACTTGCAGACGTTCTTCATATTGCCTGCTGCTCCATCTCAATGTGGTCCGAACGGTAGCACGGGCTTGTTCGATCTGGAACCGTATGCCCCGTGCCTTGGCGTCAAACCGATGAACATGCCCTCGAAAATTGCGAAAAAGCCAACTCAATTAGGGCAGTAGATGGCCTCGATCCCCACCGCCCGGACCAGTGCCGGAGTTTCCACCGAGTAGCCAATCCCCTATGCTCGCGCAAGCGAATGCAAGACGTGGCAGATGGAGCGCGAGAGATGATCGCCAAGAGATTGTGGCTAGCGGGCACGATGCTCGGGCTCGCAGGCGCGACATGGGCCGCGAGCTTTGTGGACTCCTGGGGCCCGGCGGTGGGTGTCACCGCGCCTGCCATCGAGGCCGAGGACCAGGACGGCACGATCCGCGACCTGGCATCGCTCAGCGGCGAACGCGGCGTCCTGTTGGTGCTGAGCCGCTCCGCCGACTGGTGACCCTTCTGCAAAGCCCAGTTGGTTCAACTGGAGAAGCACCGTCGCGCGTTTGAAGGAGTGGGCGTGAAGATCGCGGCCATGACCTACGACAGCGTCGAGATACTCAAGGAGTTCCACGACGACCAGGATCTCGGCTTTCCGCTGCTGCGCGATGTCGACGGCAAGCACGTGAACGCGTTGGGCGTGCCGGACGAGAACCTCGACCGCGGCGTTCCCTTGCCGGGGATTCTCTGGCTGGCGCCGGACGGACGCATCAACGCGAAGTTCGCGGTACGCGGGTATCGCACGCGGCCGCCGATCTCGGAGCTCCTGGACGCCGTCGGCGCGACATCGGGATCCTGACCGGAACGCGCGGGGCGCGCGGCTATGTCAGTCATCTTCCTCGGTTCGGCGACACTCTACCTCCTGCTTCTCATCGGGAGCGGGGTGTACGGAGCGACCCGCAGGGAGGGGGGCAGCGACCTGTTTCGTCCGGATGGCACGAAGGTCGTGACCGTGGTGCTCGTTGCGGCGTCCGGGGTCCTGCCGACCGAAGTGGTTGGCATCCTCTGGATGACGCTGCTGCGGGACTATTTCGACGTCACGGGGTACCTGTTCTTCCTGGTCATCGGGCCCGCGGTAGGGGCGATGGCAACAATCCAAGCGTTCGCGTTGTCACGGATCTACGAGGCACGGCCCGTCCTTCTCGCGGCGGTCTACCTAGGCGTGTACGCCTCCACCTACGCCTTTTGGCTGTCCCAGGTCTTCAACCCGCTCGGCGACATCGTTCGCTATGCCGCGGTCGTTCTCGTCGTCGGCGGCATCGTCATGGCGCTCTTCGCACGGTTTGCCTGGCGCCGCCCCACCTGAGAAACCTGCGCCGCTCCGGGTTTCGCGCGGCCATAACCGGCCTAACGGATCCCGAGGTGCTGGCGTGCCTGGCCGACGCCGGAACTGGAGTCGTAGGGGGTGTAAGCTCGTCAGACCTGTCCGTGGCTAGGACAGAATCGGCAGATCAGGCCAACCTGACGACGGCAATCCGAAGGAGTGGGCGGTGGTTCGACTTGATTGGGGAGGTCCAGGAAGCAACGTCTGGCACCCACTGAACACCGACTTTTCCGACGTTGGCGGCACTGGCGTCTATATCGTGCGGCAGACCACCGGGAAGACCGTTATCGTCGGACAGGGCGCAATAAGAGATCGTCTGTCCGCACTCCAGAGAGACGGCAAAGTTCTTTGCTACGACAACCCCGGCTCCCCGCTGCTGGCGACCTGGGCGGTCATTCAGGGTCTGAAACAGACCAAGATGCTCTACGCAACCCAATTGGACGGCATCGAACGGTACCTGGCTGAGACTCTCAATCCGCTGATCGGGGATAGCCACCCCGATGTGGCTCCGGTTCCTGTGCCTTTGCCGATACAACCGGAAGAGGCAGCGTTGAACCCGACCTCGGGCTGACAACACCTAGGCGGTAGGCAACTCACCCCAACATTCGTTCCGCAATTACTGTCGCGACGGGCTGCTGCTTCACGAAAGCTGTTTCGTGGACCCTGCCCCGCCGGATCAGTTGAACCAGTAGATGAAGTCGTCGTCGGGCGCATCGGGGTCGAGCAGCGTCTTGTCGACATTGATCGGCGAGGCGACGGCTGACGGCCAGAGCGGCGCCGCTTGTTGGACGTTGTGCTCGGCGAGAAGCTCTCGGAGGGCGTCGACGCGCGTCGGCGCCGCGTCGGCGAGATTGCGCTGCTCGGTGGGATCGCTCGGTAGGTGGAACAACCATGTCCTGCCCGGCGGGTCGCTGATCTGGAGCTTGTAGCCGTCGGCGAGAACGGCCTGGTAGCCGCCGGTGCGCCAGAACAGGCGTTCGTGTGGAACGCCCTCCGCCTCGCCCGCGACAAAGGGCACGAGATCGACGCCGTCGATGATCCGGTCGCGGGGCAACTCGACACCTGCCGCCGCCGCAGCCGTGGAGAATATGTCGAAACCGTGTACCGGAGCCTCGAAAGTCTGCCCGCCGGTCAGGCGCGCCGGCCACTTCAGGAAGAAGGGCACGTGGATGCCGCCCTCGAAGAAGCTGATCTTCCAACCGCGGAACGGCTCGTTGACGCGGGGCAGGCCGATATAGGCGGGTGCGCCGTTGTCCGACGTGAAGAACACGAGGGTGTTCTCCTCGAGGCCATTCTCGCGCAGCGCGGCAAGCACCCCGCCAACGCTGCGGTCGAGGGAGCGGACCATCGCGGCGTAGACGCGCAGGCGGTGCTCCTCGATGTGCGACAGCGCGTCGTAGTCGTCCTTGAGTGCCTGCAGCGGCGTGTGCACGGCCCAGTGCGCGAGATAGAGGAAGAAAGGCCGATTCCTGTTCGCCTCGATGGCCCGGACGGCCTGGTCGGTGTAGTAGTCCGTCAGGTAGCCGTCCGGCTCGAACTCCGGGCCGCCGTTGAACGAGGCGGAGAACTGCATGGCACGCCACAGGAAGCGGTCGATGCCGTCGAAGTCCTGCTTCGAGTTGACGACATCCGGGTGGTCCTCGGGCAGGTACAGGCCGCTCGCCATGAGCAGGCTCTCGTCGAAACCCTGGTCGTGGGGCGCCATGCCGCCGCTGTGACCGAGGTGCCACTTGCCGATGTGCACGCTGTGGTAGCCCGCGGGTGCCAGCAACTCGGCGAGGGTGATCTCGGACGCGGGCACGCCCATGTCGTCGTAGGGAATCGACGGCCCGACATCTTCGACGAGGGTGTTGCGAAGGGTTCCCGGCATCGTGTTGCCGAGTAGCGGGACTAGCGTGCTGAAGCCGGCGGGCGTCGGGGTGAACTCGAAGCCGAAGCGCGTGCCGTAGCGCCCGGTCATGAGCGCGGCGCGCGAGGGCGCACAGGTACCGTTGGCTGCGTAGCCGTTCGCGAAGTGGATGCCCTCCCGGGCCAGGGAGTCGATGTTGGGCGTGGGCACGGTGCCGCCGGCGACGCCGCCGCCCAGCCAGCTCAAGTCGTTCCAGCCGAGATCGTCCGCGAGGATGACCACGATGTTGGGCGGCCTCTCTGCCTCCGGCCGGCCCGCTGGGTCGGAACCCGAGTCCCACTCGACCGCCCGGGTGGGCGCGACGTCAACGTGCAGTCGGATCTCGACGATTTCGAGCAGGATCTCCAGGCGGTAGATCCAGCCGATCCCGGCAACGGCCACGATGGCAAGTGCAAGACCGATCAGGACTCCCGCGCGCCGGATCAATGGACGCCCTCGCGTGTTCTGGCGGTAGACATCGTTCGTCGCAAAGACTCCCCGTAGGCGCCATCGATGGTGACACACCTTCAGACCCGAGTGCTGAGCGGACCGAGAGCCCATGCCATCCCACCTTGTCGGCGTGGCGAACCTGTACGTCGCGACCCCGAACCCGACTCCAGGATGTAAGCCTTCGCAAGTTGCTCCGGACGGTTTGTTCCCACGGGAGTTGTCCGGTAATGTGCCAGGCTTCCTTCCACCCAAGGCTCACCATGCCAAGACCTTTGATCGTTGTCGCTGCCTGTCTCTTCGCTGTTTCCTGCGGCAAGACCTCTACCGAACAGCCTTCAGCCGAACCTCAACGCAAACAAGACGTGGATTCTGCAATGGCCTCAACTCGCGAGTTACCTCACGCCAGTCCGGACGAGGTCGGCATGTCTGCTGAAGGACTGGCAAGAGTCGATGACGTGGTCGAAGAGTACGTCGACGCCGGTCGCATTCAGGGTGCCGTAGTTGGCATCACCCGACGCAACAAGGTGGTCTATATGGCGGCACACGGCACCGTAGATGACACGACCGGGAGGCCCATGCGGAAGGACACGATGTTTCACATGGCCTCATCGACGAAGCCGGTGCTCGGTGTCGCGGCAATGATGATGATCGAGGAGGGTCTGATGAGTCCACAAGACCCGGTTGAAAAGTACATTCCCGAGTTCAAGGGCATTCAGGTGGCCGTTGCCGAGGAGTCTGCTGTCAAGGACATCGTCAAATCCAAGTCCAAAGAGGCGTCGAAAGAACAGAAGCTTCCCGACCATCAGCTCGTGGACGTGGACCGGACTCTGACCATTCACGATCTGTTGACCCACACGGCCGGCCTCCATACAGGCGGAATCGGGTCAGCGGTTGCGAACCTGGACAGACCCGGACCTTCAGACACGCTCGCGTCCTGGATCCCCAAGGTGGCGGCTGGTCCACTGGACTTCCAGCCAGGAAGCCGCTGGTCCTACAGCGGTACCGTCGGACTCGATGTGGTCGCCCGGATTGTCGAGATCGTGTCGGGCACGCCGTTCAACGAGTTCGTGCAGACACGCATCTTCGATCCGTTGGACATGAAGGATACGCACTGGAACGTGCCGAAAGACAAGCTGGAGAGGATGCCGGTCTTCAGCAACGACAAAGGACCCTGGATCAAATCCCCCGACTATTTCTCGGGCTCCATCGGTCTCGTCAGCACCGCCCGAGACTACATGCATTTCGAACAGATGCTGGTCAACAAGGGAACCCTGTTTGGCCATCGGCTCCTCAAGCCGGAATCGGTTGCCATGATGTCGTCCAACCAGGTGGGGAATCTCTTCAACGAAACAGAGAAGGGCGGATCCGGACGTGGGTTCGGCTATACGGTTGGCATCACGGTGGATCCCGAGCAAGCCAAGGACGGTCGAACCGCAGGCGCATTCGGCTGGATGGGAGCTGCAGGTACCGTGACCTGGACGGCACCGGAAGAGGAACTGTCGGTTGTGTACATGGTCCAGGGACCGACGGATCTGCCGTGGAAAATTGCAGAATTGGTAAGCGACGCTATCGTCGACTGATCCGAGACGGCCTCTGATCCTCCCAAGCCCTTTTTGGTGTCGTTGGCCGGCTGACCAGTGACGTTCAATATAGTTTTTCTTGAGACCGGATTGTGTGGTGCAGACTAGCCTCTCGCGTTTCGAATAGCAGTGTTGACGCCCTACTTGCACGGGCCGATGCAGTTGTCACCTCATCTGACGACAAAGAGTCCCTACATTGGATTGGCAAGGATTTCTTTGTCGGCAAATCGCCAGGAGACGACAATTTTGACCTGCTGAGTCTGGTCCATCTGCAGTTATGGCCGGAGATCTCCAACCTGGCGGCCTTTGAGGTTCCGGTCATTGACCACGCCAGCCTGTTGATAAAGGGTGCTGGTGCGGCGGGAACGGCGATGCACCAGGATCGTCCCTATTGGGTCAGGAAAGAGGCGTCACCATCGATCTTTTCAGTGTGGGTTGCTCTTGAGGACATGTCGGAAGAACGAGGCGGTCTGATGCTGTCGCGTGAAAACCAAGTAGACGTCGGTGAAATGTCGTCGTCATTCAATACGGGATCAATCCTGGATCACGAGCAGGTCGCGGAAGCGGCGGGCGGATTCCCGATTTCGATTACAGATCGAGTCGCATCCCGAATGGCGGGGTCCATGGTGTTCGTCGACATGGCAAAAGGAGAAGCGATTGCGTTCGATAGTTTCGAACCGCACATGTCGGGCCCCAACACGACGCCTACCCCGCGACCGGCAATGAAAATCGCCTATGCCGAAGGAAGGGACAAGACTCAATACCTGACGCTGACGGATACGTTGGAGTGTAGGACTCGAACGGCCGGTTCTTGACGGTGCCGGCATCCACGCAACAGATCACCCGTCTACTCGTCAGCGGTGCCGTCGTGGTCCGGCCGGTATGTCGCAATCCACCAGGTGTTTCCGCCCGCATCGCGGAAGCCGGCCTGCCGCTCCTGATAGGGCTTGTCCGCCGGTGACGCGATTTCCTCCGCCCCCAGTTCCACCGCCTTCGCGAATGCCGCGTCCACGTCGGGCACGTAGACGTACACTGAGTTCGTCCAGGGTTCCACCTCCGACGGCAGTTCTCCGGCCTCGATGACCAGCGCGGAGTCTCCGACCTGGAACTCCACATGGAAGCTCTGCGGTCCCAGCTGGTGCCGCTCGATCTCCCGCGCCCCCAGCACGTCGACCACGAATTGGAGCAGGCCCACCGGCCCATGAAGATAGGGCCGCGCCGCGCCCGCCCCGTGCCGAATGTGATTGTCCACGATCCCTCCGCTCTCCCTGTTTCCGGCCAGGTCCTCGCACCGACGTTGGCGGTCGAGTGTGCAGTGTCAAAAGCGTGTTGACCAGTTCACAGCGACGTTCCACCCGCGTTCCGGTGACTGTTAACAGTGGTTGACGACCTCGCGAGCACACTGACCCGGACTGTTGGTAGCACATGATTTGTCCGCTCTTGTAGCACGTAAATTGTCCGCTTTCG
>JAPPAV010000069.1 GCA_026705345.1 Gammaproteobacteria bacterium
GAGTGATGCCGACGCAGACCCCGATGGGTTGCACGAGGCTGTAGGTGTCGATGCCCCGGGCAACGTTCTCCACGGTCTCGCCCATCATGAGCGACGCGATGCTGCAGGCGTGCTCGACCACCTCGATCCCCCGCCACACTTCGCCGCGGGCATCCTCCCAAGTCTTGCCGGTGTCCCGGCAGAGTTCGCTCGCGATGTCGTCCTGGTGCTCCTTGAGCAGATCCTGGTAGGCGAACAACAGCCGCGCTCGCTCCGGGGTCGGGACCTCGCGCCAAGCGCGAAAGGTCTCCTTAGCGCCCTGAACGGCGCGATCCACTTCGTCGGCGGTGGCGAACGGCACCTCGCAAAGCACTTCCTGGGTGGCGGGATTGGTCACCTCGATGCCGTCGCCGCGGCTCGCGACGAATTCGCCGTCGATGAATAGTTCGAGCTTGTCCATGGGGTCAGTGTGGCGGACTTGGGTGGTAGGGGAAAGCCCGGCGTCGGTTCGTCATAGCGGTCGGCCGCGCGTCGCTTCGCAGCGCGTTGGGGCCGCCCCTACGACAACGCCCGTTTGAGCGCGGCCAACTCTGCTTCGAGGGTCTGAACGCGGGCTTCGAGTTCGTCGAGTCGGGTCGACCTCGGCGCGGTGGGAACTGCCGTTCGCTCCTCCGCCGGCACGGAGTCGATCTGGCCGGCGAACAGGTGCACGTATTCGTGGTCGCGTCGGCCCGGTACGCGTGCAAGGCGGGCGACAACCACACCGCCTTCCCGCTCCGGATCAAGCAGACCGGCGAGCGTGTCCGAAACGGCCTCGTTGTCGGCGAAGGTGTGCATGCGCGCCGTTCGCGTGCGCAATTCACCGGGCGTTTGGGACCCACGCAGCAGCAGCACGCAGATCAAGCCGTACTCTTCTGGCGTGAACTGCTGATCGCTGAACGGCGTGTTGCACAGCCGTTGCCGGTACTTCGTGACGCCGGTCCTGAAGTTCTCTTCCCGGGTGACGAACCCCTTGTCCTCAAGCACACGCGCGGTACGACGTACCGTGTCTTGGTCCAACGACAGCACCGGGTCGCGGCTCGACTTCTGGTTGCAGGCCAGGGTGAGCGCGTTCAGCGTCAGCGGAAACTGCTCGGGTGTCGTCACCGCCTTCTCCATCAGGCAGCCGACGATGCGGATCTCGTTGACGGTGAGGTTGGGGTTGGCCATGGAGCCGCCTCGGCGAAAGGCAGCGACGTTAGACAGGCCTAGCCACCGGGTCAACCACGATGTCTACAACCCCTTCGACGTACGTGTTCACTCCACGTCGAACCAGTTGATCGGCATCACGCCGTGCTCCACCAGGTACTGGTTCGCCTTGGAGAAGTGCCGGCAGCCGAAGAAGCCCCGATGGGCGGACAGCGGCGACGGGTGCGGCGACGTCAGCACGAGGTGACGCGACGTGTCCACCGCCGCGCCCTTCTTCTGGGCGTAGCTGCCCCAGAGCATGAACACCACGTGTCGGCGCTCCCGGTTGACGATCTCGACCACGCGGTCGGTGAAGGTCTCCCAGCCGCGGCCCTGGTGGGAGCCGGCGCGGCCGGCGACCACGGTCAATACCGCGTTCAACAGCAGCACGCCTTGGCGAGCCCAGGGTGCGAGGCAACCCTTCCCCGGTGGGACCGCTCCGTCGTGACGTCCACAGGGCACGTCGTCGTCGGCCATGTCCGTGTTGATTTCCTCGAAGATATTCAGCAGCGAGGGCGGCAGGGCCACGCCTGACTGCACCGAGAAGCACAGGCCGTGGGCCTGCTTCGGGCCGTGGTAGGGATCCTGGCCGATGATGACCACCTTGACCGCTTCAAGGGGCGTCGCGTCAAGGGCTGCGAAGATGTCCTCGCCCCTCGGATAGACGGTCTTCCTCGCCTGCTTCTCCTCCACCAGGAAGGAACGCAGCCGCACCATGTAGGCGGACTCGAACTCGCCGGCCAGCGCCGCCTTCCACGAGGGTTCGAGCCTCACCCGGTCGGCGGCGGCAGCCATTACGATTCATCGCCTCCCGTGCCCCGCAATTGCGGGAACAACACCACGTCGCGGATCGTCGACGAGTCGGTCAGCAACATCGCCAGGCGGTCGATGCCGATGCCCTCGCCTGCCGTCGGCGGCATGCCGTGTTCGAGTGCCGCGAGGAATTCCTTGTCGTAGTGCATCGCTTCCAGATCGCCACGGTTCTTGAGTTCCGCCTGCCGGGCGAAGCGGTCCGCCTGCTCCTCCGGATCGTTCAGCTCGCTGAAGCCGTTGGCGATCTCTCGTCCCGCGACGAACAGTTCGAAGCGATCGGTGAGGCGCGGGTCGTCCGCACTCTTCCTGGCGAGCGGCGAAACCTCTATCGGGTACTGGGTGATGAACGTCGGCTCAATGAGATTCGCCTCCACGCGCGCCTCGAATGTCTCCATCAGCACCCGGCCCCAACCCCAGGCCGACTCGACGGGGATGTTCAGGGCCCGGGCCAATTCGCCGAGCCTGGCTTCATCCATGAGGTCGCCTTCCGCGATGCCTATCTCGGTGGCCACGGCGGACGTCATCCGTTGCCTGGGGATCGCGGGTCCGAAGTCGATCTCGCGACCCTCGAAGGTGAGGGAGGTGCCGCCGCGGATGTCCCGGATCAACTCGCGCAGCAGTTCTTCGGTGAGATCCATGAGGTCGACGTAGTCCGCGAAGGCCTGGTAGAACTCCACCGTCGTGAACTCCGGGTTGTGCCGGGGCGAGAGGCCCTCGTTCCGGAAGCAGCGGTTGATCTCGTAGACCCGCTCGAAGCCGCCGACCACCAGCCGCTTCAAGTACAACTCCGGCGCGACGCGCAGGTAGAGCTTCGTGTCGAGCGCGTTGTGGTGCGTCACGAAGGGCCGGGCCGTTGCGCCGCCGGGTATCGGGTGCATCATCGGCGTCTCGACTTCCAGGAATCCCCGTTCGTCGAAGAAGCGGCGCATGGCCGTCACGAGCCGGGCCCGGGTGCGGAATACCTGACGCGACTCCTCGTTGACGATGAGATCGAGGTGACGTTGCCGGTAGCGGAGCTCCTGGTCCGAGAGCCGGTGGTGCTTCTCCGGCAGGGGCTTGAGCGACTTGACGAGCAGCCCGACCTCGCTGGCATGAACGGTGAGTTCACCCGTATTGGTCTTCATCACGGTGCCGCGGACTCCGGCGATGTCGCCGAGGTCCCACAGTCTTCGGAAGTCGGCATAGGCGTCCTCGCCCACGTCGTCCCGGCGGACGTAGCACTGGATCCGACCGCTCAAGTCTTCCAAGGTGATGAAACTCGCTTTGCCCATGACCCGGCGCAGCATCACGCGCCCTGCCACGGCGGCCTCGACGGGCGCCTCGGCAAGGGCCTCCTTGCTCAAGTCGCCGTATGCGATCGCCAGCTCGGCCGCAAGGTCCTCCCGGCGGAACGTATTCGGGTAGGCATCGCCCCGGCGGCGGAGTTCGCCGAGCTTGCGTCGGCGCTGATCCGCCTCGTTGCGGGAATCGTCGCTCATACGCCGGCCTTCAGGCTGGCTTCCATGAACTCGTCCAGATCTCCGTCCAGCACGTTGCCGGGATCGAAGCGCTCGACCTCGGTGCGCAGATCCTTGACCCGTGACTGGTCGAGTACGTAGGAGCGGATCTGGTTGCCCCAGCCGATGTCCACCTTGGCATCTTCTATGGCCTGCTGTTCTTCACGGCGCTTGGCGAGTTCCACCTCGAAGAGCTTGGCCCGAAGTTGCTTGTACGCCCGGTCCCGGTTCTGGTGCTGGGAGCGTTCGCTCTGGCACTGCACCACCACCCCGGTGGGCAGATGGGTGAGCCGCACGGCCGAGTCCGTCCGGTTGACGTGCTGGCCGCCCGCGCCGCTCGCCCGGTACGTATCGGTGCGAACGTCCCCCGGGTCGATGTCGATCACGATGTCATCGTTGATTTCGGCCGAGACGAAGACCGACGCGAAGGACGTGTGGCGGCGGTTGCCCGCATCGAACGGCGATTTACGCACGAGCCGATGGACCCCGGTCTCGGTGCGCAACCAGCCGTACGCGTATTCGCCGCCGAACTGCACGGTGGCGCTTTTGACGCCCGCCACTTCGCCCGCCGACACCTCGACCAGGTCCGTTCGGAAGCCCCGCTTCTCGCCCCAGCGCAGGTACATGCGCAAGAGCATCTCCGCCCAGTCCTGGGCTTCGGTACCGCCGGAACCCGCCTGGATATCGAGAAACGCGTTGGACCCGTCCTGCTCGCCCTGGAACATGCGGTGGAATTCAAGCTCCGCGAGGCGGCGCTGCAAGTCCGACAGTTCCTCCTCGATGTCGTCCAAGGCCTCCGCGTCGTTCTCGGCGGCAGCCAGGTCCGCGAGGTCCGCCAGGTCGGCAAGCGTCGTTCCCAAATATTCGAGTCCGTTGACCACTCTCTGCAGCGAAGACTGTTCCCTTCCTAAGGTCTGGGCGCGATCCGGCTCGTTCCAGAGTTCCGGATCGGCGAGTTCGCGCTCGACCTCCTCTAGGCGTTCCCTTTTCGACGCGTAGTCAAAGATACCCCCGTAGCGCTTCGGTGCGCCCCGCGAGGGACTTCAATGTCTCGCGAATGGAGGTGACTTCAGCCATGGGTGCTCGGGTTCGGTCGGAATCGCGGGATTCTACCAGTCAGCAACTCTCGAGTTGCACGATCTCAAGCTGTAGCGTGTCGGCACCCCCGTAGTCGTTGATGCCCAGCATGTAGACCGCCCGCACCCTATTTCCGGGCGTTGGCTCGGTGTTGAAGGCGATGGCATCCACGACCCGCGTGTCCTGTTTGAGAGCGAGCTTCAAGTGGTGTTCGCCCACCACGCGTTGCATCACGACATCGAATTCGCCGTGAAACGAAGGTTCTTCGAAGCCCTGGCCCCAAGGCCCGTGGGCAGCAACCAGCCGGGCGTTGTCGATCTTCATGTCCGCGTCGGCTAGTTCGCCGTCCGTGACGATGACCCCGGCAAGGTCGCGTTCACTGACCCGTTTCGCGACGACCTCGTTGAAGGCGTGCTGAAAGCGTGGCAGGTGGGCGTGGCGTATGGTCAACCCGGCGGCCATGGCGTGCCCGCCGAAGGGACCGACCAGACCCGGGCGCCGGGTCGCGCATTCCGCGATGGCATCGCGGATATGCAAGCCGGGGATCGACCGCGCCGAACCCTTGAGGTCACCCGGCGATGACGGACCGGCATCGGCGAACACGATCGCCGGACGATGGTAGCGTTCGCGCATCCGACCCGCGACGATTCCGATCACGCCTTGATGCCAGTTTTGCTGGTAGACGCAGATCGCCACGTCGTCGCCGATCTCGCCATCCAACATGCCAGTCGCTTCGTCGACCATGCCGGCTTCGATGTCACGGCGCTCCCGGTTGATCTCGTCCAACCGCTCGGCAAGGGTCCGGGCCGAGCGGTCGTCGTCCGCCAAGAGGCATTGAATGCCGATGGACATGTCCTCGAGCCGGCCGGCGGCATTGAGCCGCGGCCCCATGGCGAAACCGAGATCCTTGGCACTCAGGTTACTCGCCGCACGACCGGACACCTCCACCAGAGCACGGATCCCGGGTCGCGTCCTGTCCCCGCGAATACGTCTCAAGCCCTGGTGGACGAGGATGCGGTTGTTGCGGTCCAAGGGCACGACGTCGGCCACGGTGCCCAGCGCCACCAGATCCAGCCAGTTGGCGAGATTGGGCTCGGCGATCCCGCGACTCTCGAAGTGACCCAGCGTCCTCAACCGCCGGCGCACCGCGCCCATCACGTAGAAGGCAACACCAACGCCGGCAAGATTGGGACTGGGAAACGCCGATTCCGCCATGTTCGGATTGACGATCGCACGGGCGGCGGGAAGTTCGTCGCCGGGAAGGTGGTGGTCCGTAACGACCACGTCCACCCCGTTGTCCCGGGCGAGCGCCACACCGTCCACACTCGACACGCCGTTGTCGACCGTGACGATGACCTCGGGCGATCGCTTCAACGCCGCCTCGACGAGCTCCGGGGATAGCCCGTAGCCGTACTCGAAACGGTTCGGCACCACGAAGTCCACGCCACCCGCTCCCATCGCCCGCAGCGCGGACACGCACAGGGCCGATGCCGTCGCGCCATCGGCATCGAAGTCGCCGGCAATCAGGATGCGTTCGTTCTGCACAACAGCCGCGGCGAGGCGGTCTGCGGCAACATCGATTCCCGGCAGCGCGTCGGGGGAGTGGATTTGGTTGAGCGACAGATCCAGATCGGACGTGGCCGCCATACCGCGCGCGGCCAAAGCGTCGCGCAGGAAAGCCGGCAGCTTCGAATCGAGTTGGGACGGCCGCTTGGGCCGGGATTCGACGATCAACGGATTTGCGGTTCGAGGGCGAGAACCAACCATGTCGCAAACACCTGTCCCATTTCAAGCGACCGTGACTATTGAATCCCGGCGACCTGCAGACGGCGTCGTTTGACGGGCCTCAAGGGGATGGTTAGGGTTTGACCGATGAGGAGCTGGACAACCCTTCTCGCCTCGGCTGCGTTTCTGTTCGCGACGGCGGCCCTTGCGGTTCCCGAGGTCGGCGATGCCCCCCCGTCGTATCTCGGCAAGGACCGTCAAGGTAAGAAGGTCAGGCTCAAGGACCTTCACGGCAAGGTCGTCATCGTGACCTTTTGGGCAAGCTGGTGCCCGCCCTGCCGCAAGGAACTACCCGTCTTGGAAACGCTCCAACAGCACGCCGGGCGCGACCGTGTCCGCGTCATTGCGATCAACATCGAGCAACCCAGGGCCTACCGACCCATGGAGCGTCGGCTCAAGGACTACACGATGACGCTGATCAACGACTACAACGGACGAACCAAGAAACGATTCGGCGTCTCGGGCATTCCGCACCTCGTCATGATCAAGAAGGACGGGACGGTGGCCGCCATCAAGCGGGGCTACACCGAGAAGATGGTTCCGGCCATGATCGATGAAGTGAACGCCCTGATGCGTTCCGAATACGCAGCGGTTGCCGAAGCGCCGTAATCAACCGTTCGCGCCGCAGGCATGTCCCGTAGGCGCTTGCCGCAATACCACGGAGGGAACCATGGAGATCACCGGAGTCGACACCTTCGTCGTGGATGCCGGGTGGCGTCCGTGGCAATTCGTGGCCGTTCGGACCGACGAAGGCATCACCGGCTACGGCGAGTGCTCGGACGGCCGCATGCCGTACAGCGTCGTCGGATCCGCCAAGGAGTTCGAGACGATTCTCCTTGGCCACGACCCGCGTCCCGTTGAGGCCCGCTACTGGGACATGTACCGCATGGCTCGTCAAAGTCCCGGCGGCATCGCGGCCAAGGCCATCGCCGGCATTGAACTGGCCCTGTGGGACATCAAGGCCAAGGCGCTGGGTGTTCCGGTCTACGAATTGTTCGGTGGGCCCTTGAGGACGCGACAGCGGGTCTATTGGTCGCACTGCGGTTCGTCCCGGGCCGGGAACCACGAGATCATCGGCGTGCCGGCGCTCAAGACCTGGGACGACATCACGAACCTCGGGCACGAAGTCGTCGCCCGCGGCTTCACCGCATTGAAGACCAACATCGTCTATCCCGGCGAGGTCGCCCGCACCTACCGCGGTGGATTCGGCGGCGGCGAGGGCACCACCGACGGCACGGTGGACAATGCCACCATCGACCATATCCGCACGCTGATCGGCACCTTCCGCGACGCCGTCGGTCCGGACGTCGACATCGCCTTGGACCTCAACTTCAACTTCCGGGTCGAAGCCGCCAAGCGCATCTGCCGGGCGCTGGAAGACATGCGCATGATGTGGGTGGAAGTGGACATGTACGAACCCGACGGGCTGCGCGAGGTTCGCGAGTCGACCAGCGTGACCATCTGTTCGGGCGAGAACCTGTTCACGTCAAGGGACTACCGGCGCTACTTCGAGGCCCGGTCCATGGATGTCTGCATGGTGGACGTACCCTGGAACGGCTTCGCCAACTCGAAGCGCGTGGCGGACATGGCGGAGACCTTCGAGATCAACTGCGCCCCCCACAACTACTACAGCCACCTGTCCACCCTGCACTCGCTCCATCTCTGCGCGGTGATTCCGAACGTCCGCATCTCGGAGATCGACATCGACGACGTGCCGTGGAAGGACGACCTCGTCACCAAGTCGCTTGAATTCGATCAGGGTCGCGTGGCGATCCCCGACCGGCCGGGCTGGGGCGCGGATCTCAACGAGGACGTAGCCCGGGAGCACGTCTGGGCCCGGGGCCGACCGCCGGGGTACTGGTCCGGATCCCCCAAGGCATAGCTTCATCGACAATGGCTGCCACGCGCCGCAAGACCAAGATCATCTGCACGGTGGGGCCGGCGACGGCCTCCTACGAGGGCATCGAGCGGCTCTACGAAGCCGGCATGTCGGTGGTACGCCTCAACATGTCCCATGCGAGCCAAGACGAGGCGGCGGAGATCATCCATTGGATAAAGACCTTGAACCGCAAGGTCCGCTATCCCATGCCGATCATGCTGGATACCCAAGGCCCGGAGATCCGGACCGGACCCCTCGACGAGCCCCTGGCGTTACACGCCGGGCAGAAGGTCTTCCTCGACGTCACTCCGCAACCCGCCACCGACGTGCCGTCCATTGCGGTGAACTATCCCGGGCTCGCCGACGCGGTGGCGGTCGGCGACCGCGTCAGGCTCGACAACGGGCTCATCAACGTGAGCGTCACGGCCCGCACCAACGGCCGGCTCGAATGCCGGGTCGCCGACGGCGGCATGCTGGGCAGCCGCAAACACGTCAATCTTCCCGGCGTCGCCGTCAATCTGGCGTCGATCACCGACAAGGATCGGGACGACATCGCGTTCGGCGTCGCGGAGGAGATCGACTTCATTGCACTGTCGTTCGTCAGATCCGCCCACGACATTGCCGAACTGCGCAAGTTGCTCGGTCCAAGGGCCGGCCGGGTGATCCAGGTGATCGCAAAGATCGAGAACACCGAGGGCGTGCGCAACGCCGAGGAGATCGCGCAGGCCGCGGACGCCGTCATGGTGGCCCGGGGCGATCTGGGTATCGAGACCGACATCGCGACACTGCCCATCGTGCAACGCCGCCTGGCGGAGAATTGCGCCCGTCTGGGCAAGCGCTGCATCGTCGCCACGCACCTCATGGAGTCGATGATAGAGAACCCCATTCCGACCCGTGCCGAGGTCACCGATGTGGCCAACGCCGTGTACGAGGGTGCGGACGCCATCATGCTGTCAGGTGAAACCAGCATCGGTGCCTATCCGTACCGTTGCGTCGAGCAACTCGCCAACATCGCCGAGGCGAGCGAGCGCCAGCGCGGCTTCTCGTTGCACGAGTCGTTGGCCAACGACACCGCCAAGCAGCACCTCGCCACCTCCGCGGCGCGGCTTGCCGAAGCGATTCACGCTGCCGGCATCGTGGTCATCACGCGGCGAGGCATCACCGCCGACCTCATGACCAACTGCCATCCCGACCGGGTGCCGATTTTCGCGTTCACGAATACCAGCCAGACACGCCGGCGACTGATGCTGAACCGGGGCGTTTTCGCCTATCGCACCTCGTTCAGCAACGACCCCGAGAAGACGATCCAGACCGCCTTCGCGGTCCTTCGGGAGCGCGAGGGCATCGGCCCGGACGAATCCGTCGTGGTGATTTCCGACGTGCTGGCCGAGAGGGCGGTGGACGCAATTCAGCTGCGCAAGGTGGGCACGGGCTAGCCTCCCTACGCGCCCGCCGGGGGCGCAGGCGGCATCATCGCGGTCAGGTCGGCGACCCGTATCCGTGCGATTTCACCGGTCACGCCCGACAACCTGCCGAGCTCCGAGACGCACTCCCTGGCCACCGCCTCAGGTGCTTCGTCGGTGACGATGATTATCGGCACCCAGGGCTCGGCTCCGGATCGAATGGCCTGGGGACGCTGAATCACCGCTTCGATCGACACGTCGTGCCGGCTCAGCACATCCGCCACGTCCGCGAACACGCCGGGCTGGTCGATGGCCGGAATCTTCAGGTAGTGAGCGCAAATCACGCCCTCGATCCCGAGGTCTGGCAGTCGCCGCTCGGCCGGTCGGGGCACGGGCAACGTGCCGCGCGCCAATTCGACCAGGTCCGCAACGACCGCAGATGCGGTGGGCGGGCCGCCGGCCCCGGGGCCGACGTACAGCGTGGGACCCACGGCATCGCCATGCGTCATGACCGCGTTCATCACGCCCGACACCTTGGCGATGAGTACCGAATCCGGCACCAGCGCCGGATGCACACGCGCTTCGACTCCGTCCTCGTGCAAACGGGCAATACCCAGATGCTTGATCGAGAACCCGAGTTCCCGCGCATAGCGAATGTCCTCGATGTCTATGCCCGAGATGCCCTCGACGTGCACACCGTCGAATTCGATGGTCGCGTCGAAGGCGAGCGCCGCGAGGATGGCGAGCTTCTGGGCGGCATCGATGCCCTCGACATCGAAGGTCGGGTCGGCTTCGGCATAGCCCAAGCGCTGGGCTTCGGCAAGTGCCGTCGCGAAATCCTGCGCTTCCTCCTCCATCGCGGTAAGAATGTAGTTGGACGTGCCATTGACGATGCCGGCGAGCGCATCGATACGGTTTGCAGCGAGTCCCGTGCGCAAGGCGTTGATGATCGGAATACCGCCGGCCACGGACGCTTCGAAGCCAACCGAGACCCCGCGTCGGCTTGCCGCCTCGAACAGCTCTTCACCGTGTGCCGCCAGCAGTGCCTTGTTGGCGGTGACGACGTGGCGACCGGCACCAATTGCCGTGGCAACGACCTCCTTAGCCGAGGTCACGCCACCGATCAGTTCCACCACCACGTCGACATCGTCGGCATCGAGCGAACCGAGGTCCGTATCGAAGGTAGCCGGTCCAAGATTGACGTCGGGTTTGGGCGTTCGGCTCGCCACCCGGGTCAGATCAAGTCGCCGGCCTGCGCGACGCTCGAACAACGCGGCATTCTCGAGAAGCAGCTGGGCAACGGTGGCTCCAACGGTGCCGAGGCCCGCCAGGCCAACTCTTAGCGGGGTCACTTACTTTAAAGCCCGAGCAACGCCGCCAGATCGTCGGGGGGAACATACCCCGGAAGCACCCGACCGTTTGTTAGTACGATCGCAGGTGTACCGGTGATGCCGATGAGTTGCCCCAGTTCGTGCTGCTCGCCCACCGGATGGCTCTCACAGTACCTCTCGGGAATGCCCTCGCCCCGCTTGAGCGCCGTCAACGCCTCCCGGGGGTCGTCCGAGCACCATGCCGATACCATCTTGTCGTAGGTGGGCGACCCAACGCCGGCGCGGGGGAACGCGAGGTAGCGCACCTCGATCCCGAGGGCATGGTAATTCGCCATTTGAGAATGCATTTGGCGGCAGAAACCGCAGTCGGTGTCCGTAAAGACCAAGACGACGGCCTCGGCCCCGCCCTCCGGTGTGAAGTTGATGAGGTCCGTCCCATCGATACGGTCCAATAGTTCCCGCCGTTCGGCGGACCGCTTCTGTTCCGTCAGGTTCACGAGACCGCCATCCCGGATCTCGTAGACGTTTCCGGCGATCAGGTAGCCTGCATCCTCGGTGACATAGAGCAGTCCACCATCGGTCTCGACCTCAAACAGGCCGGGCACTTCCGACAGCGTAACCCCTTTCACGCCCAAGCCGAGATCCAGCATTTCGAGGCGGGCGGCGAGATCCGAAGCTCTCGTGTCTTCATCCGCCGAAGCCGGGCGGGTGGGAGCTGGCATAAGCAGGAATGCCGCGCAGAACACCGCCGCGGTGAACGCTCGTAGTCGGTTGCAGACGTCCGTCAAGGGAACCTCCAGATCATTGGCCAGCGAACCGCGGATTGTTGGACATCAACCGCGGGGATGGTGTTCCGCGTGCAGACGCTTCAGCCGGTCGCGTGCCACGTGAGTATAAATCTGGGTGGTCGACAAGTCTGCATGCCCAAGCATGAGCTGCACGGCGCGAAGGTCGGCGCCATGGTTCACGAGGTGGGTCGCGAAAGCATGGCGCAGCGTGTGCGGCGAAATCGCGCGATCGATGCCGGCCGCCGCCGCGTACCGCTTCACCATGTGCCAAAAGGTCTGTCGGGTCATCCCTTGGCCCCGGTTGGAGACGAACAGCGCGGGGCTGGCCCGGCCCTTGAGAATCATGGGGCGGGCGGTGTCGAGATAGCGCTCGATCCAGTCGATGGCGGTCTCGCCCAAGGGCACGAGGCGTTCCTTGCCGCCTTTGCCCACCACTTGCACCGTTCCTCGACGCAGGTTCAGGGCCGTGAGCGTGAGCGAAACCAGTTCCGACACGCGCAGGCCGGTCGCGTAGAGGGTCTCCAGCATCGCGCGGTCACGGAACCCGGCCGGCTCGTTCTCCGGGTCGTCGCTCTTCGGCACCGCGAGCAACCGTTCGACCTCGTCCTCCGACAGCGTCCCGGGCAGCGGGCGCCCAAGCATGGGCCGGCTTAAGTTCGCGGTCGGATCGACGGCAATCGTCCCCGTGTCGACGGCACGTTGGTAGAACCCCCGCGCGGCCGAGAGGAATCGGGCCACGCTGCGCGGCGAGCGTCGCTCCGCGAGCCTTACGGCGAGGTAGTCCTGAAGGTCGCTCTCTTGCGCGGAGGCGAGGTCACGCCGCAGCCAACCGGCAAACCCCTGGAGGTCGCGTCGATAACCAGCCAGCGTGGCACGGCTCAATCCCCTCTGCATCCACAGGTGATCCAAATGGGCGTCGATTGCACCATCTTGGTTCGTCTGTTGGTTCGTTTGCGGCGGGTGTGATTGCGGCATGACCGTGTGTAGCGGTGCGTGGCAGGCACCGTGGAGTATACAACTCCTTGAAAAACCACAGGAACTCGAAGTTAGCGTCGAGTATCGGCGTGCTTGGCACGATCTCTGCTTCTAAGGGTCGAGTCCGGCGAATTGCTCGTCGTGCCATCGAGCCGATTGAGCTGCACGGACCGTTCGGAAACCGGTCGCCTCTCCCGGTGCCGAACAATCGCCAGCTTGTCGGGTGGGTTATTCTCCCCTTCGAATCCAACCCCTCCGGCAAGCTGGTTACTTTTCTTCCCGGGCGTCTCCCGTGCGCTAGACCTTCTCGCGAATCCTGGCTGCCCGGCCGCGCCGCTCGCGCAGGTAGTAGAGCTTGGCCTTGCGCACATCGCCGCGACGCTTGACGTCAATCGATGCGATCAACGGGCTGTGTGTCTGAAAGGTCCGTTCCACGCCCACGCCATGGGAGATCTTGCGTACCGTAAACGCCGAGTTGAGGCCGCGGTTGCGTTTGCCGATAACCACGCCTTCGAACGCCTGCAGCCGCTCCCGCGACCCTTCGCGGACCCGCACCTGCACCACGACCGTGTCGCCCGGCGCGAAGTCCGGAATGTCCGTCTTCACCTGCGCCGATTCGAGTTCCTCGATGATCTTGTTGCGGTGCATGTCGTCTCTCCTCGTCCGAGCGCTATTCCTGTATTTCGATGTCGATTTCGCGGCTGTCGCGGATGTAGCCTGCCAGTAGCTGCCGATCAATGGCGCTCAGCTCCCGATCCAGCAACGCGCCCGGGCGGCGTTGCCAGGTCCTGCCCAACGCCTCCCCGCGTCGCCACTTGGCCACTGCTCCATGGTCTCCCGAGAGGAGCACCGCCGGGGCACGGTTCCCGCCGTCGACTTCGGGACGCGTATAGTGGGGATAGTCGAGCAATCCGTCCACATGCGATTCGGCAATGGTCGAGTCTGGATTGCCAAGCACCCCGGGCACAAGCCGCGCCACGGCGTCGAAGACGACCAAGGCGGCCAACTCGCCACCCGAAATCACGTAGTCCCCGATCGACAACTCGCGGTCGACGTGGTCTGCGGTGAATCGTTCGTCGACACCTTCGTACCGGGCGGCCACCAGGATCAAGCCCGGCAACCTGACCAATTCGTCCGCCAGCCGCTGGTCGAAGCGCTCGCCCTGGGGGCTCAGCAAAACCACCGGCGATCCTTCGGGAACAGCCGTTCGGGCATCGCGGACCGCCGCGCGCAGCGGTTCGACCATCATCACCATTCCCGGTCCACCACCGAACGGTCGGTCGTCAACGGTCCTTCGCGCATCCATCGCATAGTCGCGGGGGTTGAAACGCGTACATCTAACACGCTGTTCGCGAATGGCGCGCCCGACCACCCCGACGTCCAGGAAAGCGTTGGTCAGTTCGGGAAACAACCCGACAAGTGCCACGGAATAGGCTTCCATTGAGCTAGGGATTTCTCATCGCCATTCGGCTTGCCAATCCACGATTATGCGTTGGCACCCGTGAGAGACAGCAACCACCCACTCGCTCACGAAGGGGATCAACCGTTCGCCGATGTCGTCGACGACGACCAGGACGTCGTGCGCTGGTGTGGCGAACAATCGTTGAACCTCGCCAAGATGAACACCGGCCTTGTTGACGACCGCTGTACCGATCAGGTCGCGCCAGTAGTACTCGCCTAGTTCGGGCACCGGCAATACGCTGGCCGACACGCCGATGTCCCTGCCGCGCAGTTCCACCGCCGCATCGCGATTTCGAACGCCCGCAAAACGCGCGACTAAGCCTCCGCCATGCCATTGGGCCTCAACGTCGATCGGCATCCATCCAGGGTCGTTCGTTCCGGTCTCCCCGCGAAGTTGCCATGGCGCGTAGCCGAGCAGGTTGCCAGGCGGATCCGTGTAGGATCGGATGTGCGCCCAGCCGTTGACACCGAACGGGGCGCCAACCACCCCGACTTGAACGACGCCATCCGCCTCGTCGGTAGTTGCGGGTTTGCCCGGTGATGACGTTTGCAGTGGCATGTCGGGTGCAAGGTCGGGCTACTAGCCGATCGGTGCGCCCAAACTCGGATGCACCGGCCAAGGATTACGCGGGCTCGGTGGACGACTCGGCGTCCGCGGCAGGCTCGACGCCCGCGGCAGGCTCGGCGTCCGCGGCAGGCTCGGCGTCCGCGGCAGGCTCGGCGTCCGCGGCAGGCTTGGCATCTGCGGTGGACTCGAGATCCGAGGCAGGGTCGGGATCTGCGGCGGGCTCGTCGTCGCCCGACGCATCGCCAAGTGCTTGTTGCGCCTGCATTTTGCGCCAGCGGGCAACGAGCTGACTAACCCGGTCGGAGGGTTGAGCGCCCGTGGACAACCAATAGTCCACGCGCGTGAGGTCGATGCGGAGCTCTTCCTCTTGGCCCCTTGCCACCGGGTTGTAGAACCCCACCCGCTCGATGAAGCGGCCATCACGTTTTGCGGACCGCTCTGCGACCGTCACGTGATAGAAAGGTTTCTTTTTGCCCCCGTGGCGCGCCAGCCGAATAGTGACCACGTTCGGCACCTCAAGAATCAAAGGCGCGCGATTCTATCAGGCACGTCGCCGGAAGGCGATGGCGCACACCGACGCGCGCGTTGAAGTTTCGCGATATCGAGACTTCTGCATCATGGCGCGCCGTGACGGGCCCCGTTGGAGCCTTAACGACGCCGACGTCGTGCCACCGGCGGCCGGCCCCGGGTTCCGCCCCGGGCGGCATTCTCGGCAGCGGCCAACCCACGCATCATGCGGTCCATGCCGCCCTTGCGGGTCACCTTGCGCATCACGTTCTGCATCTGCTTGTGCTGTTTCAAAAGCTGGTTCACATCCTGGATGCGAGTGCCGCTGCCGTTGGCAATGCGGCGCTTGCGCGAACCGTTGATGATGCCGGGGAAGTGGCGTTCCTCAAGCGTCATGGAATCGATGATGACTTCCATTCGTCGGTACAGCGCACCGTCCAACTGCGCTTGGGCACGCGGCGGCAGTTGATCCATGCCGGGAAGGCGGTCCATGAGTCCCGCCATGCCGCCCATATCGCCCATCTGCTGGAGTTGATCGCGGAAGTCCGTGAGATCGAACTTCCGGCCTTTCTGCATCTTGCGCGCGAGACGCGTCGCCTTCTTCTTGTCGACCCTGCGTTCGGCCTCCTCGATCAGGCCGACAACGTCGCCCATGCCGAGAATGCGCGACGCGACCCGGTCCGGGTGAAACGCTTCCAGGGCGTCGGTCTTCTCGCCGACGGCGAGGAACTTGATCGGCTTGCCAGTCACCGCGCATACCGACAACGCCGCCCCGCCGCGGGCATCGCCGTCGGCCTTGGCGAGTACCACGCCGGTCAGGGGTAGCGTTTCGTGGAACGCCTTGGCCGTCACCGCGGCATCCTGACCGGTCATCGCATCGACCACGAAGAGTGTCTCCACCGGATCGAGAGCCCGGTGAATCGCCGCCACTTCCGCCATCATTTCCTCGTCGATGGCGAGCCGGCCGGCCGTGTCGACGATCAGCACATCGTCGAGTCCCTTCTTGGCGTCGGCAAGGGCAAATGTCGAAATCGCGACAGGCTTCTCATCCGTGCTGCTCGGGATGAACCGGGCACCGGCTTGTGCAGCCAATGTCTCGAGTTGCTCGATGGCGGCAGGACGGTAGACATCGGCGCTCACCACCGCCACGCGTTTGCGCTCCCGCTCCTTCAGATAGCGCGCCAGCTTGGCAACCGTGGCGGTCTTGCCTGCCCCCTGCAGGCCAGCCACCAGGACCACGGCGGGGGGCGTCGTCGAAAGGTCCAGGGCGTCGTTGGCCTCGCCCATCAACCGGACCAACTCCTCCTGGACGATCTTGACGAACGCCTGGCCAGCGTTTAGCGATGCCAATACGTCGCTGCCGACCGCTCGCTGCTGAACGTCCGCGGTGAACGATCGAACTACCGAAAGCGCGACGTCGGCTTCGAGCAGGGCGAGACGCACCTGGCGCACGGCGTCGCGGATGTTGTCCTCGGTCAGACGCCCGCGCCCGGCAACCGCACGCAGGGTCTTCGTCAAGCGTTCGCTCAAGCTCTCGAACATGGCCTAGGGAGTTGCGGAAGGATGGGGAGGATTGTCGCGCACGCCGTGGCGCTGTGCCACACTCGAACGCTTAACCGCGCGTCCGTTGTCTACTACGTCGATTGTCTAAGCATCGCGTTGGTCGAAACCGACGCCCAAGATTGGAGGGAACATGACCGCGCACACCGGAAACCACCGCCGCCGTATCGCCTGGAGCACTGCCCGGATCGGATTGCTGACATTCCTCGTGGCCGGATTCGCCACCTTCGGATGGGCGCAGGACGATCACGACCACGCCGACGAGGGTGAGTACCACGTCCCCCTGTTCCCGACGGCCTCCAACGAATACCGCCAAGGCTTCGTGCGCATCATCAACCACGATGACCATCACGGCGAAGTGCATGTCCAAGCCGTCGACGACACAGGCTACCAAGCCGACGAGGTCACGTTGACGATCGAAGAAAACGCCACCGTGCACTTCAACTCGAACGACCTCGAAGACGGCGGCACGGATGCCGAGGAGAAGGGACTTGCCGGCCACACCGGTCCACCCATGGGGGGCGACTGGCGGCTTCTGATGACCAGCAGCCTCGACATCGAGGTGCTGGCCTACATCCGGCACACGGACGGCTTCCTGACCTCGATGACCGACACCGCGCCGGCCGGCTCTGGGCGCCGCCACCGGGTCGCCGTGTTCAATCCGGGCAGCAACGTCAACCAAGTAAGCCAACTCCGCTTGATCAATCCTGGCCATGAAGAAGCCGAGGTCGAAATCGTCGGCGTCGACGACGACGGAACGTCGCCGGGTAGCACGGTGGCGGTGACCGTCGGCGAGGGTCAGGCGGTGACCCTGTCGGCGGCGGATCTCGAAGACGGCGGCAGCAACTTCGACGGCGCCCTTGGGGACGGCAGGGGCAAATGGCAGCTCAACATCACCTCCTCCGAGCCGATCATGGTCATGAGCCTCATGGAGAGTGCACAGACCAATCAACTGACCAACCTATCGACCGCGCCGATGACCGAGTTCGAAACCGCCCGCGAGGTCTTCGACGCCGACATCTCCGCTCCCATCGTCCAATCGAAATGCATCAACTGCCACGTTGAAGGCGGAGAGTCGGACCACACGCCATTGGTGTTCGTGAATTCGGATACCGACCACCACGAGGAGCACAACTTCGGGGAGTTCAGGGACTACCTGGCCGACTCCGACCACGGCGACCACGACCACGACCACGAAACTCCCGCCGCGGTGATCCTCAACAAGATCCAAGGCCAAGGCAACCCGGCGCACGGTGGCGGCGAGCAGGTGCCGGCCGATTCCGAGGACTTCGGCAATATGGAACGGTTCCTGGCGATTCTCGAGGACGAAGTCGCCGCCGGGGAGGGCCACGACGACGACAGCGGCCACCACCACGACGGTTGAGCCAATCGAGGGAGGGGCCTACGCGACGAAGGTGATATAAGGCAGCAGCGACTGGGCGAAGGTCATCAACGCGGTGAACACCGGCACGCCGAGGAGCCCCGCGACGATCAGGGCGAGCAGTGCGAAAACGCCGTAGCGGGCGTTGTAGTCGATGTACAGACGCCTCAGCCGGTCCGGCAGGAAGTACGGCAGGATGTAGTGGCCGTCCAGCGGCCCCAGCGGGATCATGTTGAAGATCATCAACAGCAGGTTCACCTGGACGAGCAGGCTGAAGAACGTCACCACGTTCGCACCGTAGAAGTACTCCACGCCCGACATCCGCATCGACAGAAAGAAGTTCCAGGCAACGGCCGCGAGAATCAGGTTCATTGCCGGCCCCGCCGCCGCGACCCAAAGGTCCGCACTCCTTGACCGGAAGTTGCGCGGATCCGTCGGCACCGGCTTGGCGTAGCCGAACCCAACCAGCACGACCATCAGAAGCCCCATCGGATCGATGTGCGCCACGGGGTTCAGCGTCAATCGGCCGGCCCGCTCGGCCGTGTTGTCGCCGAACAGCTTCGCGACATAGGCGTGACCGAACTCGTGGCATGACAGCGACAGCACCAACGCAGTCAGGAGCAGGGCGAAGAGTACGATCTGCCCCTGGAAGATCAAGCCAACCATCGGTTTGTTGAGCCCTAGTTTCTACTCGGGGAACTTGCAGGCGGCGGAGCGCCTAGGATTCCTCGGCCAGTGAATCGATCAGCTTTTGCGGCGCGTCGTGTTGGGCAAGGTGCGCCGCCAAGCCATCACACAGGCCCTTGACCACATCCGCATTGATGCCAGCCACGTCGTTCTCGGCAAAGGGATCGGCAACCACGTCGTAGAGTTCAGGCGCGCCCGATGCGCCGACCGGAGCAAGCCCCCAGCGTCCATCGGTCACCCACGGCGTGACGCACTTCGCCGGCAGACGACCGTCGTCCCCGGGACGCACGAACGTCCCCGTTACCGCCAGATCGCGATGGTCCGGCCGGCTCGCCAGCAGCGCTTGAGCGAAACTCCGACCCTCGAAGGCTTCCGGCGGTTCAAGGGCGGCCCCCGCCAAATCGCTCAACGTCGGCTGGATGTCGACGGGCTGCGCCAGCATGTCGAGGCTTTTGCCGCGGGGAACGTCGCCGCCGGCGATGAGGAACGGCACGTGGCCGACTTCGGGGTAGATCGGCCAGTAGCGCTCGTCGTGGTCGCAGATGTTGCTCTTGCCGGTGCGGTTGTGCTCGCCCAAGCTGGTGCCGTGGTCGCTGGTGACCACGACGATGCTGTCGTCCCAGAGCGCGAGGTCGTCGATCTTCTGCAGGATCCTGCCCAGGTGCCGGTCGACGAGTTCGGTCTCGGCGGCGTAGTGCGCCCACAGGTTGTTGAGTTCGTCCGGCGAATAGTCCGTGGCCGGGCCGTAGTTGCAGTGCAGCATGGGCTCGCCGCCGTAGTCCGGATCGTACTTCCGTACGAGGTATTCGGGCGGATCCCAAGGTTCGTGGGGATCGAAGAAATCCACCCACAGGAAGAACGGCGCGGCGAGATGGTTCTCCTCCAGCCACTGTACCGCCGTGGCGGCGGTTTTGGCACAGAACATCTCGTCTTCCCGGCTCGCGTAGCGGTTGATCCAGCGGTGCATGTCGGCCAGCGTCCTGCCCTGGAAACTGGGCGTGGCGCGGGTTTTGGCCGCCGGCATCACCTCGGTGATGTCATCGTTCAAGTGCAGCAGGTGGCGATCCCCCTCCTGACCCCGATGCTGGTAGGCGGCCTGGAATCCCTGGTTGAACCGGGCATTGAACAGATGCGGACAGTCGCACAGCAATTGCGTCGCGTAGCCGTCTCGTGCCAGGCCGCGCGCGATGTGGTTGCGTCCCGACAGATCGATGGGCTGCCAGGGGTAGCGAGGCCAGCCTAGACGTCCCGTCGCCACGTCTGTCCGGTGCGGGATCGTCGGGAAGCTACCGGTGTAGAAGCCTTCGATCTCGGTGGCCCGTTGTGCCGCGAATGCGTCCAGTTCCGGCGTCTTGACGGGTCGCTTTGCGCGGTCACCGAGATTGTCGTAGCGGAAGGTGTCGGTGATGAGCAGAATGATGTTCTTCACGGTCGTCCCTCAAAGTCAATCGGCGTTCGCTCTGATGCCCCGGTGGGGTCTTCGTCGGCCAATGCCTGTTGCCGGTTGCGCTCCAAGCCGAAGGCCACCCGGGCGACAACCATCCCGGCAAGCAGGCCGAACAGGTGAGCCTCCCAGGACACGCCGTCGTTCCGGGGCACCACACCCCAGATCATGCCGCCGTATAGGAAGACCACCAGGGCGGCGATGCTGATGGATTGCCAGCTCCGCTCGTAGAACCCGCGCGTTACCAGGAAGCCCAGATAGCCGAACGCTACGCCGCTGGCGCCAATGTGGGCGTCGCTGCGCCCGAAGCACCACAGCAGCACGCCGCCCAGGAGCATGATCATGAAAGTCACTGCACCGAAATAGCGGACCCCGCGGAACATCACCATCCCGCCGAGTATCAGGAGCGGTATGGTATTGCCGATCAGGTGCCACCAGGAGCCATGCACGAAGGGCATGCCGACGATGCCCGGGAGGGAGCCGAAATCGCGCGGAATCACGGCAAAGTGGTAGAGCAGGAATTCGTTGTTGAACACCAAGGCGAACCCGGAGACGCCCCAGATCACGCCCACGCACATCATGAGTACCAGGATGCGGCTCTTGGCAGGCGACTCCATCGGTATCCTCAGGGAACCAAAGCGTCGGCGCCCAGGCGCTCTGCAAGCCAAGTCTTGAGCGGCACGTCCTCGTCGGTGGGCGATGTGTAGCCGAAACCGCCGTTGAGGCTCACTCCGAGCAACTGCCGGCGAATCGGATCCGCACCCGGAAGGTAGTGCGCGACCGTCATGTCGTCCCGGGGTCTGAGCCAGCGGTAGCTGTAGCCGAGGAAGAGCACTTTGCGGGTAACGTCCGAGCGGTTGAAACCCGCCGAATGCCACAGGCGTCGGTCGAAAAACACCGTATCGCCGGCATCTGCGCGCACCGGCGTTGCATCCGGGTGGTCGAGGTTCTCGTCTTTCGGCAGGTCGAGCCGGTTCCAACGGTGGCTGCCCGGCACGACGTGGAAGTTGCCCCGATCCGTGTCCATCGTGCTCGTGAAGAAGAACCCCACTTTGAGCGACACCCGGGGTCGGGGCTCGCCCTCGAGTTCGAGGTTCAGCCGGCCGCTGTCCTGGTGCCAGTTGAGGCGGGGTCGCCGCGACATGGGGTCCTTCGGCAGCGGCGGCGTGATCATCAGGTGCGAGTGGTAGAGCTGGATGTTCCAGCCCAGGATGTCCACCACCTTCATGAACGTCTCGGGCAGGTCCAAGAGTTCAAGGAAGGCGTCGTCCTTGCCGATGGCGTCGAGCAGGTTCATGCGGTGATCAGGCTTGACCTCGCGCTTCGGACGCCACTCGGCATCGAGTCGCTCGGCCGCCGCCGCCAGGCGGGCCACCTTGTCGGGTGGCAGCACACCGGGTACGACGAGGTAGCCCTGTTCCTCGAACTGCTGGCGCTCGCCGGCGGTCAGCCGGTGGGCAAGGCAGGATTCGTCCACCGTCAGCTCGAATGGGATTCCGTGATCGCCTGGTTGGCCAGCACCTTCAGCTCGCCGCGCAATGGCCAGGGCGAACGCATGAGCTGGATCATGCCAATCACCACCATCTCTTCGACGGGGTCGACCCAGAACACCGTCCCGGCCGCGCCGCCCCAGCTGTATTCGCCTAGGGACCCGAGGGTGCCGGAACCGATCGGGTTGGTGTTGATGCCGAACCCGAGTCCGAAGCCGAAGCCCTGCGTTTGAGCATTGGAAAGCGGATTCTCGCCGCTTCCGGCACCCGTGACCGTCGACGGCAGGTGATTGGCGGTCATGAACTCGACCGTCTTGGGACTCAGGATCCGCACGCCGTCGAGTTCGCCGCCCCGGCGCACCATCTCGGAAAAGCGCAGGTAGTCCATCGTCGACGAGACGAGCCCGCCGCCGCCGGAGAACATCTGCGTCTCTTCGTAAGGCGCCTCGATCTGATCCAGGCGTTCTTCTTCACGGTCCCAGCTGTGATTGGGCAGCAGCCGGTCAAGCTTGTCCGCTGGGACGTTGAAGAAGGTGTCCTCCATGCCCAACGGGTCGAACAGGCGTTCCTTCAGAAACACGTCGAAGGACAGTCCGCTCAAGCGTTGCACGACGAGCCCCGTAACGTCCACCGCGACGCTGTAGTGCCACCGCTCGCCGGGTTCGAACGCCAGCGGCAGGGTACCCAGGCGTTCGGCGAATTCGTCGAGGTCCTGGCCGCCGAGCGGCTGGACTTCCCGGTATTTCTGATCCACCGGATCTCGCGGGTTGAATCCGTAGGAAAGGCCCGTGGTATGGGTCAGGAGGTGTCGCATGGTCATGGTCCGCTCAGCCGGAACCAACTCGCCGTCGACGAGGACGTCGAGATCGGCAAGCTCCGGCACGAACTTCTCGACCGGATCGTTGAGTGCGAACTTGCCCTCCTCGTAGAGCATCATCGCCGCCACCGCGGTGATGGGTTTGCTCATCGAGAAAATGCGGAACAAGGCGTCCTTGGTCATCGGCGCCTCGTCGTCCGCGCCGCGCTGGCCGACCGCCCCGAAGTGCACGATCTTGCCGTCTCGGGCAACCAGCGTGACCACGCCCGCGAGTTTGCCCTCGTCCACGTAGCGTTGGGTCAACGCCGTGATGCGAGCGAGGCGTTGGGCCGACATGCCTGCGTCGCTCGCCGGCGCTTCGACAAGGCCGACCGGCGTCGCGTCGACAGCCTCGGGCGCGTTGACCTGGATGTCCGAGACCTCGACGCACCCCGGCAATCCGAAGAGCAGCGAGGCTGCCAACAAGGCGATGCACTTCTTCATGGGATTCCCGATTTCCTTGCGACGAAACGCCGGAGTCTAACAGCCTGAAACGGCCAGGACGTTCACGTCTCGAGCACGTTGGCGTAGGTCTCCCTCAGGACGTTCTTCTGAACCTTGCCCATGGCGTTGCGCGGCAACTCGTCGACACAGAGCACCCGCTTGGGGTGCTTGTAGCGGGCCAGCCGCGTTCCTAAGAAACGATCAATGCGAGCCTGATCAACGCCATCCTCCGCGACCACCACGGCGACCACCGCTTCGCCGAAGTCCGGATGAGGAACGCCGATGACCGCCGACTCGACCACTTCCGGTATCTCGTCGAGCAACATCTCCACCTCTTTGGGATAGACGTTGTAGCCGCCGGAAATGACCAGATCCTTGGTGCGGCCGACGAGGGTCAACCGACCCTCGCCGTCCATCGTGCCCATGTCGCCGGTCACGAAGAACCCGTCGTCGCGAAACGCCTCCGCGGTTTTTTCGGGCTGTTGCCAATAGCCCTTGAAGACGTTCGGTCCGCGCAGTTCGATGTTGCCCACCTCTCCACGTGGAAGTTCGTACCCATCATCGTCCGTGACACGGACGGCAGTTCCCGGCAGCGCGAACCCCACGGTTCCCGCGGCTCGCTCGCCCTCCAACGGATTGGAAGTGTTCATAAGGGTTTCGCTCATGCCGTAGCGTTCGAGTATCCGAAAGCCCGTGGTTTGTTCGAAGGCCGCGAAGGTCTGCTCGGCGAGCGGCGCCGAACCGGAGATGAACACCCGCATGTTGGTGCACGATGCCGCGTCGAACGAGACGTCGTCCAGGAGCCGGGTGTAGAACGTCGGAACCCCCATTAGGACGGTGGCACGCGGAAGTTCCGCAACGAGCGCCGCGACGTCGAAGCGTTTGAGCAGAATCACCGGCGTGGCATTGAGGAATGCGCAATGCAGGGCAACGAACAGGCCGTGCACGTGGAAGATTGGCAGCGCATGCAACAACACGTCGTCGTCTCGCCAACCCCACGCGGCACACAGGATCTCGGCATTGGAGATCAAGTTGGCGTGGGCAAGCATGGCGCCCTTGGGTCGTCCGGTCGTTCCGGAGGTGTAGATGATCGCGGCGAGGTCGTCGTCCGCCCGGGCCACGGTTGGGACCGGCGTCGCCGCCGTCCGCCAAAACGAGCCCGCCCCCTGATCGTCGAGAACGGCCACCGGCACGTCGGCATCGAACCGACCGCCGGCGACGAACAGGGCTGGCCGGCAATCGGCAATGAAGTAGTCCACCTCGGGCTTCGTGTACGCCGTGTTGATCGGCACGTACACCGCACCGGACTTGATACACGCAAGGTAGAGCGCCACTGCCTCGGGGGTCTTTTCGGTCTGCACGAGGACGCGGTCCCCGACACCCACACCCCACGCGGCGAGCGCCGCCCCGGCCCGGTCGACTTCGGCGATCAGTCGAGCATAGGTCCAATCCTCGCCACCTGGACAGACTAGGGCCGCCCCATCCCGGGCACGGCGGAACGCGGTCTCGAAGCGCGCGTAGATGTTCATCGTCACCATTATCCCATCGGCATGCACTGGCGTTTTCGCCTCGCCGACCCAATAATCAGGGCGGAAAGTGCGGCTTGGGCCGGATTGCGGTGACGACGGAATTGTGGCGGCCAAGTCCGGCCGCCATCGCCGAAGCGAACCTAACGCGGTTCGCTCAGGCGTTGGGCCTTGCGCCGCCGGACTATGCGGCGCTACACCGCTACTCCATCGATCACCGGGGCGAGTTCTGGCAGGCGGTCTGGGATTTCTGCGACGTGGTGGGCGAACCCGGGACCGAGCCTGTGCTCCTGCACGGGGAGCAGTTCCCCGGTAGCCGATGGTTTTCCGGAGCCCGGTTGAACTTCGCGGAAAACCTCCTACGCTACCGCGACGACACCGTGGCGATCGTCTCGGTGCTCGAGAACGGCCAGCGGCGGACGTACACCTACCGGGAATTGGCCACCGCGACCGCCGCATTCCGGCACACACTCCTCGACCTCGGCGTCTCGTCCGGGGACCGGGTTGCGGGCTGGCTCCCGAATGTCCCGGAGACGGTTGTCGCGATGCTGGCGACGGCAAGCGTCGGTGCCGTGTGGTCGTCCTGCTCGCCGGACTTCGGCGTCGAAGGGGCGCTTGACCGGTTCGGTCAGATCGAGCCGAAGGTGCTCATCGCATGCGACGGCTACGAGTACGGCGGCAAGAGGTTCGATGTCCGCGAACGGGCGCACGCCGTGCAACGCGCGGTCGGCTCAATCGATCATCTGCTGTGGGTGTCTCTCCTCGGTGACGTCGAGGACGCCGTTTCGAGGGCATGCAGGGAGTGTCCCGAAGCCCCCCTGGAGTTCGCCCGCCTACCCTTCGATCACCCGCTCTACGTGATGTATTCCTCGGGCACCACGGGCAAGCCCAAGTGCATCGTCCACGGCGCCGGCGGTACTCTTCTGCAGCACTTGAAGGAGCATCGACTGCATGTCGACCTGAAGCGCGACGACACGCTCTTCTTCTTCACCACCTGCGGCTGGATGATGTGGAACTGGCTGGTTTCCGCCCTTGCCACCGGCTGCCGCGTGGTGCTCTACGAGGGATCCCCGTTCCACCCGGGGCCGAACGCGCTGCTGGACCTCGCCCGGAACGAGTCGATCACCCGATTCGGCGTCAGCGCCAAGTACCTCTCGGCCATCGAGAAGGCGGGCGTCAAACCCCGGGTAACCCACGACCTGCGTGCCCTGCGATCCGTGCTGTCCACGGGCTCGCCGCTCACCCACGAGGGCTTCCGCTATGTGTACAGGGAGTTCAAGGACGACCTCGCTCTGCAGTCGATCTCGGGCGGCACCGACCTGATCTCCTGTTTCGCCCTGGGCTGTCCTTGGCTCCCCGTCCACGAAGGCGAGTTGCAGGCCAAGGGTCTCGGCATGGCGGTCGACGTATTCGACGAAGCCGGCCAGCCGGTGTCCGCTGGCAAAGGCGAACTGGTCTGCACCCGTTCGTTCCCAAGCGCGCCGGTCGGGTTCTGGAACGACCCCGGCGATGCCAAGTACACCGAAGCGTATTTCGACAAGCACGAGGGCGTGTGGGCCCACGGCGACTTCGCCGAGATCACGGAAAACGGCGGCCTGATCATCCACGGCCGGTCCGATGCCGTACTCAACCCCGGCGGCGTGCGCATCGGCACGGCCGAGATCTACCGCCAGGTGGAAACCGTCGACGAGGTCGTCGACTGCCTCGCCATCGGGCAGGAGTGGGAGGACGACACTCGCATCGTGCTTTTTGTCGTCATGCGTGACGGCATCGACCTCGACGACTCGATTCGTGACACCATCAAGCACCGCATCCGCCGGCACTTAAGCCCCCGCCACGTCCCCGCGGTGGTCGCCGCCGTGCCCGACGTACCCCGTACGCTGAGCGGCAAGATCGCCGAACTAGCAGTTCGCGATGTGGTTCACGGGCGTGAGGTGCACAACACGACGGCGCTCTCGAATCCCGAGGTGCTCGAAGCATTCAAAGATCGCGTGGAACTCGTTGGCAATTGAACCGGCCGACTTGGGTCGTCATTTCACCGCAATACGACCCCGTCGTACACCAGCGTACGAAGCACCCGCCTGTTGTCGATTTCTATATAAAATAAAGGCTTTCAGCGACTTCCTAACACTTGACTCACGCTGCCAGCGGGCGCTATCGTCAAGGCCAATCTCGGACCCGCGAAACCCAGCATGCCGGCCGCAAGCGGTGCAAAAAACACAGGAAGTATGTCGACGGCGGGTTCGATGGCAGGAAGCAAACCGATGTCTGAACGGAATCCCAACCAAACCACCGAAGAGAGACTCGCCAGCGTCGAAACCAAGACCGAACGCCTAGTGCAGGAAGTCGACGCCGGGCGGATCGAGAACCAGGCGGCATTCAAAGAACTCCGTGTTCTTATTAACAAGAACGATGTCTCGATGCGGGCCGACACGCAGGCGATGGAAAGTCGTCTCCGTTCCGAGATCGAGGGCACCGAAGACAAGCTCCGCTCTGAGATCAAGGACACCGAAGTCAAGCTCCGCTCCGAGATCAAGGACACCGAAGACAAGCTCCGCTCCGAGATCAAGGATACCGAACACAACCTCCGCTCCGAGATCAAGGGCACCGAACACAACCTCCGCTCCGAGATCGATCGATCCGAAGAGCGACTACGCGATCACATGAACACGAACACGAGCACCATACTGAGCCATGTCAGGCTGGTCGCTGGGATCATGGTGCCCGTATCGTTGGGAGTACTTGGGTTGTTGGCCAAGGTGATCTTCGACAGCGGCTGAACCCCTTCGCCACCGATCCAAAACGGCGGACTACATGGCCTCCCGTCGCCGTTTCCGGTGCCGCCGCCACACCCAAGCGTAGATGATGACGTTGATCCCGATGGCAGCGCAGCCCAATGCGAATCGAGCGGTGGGGGTCAGTATTCCCTCCTGCGCCATCTCGGGGTAGACGATCGGCATGAGGTAGCGGGCAACGAAACCACCCGGGCGCGGATCGTCGTCACGCAGGGCATCTTCCAAGTACGTGAGCGGACAGATCCAGTCCGCGAACTGCACCCAGGCGCCCCAGGCGACCGCCGGCAGGTGAATCCAGGCGATCCGGGGCCAGCGCAGCGCGAACAAGCCGCCGCCTGCGACGAAGGCAATGAACGCCAAGTGAAGGACAACGACGACTTCGGCGCTGTTCATTGCAGTCTACGGTGTGCGGCTAGTCGACCGTGGCCGCTGCGATTCGGTTCTCGATCTCACGCGCCCAGATCTCCGGCCCTGTCACATGCACCGACTCGCCCCGGGCATCGACCGAGACCGTGACGGGCATGTCCTTGACCTCGAACTCGTAAATCGCCTCCATGCCCAGGTCCTCGAAGGCGAGTCGCGTCGACCGGGTGATCGCCCGGGCGATCAGGTAGGCAGCGCCGCCCACGGCGATCAGCGATACCGCGCCCAAGTCCCGAATGGCGTCAATCGCCACGGGCCCCCGCTCCGCCTTGCCGATCATTCCGAGGAGTCCGGTGTGTTCGAGCAGGGTTCGGGTGAACTTGTCCATGCGGGTCGCAGTGGTGGGGCCGGCCGGACCGATGACCTCGTCGCCCACCGGATCCACCGGCCCCACGTAATAGATGAAGCGATCGCGGAAATCGACCGGCAGAGGCGCTTCCTGGGCGATCAGTTCCACCAAACGCTTGTGAGCCGCATCGCGACCGGTGAGTAGACGGCCGGATAGCAGGAGTGTCTCGCCAGCTCGCCAGGTGGACGTCTCGGCACGGGTCACGGTATCGAGGTTCACCTGCCTGACTTCCTCCCCCGGTCGAAACGCGACCTTCGGCCAATCCGCGAGATCCGGAGGCTCGAACACCGCTGGTCCGGACCCGTCGAGTTCGAACTTCACGTGTCGGGTCGCGGTGCAATTGGGGATCACGGCCACCGGCTTGGTGGCGGCATGCATCGGATACTCCAGCACCTTGACGTCGAGCACCGTGGTCAGACCGCCAAGGCCTTGCGCACCGATGCCCAGCGCATTGACCTTGTCGAAGATCTCAAGGCGCAGTTCCTCGGCGCGGTTGGCTGGCCCGCGTGCTTTCACGTCGTGGATGTCGATCGGTTCCATCATGGCTTCCTTGGCAAGCAACATGGCCTTTTCCGGGGAGCCGCCGATGCCGATGCCCAGGATGCCAGGCGGACACCAGCCCGCGCCCATGGTCGGCACCATCTGAAGAATCCAGTCGACCACCGAGTCCGAGGGGTTGAGCGTCGCGAACTTCGCCTTGGCTTCGCTGCCACCACCCTTGGCCGCCACCTCCACGCCAAGCTTGTCGCCGGGCACAATCCGCGTGTGGATGACCGCCGGCGTGTTGTCCCGGGTATTCGTCCGACTCCCGTCCGGATCCACGAGGATCGAGCCGCGCAGCACATTGTCCGGATGCAGATACGCCCGGCGCACCCCCTCGTTGATCATCTCGTCGAGGCTATCGCCGCCTGCCCAGGAGACCTCCATGCCGACATCCAGGAAGACGATGACGATACCCGTGTCCTGGCAGATCGGCCGTTTGCCCATGGCGCACATCCGCGAGTTCTCGAGTACCTGCGCGAGGGCGGCCTTGGCGGCGGTCGACTCCTCCCGCTCGTAGGCGTCCGCCATGGCGCGGATGAAATCCGGCGGGTGGTAGTAGGAGATGTACTGCAGGGCATCGGCGATGCTCTGGGTGAGGTCGTCGGCGTTGATGACGGTCATCTCGGCACCCTAGCGTGATGATTAGACTGATTCTACGCCCCTACGTACCTCGGGCCGTAGGGGACGGGCTTGTCCCGTCCCTTCGCCAGGACGGGCATCACCGCGGGCGGCCACAAGGATCGAGCGGGCGACCACAAGGGTCGCCCCTACGGGATGTTCCATGCGCAGGCGGACGGGAGCACGTTCAAGGTACACTCGAACGCGAGGGAGGGATCAATGGCCGAAGCAGTGTCCTACACCGAGGGCGAACTCGCGCTAGCGACAGGTAGGATCAAGTATCTCGAACAGGGTTCCGGCCCACCCGTGGTCGTTCTCCACCATAGCTGGGGAAGCCCCGGCTGGCTGCCTTTCCACGACCGGCTGGCGGAGAACCACCGCGTGATCGTGCCCGACATGCCCGGTTGGGGCGGCTCCGAACGGCCGGCCTGGGCGAGGGACCCCCGGGACGTCGCGATCATCACGACACGTCTCCTTAGCCGGCTGGAACTCGGCGACGTCAAGCTCGTCGGGCTGGGTTTCGGCGGCTACGTGGCCGCCGAACTCGCCACGATGAACCCATCGAGACTGGCCCACCTGATACTGGTCGGGGCCGCAGGCTTGCAACCGAAGACGGGCGAAATAACGGATCAGATGATGCTCTCCCACCGCAAGTACATCGAGGAGAGCTTCCGGGACGCCGAGACGTACACCGCCTACGTCGGGGACGAACCGCCGGACGACATCCGCCAGTTGTGGGACCTGTCTCGCGAGATGACCGCTCGGCTCACCTGGAAACCCTATATGTTCAACCGACGCTTGGAACCCCTGCTTGGCGACCTGGACGTACCAACCCTCATCGTCTGGGGCGAGCGGGACAAGGTGGTTCCCTTCGAGTGCGCCAAGCAGTTCGAGGCCGCGATCCCGAACGCCCGGGTCGAGGTCGTGGCGGGAGCTGGCCATGTCGTCGAACTGGAGGAACCCGAACGACTTGCCACCCTTGTGGGAAGGGCGTGAGACGCGAGCCATTTGAGAGAGACGAACCATGTTCATCGGACACTTCACGGAACGCCCCTACCAGGATCCGAAGTCGGGGTACTTCGGCGCGACCGGGCGCAACCTCATGGACCTCGGCATGTCCAACGCCAGCTACGACCCGAAGCTCGGTGCCGACCTCTACAACCGCTATCTCGACGAGCGCGTGTTCGCCGAAGAGATGGGTTTCGACGGGTTGATGCTGAACGAGCACCACTCGACGCCCTTCTGCATGGGCCAGGTCATGAACCTGGAGGCAGCCATCCTCGCGCGGATCACGAGCCGCGCCAAGATCGTCCTTCTCGGCAACATCCTGCCCATCTGGGACGACCCCCTGTTTCTCGCCGAGGAACTCGCCGAGATCGACATGATCTCCCGCGGGCGGCTAGTCACCGGGTGGGTCCGCGGCACCGGTCGGGAGAGCGTCGCCCACAACGCCGTGCCGCCGTACAACTGGGAGCGCTTCCAGGAAGCCCACGACTTCATCGTCGAAGCCTGGACCAAACCCGGTCCCTTCCGCTGGGAGGGCGAGCACTACCACTACCGCTACGTGAACCCCTGGTCCCGCCCCTACCAGGAGCCCCATCCGCAAATCTGGATTCCCGGTGTGATGAGCCGCAATACCGTCGCCTGGGCGGCCAAGCACCGCTATCCGTACCTCATGCTCGCCACCGAACTGCAGCCAACGCTCGAGTCCTTCCAGTACTACGACGAGGTCGCCGCCGAAGAAGGCTACGAAGCGGGCACCGAGCACCGCGGCTACCTGTTCAAGGTGCATGTGGACGAGACCGAGGAACTGGCCGAAGAAGCCGGACGGAAGTACGTCCAGGGTCCGAGCAACCCGTTTCTCGAAGGCAACCAGGGGATCGTCCGGCCGTTCATCCAGAACCTGCCGGGACTCACGCAACGCAACAACCTGCTGCCGACCATGCGCAGTTTTGCGGCGGCGGCGTCCCGGGGACGTGCCGGCCAGCACCTGAAAGAGCAGAAGAAGGAAGCGCCACCGTCGCCACCCAAGGACACCTACGTCGATCAGACCGAGAAGCTCTCGATCATCTCCGGAACGCCGGACACGGTCATCCCCAAGGTGCGCCACGTCCTGGAAACCCTGCGACCGGGCACGATTTTCTTCTGGGACGGCGACGGCGCGATGAGCCACGACGACCAGATGCGCAGCCTGCGCCTGATGGGCTCGGACGTGATTCCGGCGGTGCGCGAGATGGCCGACGAACTCGATCTCAAGGGACCCTTTGAGATCGACCGGGCAGACGAGACGGAGACAGCGGCGGAGGAGCCGGTCGAGGGTTCCGGCGACGCGGCCAGCCAAGCGGCCGACTGATCGTGTCCACCAAGGCAATCCTGCTGGCGAATCCAGCCTACGGCGAACGTCGCCTCGCCGATCTGCAACGCCAAACCCGGGAACCGGGTCTCGCATTTGAGCTGGTCGATCCCCGCGGCGATGACGACACCGTCGCCGCCGCCTGCGATGGTGCGTCGATACTCCTGGCACCCGCCTACCCCCGAACCGCCGATCTGGCGTGCCGAATCCCCGGCCTCAAGCTCGTCCAGACCATGAGCGCCGGAACACGAAGCGAGGGCGGGCGCAAGGCGCGTCCCGTTCGACGAATTGCTCGCCACTTCCGACATCGTGACCCTGCACGTGCCGTTGGACCCGACCACACGGGGCATGATCAGCACGGCGGAGCTCGCGGCCATGAAGTCGACTGCGGTGTTGATCAACACATGCCGGGGTGCTGTCGTCGACGAGTCGGCCCTGACCGCGGCGCTAAAGGTAGGTCAGATCTTCGGTTTCGGCGCGGACGTCACGGAAGTGGAACCCATCGATCCGGAGAGCGAACTGATCACGCTTCCCAACGTCGTGATCACCCCGCACTTGGGCGGTCGCGCCGTCGAGTGCGGCATCAACGCCACGCGCAATGCGGTTGCGAACGCCGAGCGGATCGCCCGGGGCGAAGAGCCGCTTTGGGTGGTGGAACCGGTCTGACAGAAGGCGCAAGTTCGGTACCAGTTGCGCGCCGGGCCTGTACGTCGCGATCATTCCCCTGGCGATCGCAGTCCTTGGCTTAGTCCTCCACCTGACGCTGCGTGGCTGAGATCCGTCGTCTCAAAGCGCCGGTTCCCGAATGCGCCACGGACTACCCTGAACAACGCCCCCCGCCGAGCACGCAGAACCGTGAGCAATGCGGGTGATTGAGGGCGACATCACCTAGGCTGTCGTCGAGTCGTTCGCCGAGACTGAACGCCAGGTCATAGGGCAGCAGTGTGCAGCTCGCCACCACCGGCGACTCGGTACCTTTGCGTTTGATCACCATGCGCGAGGAAGCGCACATCATCTGCGCCGGCCGCACGCCGAGAATGTCCCAGCACTCGGTGGTGATCTCGGGCGTATCGGCGTTAATGTCCATTTCGGGGAACAGCACCAACTCCGTGTGGGACGTCGCGTCGACGTTGATCCCCTCAGCGGCGAACAGCCGGACGAAACCGTCGCGCATGCTGTCCTCGTCGTCGCCCCACCGCCTTCGACCCGCCACCGCAATCTCGAAGCCGTTGTCGGAGAGCCACTTGAGTCCGTTGAGCGTGGGCACCCAGGTGCGCCGTCCGCGTTCTTCCTCGTGGAGTGCCGGCCGGTAGTGATCGATGGACACCCGCAGAGTCAGCCTGGAGCCGTACCAGTCCCGCAAGCCGAGAAGCTCGGGGGCGCATTTCATCATCGGGCGCATTGCGTTCGTCAGCACGAGCACCCGGTAACCCCTGGCCAAGCTGTCGGCGAGCATGGCCGGCAGGTCGGGGTTCATGAACGGCTCGCCCCCGGTGAAGCCGATCTCCTCCGTATCGAGGCCGAGAGCCGGAATCTCCTCGAGGTACCGCCGCACCTCCAGGCGGCTCAGGTAGACCAGCCGGTCGTTGCACGGACTCGACTCGATGTAGCAGTGAGTGCATTGGAGATTGCACAGGGTGCCGGTGTTGAACCAGAGCGTGCGCAGTCGATCGAGGGCTACCCGGGCGCGCGGCTTTCCATCATCTGTCCAGTCCGGATCGGCGAACTTTCCACGAGCCTCCGGTCGCGCGACCGATGGACTGCTAGAGTGTTGTGGATGCCCATTCGGCAAGCCAATGCGCGCGAATACCCGGACGTCGTTGTGGTCGGCGGGGGTCCTGCCGGGAGTACGGCGGCCGCGCTTCTCGCCCGCGCCGGCTTGAAGGTCCGGCTCTTCGAACGCGAGCACTTTCCGCGATTGCATATCGGCGAGTCCCTGCTGCCGGCGACTTTGGCCGTTCTGGACGGCCTTGGTGTATTGGACGCCATCGAAGGCGAAGGGTTCAAGCAAAAATGGGGCGCCACCATGTGCTGGGGACGCGATCCCGAACCGTGGACCTGGTACTTCCGCGAGACCAACAAGCGTTTCCCGCACGCCTACCAGGTCTGGCGGCCTCGCTTCGACCAAATACTGCTCGATCACAGTCGCAATTGCGGCGTCGATGTCCGCGAAGGAACCGCCGTCCGGCGCGTGCTGTTCGACGGTGCCCGGGCCCGGGGCATCGAACTCGCGGACGGAGAACGCATCGGCGCGACAATGGTCGTCGATGCAACCGGCCAGTCTTCGCTGCTCGCCCGGCAATGCTCATTGAAGGTATGGGATCCGGCGTTCCGCAATCTCGCCGTATACGGCTACTTCCGGGACTGTGCCCACTTGGATCCGCCCGACGACGGCAATATCTTCATCGAGTCCTACGCGAACGGCTGGCTCTGGAAGATCCCGCTGGCCAACGGCGTGTCCAGCATCGGTGCCGTGGTGGACCGCGATATCGGTTTGAAGGCGATTCGGCGCTCGGGCCTACACGGATTTTTTGACGATCAGATCGCGGCAGCGCCGCGAACCGCCGCCCTGGTGGAAGAAGGCGTGCGCGAGTCCGCACCCACGGCAGTCCGGGACTGGTCGTACTCGGCCTCGTCCATGACCGGACCCGGGTGGATCCTGGTCGGCGACGCGGCTTGTTTCGTGGATCCGCTGTTCTCCACGGGCGTCCATCTCGCCGTGACCGCCGCCCACATGGGCGCCGCCTACGTCGTCACGGCATTGGCCGACCCGGAGCTCGCCCCGGACGCCGCCATCGCGTTCGAGCACCTATATCGTACGCAATACGAGCATTTCCACGAACTCGCTCGGCTCTTCTATGCCGGGAACCGGAGCGTCGACTCGTACTTCTGGGAGGCGCGGCGCATCACCGGTGAGCAACGACCACCCAGGGAAGCCTTCGTGCGAGCCGTGTCCGGACAAGCCGCGGCCGGCTACGAACGGTCCGTCCTCAGTCGAGTTTCGCTACCGTCCGAAATCGCAGCGGCGCTCACCGCGTTGGAGCCGGCGCCCGTTGCTCATGACATCTTGAACCTGCGACCGATGCTTGCCCCCGGTCTTTCGCTCGTTCCGTCGGCGGTGCTTGGCGACGGACGGTTCGAACGCGGCCAGGTGATCCGGGGCAAAAACCGCGTCGATCTCCCCGTCAGCCCGCTGGTTGCGCGCCTTGTACAAGATGTCGAGAGCAGCCATGGTGCTCAGACCATCGGCGAGATCGCCACCAACATCGCCGCGCGACACGACCTGCCGAGAGAACGCGTCCTCCCGCCCCTGCTCCACGCGGCTCGTCTGCTACTAAGCGATCACGTCCTCACCGTCGACGTTCAAACATGAACGACGCGCCGCCGTTGCGAACAGCCCTCGGTACAATGTCCGCGACGACTTGACGCGCGACCCCACTTGCCCGAACGAGCCGCCAGGATCCTCAACGACATCGACGCCATCGATCCCGTGGCGTGGAACCGTTGCGCGAACCCGGCCGGCACCGAGTACAACCCGTTCCTCGATCACCGCTTCCTAAGCGCCTTGGAACAAAGCGGCAGCGTCTCCGCGACGACCGGCTGGCAGCCGTTCCACGTCGTGCTTTCGGATCGGGACCATGGCCTGAACGACGCGATCGGCGCGGTGCCGATGTACTTGAAGTCCCACTCCCACGGCGAGTACGTCTTCGATTCCGGCTGGGCGCACGCCTTCTACCAGGCCGGCGGTCGCTACTATCCCAAGCTGCAGGTGAGTGTCCCGTTCACTCCGGCCACCGGCCGCCGCCTCTTGGTGGCGAAGGACGTGGGCGACCCGGCGGAAGTGGAGAGCATGTTGCTCGGCGCGACAGTCCAGGTCGCCCGCCAGCTCGAGGTGAGTTCCGTCCACTTCACGTTCATGCCCGAAGGTCAGTGGCGACGGGCAGGCGAACTCGGTTGCCTGCAACGCATCGACACGCAATTCCATTGGGAGAACGACGGCTACGCCTCGTTCGACGACTTCGCCGCGGCACTCTCGTACAAGAAACGCAAGAACATCCGCCGGGAGCGACGGGATGCCTTGGCGAACGACATCGAGATAGAGTGGCTGACCGGGGACATCAGCGAAGCGCAGTGGGATGCATTCTATGGCTTCTATGTCGATACCGGCGGTCGCAAGTGGGGCTCGGCGTACCTCACCCGCGAATTCTTCAGCCGGGTCGGCGCGAGCATGGGCGAACAGATCCTCCTCGTGATGTGCAAGCGCGCCGGCCGCTACATCGCCGGCGCCATCAACTTCATCGGCGGCGAGACGCTCTATGGACGCAATTGGGGCTGCCTCGAGGATCACCGGTTTCTGCACTTCGAAACCTGCTACTACCAGGCCATCGATTTCGCCATCGAGCGGGGTCTCAAACGGGTGGAAGCGGGAGCGCAGGGCGGTCACAAGCTTGCCCGGGGCTACATGCCGAAACCCACCTACTCCGCGCACTGGATCAGCGACCCCAGGCTGCGCACAGCGGTCCAGCGTTACCTCGCGGACGAGCGGCAGTACGTACAGGAGGACATCACCTACATCGAGGAGCGTCATTCGCCGTTCAGGGTGAGGGTGGACTTCGACGGCCAGGCCGCAAAGAACGGTTGAGTCGAGAGCGGCGGCGTCATTATGCCGCCGATGGTTTACATTAACGGTCATGAGCCGTTGCGCCATCAAGGCCGTCCTCGGACTAGAACCGGGGACAGAAGTCACCGTCGGCGGGTGGGTGAAGTCCCGTCGCACTTCGCGCGGCGGGTTTTCGTTCATCGCCATCAACGACGGCTCGTGCTTCGCCGACCTCCAAGTCGTAGCCGACCAGGCTCTCGACAACTACGACGACATCGTCGAACTCGGTTCCGGCTGCGCGCTGGAAGTCGCCGGCATCGTCGCGCAGTCCCCGGGTAAGGGACAGGACCGGGAAGTCCAGGCAAGCGTCGTGAACATCATCGGCCTCGTCGACGACCCCGAGACCTACCCCATTGCCAAGAAGCGCCACACCTTCGAATATTTGCGTACGGTGGCCCACCTGCGGCCACGCACCAACACCTTCGGGGCCATCTCCCGGGTCCGGAACACCGTCGCCCAGGCCGTGCACCGCTACTTCGACGACAACGGCTTCGTCTGGGTAAATACGCCGATCATCACCGCCAGCGACTGCGAGGGCGCGGGTGAACTGTTCCAGGTTACGACCCCCCCGCCATCCAGTTTCTTCGGGCGAGACACATACCTCACCGTGTCCGGGCAACTCAATGTCGAGCCCTACTGTCTTTCCATGAGCAAGGTCTACACCTTCGGTCCCACGTTCCGTGCCGAAAACTCCAACACCAGCCGTCATCTCGCCGAGTTCTGGATGATCGAACCGGAGATCGCCTTTGCGGACCTCGCCGACCTTGCCGACCTCGCCGAGGACTTCCTGAAGAGCATCTTCACCGAGGTCCTGCGCCGTCATCCCGACGACATGGCGTTTTTCCGTGACCGGATCGACAAGTCCGTCATCGAACGGCTGCAAAACGTCATCGAATCCACCTTCCTGCGACTCGATTACGCGGAAGCGGTTGATATCCTCAAGGCGTCCGGAAAGACCTTCGAGTTTCCCGTCGAGTGGGGCCGTGACCTGCAGTCCGAGCACGAGCGCTACCTCACCGAGGAGCATGCCGGCGGGCCCGTGGTCGTCGTCAACTACCCCAAAGAAATCAAGGCGTTCTACATGCGCTTGAACGACAACGGCAAGACCGTCGCCGCCATGGACGTGCTGGTGCCGGGCGTCGGCGAGATCATCGGCGGCAGCCAGCGGGAGGAGCGACTCGACGTGCTGGACTCGCGCATGGCGGATACCGTCAAGGAGGAACTGTGGTGGTACCGGGATCTCCGCCGCTACGGCTCCGTACCCCACGCCGGGTTCGGCCTCGGCTTGGAACGCCTAGTTCTCTACGTCACAGGCATGGAGAACATCCGCGATGCCATCCCGTTCCCAAGGGTGCCGAACAACGCCGCATTCTGAATGACGGTCGCCATTTGCGGGACGGGGCAGGCGAATCCGGTAGTACGACATCGGTCCACTTGGGGAGTCCGGACATCGTCACCAACACGGGCACGCTCGAGCACACCGGCAGGTTCGGCGGCAACCGAGCAACCGCACCCGGCGACGCGTTCGAATCGGCGATCTGCGCCCCGTGTCCCACGCCCGCCACATGGGTCCATCGGGGCCCATGACTTCGGGAAGGCGCAAGAGGGGACGGCGACCCGCGCGGCAGCGGGGTGGCCAAACGGCTCGCCGACGGGCATTGGGCCCGGGACCGCAAGACCGCAACCGCCCGACGGCAGTGTCGCCCATCCACTTTGCAGCAACTTTCGCAGAGACCGTGCTGCACCCCCGGACCGCCAGCGGCAAGGTCTGGAAGCTCCTGCCGCTCGTGCTGGCCGCCGCGTTCCTTGCCCGGGCGGCGGTGGCCCTGTCCGGCGACTTCGCGCTACACCCCGACGAGATCTTTCAATACCTAGAGCCAGCGCACCGTGCGGTGTTCGGGTATGGCGTCACGTACTGGGAGTACTTCTACGGCGCACGGTCGTGGCTCGTACCGGGCCTGGTCGCCAGCGTGTTAAAGCTCTTCGACGCCATCGGTCTCGGCGAGCCGCAGTGGTACACCGTCGGCGTCGAGCTCGTCTTCTCGGCAGTCTCCCTCACCATCCCGATCGGAATGTACTTCGCCACACGCAGCCACTTCGGCGAGACCGCAGCGCGCGTGGCATTGCTTGCGGGCGCGTTCTGGTACGAGCTTTGCGGCTTCGCACACAAACCCATGACCGAGTTCGTCGCCACCGGTCCGCTTCTGCTGGTGCTCTGGATCGCCGTCCGTCCCGGGCCTATTGCCCTAGGACCCGGATTGTGCGCGGCGCTGCTGGCCGTGCTGGCGACCGCCGTCCGCCTGCAGTACGCCCCCGCGGCCGCCGTGCTGTTCGCCCTCGTGCTCCTGCGCGCCGAACGCAGGCCGGTCCTGCTGCTAGCTACGGGGGCGATGGTCCTGGCGGTAGGCGCGTTCGACGCCGTCGTATGGGACCGAGGCTTGTTCCACTCCTACGTGACGAACGTCCGTTTCAACCTCGCCATGGGGACGGAGCTCACCGGAGAGAGCCCGCCGTGGCAGTACCTCGCTTGGCTGTTCACCGCCCACGGCGGGCTGAGCGCCGCGTGCGTATTGGCTGCTGCATTCGGACCGCGGCGCTATGGGCTGGTGCTGGCGCTGATCGGACTGATCGTGATCATCCACTCCATGCAGCCCCACAAGGAGTACCGTTTCGTGTTCGCCGCAGTGCCGCTGCTGATCATGATCGGGGCGGACCTCGCGGTTCGGCTCCACGGCTACGGTGTCCCGGGCCGTGCCGTCGCGGCCTGTGTGGCCGCAGTGTTCGCGTGCGTCTCCGCGGGCGGGATTCTGAATATGTTGCCCTACCAGGATCAGGTCTACAGGGCGTGGTCGAGGGAAACCGGTCGGGTAGTGTTCCTCGGTGCCCGACATGCCCAGGACCAGGTCTTCGCAGCATACCGATGGCTGGCCAGCGTGCCCCGCGTCGGGGCGGTCTGGCATGCAGACCGTCACTACTACAACACGCCGGGATACTACCACCTGCACCGCGATGTCCCACTTTACGACCGTCGCACGGGAGGTCCAATCGCCCACAATCCGGAGGCTGGGCGCGTCATGGTGACCCACATCGTTACCGACGAGCCCGACGCCGGCTATCCGGGCTTCGCTGAGGAACGGACTTTCGGCGCGACGCGCGTCCTCGTCCGCGTTGCAGGCGCGCCGGTCCCGCAGTGGCAGCGGCATGTGCCGGTTGTCGTGACTCCTCGCGTCGCGGCAATGATGCGGAGTATCGACCCCGCTGGGCCGAACCCACCGCCCAGTGTCGGAATCCGCTTCGAAGACGTCGAGTTTTCGCCGGCCGGCACGGAGCGGCTCCGCATGGCTCCAGGTGACCTACACCCTTAAGGGCGACAGAGGCCGACTCACCGGTGGTGTTGGGAATCCAAGGCGGGTAAGTTCCACGCGTCGAGGATCGAGATCGCAATGACAGTTAGCGGCACCAAGTACCGAACAGCGCAGGGGTTCAGCGCCATCAAGGACGGGATCAAGGTCGTCAACCTCGACTCTGCCGAGGCACCGGTGCGCAAGCCGCCTTGGCTGCGGGTTCGTATCGGTGGCAACGGCGAGTACGCGAACGTGCTGCGCACCGTGCGCGAACATCGCCTCGCGACGGTGTGCGAGGAATCCCATTGTCCCAACATCGGCGAGTGCTGGAACGCCGGTACCGCGACGTTAATGCTGATGGGAGACGTGTGCACCCGGGCGTGCCGGTTCTGTGCCGTCGACACCGGTAATCCCAGGGGCTGGCTGGATGACGAAGAGCCGCACAACGCGGCCGAGTCGGTGGCACTGATGGGACTCAAGTACGTCGTCCTGACGTCCGTGGATCGCGATGACCTGCCCGACGGCGGTGCCGGCCACTACGCCGCCTGCGTCCGGGCCATTAAGGCACGATGCCCTGGGACCACCGTCGAAGCGCTCACCCCCGATTTCCAGGGAGACACGACTGCGGTGGACGTGGTCGTGGACTCGGGCGTCGACGTGTTCGCCCAGAACCTGGAGACCGTGCGGCGACTGACCCATGTGGCCCGCGATCCGCGCGCGGGCTACGAGCAGACTCTCGATGTGCTTGCCCACGCGGCATCGCGGGGAGTCGTCACCAAGAGCAGCCTGATGCTGGGCTTGGGAGAGACCGACGCGGAAATCCGCGACACGATGGCCGACCTGCGCCGGCACGGCGTGGACCTCCTGACCCTTGGCCAGTATCTGAAGCCGACCCGGAACCATCTCCGGGTGGCGCGCTGGGTGCACCCGGACGAGTTCGACCAATACCGGCTCTGGGGGCTCGCCGCCGGTTTCCGGGAAGTCGCCGCCGGTCCCCTGGTGCGTTCCAGCTACCGCGCCGACGAACTGGCGAAGGCGGTAACTGCGTAGCCGAACGGACTGCGCGAACTACTACGCCGCCACGTACCCGGATCGTTCTTCGCGGAGGCGCAGTTCCTCCGAGAGTCCCTCCGTCTCGCGCAAATCGGCCAAGGCTTCATTCCGTGACTTCAGGGTTGCCGCCCGTGGCAAGCCCACCGTGGCGCGCTCGACCCATCCCGCCTCGTGTGAATCGAGAAAGGTGATCGTGCCGCTCCTGACCGTCCCGACCAGCTTGTGCTCAAATCCGGCGTTGTCCAAAAAGTAGGCGGCGTCGACTAGCCGCGCCACCTTCGGTGCGTTACCGAACGACCGGCGAAGGCGACGTTCCTGGGTTTCGGCGGGAATATCGTGGCCTCCCTTGGCGACGCGAAGGGCAACGCGTCCTTGGGTCATGTCCGTGGACGATACGGCCACGAAGACCATGACGAGGCGGTACCCCGCCGACTTGGCGCGTTCCGCACTGCGAACGATCTCCCGGCTTGTCAGCGTGGATTCCCGGACCAGGGAACGACGTGCGTCGATCAACGACCGGGTACGCTGGACCACTTCCCGTCCGGCGCGCAAGTCTACGGCTGGCCCCGCGGCGGAACCCGCGTTCAGAGACTTGGCGATCTCATCCGGGTTCAGGTACTCCCCTGAGTCGAGTCCTGCCCGCAGAAACCGGTCATAGGCCGTGGACTTGCCCGAACCGTTGGGGCCACCGAAGATGGTGAGACAGGGGCGGCTACGGACATTGCTGCTCATCTGAGAAAACCTTGTACTGCTTGAACAGGGCGTCAATCCCGGCACGATCCTTGGGCAAGGGCGTGTGCGTTCCGTCCGGGTGATACAGAACCGCTTGCCCATCGATCTCCACGACCCGCGAAATGCCCAGCCGGACGCATTCCTCGTTGAACTTTCGCGCCCCCTCGTCCAGCACAGCCATGAACTCGACGGGGTCGAGATCCTCGATGTATCTCTTTTGCGTTGGCGTTGTCATCGAATACTCCTGATGATCGCGTTGCGTGCGATGCATAGTAGCACCCGCGTCCGGCCCCGAACCGAGGAAATAGCCAATCTCGCCATGGCGCCATCAGCGTATAATCGCCGCCGCCATGGAGACCGACCGCCCAATGCCCCGTTCCTGTTGTTCCCGCTGTTGATGCAACGGCGCGGGGCTTCTCCCCGCCCGCCCTCGACCGAATCGGCAATCAGGAAAGCGGCACCATGGAAATCACCCTTCACAACACTTCATCCGGCAAGCGGGAACGGTTCGAACCGCTCGTTCCCGGCGAAGTGAGCATCTACCTCTGCGGTCCGACGGTCTACGACTTCGCGCATATCGGCAACGCCGTGCCGGCGGTGGCCTTCGACGTGCTCGTGCGGCTGCTCCGTCTCGAGTACCCGAAGGTCACGTTCGTGCGCAACATCACCGACGTCGACGACAAGATCAACGCCGCCGGCATCGCCACTGGTCGCCCGATCGGCGAACTCGCGGAGCGCTACGCCAAGGAATACCGGGACGACATTGCCGCACTCGGTGTCATCCCGCCCGACGTGGAGCCCCGCGCCACCGGCCACATCGCCGAGATCATTGACATGATCGAGACCCTGATCGCCCGTGGTCATGCCTACCAAGCCGAGGGCCACGTGCTGTTCCACGTCCCGTCGGACCCGGACTACGGGTCGCTCGCCAAGCGGAGCCTCGAGGACATGCTGGACGGCGCCCGTGTCGAGGTCGCACCGTACAAGAAGGATCCGAAGGACTTCGTGCTGTGGAAGCCGTCGACGCGGGAACTTCCCGGTTGGGAAAGCCCCTGGGGTCGTGGCCGACCGGGCTGGCACATCGAATGCTCGGCGATGATCCGCAAACACCTTGGACCCGTGATCGACATCCACGGCGGAGGCAGCGACCTGACCTTTCCGCACCACGAAAACGAACTGGCCCAAAGCCGCTGCGTCAACTGCGGCACCCCGAGCGTTCGCTACTGGCTGCACAACGGCATGCTGACGATGGGTTCCGGCAAGATGTCCAAGAGCGTCGGCAACATCGTCACCATCCGCGCACTGTTGGGCGAACACGACGGCGAAGTGCTGCGCTACGCCTTGCTGTCCGGCCACTACCGGGCGCAACTCATGTGGAACAAGAGCCTCGCCCAGGCCAGACGCAGCCTCGACACCCTCTACCAAGCGCTACGCGACACCGTCGACGGCAGCAACGAGACCGCGGCCAGCTACGCCGACGCCCCTATCGACGCGTTTCCTTCTGGCGTTTTGGAGGCCTTGTGCAACGATCTGAATACGCCGCAAGCACTGGCCGCCATGCACGCCCTCGCGGCGGACGTCCGTCGCGCGGACGACCCCGAATCCGCGCGCAGGTCACGGGCCAAGCTGCTCGCTGGCGGTTGGCTACTCGGCATTCTGACCAAGCCCGCACAGGCGTACTTCCAAGGCGCCGCCGAGCCCGCAGACGCGATCGAGCCAGGCGCTATCGAAGCGCTCATCGAGGAACGCAACGCCGCTCGCGACGCTCGGGACTTCGCCCGCGCGGACGCTATTCGCGATGAACTCGCCGCCGCCGGGATCCAACTCGAAGATGGGCGCGGCGGTACGCGCTGGAGGCGGACCTAAAGATGGACTCGGAGCGAATAGGCCACTATGTCGCCGAAGTGTGGGACGACAGCGTTGTCCCCACCCTCGAGGAGTACATCCGGATTCCCAACAAGTCGCCCCAGTTCGAGCCGAACTGGGCCGAACTCGGCTACATGCAAGATGCCGTGGAACACCTCGAGCGTTGGGTCTCCGGCTACGGAATTCGCGGGCTCGAACACCGCATCGTCGCCTTGCCCGACCGGACCCCGGTTCTACTCTGCGAAGTCGCCGGCAGCGCACCCGGCAACGTGCTGCTATACGGCCATTACGACAAGCAGCCGGAGTTCGAGGGTTGGGTCGACGGACTGGCACCCTGGGAGCCCGTAATCCGCGACGGCCGGCTCTACGGTCGGGGCGGTGCCGACGACGGCTACGCCGTGTTCGGATCCATCGCCGCCATTGCCGCGCTGCAGGACCAGGGCGTACCCCATCCACGCTGCATCGTCCTCATTGAAGGCTGCGAGGAGAGCGGCAGCTTCGACCTGCCCTTCTACATGGACGCGTTGGCCGACGAGATCGGAACGCCCGATCTCGTGGTCTGCCTCGATGCCGAATGCGGCAACTACGACCAGCTTTGGCTGACCACCTCGCTGCGCGGCATGCTGCCGGGAACGCTCAGCGTCCAGGTGCTTACGGAAGGCGTACATTCGGGAGCTGCCGGCGGCATCGTCCCGTCGAGCTTCCGCTTGCTCCGGCAACTCATTGAACGCATCGAGAACGCTGTCACCGGTGAACTTGTGGAGACGCTCGCGGTTTCGATTCCGGACTGGGCGCGTCAACAAGCCGAAGACGTCGCGGCGACCCTAGGGCATCTCACCATCGAACGCTTTCCCTGGGCCGGCGCGACGAACCCAGGCGACGCATCGACTGCCGACCTGGTCCTTGCCAATACTTGGCGATCGAGCCTGGCCGTTGTCGGTCTAGGAGGAGCCCCGGCGCTGGCGGATGCCGGCAACACGCTGCGCCCGTCGACCGCAGCCAAGCTCGTGTTCCGGTTACCGCCTACCCTGGATGCCGCCGCCGCCGGCGAACGGGTCAAGGCCCTGCTCGAGGCCGATCCCCCCCAAGGCGCCCAGGTGTCGTTCGAACTCGAACATCCGCAGACCGGTTGGCGGGCACCCGATCAAGCCCCGTGGCTGACCTCCGCCCTCGACCGAGCATCCCGGGATCACTTCGGAGCACCGCTCAGGTCCATGGGCTGCGGCGGTACCATCCCGTTCATGAAGATGCTGGGCGACCGCTACGCGAACGTGCAGTTCGCCGTCACCGGCGTACTGGGGCCCAAGTCCAACGCACACGGCCCGAACGAGTTCCTGGATATCGCCACCGGCAAGAACGTGACGGCCTGCGTCGCGCAATTGCTGGGGGAAGCGGCCCGGAGACGCGCGTAGGGGACGGGCTTGTCCCGTCCCGCTAGCCGACGGGGCGCGTTGGACGCGGGCGACCGCAAGGGCCGCCCTACATGAGGAGGCTTTCGCGTTCCTTGCTCGCGCGCCCGAACTGGCTGGCGAGAAAGTCCATCTGGTCGCCGAGAATCCTTCCCGAGTTGATCAACGCCAGGTACTCGGCGATGTTCGGCACGTAGGGAAGCGCCAGGAGTTCCATGCCGCACTCGTGGGCCAAACGGTTGCCCTTGCGGTGGTTGCACCGCTTGCATGAGGCCACGACGTTGTCCCAGGCATCCGAACCGCCACGGGACTTCGGGACCACGTGGTCCCGCGTCAACGACGCATCCGGGAACACGCCGCCGCAATAGAGACACAGGTTGCGGTCGCGGCCGAACAGCGCGTGGTTGGTCAACGGTGGAACGCTGCGGCCGTGCCGGGCGATACGTCCACCGCAGGCGATGATGCTGTGTACATCCATCGTCGTCCGCCTGCCGTCGAAACGCGAGCGACCGCCCCGCAGGCGAAGAATCGACTCGCCGCGCTTCCAGACCACGAGGTTGCGGGCATAGAGGCAAACGGCTTCCTGCCACGTCGCCCAGTCCACGGGTTGGCCCGATAGATTGAGCCGCAGGATGCGCGGCACGCGGTCATAGCTGTCGAGCGTTGCCAGCATCTCGCTCTCCTCGAATAGCCGGCAGGCACAAAATCAGCGCGCAATCATGACCAAAGCTCCGACGTGAATCAATGGCAGGCGTGACGCCGCCCCCACAGCTGTTCAAGCGCTCGGCGTTTCATGGGTCGGTCAACGCCAGTGCCTTTCGCACCTCCTTGCGAAGTACCTGCGCGTGTTCAAGCGTGGGATCGAGTTCGAGTGCCCGTTGGATGCGTGCGAGCGCCTCCTCGTTGCGACCGAGATTGTGCAGGACCGCTCCGTGGTTGGCGAGGGACTCGGCGTTGTCCGGATCGAGTTCCGCAAGTTCCGAGTAGCGCCCATGTGCCTCCTCGTACCGCTCCAGAGCGACCAGTGACATAGCCAAGTGGTTCAATGCGGCCCGGTTCCCCGGCTCGATTTCGATGGCGAGTTCGTACTGTCCACTTGCTGCGGGGATATCCCCCAACTCGCGCAGCGCATGGCCGCTGTACAACCGCAACGAAACGGCGTACGGCAGGTCGGGCCGCAACTCGAGGGCCCGGGTCATCGAGTCGAGGGCCGCGCGAAAGCGTCCGCGCTGGTACAACGCGATGCCCAGACCCGCATGCACGGGGGCGTTGCCGGGGTCGATCTCGAGTGCATCCTCGTAGACGGGGATCGCCTCGTCTATTTGACCCTCGTTGCGCAGCGATTCCGCGAGCCTGTGCAACAACGTCGGATCGTCGGGGCGCGTGTCGCCTGCCCGGCGCCGGTATGTTGCGGCTTCGTCGACCCGTCCCTGCCGGTTCCGCAGTTCCGCCATAGCCAACAACGTCAACACATTCTCCGGCATTTCGGCCATGGCACGCTCCAAGTGCACCTCGGCTTCCTCGAGGTCCCCAAGTTCCCCGGCCGCCTGGCCCATGAACAGGTAGAGCGGACCCCGGGTCTCGTCGGTGCCCGGCATTTCCACCGCGAGGCGTAGGTGGTCGAGCGCTTCTGCGAATCGTTTCTGCCGGAACAGCACCGTGCCAAGCCCGGCATGCGCGACGCCGTCCCCCTCATCAATCGCCAACACCTCCCGGAACCGGGACTCGGCTTCGGCGAGTTGCCCCCGCCTCCGTGCCAACTCGCCCAGATTCCGCAAAGCGCCGCGGTGGCTCGGATCTAACTCGATTGCCTCTCGCAGAGCCGCCTCCGCCGTCTCGAACCGCCCTTGGTCCATCAACGCATCGGCGAGCATCGCGTAGAGCCGGGGCGCATCCTGCCGCTGCTCCTTAATGCCCGCGAAAGCACGGTCCAGGTAAGCCTCGGATTCGTCGCCGTACCCGAGTTCCGCGGCGGACCGCCCCATCAACACATAGAGTGTTCCCCGGGTTCCGATGGTCGGCGACCCCACCGCATTGCGCAAATGGTCGAGGGCCGCCGCATAGCGTTTCTGCCGGAAAAGCACCGTGCCAAGCCCTGCGTTCGCGAGGCCGTGTTCCCCGTCAATCGCCAACACTTGCCGGTAACGGGTTTCGGCTTCGGCGAGGCGTCCCTGTCGCCGCGCCAACTCGGCCCGGTTCTGCAATGCGCCGCGATGCTTCGGGTCCACTTCCACGGCACGTTGCAGGGCTTCCTCGGCCTCTTCGAGCCGCCCCTGCTCCATGAACGTCTTGCCGAGCGCCGCATACGGCCCCGGCGTGTCCGGTTGCTGATCACGAGCGATGCGGATCGCTGCGAGGCCCTTTTCGATGCGGCCTGCGTCGACGAGGGCGTTGCCGAGGTTGAGTTGGGCATGCCGTGCCGTCGGGTTGTACGAGACGATGTGGCCGAAAAAGGTCACTCCGTCCCGATACACGCCGGACTGTTGCCACGCCAACACCCCCAGGGCCGCGATCGCAACCGCGGCCAACCCTCCCGCGCTATGCCGCACGGGCAACGGCAACCTTCGCATGCCGTATGTCAGGCCACCGAGCACAACCGCAACGAGACCGATGCTGGCCAGGTACTGGAACCGGTCGGCGACCAGCGAGAATTCCATGTAGCCGAAGTCGACGAATCCGAGCACAGGGGCAAGCGTCACTGCGAAGAACAGGGCGCCTGCTAGCGGTCCGCGCCCGATCCGGTGGCGAAATACCCAAAGCGCGGCAGCCAACAACACGGCAGCGACAACGTAGAGCCAAGCCGCGAATTCGCGGGTTTGGATATCCCACATCGGGTAGACCACCGCGAGATCGACAGGCCAAACCAGCTTCGCGGCATAGAACCAAAGGGCGCGGGCGGCGATCAGCAGCCGTTCCGGCAGCGAATACACCGAGTCGAACGAAAACCGCGACGTGTAGAACGCGAGATCCGCTAGGCTGATTGCGAGGCCCACCAGAAAAAACGGCGCGAGGCGCACCACATCGACAATCTTGATATTGCCCTGTCGCCACCAATGCCAGACGAGCAGTGCCGCCGGCAACGTCACCACGATGGACTTCGACAGCATGCCCGCCACGAACAGCGCGAGGGCTAGCGCATACCCCCTGACGGTCGGGGTCTCGACGAACCGCAGCCAGGTCAGGAATGCGGTGAGGTAGAACAGCCCGGAGAGCAGATCCTTCCGCTCGATGATCCAGGCCACCGACTCGACGTGCACCGGATGCACGGCGAAGACGGCCGCAATCAGCCACGCACCGGGAACGGCCAACCGGCCCATCAGCCGCCACACCAGCAGCGAATTGACGAGATGCAATGCCAGGTTTACGACGTGGTAGCCCAGTGGATCAAATCCCCACAGCTTGTGCTCCAGGTAGAAGGTCGTGTACACGATCGGCCAGTAGTGGCCTTCGTGGCGGATGTCGGCCGGCGAGAACCAGATGTTCCATAGCCCGGACCATTCCCGGATCACCGGGGCTTCGGTGAAGACGAAGTCGTCCCAGACGAATCCGCCCGCCAGCGACGGGTAGTAGCTCACACAGACGAGCACGCAGAGCCCGAGCAAGGCGAGCGTATCGCGGCGCGGGAAGGCGGCGATCGAAAGTGAGCCGGGGAATCCCGTGGCTTTCGCGTCCGCGGCCGACCGGTGCTTCCCGACGTCGCCCCCGGACCGGCTCACGGGTCGGCGCGTTCGCCGCTTCCGCCTCTGCGCCACCGGACTCCCTACTGCGGCCGGTCCACCGCCCGGGCGCGATAGCGGCCGTACACGTATCCGTTGGCCACGAGGTAGTTGGCGATGCTTCCGACGGCCACCCCGCAGACCAACGCGAGCAGGCGGTTCTGCCCGAAGAAGGCCACGAAACTGGTCAATGCTGTATAGGCACCGACGTTTACGGAGAGACCGAGCAGGCTGCTGCCGACGAACTGCGCCCACTGCCGCCCCTGCGGCCGCCACGGGCGCTCGGCGAAGGTGATCGCACGGTTGAGCCGCCAGTTCCATGTTACGGCGGGCCAGAACGACAGGAACCGGGCCAGGCGATGCTCGAGCCCGAACCATTGCAGGCCGAGGTAGAACGCAACGTCGATGAGGAAACCGCTCGCGCCGACGCACAGGAAGCTCGCCAGCCGTGCCAACCCGCCATATCGGAACAGGTACAGGCGATGCACGTGGCGCAGGTAGTTGACCTGCTGTCGCCAATCGAGCTTGCTCACGCCCCGCTGCCGGTCGCTGAACACGATGGGCACCTCGGCAATCCGAAGCCGTCCGCGAACCATCAGTTCCAATGCGATCTTGTAACCGAGGGGGTGCAACTGGCCTGGGCCAGGGAGCTTGTTCCGGTCCACGGCGAAGAACCCGGCCATCGGGTCCGAACAGTTCACCAGCGACCGGGCAAGCAACGTTGCCAGGCGCGAGTTCAGGTGTCGCCACGCGCCCCAATTCCGATCGACCTCGCCACCGGGTGCATACCGGCTGCCCACCACGATGTCCGCACACCCGTCGAGTGCGTTCAGCAGATCGGGTATCCGCTCCGGCGGATGCGAAAGATCCGCATCCATCACCACGATGCGGTCGAAACGCGCCTGCCGGATCCCGTGCAGCACCGCTCGGGACAGGTCGCGCGGCACGCCTCTCCGGACCTCCATCCTGAGCGGCAACCGCTCGGCCAAGTCGTTCGCAATCTCAACGCTGCCGTCCCCCGAGTCGTCGTCGACCAGAAGCAGTTCCCACGTCCAGCCGCCGACCGTCATCGCAGCCGAAACACGCGTGGCCAACGCACGAAGGTTCGGAGCCTCGCGATAGGTTGGTACCACGACGGACGCGGTCCTGCCCTCGCCCGACGAACAATGGCTAACGGTCGTCAACCGCAACAACCATGAACGCGTACTCCTCCGCCACTTCGTAGAGCGAGTCGTATCGACCGGACTTTCCGCCATGACCGGCACCCATGTTGGTCTTCAGGACGAGCGGGTTGTCGTCCTCCTTCAACGTCCTGAGCTTCGCGACGTACTTCGCCGGTTCCCAGTAGGTCACGCGCGGGTCGTTGAGTCCTGCCGTCACCAGGATCGGTGGGTAGTGGCCCGACTTGAGCTGATCGTAGGGCGAATAGGAATACATGTACTCGAAAGCGGCCTTGTCCTCGATGGGATTGCCCCACTCCGGCCACTCGATCGGCGTCAGCGGCAATGAGGTGTCGAGCATACTGTTGACCACGTCGACGAACGGGACGTGGGCGGCCACCGCGCCCCAGAGTTCCGGCGCCTGGTTGACCACCGCCCCCATTAACTCGCCCCCGGCACTGCCTCCCGCGATGGCGATGCGGCCCTCCCGTGTGAAACCTTGGGCGATGAGGTGGCGGGCAACATCCACGAAATCGTTGAAGGTATTGGTACGCTGGTCGAGCTTGCCCGCCTCGTACCAGTGGTAGCCGAGTTCGTCGCCGCCGCGGATATGGGCGATGGCGTAGATGAAGCCACGGTCCAACAGCGAAAGACGCGCCGTCGAGAAGGACGGCGACATGCCGTAGCCGTAGGCGCCGTAGCCGTAAAGGTACAGCGGGGCGCTGCCATCCTTCGGGGTGTCCTTGCGGTAGACGATGGACACCGGCACCCCCACGCCGTCCCGCGCCGGCGCCATGATGCGTTCGGTGGCGTACGCCGACGCGTCGTAGCCGCTGGGGATCTCCTGGACCTTCCGCGAGCGCAGTTCCGCCGCATCCAAGTCGTAGTCGAAAACGGTTTCGGGCGTCACCATGGACTCGTAGCCCAGGCGCAGCGTACCGCTCTTGAACTCCTCGTTGGCACCGATCCCGACACGATATGCCGTTTCGGGGAACCCGATGTGCGTACTTTCGCCCGAGCGGTCGATGAGGCGGATCTGGTCGAGACCGTCGATGCGCTCCTCCACGGCCAGGAAGTCGGCGAACGCCTGAAAGCCAGTGATGTAGCGTTCGTCGGAACCGGCAAGCAGCGTTTCCCATGCGGCCTCGGAAGGGTCGTCGTCGGGTGCCGTGACCAGACGGTTGTTCTTGTGGGTATCGTTGGTGCGGATGACGAATCGGTCGCCCTGGTGGTCGAGGGTGTAGTCGTGATCTTCTCGCCGGCCAGCCACCAGGCGCGGATCGCTCCCCGGCGCGTCACCCGGAATGAGGTAGACCTCGGACGTCACGTGATCGCCCGACGATATGACCACGTATCGCTTGGACGACGTCGACGACACGCCGACGAAGAAGCCGGGATCGTGCTCCTCGTAGACGATCGCATCGTCTTCCACGGGCGTACCGAGCACGTGGCGGCGGACCTGGTACGGACGCCAGTCCTCATCGACAACGCTATAGAAGAACGATCCATCGTCGGCGCTCCACACCGGGCTGCCCGACGTGTTCTCGATGACCTCGCCTAAGAGTTCGCCGGTCTCGAGGACCTTGGTGCGAAGGGCGAATCGTTCCGCGCCCGTCACGTCCACGCTGTAGGCCATGAGCCGTCCGTCGTTGGATACCGAGAGCGCACCGAGCCGGAAGTAGTCCGACCCCTCGGCGAGCGCGGGTTCGTCCAGTATCACTGCGGCCTCAGCCGTGGGGCCCTTCCCGGCGCCCTGACCGGCTGCCGGCCAGCGGGACCAGATTCGGTACTGACCCTCCGCCTCGAAACGCCACTGGTAGAAGTAGTCGCCCTCCTTCACGGGGACGTTGGCATCATCGGGCTTCTGGCGTGCCTTGATCTCGGCGAAGATCGTGTCGGCAAGCTCCCTATGCGGAGCCATCACCGCGTCGAAGTAGGCGTTCTCCGCTTCGAGGTAGGCGAGCACGTCCGGGTCGTCCACCTTCGGGTAGCTCTGATCCTTCAGCCAGTGGTAGGGATCTTCCACCGTGATGCCATGCACGGTGTACGAGTGCGGCCGCTGCTCCGCGACCGGGGGTTCGCCCAGGGGTGACGTCACATCAGCACACCCCGCGGCCCACACCGCAACGGTGGTCGTCGAGGCAACCGTTCTTCGCCAGGAGGTGGGCGTCAATCCGGCAGCCCAAGTACCCGTTTGGCGATGATGTTGCGTTGGATCTCGTTGCTTCCGCTGTAGATCGAGGCAGCGCGGTTGGCGAGAAACGCCCGGGTGTCGCCGATCTCCGCGTTGTCGAAGCCGAGTCCTTCCCATCCGAGACCCCGGGTTCCACGCATCTCCACGAGCAAGGACGACTTGTCCTGCTGCAGCTCCGTGCCGTACATCTTGAAGATCGATGTCGCGGGCCCCGGCGTTCGCCCGTCCTTGGCCTCCTCCACCGTTCGCCGCTGGGTGAGGCGGTACGCCTGGTTGTTGATGTTGTGTTCGATGATGCGCGCCCTGAGCGCGTCGTCGGCGATACGACCATCGTGCTCGCCGGCGTAGTCCTTCGCGCGGCCTTCCAGGGTCGGGCCCGCCTCCCGGACGGCGGCACCGCCAACAAGGGACGCCATGCTGCCGCGCTCGAACTGCAAGAGTCGCTTGCCGATGGTCCAGCCCTTGTTGAGTTCGCCGACAAGGTCCTCCTTCTTGGCGATCGCGTCGTCGAAGAAGGTCTCGCAGAACGGCGAACTGCCGCTGATCAAACGGATCGGCTTCACCGTCACGCCGGGCTGATGCATCGTCAACAGCACGAAGCTTATGCCGTCGTGCTTAGGCACGTCGGGATCCGTCCGCACCAGGGCGAACATCCAGTCTGCGAACTGCGCGCCGGATGTCCAGATCTTCTGACCGTTGATCACGAAATGGTCGCCGCTGTCCACCGCCCGGGTTCTCAAGCTCGCCAGGTCGGACCCGGAACTGGGCTCGCTGTAGCCCTGGCACCAGTTGACCTCGCCGCGCACGATCGGCGGGATGTGACGACGCTTCTGATCTTGTGTGCCCAACTCGAGCAGCGTCGGCCCGATCAGCGACATGCCCATGCCGCCGAACGGAACCGATGCGCGGATCCGGCGCAGTTCCTGGATCAGCACCATGTACTCTTCGTTGTCGAGGCCACCACCGCCGTACTCGGTGGGCCATGTCGGCGCCGACCAGCCTTTCTCGACGAGGCGGTCCCGCCATATCCGTCCGTCGTCGCGATTGCCACGAGCGCCAGCCCGGGCCCCCGGCGGACAGTTGTCCTCGAGCCAATCGCGGGCTTCGCCGCGGAAGTCCTCCAAGGCCATCGGTTCCCTCCCGAACGATCAAGCGTTGAAGCATCGATGAAGCGGCGCCGAAACTCAAGCCGACAGCTCGCCCTGGCGGGCGCGTACCCGGTTCGGCGGCGCGGAACTTGCGTAGAGCAAGCCCTTGGCGTTATAGACTACGCCCGTTCTTGTTTTCGACAGCGAAGTGGCCAAGCGCAAGGACAACATCAACGAGATTCGCACCGGCATCCTGGTCGGGGTGGGAGCGCTGATCCTGATCGTCGTCGGCGTCGGTCTCTACTACAGCCTGGGATTCGGCGGCGCGGCGAGCGGCGAACCCTATATCGCCCTCGACAAGCCCGACGGCACCGGCGACGTCGAGGTGGTCTACTTCTTCTCGTACGAATGTCCCCATTGCCGGAGCTTCGACGACCTTATCGACGGCTGGCAATCCAAGTTGCATGACGGCGCGGTCTTCAGGCGCATACACGTCGCCTATTCGTCGTCGAATCGACTGCTCGCCAAAGCACACCGCGCCCTCACGCGCCACGACGCGTTCGACGCCAATCACCGGCGGCTGTTTCGTGCCCTCCAGGATCGCAACCGACGGTTCGCCACGCCCAACGCGCTGGCCCAGTTCGTCGACGGGTTCGACGTGGACCAGGACGCGTTCCTCAGGACACTGACATCAACGCGCACCGCCCGCGAGGTGGATGCCGGTGAACGGCTTTTCCTCTCCCTAGGGCTGACCGGCGTCCCCGCGTTGGTGGTGGACGACAAGTACATCATCAACATGGACATTGGTCGAAAACACGCGCTCGCCGTAGCGGACGATCTCGTGGAGGAACTCCTGGCGAAGCGGAGCGGTTTGTAGAGGCGGCCTATCGCGCCCGAGGGGCGCTGCGGTCGCCCGTCTCGACAAGTCCTTAAGAGGCCCGAGAGTCGACTCAGCATAGACGTGTCACGCAGGAAGGCTAGAGGTGCTCCGGGTCGCCGACGACGTCGCCGGACGCGAAGACGGCACGCCCGGCACTCGTGGCTGCTTACCGCTGCCAAGGGATTTGTGCTCGTCTTCACTCTCGCCGCAATTGGCATCGCTGCCTACCTTTTCGTGCTCGACCGGGAAATCACCCACCGCTTCGAAGACCGGCGCTGGTCCTTGCCCGCACGGGTATATGCCGCACCGCTGGCGATCTACGCGGGCCTTGCGATGAATCCGAACGAATTGGTCCGCGAACTGCGCCGCCTTGGCTACCGCGAGGCGGGCAACCGCAGCGAACTTGGCATGGGCCGGTACCTGGTGTTCGGCGAGAGCATCCGGGCGACGTTTCGACCGTTCCGGTTCGCCGACGGCGAGCGCGGAGCCCTGCCCGTCGAGATCCGCTTCACGGCAGGCCGGGTCGCGAGCGTGTCAGGAACCTACGGACCGTTGCGCTATGCCCGTTTGGAACCCCCGGTCATCGGCAGTTTCTTCGCGTCCCACGGCGAGGACCGAATGGTCATCGCGCCGCCGGAGACGCCGCCGTTGCTGATCGAAACGCTAAAGGCCGTGGAGGACCGAAACTTCGAGTCGCATATCGGCTTCGATATCCGGGGAATGCTGCGCGCGTTCTGGACGAACGTTCGTGCTGGCGAGATCGAGCAGGGCGGCAGTACCTTGACCCAGCAACTGGTCCGCTCCTACTACCTCGACAACCGCACGACCATCGCGCGCAAGCTCAAGGAAATCGCCTTTGCGGTGATTCTCGAGGCACGGTTCGAAAAAGCCGATCTCATGAACGCCTACGTCAACGAGATCTTCATCGGCCAAGACGGCGCGCGGGCGATCCACGGTTTCGGGCTCGGCAGCTATTTCTACTTCAACAAACCGCTCATTGAACTGAATGCGCACGAGATCGCCCTGCTCGTCGCCGTGATCAATGGACCGTCCTACTACAACCCGTTTCGCCATCCCGAACGCGCCAAACGACGCCGCGACCTGGTTCTCGCCACGATGCGGGAATTGGCGCTGATCGACCAAAGCGCTTTCGAGCAGGCGGTGGGGCGACCCCTTTCGCTGACCCGGACCCGCGAAGGCGGGCGCTACTACCCGGCCTTCATGGACCTAGTGCGACTCGAGCTTGCTTCGGACTACGACCGCGCAACCCTGTCGGAAGAGGGTCTCGCCATCCATACGACCCTGGATCCCCGCAAGCAACAGGCAGCGGAGTCGGCTGCCAAGGACACCTTGGCCGCCATAGAACGTGACCGCAAGATCCCGGCCGGCACGCTCCAGGCCGCGATGGTCGTTCGCGCCAGCCAGACCGGCGACGTCCAAGCCATGGTCGGGGGGCGTCAACCCGGTCGGCAAGGATTCAACCGCGCACTGAATGCGAAACGACCCATTGGTTCGTTGATCAAGCCGCTGGTCTACCTCGCCGCCCTGGAGACCGGCCGCTACAGCCTCGCGACTCCCGTCGAGGACCGGGCGTTGACCCTGCCCGAATTCGGCGACTACTCGCCCACCAACCACGACGGGGAGTTCCATGGCACCGTGCCGCTGGTGCGGGCATTGGGCGACTCGCTGAACGTCGCCTCGGTACGCGTCGGCCTAGACGTCGGCATCGCCGACATCGCTGCCCGGCTCGGCGAGGCCACGGGTCGATATCCGCCGGCGTACCCTTCGTTGTTGCTCGGCGCGTACGACGCGTCGCCTTTCGAGATTTCCGAGATCTACGCGTCGTTCGCGAGCGGGGGGTTCAGAACCCCTGCCAACGCCGTTACCGCCGTGTTGGACGCTCGCGGGAAGACCATCAAGCGCTATCCGATCGATGTCGAACAGACCGCCGATCCCCGCGACGTGGCCGCCTTGACGCGGGGGCTGCAGATCGCGATGGAGCGCGGCACCGGACGTTGGTCGCCGCTGGCCGACTCCGGCGTCGCCGGGAAGACCGGTACGTCCGATGACTACCGGGACAGTTGGTTCGCCGGCTACGACGCCAACTCGCTGGCCATCGTGTGGATCGGCCGAGACGACAACCAATCCCATGGCCTGTCGGGATCACGTGGCGCACTTCGGGTCTGGAACGCCCTCATGGCGCAGACGGATATCGTCCCCGCCCTGACCAATGAGACACAGACCGTCTCCATCGACTATGCCTCCGGGCTGCTCGCCATGCCCCATTGCGGGGGGACGGTCTCGATTCCCGGGCCGGTCGGCCGAGAACTGTCGTGGAAGTCCGGCTGCGAGCCGAGAGAATGACGGCGCCGCTCTCAAATACCGTCACGTGGTGTGCTCGCGAGCCGTTGCCTATGGCTTCGACATTTGTTTTAGTCTAGCGATGACAGCTCGACGAATCGTCACCCTAGTACCGCTTGTCGTGATGTTGGCGGGGTGTGCGAATACCACGTCCACCGCGGATTCCCGGGCCGAGTGGCTCGTCGACGACCGCGCCAAGGGCGTCGACTGGTTCTGCGAGCCCGCCGAGGACGGCGGTTGGGATTGCGTCCGAGACCCGGCGCGCGTGGCGAATCCCCGCCCGGTACGCCTGCCGAAACCCCTCTTCACAACCCCCGCCGTGATTCCACCGGACTCGCGCCCAACGCCTGCCTTGCCGGTGGAGGCCCCGCCTCGGGACTCACCGGAACTTCCGCTATACCAAGAGCTTTCGTTTCGACCGGACCGACCGACCGATCTAGCCGACTTGCCAGGGACCTTCTACGTGATCCAGTTGATCGCCCTGTCAACCCGGGAAGACCTCGAGCAGTACATCGCCGACAACGATCTGCCGGTGATGTCCGGCGCGGTCGTGGAGAAGGGTGGCGAAAGGTTCTACGCGCTCTTGGCCGGAATCTACGCAGACCGCGAAACCGCGGAACGCGCTGCCCGGAGCCTGCCGGAGAAACTCAGCGCACACGGGCCTTGGGTTCGTTCCATGGAGTCCTTGCAGGCGGCCATGGCGCGCGCCGAGCAACTCCTGGAGGAGTCCTGATCGTCCCAGGCGCCTAGTAGCGGTACTTCTCGAGAGATTTGCCTTTCATCGAGTAGCCGGCCCTTGCCAGACTGCTCGCATGACCTTCTAACCCGAGTTCCCCGGTCACCCAAACCGGGTCATACATGGACTCGAGCTCGACGGGGTCTTCGAACTCCACGTACACGATCTGGTTGGGCGGCGGGGGCGGTACGTGAATGCAGGCCCCGAAGTACGGCACCAAGAGGAAACTTGCCACCTTGTCTCCGACCACATCGAGCGGCACGACGAATCCGGGCAGCTTCACACTCTCGCCATTGAGCTCGGGCACGACGCCGTCGTTGGTTGTCACCGGGAAGTCGTCGAACAATGCCAAAGAGGAGTGATCGACGACTGGCGGTAAGGCCTCGCCTTCCGGGAGCAGGTCGTCCCAGGTCAGTTCCCGGGGTTCATCCTCCTTCTCCTTCCCTTGTTCCGCCTCGTCACCGAGCGCCCAGGCAGGGCACGAGACGATCAGCAGCGCGGCGAATCGTTTCGCGATCAGCTCATTTTCTCCTCTTTCCGATACGCTCAGCCTTCACCCGTCGCGGGTCAAGACCTCCATCAGGTGGCCGTCGATATCGCGCCAATAGAAGCCCCGTCCGCCATGGCGAGTATTGATCTTGCCGTCGTCCCAAGAGAACGGACCCGAACCGTAGGTCACCTCCGCGGCTTCGATTCGCGCGAAGATCCCGTCGAACTCATCATCGGTGACCTTGAAGGCGTAGTGGTGACTCTTGAACTCCGCCGCGTTGTCGAAGTCCATGGTGAGCGCTGCGTTGACCTCGACCGGGGCAAAATGCCCGGCCGGGCCAAGGTATTCGAGGCCCATGATGTCGGCAAAGAACCGGGCGGCGGCCTCCTTGTCGCGGGACGGTACGATGGTGTGGTTCAGTTCCATGACGCTTGCCTCAAACGGCGTGTCCACACGACGCGAACCATAGCGACCTCGGCGCTTGTTCGCCACCTTGAGCGAGTATGTTCCCAGGCACCTAGGTCCGTACCGTGAGTCCGTCCGCTAGGGAAAGGCGAAAAGCACGCCAAGCCGGCACAGTCGCCAGCAGGCCCGCAGCACCCGTCACTGCGGCGACTACGATGAGGTCGAATCCGCCCGGCAAGCCAGCATGGAGGTAGAAACCGAAGTTGGCGAGAACCAAGGGTCGCGCCGCGAGCATCGCGAGATGGACGACGACAACGCCCGAGAGCGCCGCCACCGCCGCCAGCAGCACCGCCTCCGCGAGGAGCAGGCCGAACACCAAGCGGGCACCTGCGCCCATTGAGCGCAGCACGGCCATTTCCCGGCGACGCTCCGCGAGGCTGGTCAAGAGCGTGGTCAACATGCCGACGAGCCCTGCGGCAACGACCAGGATGCTGACCACCAGAAGCGCCGCCTCCGCGGCGCCCAAGAGTTCCCAGAGCTGCTGAAGCGTGACCCCTGGCACGATCGCCATCAGCGGTTCAGCCGCGTAGTCGTTTATGAACCGCTGCAGGCCAAACAGCATCAGTCTCGACTCGAGCCCCACGATGCACGCCGTGATCGCATCCGGTTTGAGTTCCTCCTCGACGGCCTCCGCGGCAACGACGGACTCCCGGGCACGCGGCGTCGTGGCCCAGTCGGAGTGAATGGCTTCGATACCCGCCAACGTGACATGCACCGTGCGGTCCACCGGCGTACCGGTCCTGGCAAGGATGCCGGTCACCTTGAACGGCAGTTCGTCGTGGTTCTCGAAGCTCACGTCGCCGATGCCGTGCGAGACGATGATGCTCTCGCCGACCGCGTAGCCAAGGGACTCCGCCACGTCCGCACCGAGAACCGCATCGTTGACGTTCATGAACACCCCGCCGTCGGCGAATTCGAGGGCGCGTCCCCTAGCGAACCGGTAGTGCGCGAAATAGCCGTCGTCGGTGCCCATCACCCGAAAACCCCGGTGGGAATCGCCCAGCGAGATCGGAATCGTCCATGCGACCTCCGGTCGCGAGCGGATCTCCTGGTAGCTTTCCCAACCGATGTTGTTGGTGGCGTCGCCGATGCGGAACACCGAATACAGCAGCAGGTTGACCGGACCGCTACGCGCGCCGACGATGAGGTCGGCACCGGAGATCGTGTTCGTGAAACTCGTCCGGGCTTCGGTGCGGACCCGGTCGACGCCGATCAAGAGGGCGACGCTGACCGCCACAGACAGCACGGTGAGACCCGCGGTCAGTCGTCGGTTTAGCAGGCTCTTCGCCGCCAACGAAAAGAGAATCGCGCTAGCGCGCATCGGCCATCCCTTCCTGCGGCGCAGCGTTGATCTCGGCCATCGAGACGGCGCGCTCGAATGACGTTGCGAGGGAGGGATCGTGGCTCACGAATACCACCGTGCTGCCGGCGAGCGCGCACTCCTCCAGAAGCAGTTCCACGAAAGCGAGCCGTGCGGTCGCATCCATCGCCGAGGTCGGCTCGTCGGCCACCACCAGCGGCGGTCGACCGATCAAGGCCCGCGCCACGGCAACGCGTTGCTGCTGGCCGATGCTGAGTTCCGTGACCCGACGCCCGCGAAGGGCGTTTCCGCCAAGGCCAAGCCGGTCGAGCAACCGGTCCGCCTCGTCCGTGAGCGACGCCGAGTTCTCTAACGCCACCGCCGCCCTTGTTCGCGAGAAGTGGCACGGCAGAACGACGTTGTCGACGAGCGACAGGTACGGCAACAGGTTGAACATCTGGAAAACGAAGCCGATCTTCTCGGCCCGAAGGCGGTCCCGCGCCGCCGCTCCCAACGCCGACACCGGCTCGCCAAGGACATCCACGGTCCCGCTTGTGGGCGTCAGGATGCCGGCGACGAGACACAAGAGCGTACTCTTGCCGCTGCCGCTCGGCCCTTCCACAAAGAGACGCTCCCCCTGAGCGACTTCCAATTCGGGGATATCGACAACGGGGGCACCTCCCCCATAGGCGAACTCGACTTGGGCAAGCCGGAACGCGGGCGGGTCGGGTGTCGCCATGGTCCCCGAAAAGCCGGTTAGAACCCGGTCAGCGCAGCCCGTGGCGATGCCGGTGTCAAGGTCTCGACGATGGCCGCGTCGGAACCCACCGCTTGAAGTTCGGCTTCCTCCAAGTCGCCGAAGGTCTCGAACGCCGTTGCTTCCAGCCACTCGATTCCGGACTCGCAGCGGTACTTGAACGTGGCCTCGAGGTCGGCATGCACTTCGCTATGTTCATCGGCGTCGTGATCATCTCCGTCCTCCCCGGTCGACTCGTGGTCGGCGTGGGCGGTGTCGGAGTGCTCATCTGCCGCGTCGTGGTCGTCGCCGTGATCGTCGCCCAGATGTGGGACATTGACCTCGGGTTCGCCGTCCGACCTGCAAATAGCAGGCAGGCGAACGATGTTCTTCGGGACTTGAACGATCCGCATCACTTCCTCAAGGGCTGCGCGTTGCTCGTCGTTCGCAGGCGCGTGTTCGAAACCGACGAGGGAGTCGAGGGGACTCTGGAAGTGGACGACGACCTCTTCGCCTTCCTGGACCAACTTCAGGACGGCGTGGCCGTGCTCATGGGTGCCGTGGGTCTCCGCGGCGCCGGCACCGAGGCCGACAACGAGCGCCAGGGCACCGGCTGCTATGCGATTAGTCATGGTTTGCCTCCGCATGGTGACTTCTTCCTGTCCGTCGGGGAGCGTCGTCATTCCAGTCGAGTTTTCTGGCCGCCAGGGCGTCCATCGCCTACCAGTCCGAGGTGCTCCTCGCTCGGCTTGCCGGCAAGAACCGGCATGGATCACGCGATGATCGGAGGGGCGCGCGGTCCGTGCTCCCGGGCGACCCGCAACGGAACCCAAACAACAATCCGATGGGCGACGCCAACGGCATCGGCAAGACGTGTCAACGGGATGGGCACGGCAGTCGAGTCGGTACTATCCAAGCGATCGGCATGGAGACACGCGGTGCAGGGCAGATCCCCTTCGTCGAATGCGTGATCCGCATCGTGCAACGTCGCGCCCACAAGCGCTCCAACCAAGACGCAAATGCGTAACCCGCTTGCCGCCGGTCCGCAGCGCTCGTGGGTGTCGCCGCGCAAACGAACCATGGCTCGCAAGCAATGTCCGGGACAGATCCGCCTAGAGCGCTTCGAGAATCGCCTCTGCCTTGCTCACCTCGAACGCACCCGGTGCTTCCACCGCGAGCTTGGTGACGACGCCGTCGTCGACGATCATGGCGTAGCGTTCCGAGCGGGTGCCTAGGCCAAACCCGCGACCATCCATTTCGAGCCCGATGGCTGCCGTGAACTCGCCATTGCCGTCCCCGACCAGAACCAATTCCTCGGCATTCCTGTCCGCACCCCAGGCATCCATCACGAACGCGTCGTTGACCGCGACGCACACGATGCTGTCCACGCCCTTGGCCTTGATCTCATCAGCGTGGGCGACATAGCCTGGCAGATGTGCCTGGGAGCAGGTCGGCGTGAACGCACCGGGAACCGCGAACAGGACCACCTTCTTCCCCGCGAAGAGTTCACCGGTGGTGACCGCCGTCGGGCGACCGTCCTGCATTGTATGCAGCGTCGCCTCCGGTAGCCTGTCGCCTTCTTGAATCGCCATGCTCGCTCCTTACGTTGTGGGTCGGGAAAACGCCGAGTTTACTGCACAGACCGTGATGGTTCGATGCTCGGCAGGCGAGCCCATGATGTCATCCGCCGCCGAACTGCTGCGGCGTGCTAACGTATCTTCATTACGATCGTGAAGAGTCCCCCATGGCCGGCAGCATCGAAGCCATCTACGTCTCCGCCAATCATGGCGAACCAAAGGCGTCAATCCCGCGGGCGGAGTTGCGCGCCAAAGTCGGGTTGGTCGGCGACCGGTACGCCGGACACGGCGTCGTCTCCATCATCGAGGCCGAAGCCGTGGAAGCGTTCAACGAGACCACGGGCTTGAGCGTGTCACCGGACGAGACGGGTCGCAACGTGGTCACGCGTGGCATCCGCCTAAACGACTTGGTGGGTCGAACGTTCCGCCTCGGCGAAGCGACGTGCAAGGGCTTCGAACTGTGCGAACCGTGTCTAGTCCTCGGCAGTCGTTTGGCAAGCACTTCGGTCAGACCCCACGAGGTCGTCAAGGCGTTTACCCATAGCGCCGGAATCCGCGCCCACGTTGTCGCATCGGGTCAGATCTCGGCCGGAGACGTCGTAACGGAGCACCTGACCGCTTAGGGCGTCGTCACGGGCGACGGACCATGGACGTCGCTGCGCGGGAACGGCGCGCTCTTGTCTACGCACTAGCGAGCGTCGTCCTGTGGTCCACCGTAGCCACGGGATTCAAGCTTGGTCTTCGCGACTTGGCCCCGGTGCAACTGCTCCTGCTCGGTTGCGTCATCGCGTTCGTCTTCTTCGCTGCCGCCAGTGGGTTCGTGAGGGCGAAATTGAGCCTGCGCGAGCACCTTGCCGGTGCGGCGCTCGGGTTGGTCAACCCGTTTGCCTACTACCTGATCCTGTTTGAAGCCTACGACCGGCTTCCGGCGCAGATCGCGCAACCGCTGAACTTCACTTGGGCGATCGCGCTGGCGTTGTTGGCCATTCCACTGCTACGGCAAAGACTATCCGCCCGCGGCTGGGTCGGCGTCGTGATCGGCTACGTCGGGGTCGTGGTGATCCTGACCGAAGGACGGTTCGACGGCCTCGGCCACTTCGATCCGCTCGGCGTGGCCTTGGCTCTTGGCAGTGCCTTGATCTGGGCCTGGTACTGGATCATGACCGTTCGCCTTGGCATTCACCCGGTGCCGCTCATGCGGAATGGGTTCGCCGTCGCCACCTGCTTTGTTGCCGTGGTCTGCTGGGCAACCGTTGGATTGCCGACATTGAACCTCGAGACCGTTGGCTACGGCGCGTGGGTTGGCCTGGTCGAGACCGGGGTCGCCTTCCTGCTGTGGCAGCGCGCCATGGCCCTCACCGAACATGCGGGGAAACTCGGCGTGCTCATCTTCCTTGCGCCGTTCCTGTCACTGGTCCTGATCGCGACGGTGCTCCGGGAGGTCATTCATCCAAGCGCCGTGGTCGGACTGGCGCTGATTGCCGCCGGCCTCGTGCTCTCTCGCTGGCCATCGGCGCGGGACTCCGCGTAGCGGGAAGCGGTCCAACGTACATCGCATTCCGGTGCGGGCGGGGACAAGCCCCGCCCCTACGAGGTCGCGACGAAAACGCGCAGTGGCGACCCTAGCGATCGCCCGAATCCCAACACCTGCGCCGGTCCCTCAGATCACCGCCTCGATCAGATGCGGGCCGCCTGCGGCCAACGCCTGGATCAGACTCGCATCGAACTCCTCGCAGGTCTCAGCCCGGGTTCCCGCGACGCCTTGCGCCTTGGCAAGGGCGACCCAATCCAGCTCCGGCCGGGACAGGTCGAAAAGGCCCGCGGCCCGTTCGCCGATCTCGTTGACGCCGAGACGCCGGTACTCGACTTCAAGGATGTTGTACTGGCGGTTCGAGAAGATGACCGAGACCAGGTCGAGGTTCTCCCTGGCCGCTGTCCACAGGAACTGGTTGGTGTACATGGCGCCGCCGTCGCCGAGCAGTGCGAGTACCGGGCGGTCCGGACATGCCACGGCTGCGCCGACGGCCGCCGGCCCGCCCTGGCCGATGGAGCCCCCGGTTAGATTGAGCCAGGTATGCCGCACGCAACGTTGCATCACGCCGTAGGCTGCGCCGCCGCCTCCGGAATCCACGGCGACGATGCAGTTGTCCGGTGCCCGAGCAGCGAGGATCGCCGCAATGCTGCGGGCCCGCAGAGGACCGTCAGGGACCTCCGGTCGTCGCTCGCCGGGTGTTTCGGCTGGGGGCGCATCCAACGTTTCGGCGATGTCGGCGAGCGCACGGGCCACGTCCTCGTGCCGGTGCGCGACGCGGATCACTTCGCAACCCTCAGGTACCAGATCGCTGGGCAGATTTTGGTACGCGAAGAAACTGACCGGACGTTCGGCACCGACAAGAACGAGTCTTCGCACCGTTGCCAATAGCTGCAGGATCTGTTCCGGGAAGTACGGTAGTCGGTTGACCACTGGGAGGTCCGGACCCGCCTCGACCCGTGCCGGGAACGTGGGCGAGTAGACCGAACAGCCCGTTTTCGCCGCGATGCGGCCAGCCGCCGTGACACCGGACACGCCGAGGCCGTTGCCGTCCACGAACAGCATCGTGTCCGCGTCGATCTGCCGTGCGGTCGACTCGATCACCTCGGTTGGCACTTGAGCCTTGGCAACCGCGACGTCGAATCCCGTTGCCTTCGCGGCCAGGCGTCCCGGACCCCAAGCGCAGTCGGCGGGCAGGATCAGCGTCGAGATGCCGCCTCGGGGATCGGGGCTGGGAGCCAATGCCGCCCGAACGGCATCGGCGGCGTCGAGGCCGGCACCTTCGCTGGTGCGGGAAGTACGGATCCAATTCGACACGGGCTTCGCCACCGCTTCGATGTCCGAGGTCAGCGGAGCGTCGTAGGCAACGTGGTGGATCGCGTGGTCGCCGATGACGTTGACCAGCGGCGTGCCGGCCCGGCGGCAGTTATGCAGGTTGGCGATGCCGTTGCCAAGACCGGCGCCGAGATGCAACAACGTCGTCGCGGGCACGCCTTTCATACGCCCGTAGCCATCCGCCGCTCCGGTGCATACGCCCTCGAAAAGGCACAGAATGGCGCGCGACTCCGGTACGGCATCGATGGCCTGGACCAGATGCATCTCGGACGTGCCCGGGTTCGCGAAACAGGTGTCCACCCCGTGGGCCATAAGGGTTCGAATGACACTCTGGGCACCGTTCACCGCGCACCTCCTCGCTCAAAGGGCGGAGAGTTTGCCATATACTCGACGGCCCGCGTCCCGACTACGAGGAACCCATGGCGTATGCGTTTACGCGACTCACTTGCGAAGGCCGCGACTACGGCGCCGGCCACCGTGCCATGCAGGCCAGCGGGTTGGGACCGGCCGATGTCTGGGGCTTTTTCCATGGTCTGTTCGGAGTCGCCTCCAACGAGCTAATCGTCGTTACCTATGGCGACGTCGCCCACGTCCACGACGCCATCGCCGGGATGGATGAAGTCGTCGCTGCAAACACGCTTCTGCTCGAGCCGACGGTACGGCCAACGGAATACGCGCCGCGCTCGCGGGAAGGGTTGTACGTGTTCCGGTTCTTCGAGGTCGAACACAAGGACGTGGACGAGATCGCCGCGCTGTCGTTCGAGGCGTGGAAGACCTTCGAGAATGTCGACGACTATCAGGCCGAGCCACAGGGACTGTTTCGCCAGCAGGACACCACTGCGCCTACGGGTCGCACGTTGCTGTGCACCTGGTACGACGGCCTCAACTCCTGGCAGGCATCGCGCACCCCGCCCGCGACCGCCAGCGACAATTTCCGCCAACGACACACGCTGACCCGAAGCACGGTCGCCTACGCCACACGACTGCTTACATGAACGCCGAAGAGCATGCGCTGTTCGCCAACGACACGTTCTACATGGCGTTCGCGCAGAAGGACATCGAGGCGATGCAACGCCTGTGGGCGGCCGATCACGCGACCTTCTGCGTCCATCCCGGGTGGCCGACCATCACCGGTCGTCGCGAGATACTCGATAGCTGGCGGCGAATCTTGGGCAATCCCGAGCAGCCCGGGATCGATTTCTACAACGCCAAGGCAATCGTGGTCGGCGACGTCGTGATGGTGACCTGCTACGAGGAACTCCCCGGGTCGATCTGCGCGGCCTCCAACGGCTTCATCGCCGAAGGCGGCGAGATGAAGCTGTTCCACCACCACTCCGGACCCTGCGCGAATCCGCCACCACCGAGCGGTGTGGGTTCCCAGTGAACGATGTGGTTGCGTCATAGAGGGGACGCTGCGCGAAGTCGCTGACCGGGAGTCGGGACACGGCGCACCCGATATCGTTTTGGGTACAATGCTGCGTTTTCTTGAACCACGAGAGATTCGAAGGGGAGTCATGCCCACCTTGTCCGCCGGTAAACGTCTGAAGAGCGCCGTCTGCACCACGGAGATCATGGTGATCTCCGCCCCTGACGGCGATGTCGAACTGTCCTGCGGCGGCTCGCCGATGGTCGAAGGGGACGCGGCAAACGGCGGAGCCGTGGACCCGGGCTATTCCGACGGAACCGCGATCGGCAAACGCTACGTCAATGGAGACGGTTCGCTGGAAGTTCTGTGCGTCAAGGCCGGAGACGGTTCGTTGTCGTCAGGCGACGCCGCGCTCACGGTCAAGGACGCAAAAAAGCTACCCAAGACCGACTGACTCCCACGCCCTCTTCTTTCCACGGAGCCTAGCCCGTGAACACCATGATGCTCCTCGAGATGGCCACGTCGGGGTTTGGCCATCGTATCGCCTTCACAGACCCTGCCGAAGGCACCTCGATCACCTACCAGGAACTCTACGACGCCGCCGGTGCCGCAGCCCATCACATCCGGGAGTCCGGCGCATCCCGGGTTGCGATGCTCGACGTCAGCAACCTGGCAGTGCCCGTCGCGCTGTTCGCGAGCGGCTGGGCCAACGTGCCGTACGTACCCATCAACTATCGCCTCACCAGCGACGAGATCGACGCACTGTTGGCGCGGGTTCATCCCGCTTTCCTCATTACCGACGGCGACCGCTTGGCCGACTTCCAGGATCGCGAGGGCGTCGAGGCCGTCTCCCGGCAAGCTTTCCTCGACGTCGCCCGCACCGGCGGCGGCGAGCACGAGCAGCGGTCGATGGATCCCGACGACGTCGGCGTGTTGCTCTTCACCAGCGGTACCACGGGTGTCCCCAAGGCGGCCGTGCTGCGCCACAAGCACCTGGTCTCGTACATCGTCAGTTCCGTGGAGTTCATGTCCGCCGACGAAAACGAAGCGGCATTGGTTTGCGTCCCGCCCTACCACATCGCCGGCATCGCAGCGGCACTGAGCTCCGTCTACGCCGGGCGAAGGGTCGTGCAACTCGCCAACTTCAGCGCCGACGGCTGGATCGAAACCGCGCGCCACGAACGCATCACCACGGCGTTCGTGGTGCCAACGATGCTCTCAAGGATCGTCGACGCCCTCGAAGGGGAAAGGACCGCCGGCATGGATCACCTTCAATCCCTGTCCTACGGCGGCGGCAAGATGCCGCTCGCAGTCATCGAAAAAGCCATGGCGCTGTTTCCCGACACCGACTTCACCAACGCCTACGGGCTCACCGAGACGAGTTCCACGATCACCGTCCTCGGTCCCGACGAGCACCGCATCGCAGCCGCCAGCGAAGACCCCGATGCAAGACGGCGGCTTGTCTCCGTCGGCATTCCCCTACCCGGCATCGAGATCGAAATCCGCGACGAGGAAGGGGCGTTGCTCGGCACCGGAGAACGTGGCGAGATACACGTCCGCGGCGAGCAGGTGTCGGGCGAATACGAGGACCGCGGCAGCCTGGTGGATACGGAGGGTTGGTTTCCGACGCGGGATGCCGGTTTCATGGATGCCGACGGGTACCTGTTCCTGGACGGTCGGGCCGACGACGTCATCGTCCGCGGCGGCGAGAACATGTCACCCGGCGAAATCGAGGACATGCTGATCGCCCACAAGGCGGTGACCGACGCGGCGGTGGTCGGCATCCCCAGCGAGGAGTGGGGCGAGGCCGTCGCCAGCGTGGTCGTCGTCAAAAGCGATACGCCCGCCAACGCGTTGCTGGCCGAGGAGCTCAAGGACTGGGTCAAGGACCACATGCGTTCCTCTCGGGTACCGGAGGTCATCGAGTTCTGGGGCGAACTGCCGTACAACGAGACCGGCAAGCTGCTGCGGCGGGTGGTCAAGGACAGGCTCACGTCAGCCAGAGAGAACGTCCACGCGTCCTTGCCGTTGCTTTTCACCAGCGACATCGAGCGCTCCCGCGCGTTCTACTGCGATCAACTCGGATTCACGCTAACGAACCGCTACGACCCGGACGGCAAACTGGCGTGGTGCATGCTCGCCATGGAGGGCGCGCGGATCATGTTGGAGCAAGCCGAGAGGGAGCGCCTGGCAGGGCTGGCCGGGAACCGAAGCGACATCGCCCTGTATTTCCTCTGTGAGGATGTGGACGTGCTGCACGAGCGGTTCACGGCGAACGGCGTCGACTCGGAGCCGCCCTTCGTCGCTTTCTATGGCATGAAGCAGCTGGAGGTCCGGGATCCCGACGGACGCTTCCTATGCTTCGAGCATCCGATTCGAGACGACGTGGACCTATAGGCCAGGCCCCTCCTCCACGGCGTCGATCAACCCCCAGTCGAGGGCGGAGCGGACGTCGATCCTCGCTCCCGTCAACGCCATGTACGCCAGCCGGCGTCTGCCGATTCGGCGCAGGATGCTGGTCGTTCCACCAGCGCCCGGGATGAGCCCCATGCCGACTTCCGGAAGCTGAAAGAACGCGTTTTCCCTTGCCACCACCCGCCCCGCGAAGGCCGGCAACTCGATGCCCGCGCCGATGCACGCGCCATGCAGCCTCGCCTCGACGCGGTCGCGCAGGCAATCGATCAGCGCACCCGCGTTGCGCGCCATCCGGGAAACGTGGGCGACACCCGCATCCGTCGCCTCGCCGAATTCGTCGAGGTCGCCGCCGGCGCTGAAGCAGGCACCGGCGCCATCGAGCACGACGTGTCGAACCGAGTCATCGACCATGGCGAGTTCCAAGGCTTCGCAAAGCCCATCGCGAAGGCTCGCGGAATAGGCGTTGCGCTTGTGGGGCCGATTGAGGGTGATGCGCAACGCGTCGTCCCGGCGTTCGATCAGCACCGCCGGCGCAGCCGGCTCGGGACGCGGCGAGCGGCTCTCCCGGCTGGCCAGCCAAGCCCGGAATTCCGCCCCGTGTTGCAGGGTTGAGTACGCCAGGGATTCGGCAAAGGCGGAATCCGGCGCGCCGACCCGGGTGTTGTGGCGGAGCAGGCGCACCAGGACGGAGGCGGCAACAGGATGGCGATCGATCGCGCCGGCGACGGTCGCCGCCTCTTCAGGTGCCGCGACGACGTCGACCACCTCGGGAACCTCCTGGGGCGGTTCGTTGCTCTCGACGATGCCGACCACGGGGCAATTCGGCTGGGCGTGAAACGAGGGCGACGGCTGTCCGTCGAGGCGGACAGCGACCCATGGCGTTCCCGCCGCGGTCGATAGGGACTCGTAACCCTCCGTTGAACCGAGGCGGGCGGCGAGTTCCACGAGCGTCATCGATCTCACGACCGGCGTCCGATCCGCTTAGCTCCCGAGGATTGTACTCCCGAGACCGGGCGCTCCTAGTGGGTTGGTGGGTGGGTGTCCCATGGGTTTCGAGGCGCATGTGCTAAGCTCGCCGCCGTCCATCCGACCGAACCAGCAGGGCAATGGCTCCGGGCGTTATCGGCGAACACCCACACACCCATCGCCGACCGCGCTTGCTGATCGTCAACGCCGAAGTCGGGGGTGTCACCAACCTGGATGTGCGCTGCCGGGACGGTCGGGTCGTCGAAATCGGTCGCGGTCTCGCCATCTCGGCCGGCGAAGACCGCTTCGACGCTCGCGGCGGAGCCTTGCTTCCAGCCCTGAACGACCACCACATCCACCTGTTCGCACTGGCCGCCGCACGGCGTTCCGTGGCGTGCGGACCACCGTCGGTAGCGACACGCACCGAACTTCAAACTGCTTTGGCGGTCGCGCCCGGCGAAGACTGGATTCGCGGGGTCGGCTACCACGAGTCCGTCGCCGGGATGCTCGACAAGCATGGCCTCGACCAACTCCGAGACGACCGGCCGGTCCGTATCCAGCACCGCTCGGGAAAGATGTGGTTCATCAACTCGCTCGCCAGCCGCAGGCTCGGCATCGAAACGACAGATGGGCAGCTGTTCAGGCTGGACGGGCTGTTGCGGGAACGGCTCGCCGAGGACGATGATCTCGTCCCTGCGGTGGAGGCGACGTCACGCCTGCTCGCCGGCTACGGCATCACCGGCGTCACGGACGCCACCTACACAAACGACAAGACAACCGAATCGCTCTATCGGCAGCTCGACCTCCAACAACGCGTCAACCTGATGGGTGACGAGTCGCTTGACATCGGGTCAATGAAAATCATGCTGGACGAGGCGGCCCTCCCCGACTTGGACGGCCTGCAAGAACGAGTTGCCCAAGTTCACCGCCGGCGGCGGCCGGTGGCATTTCACTGCGTGACGCGGACGGAACTGGTATTCGCCCTGGCTGCGTTGCGCAATGCCGGCACGCTGCCGGGGGATCGCATCGAACACGCCTCGGTCACCGACGCGCCGACCATGCGGCTCATGCAGGAAGTCTCGGGGGACCGAGGCAACGTCACAGTCGTCACGCAGCCGAACTTCATCGCCGAACGCGGCGAGGCGTACCTCCGGGACGTCCCTAGCGAAGACCACGACAACCTTTATCGATGTCGCAGCTTCCTGGAAGCAGGCATCCCCCTCGGCGGAGGAACCGACTCGCCCTACGGCGACCCCGATCCCTGGGCGGCCATGCGTGCAGCGGTTGAGCGGCGAACGGCCGACGGGCAAGTCCTTGGCGAAGACGAGAGGTTGAGCCCCGAGGAGGCGCTGTGTTTGTTCCTCACACCCCTCGACAACCCCGGCGGCGTTCCCCGCCGTGTAGTCGTCGGTGCGCCGGTGGACTTCTGCGTTCTGGCCAAGCCCTGGCACGAAGCACGCGACTCGTTGGGCGCGGAACTGGTGACTCGGACGATTCGATACTGACCCGTGTTCGAGACGCTCTACCACGTCCAGTCCAGCATCAACCAAAGCTTGGTGATGTCGCTGGCGTGTTCGTCCGCCGAGTACTGTGCCGTCTTGAACAGGAAGGACAGGTTGTCGCGCAGCGGGTAGGTCACCGCCAGACCGATCTCCGAACCGTAGTCCGCTCCGCCTTCGTCGGCTTGGAAATCGTGGAAGACACCCGTCACCGTGGCGTCGCCGACCTTTCCGGCGACGCTGAACCACGTGTCGCGAACGCCCATGGCCGGCGTCGCCAGGAAACGGTCCGTCCAGCCCTGGAACTTGTGAAGCGTCGCCACCGGCGTGCGGAAACCGGCCACGCCGGCGTCGCTACCGAGGACTTCGAAGGCACCGGTCAACGTCAACGCGCCCAGGGCGGCAACGCCCTGCACCGAGTAGTAGAGCGCGTCGTAGGACATCGGGTTGTCGGCGTAGTCGCTCTGGCGCGCCAGGGCGGCGTTTACCGTCAGCGCCTCGAACTCGCCCTGGTAGTCGACCCCGTAGGTGGCGTTCGAGTTGGGCGGGCCGTTCGCGTTCGACAGGTCGAACAGGTAGGCGAAGCCCGCCACGGTGTGGCCCTCTGCGGGTGATGCCGTGGCGCGGAAGGCGTGTGAATCGCCGTACCAGTCACCCGGTTGCGCCGCGTCGTCCGGGCCGAAGATCCGGTTGACGTTGTGGATGTAGCTGTAGTCGAGGTCGAGGTTGCCGGCCTTGCCTTGGATGCGCAGTGCATCGTAGGTCTGTTCGTTCTGGCGGTAGGCGACGCCGCCAAGGATGCGTTGGCCGCCGTGGTTAATGCGCTGCCGACCTACCGTCACCGCGGTGTCGCCGTTGCCGTACTTGACGAACGCCTGGTTGAGGTCGAAGCCCTTCGGGTCGGCGACGACGGGATACTCGGTGCGCCCGTTGGCGGTGGAGTTGAAGTCCTCGATGCCGAGGATCAAGGAGTAGTCGGTCTCGATGCCGAACGCGAAGTTGTCGGCTTCGGCCGAATTCCAAGTCAGTCGTGCCCGCGCCGTCGACGCCAGGGCATCCTCGTCGATGCCGTCCTGGGCGACGTGCTCTAGCCGGTAGCGGAACCCCAGCGATGTCTTGCCATCCGCGACCGCCTTCGCCAGATCCACGGCCGATGCCGTCGCGGCCAAGGTGACCGAACCGGCTACCAGCAGAACACCAAGGCTTCGTCGGGCCCAACCGGATCCACGCTGGCCGTCTATATCTGCGTTCCGTGCCATGGCTTCGACCCGTTTCCCAACCGGCGTCGGCGTCATTTTACCGGACGCGCGGGCCAGAGTCCGTCCGTTCGTACTATGATCGTCGCGCCTTGGGGCTGAAGAGAACAACAACCGTGCCACACGGCGCCCTGGACAACCTGCGGATCCTCGACCTCACCGACGAACGCGCCATCTACGGTGCCAAGATGCTGGCCGACCTCGGTGCCGAGGTAGTCCGGCCGGAACCTCCGGCCGGCGACCCGCTGCGCCAGCGCGGGCCGCGCCTGGAGGGCACCACGCCCCGTGCGTCGTTGTGGCATGCATTCTTCGCCTCGAGCCGCCGATTCGTGACTCTCGAACCGGACAAACAAGCCGGTCGCACCTTGTTGAGTAAGCTCGTCGATCGTGCTGATGTCGTGCTCGCATCCACCGGTGCATTCGGCGTCGCCGAGGCGGGCCTGGACGAAGCGCGTCGACGGCGCCCAGAACTCGTCGTCATCGAGACCTCTTCGTTCGGTCCCGACGGGCCATGGCGCGACTACCTCGCTCCGGACCTGGTGGCCGGCGCGCTTGGCGGCGCGGTGGCAACCACGGGCGACGCCGACACGCCGCCGCTCAAGACCTTCGGCGAACTGTATTTCATCCTATCCGGCGCCTACACCGCCATCGCGACGCTTGCGGCGCTTTATCGCGTACGCGAGAGAGGCTCCGGACAACGCGTCCACGTGTCCGTGCACGAGTGCATCGCATCCTGCCTCGAGCACGTTCTGCTTTGGTACTGGTACCACGACAAGATGCCGAATGCCGCCCATCCGGCGCTGGGACGTCGCGGCAGCCTGCACTGGTCCAACGCCTACGTGGTCATGCCGGCCAAAGACGGGGCGATCATGGTCACGCCGACACCGAGTTTCGACAACCAACTGGTTTGGCTGATCGAGAAGGATGCCCAGGAGGATCTGCTCGACCCCAAGTACCAGGAACCCGAACACCGCCGCGACTACATCCGCCGGTTCATGGAGGTGCTGCGCAACTGGGTCGCGACCCGCGACGTGGAGGAGTTGTTCTTCGAAGCCCAGGACCACCATGCGCCATACGGCTGGGTGCTGCCGATCGACAAGGTGGCAGAGAATCCCCAGCTCGAAGCCCGGGACTGGTGGGTGGACTACCCCGTGGCCCAGGCTCCGGTTCGGGGACCCGGTGCGCCGTACCGGTTCGAAGATACGCCTTGGCGGCTTGGTGCCTACGGCGGCGCGGGTGCCGATACCGAGGCCGTCAATGAGCTTCTGCAATCGTCACCTGGGCAAACTGCTGACGCCAAACCATCTCCCGAAGCGACGCCGACGCAAAAGGACAGGCCCCTGACCGGCGTGAGAGTCCTGGACTTCACCCACGTCCTGGCAGGGCCGTTCGCCACCCGGCTGCTTGCGGACCTCGGTGCCGACGTGGTGAAGGTCGTCTCCGCCAACCGCGTGGGCGCCAACGCGCCGGACGGCGTGTACTACGTCACCTGGAACCGAAACAAGCGCTCCCTCGCGCTGGACATGTCCTTTGATGAGAGCCGGGCCACGTGCAAACGGCTCGCCGAAACCGCCGACGTCGTCATCGACAACTTCTCGGTGGGCGTGCTCGACCGCTGGGGAGTCGGATTCGACGCCGTCAGCCCCGGGAACCCGCGCGCAATCTACGTGCAGATGTCCGGCATGGGCGCCGGCGGGCCGTGGTCGAGTTTCGTGACCTACGCGCCGACCATCCACGCCTTGGCGGGCCTCACGCACTTGACGGGTGTGCCCGGCCGCCAGGACATCGGCATCGGCTTCTCCTACAACGACCATTGCGCCGGACTGCACGGCGCGTTCGCCATCCTGGCGGCCCTGGAGGCGCGGCGGCACACCGGCCGCGGGCAGCGCATCGACCTTTCGCAGTTCGAAGTCGGCGTCGGCCTGGCCGGCCCGACGCTCCTCGACTACTTCGCCAACGGCCGTGCCGCCGAGCCGACGGGCAACAAGCTGCCGTACGAGCACGTGGCGCCCCACGGCTGCTATCCCTGTGCGGGAGCAAAGAGCGACGCCGTCGTCCACGAACGCTGGGTCGCCATCGCGTGCATGACCGATGACCAGTGGCGCGCCCTGGCCCGGGTAATGGGAGATCCCGCCTGGACACGTGACCCCGCCCTTGCAACCGCCCAGGGCCGCGCCGACGACGCCGACCTCGACGCCCACGTCGGCACGTGGACACGAACCCTAACCGCGTCCCAGGCGATGGAACGCTGCCAGGCCGCGGGGGTCCCGGCCGGCGTCGTCCAGACCGGTGCCGACATGGGGGATGTCGATCCGCAACTGCGCCGCAGTGGATTCCTCTTTCCCATCGAGGAGCCGCACCCGGTGCTCGGACAAACCTACGCGGATCGGCTGCCGCTGGATTTCGAGGACACGCCATGCGACGTCTATCGGCGAACCCGTCGCCTCGGCGAGGACAACGTCGCGGTGCTGGCCGACTGGCTGGGAATGTCCGAGGAGGAGGTCAGGCGGGGCGAGGAGGATGGCTACTACGTCTAGTGGCCGTCAACCCGCAAACCGCGGGGCAACTCAGGTGTTTCGCACTGTCACGATGAGCCGCTTGCCCAAGGTCGCCAATGCCGTCTCCACCTGATCCACATGGGACCGGTGGCGCAGATCGATCAACCGACGCACCGTGCCCTCCACGGTCTCGAGTTCACGTGCCATGGCGACATTCGAGAGCGCGTTCGCGACCATCGCCTGGTAGAGGGCAACCTTGGCGGCCACAAGCACAGGTGGCTCGACGCGTGGACAACCGTCCCTGCGCGATGGCCTCGGAATACTGCGCCGCTCCCTGATGCACTGTCCCAGGACGTCGACGAGCAACTCACTCGCAGCCTCCCCTTCCTCGCCTTCGGCACACTCGGTCCAGGCGTCCTGGAAGTCCGGGAAGACCACCTCAACCATGCTGCGGTCATTCGTCGTGAACTCCACGGGATAGGCAATCTGCATTGGCGGCTCGCGGTTGGACTCTTCCACTAAGTGTGCCGCCTCGGATGCCTTCCCCATGTGCGTGATCGGCCTACCAAGATGTGCGAAATGTCGGAAACTCGTGTGCGAGATTTCCCTAGCGTGCATCGTCAAGGGGCGAACATCGACCCTCGATTTCGTCGAATACTTCAGCGTCGTGTTCGCCAAGCCTCGGTGCCCGCCGTGATATCGCCCAGGGGCTGGCCTTTAGGGCATACGGCGCCCCCGGATAGACGACCGTGCGGCGGAGGTCGTCGTGAACCACGCCAACCTGGAACCCCCGGGCCTTGAAGTGGGGATCCTCGAAGGCCTCCTCCGGGGCGTTGACGACGCCAACCGCAAGCCCGGTGCGTTGGCAACCCAGGAAGAACGCCTGCGCCGAGACGCGCGAGGCGATGAGCTTCAGGGCATCGCGACCCGCACCGAAGATCGCCGTGACCGCATCGTCGCGACCGATCTTCGCCAGGTCGAACGGTCCTTCCCAGTTGGCGCCCATGGCAAGGAACACGGCCTCCGGCAACTCAGCGTCCAACCCCAGTTCCTTCAGCCACTTGTCCAGCGCCGCGAACTCGTGCGGACGCCGCGGCGGAACGCCGGTGTTGGCATATCGGCCGTCGGCGCAAAGCTGCTGCGTTTCCCGGGAAGGCGAGACCGACGCGTGGCGGCCCGTTTGGCGCTGCACGGTCCTCTGCGCCACGAGCCAGGTGTACGAAGCCGATTCGGTCGTCACGTTGTTGGCTGCGGTCATGCTCACGTCGACGAACTGTCCGCGTCCGGCGATGTCCCGGTGCAGGAGCGCCGTGAGCACGGACAGCACTGCGAAGTGGCTCGCCGTGTGATAGCCCTGCATCGGACCCCGAATGGGCGGCAGCGAGTGGTCGTCGTAGCCGCAGCTCCAAGGTGGACCCGAGGCCGCCATGATCGTCAGATCGGTGAACGGCAAGTCGCTCTTCGGGTCGTGACGCCCGTAGGGTGTGACCGCGACGTGGATCAGTTCCGGGCGGATGGCTTGTAGATCGTCGTAGTCCAGGCCGAGTGCGCCGAGCCGCGTCCGGGGTTCCGCTTCAAGCAGCACGTCGGCCGTGGCGACGAGCGAAAAAAAGCGGTCGCGGTCGCCAGAGTCGTCCAAATCGACAACGATCCCCCGCTTGCTGGTGTGGTAGTGCCACCAATAGAGGCTTCGGTTCTCGCCCGGTTGATCGTCCAGGTACGGCGGGTAGTCGCGCGACGGATCGCCGCCCGGCGGTTCCACGAGAATGACGTCGGCACCCATGTCGGCCAGCAGCTTGCCCGCCCAGGCGATCGGCGCCCGCGCCAACTCGACGACCCTGACGCCGTCCAGCGCGCCAACGGACTTGGTGTCGTCATGGGTTTCCGGCGACGACGTCAAAGCACGCCCTCCTCCTCCAACCGGGCAATTTCCTCCTCACCCAGACCGAGCAAGCGGGTGAGCACTTCCGCGTTGTGTTCGCCGAGGCACGGCCCGCCACGGGCGATGCGCCAGTTGGTCTCCGAGAAATGTACCGGCTGGCCATCCACCCGGACGTCGCCCATCTCGGGATGCGCAACACTCGGCCAGAGTCCGAAGTCGCCGGTGCTGGCATCCAAGTCGATGCGCTCCTCCGGCTTCATCACCGCGGAGACGGGAACGCCCGCCTCGCGCAACAGCGTCTCCACGTCGAACTTTCCCCGACGCACCGTCCAAGCGCCAACGAGTTGGTCGAGTTCGTCCTGGGCAGCCAATCGCGACGCCAGGCTCGCGTAGGCGGGCTCTCGACACCACGACTCGCCTACGACCTCGGCGAAGTGCCCCCAGTCGTCGGGGTCTCGGCAAGCGATGGCGACCCAGTCGTCGTCGCCTCGGCACGGATAGATGCCGTGGGGTGCCATCGGTGGCCATTGGCTGCGGTTGGCGTGGGGTTGTCCGTCCCGACGCGTCGGCCGCCCGTTCACCGTCCAGTCGAGGAGCGCCGGACCGTGCAGGGTGAGCGCCGCTTCCGTACAGGCGAGGTCCACCCACTGGCCTTCGCCGGTGCGCTGACGATGGACGAGTGCCAGGAGGATCGCCATCGCCATGAAGTAGGCGCCGGTATGATCCATGTAGGAATAGCCCCACCCCGCGGGTTCCCGGCCGGGCAGGCCGGACGTGAACGTCAATCCGGAGACCGCCTGGACGATGGGACCCCAGGTCTTGAAGTCGCTGTACGGCCCGGAGTGGCCGAACCCGCAATTGGAGACGTAGATGATGTCCGGCTTGATCTCTCTCAGGCGCTCGTAGCCGAAACCCCAACGCTCCATGACGCCCTTGGCGAAGTTCTCGCTCACCACGTCCGAGACCTCGATCAGCTGCTCGAGAATCCGTTTCGCCTTGGCGGTGCGGAGATTGAGGGTGATGCCGTACTTGCCGGCGTTGTGGTTGTTGAACGCGCCGCCGAGATTGATGCCGCGCCGCTCGTCCATGAACGGCGGCGACCCACGCAGGATGTCCCAGCGACCTTGTCGGACGGGATCCTCGATGCGGATGACCTCGGCGCCAAAGGAGGCCAGCCACTTGGTGGCCCCCGCCCCGGCGAGCTGGCCGGTGAAGTCGCAGACGCGGAACGCGGAGAGCGCTTCGGCCATGCTTCTGCCCGTCAAAAAACGCACGAGTGTAGTCGGAACGGTCGCTTCGGACACGCGCGGTGCCTATCGGGCTAGGGCGGTTTGCTAAGATGGTCCGCTTTCCTCAAGGAGCCTCCGAATGCAAACCGATGCTTCCGCCTCCCGCGCCATCTCCCCTGCCGATGGACCCGTCGCCGTAACCGGTGCGAGCGGCTACATCGGCTCCTGGATCGTTCATGACCTGGTGGAGCAGGGCTACGAAGTGCGTTCGTGCGTTCGGGACGCCTCGCGATCCGACAAGGTGGATCACCTTCTGGCGCTTAACGACGCGGCTCTGCGCGGTCGAACCACCCTGCACGAGGGCGACATCTTCGACGCCGGCAGCTACGATGCCGCGTTCGACGGCTGCAGCGCCGTCATCCACGCGGGCGCCGCCGTGGGCTACAACCGGGAGACGCCGCAGCAGGTCTACGACGGTTGTTTCACCGAGGTCCAGCACGTGCTCGACTCGGCCCGCAAGTCCGGCGGGCTCAAACGCTTCGTGTTCACGAGTTCCTTTGCCGCGGTCGGTCACCCGCGCCCCGAGGGCTACGTCTTCACCGAGAAGGACTGGTGCGGCGACAACGTCGACGGCTACCGGGGCGCCTGGACCGAGGAGAACATCCCGAAGAACCGGGACATCGCCTACGCGATGGCGAAGGCGCAGGCCGAGAAGATGCTCTACGCCGCCGCGGAAGAGGACGGCACCTTCGACGCCATGGCGATCCTGCCGTTGCACGTCATCGGTCCGCTCATGTGCGTCAACCACGACCAGGGCTGGAGTTGGCAGAACTGCATCCGCTACATGCTGATGGGCAAGCCCTACAAGAAATCCCGCGGCGGACGAATGCTCTGGAACAACGTCGACGTCCGCGACACCGCCCGCGCCCATCGACTCTGCGCGGAGAGTATCGTCGCTCGGAACGGCTCCCGCTATATCCTCTCCGCCAGCGACCGCGCCGGCGAGTTGTTCACTTGGGAGATGCAGGCCAGGCTCAAGGAACTCTTTCCGTCGGTTCCCGACGTGGGTGGCGAGGAAATGCAGGGCGACAAGCCCACGCAGAAGACCTACGACTCCCCGCGCTCGTACTGCCTGCTCGCGCAACAGGAACTCGGTCTCACGACGTACCCCATAGACGAAACCTTGAAGGCGACCGGCGACTCCTACTTCCGGCTCGGACTGCTGCCGGCGTCATGAGCACCCCGTGAGCGCGGACCGACCCGGCCCGGCGAGGCGCCGCCGGGTCGGCCGCAACGCACGGCCCAACAAGCCGCCAGCCGACTCTCCGGACCGCGGTGCCGAGGCCGCGGAAGTTGCCGCGCACCTGCGCCGCAACACGCTGATCCAGCTTGCCCACGGCCTGTTCGGACAGCCAGGCTTCCGGCTGGTTTCGGCGCCGACCTTCCTCCCAGCCTACCTGTTCATGCTCTCCGGATCCGACTTCGTCGTCGGCCTCGCGAGATCGCTGCAGGGGGCCGGCACGGTTGCCTCGCCCATGCTCGGCGCCTCCCTGATCGGTCACCGCAAGCGTTTTCTCGGCGTCACCCTCGCGTCGAGCGCGCTGATGCGGGCGCAGATACTCGGCGTCGCCCTTGCCGGCTTCGTGCTGGGGGGCACCAGCGGTTCCACCGGTTCGCCGGCGATTGCCGCGGTGGTCGCGATCACCGTGTTCCTCGCCTTCATGGGGTTCTTCCAAGGCGTCGCGCAGGTCACGATGAACGCATTGCGCGCGAAGGTGATCCCCATCAACCGGCGAGGCATCGTCAGCGGCGCCCGCCACTTCCTAGCCGGCTTGGTGTCTGCCGGCATCTCCTACGTGGCTGGCGCCTACCTCATCGAAACGAATGCGCTCGGCAACGGCTACGCCTCGGTGTTCCTGCTCGCCTTCGGGATCACCTGCATCGGCCTGGTCGCCCTAGCGCTGACGCACGAGCCGACCGCCACCAGTCTCCGGCCGCGGGCATCGATGACCGAAACCTTCAAGGCCGTCGGGCCGATCCTCCGGGGTCAGCCGGCGTTCCGCCGGTTCTTCGTCGCCCGCGCATTGGCCTCCTGCGGCAGCATGGCGCTGCCGTTCTACGTCCTCTATGCGGGCACCCGGATGGAGCTCAGCGGTGCCAATCTCGGCTTGTTGACCACGGTCTGGATGCTGACATCCAGCACGGCAAACCTGATCTGGGGCGCACTTGCGGATCGCTACGGCTACAAGGTCGTCATGGTCGTGACGCTGGCCTGCTGGATCGCGTCCCACGTTCAACTGCTGTTCGTCGAAGATGTCATTGGCGTGGTCGTGTTCTTCATGCTCATGGGCTCGGCGTACGGCGGTTTCAGCCAGTCCGGACAGAACATGGTGCTGGAATTCGGTCGCCCGGCCGATATACCCATTCGGCTTGCCGCATCCGGTTCAGCCGTCAATCTCGTCGGCGCCATCGGGCCGTTCGTCGGCGGTGTCATGGTTGCCTTGACCGGCTACGTGGCCATGTTCGTGGCGACGACCGTGCTGCAGGTGGTCGCGCTGGCCATGATCCTGATCGCGGTGCCGGAACCCCGATACGGCGTCAGATAGTTGCATCGGCATTTTCTCGTATCATTTCCGTTGTGCCTGCAGCAATCGGAGACTATCAATGGCTGAAGACCAACGGCCCGCGTTCGCGATCGGCCACATGCGACTGGGGGTTGAGGACGTCCCGACGGCCTACGGCTTCTTCGTCCGGCACGGCATGCGCGGAATCCTCGAGCGGGACAACTTCGCGATCCTGGAACTTCGAGGCGGTACGCACCTCATTCTCAACGAGGCCGAGGCGGCGATTCCGGAAGGCGAGCGGACGCCCTTCGACCTGATGGTGGACGACATCGACGAGGCACACCGCCGCTTCGTTGAGGATGGCGTGGAGGCCACGTCGATCGAACGCGGCAACATCCACGACTCGTTCGCCGTCAAGGGTCCATCCGGGTATTCGATACCGATCAACTCGTCCCACGTCGCCGGCGTCGTCTGAATGGCCGACCACGTGTTCGACGGCCTTAGGGTCGTCGATGCCGCCACCGTCATAGCAGCACCGGCCGCGGCCATGATCCTGGCCGACCTCGGCGCGGACGTCATCAAAGTCGAGCGTCCGGGCCGCGGCGACATGCTCCGCTCGCTGTCGCCTGTCCAGCCCCCGCACGAAGCCGGCAACGGCTGGTTCTGGCAGATGGACGCCCGCAACAAGCGAAGTTTGACCCTCGACCTCAAGACCGAGCGCGGCATGGAAGTCATGCGCCGTCTGCTTGAGACCTGCGACGTCTTCATCACCAACCAGCCCTACGACTCGCGGGAAGCTATGCGGCTTGCCTACGAAGACGTCAAACCCTTGAATCCGCGGATGATCTACGCCTCGCTGACCGCCTACGGCGAACACGGCACTGAACGCAACCGGAAGAGCTTCGATCAACTGGCGTACTGGGCGCGTAGCGGCTTGATGGACCTGATGCGCGAACGCGGCACGACCCCAACCCAGGGACTGCCGGGCATGGGCGACCATCCCACCGGCGTCGCCCTCTACGCGGGCATCGTGACCGCATTGCTCAGACGCGGGCAAACCGGGGAAGGCGGCATGGTCCACACCTCGCTTCTCGCCAACGGGCTTTGGTCGGTGTCGGGAATCGCCGGCGCAGTCGTGGCTGGCGGCGACATGGAGCACTACCGAACCAGCCACCTGCGGTCGGCCATGATGCGCGTCTACCAAGCCGGCGACGGACGCTGGCTGCAACTCAACATGGTGCGCAACGACGAACTCCTGGCGCGCATGTTCACGGCCATGGACGCTTCCCACATTCTCGCGGACGAACGCTTCGCGACGCCCCGGGACATGTGGCAGAACCGCGGCGCGCTGGGCGACGCCATCGCCGAGATCATCGCCACGCGCACGTCGGACGAGTGGCTCGATGCATTCTCCTCCCTCGATGTGCCGGTTAACCGTGTCGCCCTGGTCGAGGAGGTCGCGACCGATGAACAGGTGCTCGCCAACCAAATGGCGATCGCCCCCGGGAGCGAAACCGCCCTGCCCCGCGTCGTGACGCATCCCATCAATTCCACCAACGCTCCGCCCGTACCTCCCAAACGGGCACCTCGTCTCGGCGAACACTCAGCCGAGATTCTCGGGGAACTGGGCTATGGGACCGAGGCGATTCGGGCAATGGCGGAAGATGGGGTGATTTGACGGCACCGTGCGGAGCCACTAGCACCGGCGCATAATCACCCTACCTAAATCGGTGGGAAATGGCATGAGCAATGCGCGCATGTTCTGTTTCCCCCTCGCCGGGTTGTTCGCACTAGCTGTACCCGCGACGGCAGCAGAGGGGACGCAGGAAAACTCAGAACCCGGGCGGCTCGAGGAAGTGGTAGTGATCGGCAGCCGCGCACGTATCGAGGTCGAAGCCAACGAACTGCCGGTCCCGGTGGACCTCTACCCCGAGACCGATCTCGAACGCGTCGGCGAGGTGGACCTGGCCGCCGCCTTGACCAAGCTCGCGCCGTCGCTGAACTATTCGCGCACTTCCGTGGGAGACGGCGGATCGCTGAATCCGGCGACATTGCGCGGGTTGAGTCCCGATCAGACCCTCGTGCTGGTCAACGGCAAGCGCCGACACGGCATGGCCTGGGTGCGCGTGCTCGACGGCGTGATCGGCTGGGGCAGCGGCGGCACCGACCTTCGCGCCATTCCGTCGGCAGCCCTCGCCCGGGTCGAGGTGCTGCGCGACGGCGCCGCCGCGCAATACGGTTCCGATGCGATCGCCGGCGTCATCAACCTCGTGCTACGCGAGAACACGGGCGGTCGGATCACCGCCTACGCGACCGGTGCCGGCGACGGCGACGGCGAACGTATCAACCTCTCGTTCAACGGCGGCGTCTCTCTCGGTACCAGCGGATTCCTGAACGTCACGGGCGAGTGGCACGACGAGGAAGCCTTGCGCCGCAACGGCGGCAACGGCGGCAACGACCCCGACTTCCAGGACGAGCTCATCGTCGACAGCGCACCGAGGCACGATCTCGCCTCGCTGTTCTTCAACGCCAGGATTCCCGTCGGGGACACCGGCGAGATCTACGCCTTCGGCGGCCTCTCGAACCGCCAGGCGAGTTCCAGCGGCGCGTACCGGTTCCCGTACAACTACTGGGAGGGTCTCGAATCGGGCGACGACACCTGGGATTTCGTGGTCCCGAACTTCATCAACTTCCACGAACGCAACACGCATCCGGTCTACCCCGATGGCTTCCTGCCCTACGAGGAGTCGGACATCGAAGACCTCTCCATCGCCGGCGGCATGCGCAACGACGTAGCCGGTTGGGATCTCGACGTGAGCCTGTCCTACGGCGCCAACGAGTTCGCGTTCAGCGCCGCCAACACAATCAACGCCTCCATCGGCGCGCAGTACGTGGCCGACAATCCCGGTGCGGGCATCGCGGACATCGTCGCCAACGCCGGTCCGCTCGGGGGCAAGAGCGGCAGCATCGAGTTCAGCCAACTCACGTTCAACGTGGATATCCAGCGCGAGGTCGAGGGCGCCTCGATTCGCGCCGTCGCTGCGGGCTTCGAGCACCGCACCGAGACCTATAGCCAAAACGCCGGTGACACCGCCGCCTGGTCGTGCGGCCTACCCCACGTCAGCGACTACGGCGCCTATGCCGTAGGACCCGACGGCAACCCCCTCGACGGGGTAGTCGCGGCATGCGGATTCCAGGGCTATCCCGGCTACAGTCCGACCAACGCCGAGTTGAGCGACGACGACCGCAACAGCCAGTCCGCCTATCTCGACGTCGAGTTCCAGCCGATCGGGAACCTCGAAGTCTCGGCGGCGCTACGTTTCGAGAACTACAGCGACGCCGGCGGCAACGCGACCGGCAAAGTCGCGGCGCGGTTGCCGATCAACGATCGCATTGCGCTGCGCGGCGCAGCGTCCAGTGGCTTCCGCGCCCCGAGCCTTTCCCAACGCCGCTTCAACTCCATCCTGTTCGTCGGCAGCGAGACCGGCCTCACGACGGTGCTCTCGGCCAACGAGGGACATCCCGTGGCCCGGGCGTTCGGCGTGGATTCGCTGGACCACGAGACTTCCGAGAACCTAAGCGGCGGGTTCGTGTACGCCGTCGGCGACTTCGACCTGACCGTCGACGCCTACCGCACCGCCATCGACAGCCGGATCGTCCGCTCCAAGGGCATCGGCTGCACCGGCGTCGCCGCGTGCGACGCGGCCGGCGTGGCCACGGCAGCCCTCTTCCTGAACGGTGTGGACACCGAGACCCAGGGCATCGACGTACGGGCCCGCTGGCGCACGACGCTCGCCGATGGACTGTTTTGGCTCTCCGCCAACGCGCATTCCAACGAAACCGAGATCTCGGGGCGGCGAAAGCCTGCGGGTGCCCCGGCGAATCTGACCTTCGACGACTACTACGGCGGTTGGGCGGCCCAACTGCTGGTGGAAGGCCAGCCCAAACAGCAAGCCAACGTGACCGCCGACTGGCAACGCGGCGGTCTAGGTCTTCTGGGCCGCGTGAACTACTACGGCGAAACAACACAGAATCCCGTCGACACGGGCACGGTCACAATCGAGGCGGCGAGCACGGTGGACCTTGAAGCCCGGTCCGCGATCGGCAGGACGGACTGGTCGCTAGGCATCAACAACGTGTTCGACGAACTGCCCACCGAACTCGCCAAGACCCATCTGTCGAACATCCTCTGGGGCGTCCGCTACCCTATCGACACGCCCTTCGGAATCGCCGGGCGGTTCGCCTATCTGCGCCTAAGTTTCGAATTCGGGGAGTAAGCATGACTGAGGTCCTATCCCGTGCCGTGAAGGCGGCGCGCGACGGCAATTTGGATGCGTTGCGGGCGATCCTGTCGGACTCGCCGGGCGCATTGAAGGAAATCGACGGCGACGGTCGCGGCCTGCTTGACCACGCCTGCCGGGCGGCCACCGGCGACATCGCCATTCCGCTCGACCCGGGTACGCCCGGGCAACATGCCGCAGTCAAGGCGATCCTCGCTGCAGGGGCCGACCCCTCGGCCGCCGACAACGATGGCTGGACTCCCCTGCATTCCGCCGGCATGGCCGGTCATACGGATCTCGGGGCTCGACTCGTCAAGGCAGGCGCGCGTCTCGACGCCGAGGCCTATGGCAAGGCGGGCGGCTCCGCGTTGTCGTATGCGCTGTTCTACGCCAAGGCGTACATGGCCGAAGTCCTGCGTCCGGTCTATCCGGACAACCTTCGCGCCGCCGCCGCGCTGGGCGCCGACATCGGTCGGTTCGTCGACGGCGACGGTCTCACACCCGAAGCCTACGACGGCCTCGACTTCTACGCCCCGGTGTTCTTCCCCGTCTGGGAGCGGACCAAAGATCGCCAGGAGGTACTCGACGAGGCCCTGTCCTGGGCGTCGCGCAACAACCAGTGCGAATCGATGGCGGCTCTCGTCGACCTCGGCGCCGACGTCAACGCCAGCGCGTTCCGCGGCACGCCGCTGCTCTGGGCCTGCTACGCCGACAAGGTCGACGCCGTGAGGTGGCTCTTGGACCACGGTGCAGACCCTGATCTCCGCCACGATTGGGGCGGCGAAGGTCACGGTGTCGCGGCGGTGGCCATGCATCTCGCCGCGCAGAACGGCGCCGTCGGGTGCCTCACGTTGCTGCTCGAGGCGGGCGCCGACGCAACGATCATCGACAGCGCCCACGGTGGCGACCCCCTCGGCTGGGCCGAATACAGCGGCGCAACCGAGGCGGTCGAAATACTCCGCCGGCGGCGGGCCTGACGAAAGGAGAACGAGTATTTCCGGCCTTGGGACCCGAATCGAACGGGCATCCGTCGGGGCGAACAGATCCTACGTCAGGTATCCGCCCGGCACCCGGTTCCAGGTGAACGGCAGATCGGGCTCGCGTACGAGGATTTCCCGGGGAACCTCGCCCTCCCATCCTGTCGGCACGTCATTGGATCGCCGATAGAACCATCCCAAGAGCACCGTGCGCCGCTCGGCTGAGGCATTCGGATGGGTTCCGTGAAGCAGCCGAGCGTCAGCGACAAGGAGTTGACCCACCGAGATCGGCACGTCCACCGCGTCCGGGTGGTTGTAGAACATCCACTCGTTGGTCTCCTCGACTTCGTAGCCGCCGCTCTCGTGGGGCGGGACCAGTTGTTCGTGTAGATCGAACCGGCGGAGGTGGCTTCCCGGTATCACGCGCAGGCAGCCGTTGGCGACATCGGTATCCGTGAGGTACCAGTTGAGGAATACCTGCTGCGGCCAAGGGGACATGCTGATCGGGTCGTCCCAGCGCGCCCAGTCCTGGTGCCAATACAGTGCGGGTGCACCGGCGGGCTTCGAGATGATCTGGAACGTGCCACCGGAGCGGAAGTCGTTCAAGCCCAGCGCGGCCATGATCGCCCTTGGGTGTTCGATCAGGAAGTCCACGACGTCGTCCTGCGGTAGGTCGGGGTTCCGCTTCGAGACGTTCCGTACGCCACTGATGTGGATGTCCGATCCCTGGTACTTCCACTTGGGCGAGTGTTTCGTACTACGCAGCCACTCGTCCGACCAGCCGCGCAAGTCCTTGAGCTTGCCTTCCGGGAGCCCGCCGTCGACGATGCAGTAGCCTTCCTCAAGCAGTTGCTTGCGGAATGACGCCAGGTGGCCGCTGTCTCGCATTCTTCCAGTATAGCGTGTGCTCAATTGAGCCTCGCGACCGCCGGCAGTACCTCATCGATGAGGCGGCGGGTTTGAGCAATCACATCGTCTGTCCCCGAGGCGATGGGGCGAAGCACGAACTTGTGAGCGCCCGCAATCCGGAACCTATTGAGCAACGCCATGATCTCGTCGCGACCGCCCACCGCGGTGAACGCATCCGGGGGTTTGCCCAATGAGCGGGTAAAGCCAGCGACATAGCGTTGCATGATGGGTTCGTCGAGGCTGCCGAAACGAAAGCCGAACCCCGCGCCGAAGTGGTCTTCGTCGATGCGGCGTCCAAATTCCCGGGTCTTCTCTTTGATGGCTCGGATCACCGGCCCGACTTTGTCCGCCGACTCGATGCCCGCCTGCCAACCTGTTCCCCATCGCGCCGTTCGCTCGATGGCCTGGCGCGCCGAACCGCCCACCCACAACGGCAGGGGTTGTTGCACCGGCTTCGGCGCGATCGATGCCTCGTCCAGGCGAAAGAATTCCCCATCGGTGGAGACCGCCTCCTCCGACCAGAGCCGCGACAGGATTTCCAGGCACTCGTCCATCCGCTTGCCCCGACGTCGAGTCGACGTGCCGGTAGCCGCGTAGTCCCGTGAACGGGTGCTGCCGAGACCGAACGCGGGCAGCAGGCGCCCTTCGGAGAGGACATCGATGGTCGCGCACTGCTTGGCGGTCAACACCGGATCCCGCACGCCCAGACTCGCCACGTTCATCCCGAACTTGATGCGCCGTGTCCGCCCGGCTAACGCGGCCATCACGCTCATGCACTCGAGGTTCGCATCCCGGGAAATCAGTCTGTCGGACTGCCAGATCGAGTCGATGCCGCCGTTGTCGCAGATATCGACCCACTTCCAGAAACCCCGCGCATCGTCGAAGGCGAAGTTGGCTATGCCGATGCCGGCGCTGATGGTCATGGCTTCTCCAAGCGGTGTCGACGAAGCTTAACCCGTCGTGCCCAGCGTTCACGCGGCATGGCAGTTGCGCTTATCGGTGGTCCGGCTAACATGCCGCGCCCCTAACCACCTTACCGACGCGATCATGAATTTGGGACTCCACGGATTGCGAGCCCTAGTAACCGGCGGCAGCCGCGGAATCGGGCGCGCGGTCGTCCAGGTGCTCGCCGAAGAGAACTGCCAGGTCGCCTTCTGTGCGCGAACGCCGAGGGCGGTGGCGGCCGCCGAGTCCGACCTAAGGCAGCAGGGTCTGGCCGTATCTGGCGCCGTGGTCGACATCACCGACGACCCAGCGGTCGAGGCGTGGACCAAAACATGTGCGGACTGCATGGGAGGCATCGACATTCTCGTCGCCAATGCCGGCGCGGTGGCGAACAAGCCCGAACTCTCGGCGTGGCAAGCCGGATTCGAGACGGACGTGATGGGCACCGTCCGAACGGTCGAACAGGCGATTCCATTCCTCAGGGAATCCAACGCCGCGTCCGTGGTCGTGATGTCCAGCGTGGCCGCGCTTGAGATCTACGCCGGCGAACGCCCCTACAACGCCATCCAAGCGACTCTAACCGCCTATGCCGGTGGCTTGGCCCAGCGGCTTGCACCAGACGGCATTCGTGCCAACACCGTCTCCCCCGGTGCGATCATCTTCCCGGGCAGCGTTTGGGAACGGGCCCAGGTTGACCAACCGGGCATCTACAACGAGATCCTCTCTCGCACCGCATTGAACCGTCTCGGCACGGCGCACGAAGTTGCAACGGCAGTCGCCTTTCTTTCAAGTCCCGCCGCGGCCTATGTAACCGGATCCAACTTCGTCATCGACGGCGGCTTGACGAAACGCGTCCACTACTGAGCGGGACGGGCCAAGCCCGTCCCCGACGAAACGCGGCTATCATCGTTCAGCACCAGACGGACCGGGAGCATGAATGAAAATCGGCGTCGTATTTCCTCACAACGAGGTCGGCACCGATCCCCTCGCCATCCGCGACTACGCCCAAGGTGCCGAAGCCTTGGGTGCCGACCACATCCTGACCTACGACCACGTGCTCGGCGCGGACCCGGACCGGCCCGGGGGTTGGAACGGACCCTACGACAAGGACGTTGCGTTCCACGAGCCCTTCACGCTGTTCTCGTTCATGGCGGCGGCGACCAGCCGGGTCGGATTCTGCTCCTGCGTGATGATCCTGCCGCAACGCCAGACGGCCCTGATCGCCAAGCAGGCCGCCCAGCTTGCGATCCTCTCCGGCAACCGTTTCCGGCTCGGCATCGGCACGGGCTGGAACGAGGTCGAGTACGAAGCCCTCGACGTGCCGTTCGCCCGACGCGGTGCCCGGCAGGCCGAGCAGGTCGAATTGCTGCGGCGGCTGTGGACGGAGGATGTGGTCGACTTCCGAGGGGAATTCCATACGGTGCCCAAGGCCAGCATTCTCCCCAGGCCAACGGAGTCGGTGCCAATCTGGTTCGGCGGCGGTGCTCCGGCGCTGCTCCGTCGGTGTGGTCGACTGGGCGATGGCTGGGTACCGATCGGCGGGCCCAACGAGCAATCGCGCCGCGCCCTGCAGACCATCCGGGAAGCCCGGGAAGCAGTTGGACTTCCCTGGGAGGGGTTCGGCGTTCAGGCCCAAGCACAGACCCGTGGTGGCGATCCGGACAGGTGGAAGCGTCATCACGACCGGTGGCGTGACCTCGGCTGTACGCATCTCGCCATCGTCACCCACTACGTCGGCCACGGTAGCGACGTTGACGCGCATCTCAAGTCCGCGCAGACCTATATCGAGGCGGTGCGCGGTTAGCGGCACGACAAAGACCGATCTGCGAGCCGGCGAGGCGTTTGGCGGCGCTAGCCGACCGCCACGGTATTGCCGATAATCGACCCATGGACGTCCAAGCTCGAGCGCATTTCGAACGTCTAGGCCGGGCGTTGGCCCGTTCCCACGTTCCCGACCCTCGGCCTCGGAACTTCAGGGAACTCATCGACCGTATGTGTGCGATACATCCCGATTGCGGCATGGGAACGGAAGACCCGCTGGGCGGGGACCTGCCGTCCCATTTGGCGTACCTGCGCAACCGCGAGATCTTGATGAAGCGGAGACAAGGGCGTGGCTCGTCCCGATGAGCCGTTCACGCCCGCCCTGCGGGACTTGGCGGACGCTCTAGACCCGAAAGGCATCGATTGGGCGGTTACAGGGGCGGTGGCTCGAGGAGTTCGACCTTGGCGAGCGGTTCAGGCGGATCGAGGACGGGGCGATCGACCAAGGCTTGCTGGCCAAAGCCCAGCCTCGCTAGCTCACCTGGACTCCTAGGGCATACGCAGTCAACTAGGGTGCGGTCACGGCCTCCACCGAACTGGCGGCCAACCAACCGCGCGTGCCGTCCGCCAAGGCGACGCGAACCCAGGCGTCGCGCACCTCGACGATGCCGACCTCGGTTCCCGCCGGCAGGGGATTGGCGAAAGTGGGCGACGCACCGGTGCTGTCGGCGGACCGCAACGTTACGCCGTCGGTGACAACGACGGCGTCGTCTGGGGCGTCACCCGTCAGTACTGCCGATCCCGCCGCCACAATCCACACCGCGAACGCCGGCACAGCGACCATGCCCAGCCATCTCGGTCGCCGGGGCCACGGCGTCAACAGCAAGACGCCGACGCCGAACGCCACGCCGCCGAGCAGGTGGAGTTGGGAAACGGAGAAACGATCACGCCAGAACAGCAGCGAGTCCAAGGCGCCACCGGCGGCCGGACGTGGCAACCACACCGGCAACCGGTCCCGCACCCAGGCCAGGTTGGCGAGCGCTCGCTCGTTGTCGGGTGCAATGCTCAGCGCGCGGCGGTAGGCAAGCACGGCACGTCCCGCATCCTGCGTGCCCAGCGCGGCGTTGCCCCAATCCACCTGCAACTCGGGAGCGTCGACATGCGCGGCTGCCAGCTGACGAAACGCCCGCTCGGCACCCGCAAACAGTCGAACCCGGCGAAGGCGGTCGGACTCCTCGATGGCGGACCGGTACAGATCCCGCGCATCCTCGATGGCCCCCGGAGCCACCTCGGCCGCCTCGGATTCGGGCGAACCAATCAGAACAGCCAGCACGACGAGCGAAACGACCGCAGCCGATGGCTTGGCGGCGGCAGGTGCTTGGACCGCAGGCCGTCGTGCCCATCCGCGGGCGACTCGACGCAACTCCGCCGCGATTTCACCGGGAACGGTCTGATCCGCTGCCCCCGGATCGAACGCGCGGGTCTCGAGCCGTTCCACGATGCCGCTCGTCTCGCGCGGATCGTTGCCGGAGACGTCCGCCAACCGGCGCATTGCCGCGACGATGCCCGGCGCTGCCTGCCGCGCCGGCTGTCCGGCGTCCAGGGCTTTCTCCAAGGCGCGTAGCGCTTGCCGAACCGTTCGGTTTCGAGTCCGTCGCCCGCCGCTCCGCGCCAGGGCAAATGCGACCAGTGCGGCGATCAGCGGCGCACCGTAGAGGGCACCGCGCAGCAAACGGGAGCCCTCCGTTCCCCAAGGCGTGGCAAGTGTTGCCTGCGGAGCGCTCAGCGACATGTCGGCGCCGACCAACGTGGCGATGGCCGCACCGGCGTCTGGCCGATCTTCGCGCGTGGCCTGGCTGACGACCGTCGGCGACGCGACGACGTCGGCAACCCCCACGAGGTGCCCGGCGCCAACCGACAGCGCGACCGGTTCGCTGGTAACGGTCCGGTATTCGCCGCCTGCGGGATCGAAGAAGGAGAACGCCAGCGGTGGGATTTCCCGCACCTCGGCGCTCTTTACCCGAGCCGTGAACGTGAAGGTCTTGCTGTTGGTCTTCTCGTCGAGAGTCCCGGCGATGCTGCCTTCGGGGACGGTGAAGTGGGTCGCGGGCAACCCGCCGGGACCATCCAAGGGCGGCAAACTCAGTCCCACCAGTGGACCGTCGCCACGCAGACGGACCGTCAACTCCACCGGATCCCCTACCGATACCACGGTCCGGCTCGCCTGGACGTCGAGGGCAAAGCCACTGCCGATGGCGTTGACGAAGGTTGGCGGTCGACCGGCCACGGGAAGTGGCCGAACCGTTAGCCGGCGGGACGCTCCCTCGGCATGGAACAGGTCGTACGTCGCGCGGCGGAAACCCCAACTGTCGCGACTGGCTCCCGACCGCAACTGCGCGACGACGCGCACGGGCGGAAGGTCCAGGGTCCCCGCCCGATTCAAGGTCACCCGGGCGTCAAAGGAGAACCGCTCGTAGCTCAGGCCGTCGCCTTCGTCGAGAAAAGTCGATTGGGACACGGGCAGTTCCACCTGCCGTGCTCCCGCGCTGAACGCAACCCGACGGTCGCCAAGACCGCCCCGTCCGGGTGCCACGTCCGCACCCTCCAGATTGAACAGTGGTACCGAGAACTCGTAGTTCCTCGCATCCCGGGCGAGCAGCCACTCCACCGACACATCGAACGTCTCGCCCACCCAGAGCGGACGTTCGGGCAACTCCATTCGCACGACCATGTGTTCCGTACTTGGAACCTCGGCGGCGTTGAACGATGCCGCCCGGCTATTCGCCTCCACGCCGGCCTGTGCCACCTTCAAGGGGGGAATCGTGTAACGTCCCGCGGCAGGCACCAGTACGCGCCACCGGTACACGAAGGTGACTTCGCGCCATTCGGATCGCCGCCCGTTGATGATCTGGATGCTCGACGAGACATTGGGGCTAACGCCGAGGTAGGTAACCTCGCACCCCTCGATGGCGAGATCGGGCGGTGCCGGCGGCGGCTTCTCTTCGAACCCCTTGGCCGACAGCGAGAGCGTGAAGGGCATGTTGGCGTGGATCGCTTCCGACTCCACGGACAGGGCCAACGTGGCAGCCCAAGCCGATTGGGCGACGGCGACCAATACCAAGGCAGTTGCGGCAAACCGGACGCTCACCAGTCCTTCTCCACGGGTTCCGCAGAAGTCTGCGCATCCCTCGATCGTTGCCGCTCGGCCTCCCGATCCCGGATGGCTTGGAGTCGCTTCAGGGCTTGTCGTTGGGACATCTGCTCGTCCTCGCCGGGTTGCGGCTGCGGCTGTTGGGCCTCGCGGCGCTGCTCGTCCTCCCCTTGCTGTTGCTGGCGCTGCTGGGGTGGCACCAACTCCTTCAAGGCGTTCTCGAGATGCTCCATGGCGGCCAATTGGTCTTCCAAAGCGGGCTCCAGGTCCGGCGACATCGTCGTGGCCCGGTTGGCACCATCGAGGAGGATGGTAGCAGCGCTCAGCATGCGGCCACCGGCCTTGCGGACTTCGTCGGCGGCCTTGGCCAACCGTTCACCCGCGGCCGGATCCGTCGGTGCGCCGGTGGCATTCGACTGCACCGTGGCATTCGCGGCATCAGCCTGTTGCGCCAACGCGGCTGCCAATTGGTCGCCCATCTGGGCATGTCGGCCTTGGCGCTCGGCTACCGCCCCCACGGCTGGGGCGAACTCGTCGCCCATCGCGGCCGACGACTCGGCTTGGAGTGTGGCCGTACCATCGTGCGTCTCGGCCTGGTCGGCGAGCAGGGCGGCCACGTGTTCGACGATGGAGAAGAACAAGCGACGCAAGTCCTCCAGGTAACCGAGGGTCTCAGCCGCACTGGTGCGGGCGTCGTCAACGGCATTGGCATCCACGCTCACTGCCAGCGACGCGAGGCCTTGCGCGGCTCGGGCACGCAGATCCTCCGCCAATTCGTATCGTTTTTGCAGGGCCGCGCGCGTCTGCTCGTCCTGCTCTCCGGCTTCCTCGGTGGCCTGCGCGGCCTCTTCCTCAAGCAGGCCCTGCAACCGGGCGATGCGGCGCTGGTTGTCGGCGATGAGTTTGCCGGCAAGGGCAATCCGGTCAGCCGTGGCCATCGACTCGTCGTCGCCTTCTTCACCCGGTGTCAGCAGTTCCACAACGCCCTGCTGTGAACCGTAGGCAAGTTCGATCAGGTTCTTGACGTCGGCGAACAGCTCGATGGCTTGGGCGACAGCGGCAATCGCCCGGTTCTCCTCGGGGAGTGCCGCGGTCGGGTTGCCGGATTCCAAGGTCGCCATGGCCGCGCGCATGGCTGCGAGGCCATCGTCGAGTATCGGTACGGCCTCGATGGCCGCCGCCAATACACGACGCCCGGCCGCATCCGCCTCCCGGAGAGTCGACGGATCGCTCGCCTCGACGGCCTCGAAACGACTCAGGATGCCGCCGGTCCGTACCGCGATGTCTTCTTGTCGCTCCGTTAAGTGTTTGTCGGTCAGCCACCGGGGCGATTGGCGTTCCAGGCTAATCGCACCGTCCGCGAATGCCGCCAAAACACCCGTATGGGCAATCAATTCCTGTTCGTCCCGGGCCACGGCCTTGAGTATCGTGATCGGGTCCAGCAATTGCTCACGGGCTCTCTTCAGTTCGGCGAGCGCCGCGTCCGCACGCCGATGGCCGCGTTCCCCCTCGAGGCGGCGCAACCTGCGGCGGGCATCGCTCAAGGACTGCCTGGCCCGTTCCAGGTAGCTGGTCATGGCGGCAAGTTGATGGGCACGGCTCTGCTGTTCGGGCGGCCGTTGCTCTTCCGGGGTCTGTTCGATGTAGAGGCGCTCCTCCGCCGCGAGATCGATGACGTCCCCGACTTCCGCCATCAACACCCGTTCCCGGCTCGCCAGGGTCTCGAATTCGGCGGTGAAGCCAACCGGTTCGGTACCCGCCCGTTCTACCACGATGTCCGTCATGAGCCGACGCACCTGGTCCCGCAAGCCGCGTTGGTCGTCGATCAGGCGGTCGAGACGGGCCTCCAAACGGTCGCCCTGGTTGAGTTGGTCGGCCAGTTGCAGGATCCACTTGGACACCAACTCCAGGTTGACTCGCGCGTCGTCGTCGCCGGGCGGCGCCAGGCGTACCGCGTCGTTGAACCACGCGGCACTCTGGCGGAGCGTCTCGATGACCTGTTCCGGGGCAGGCGGCTCCGCTTCGCTTGCGCCTACCTGCCCGGGAGACGCGGTTGCGTCGGCCGGTCCTGGATCGCTGTCGGTGCCGAAGCCAACCTGCCCCGCCAAGGACATCCCTAGGTTGAACGCCGCCCGGTAGCGCAACTCGGGGTCCGGGCCGGCCTCGTCACGGGCCGCTAGGAACGCCGCCGCCGCGGCTTCGTAGTCACCGGCCCCAAAGTGCCCGAGACCTAGGTTGTACCGTCCGCGCGCAGTCGGTTGGGGGCCTTCGGAAACGGGATCCGCTTCCGTTTCGCCCCCGGCAACGTCGGTGTCCACGACCGGTGCGTCCGACCCGGCTCCGTCCGGAGGGGATTCATCTTCCGCCGGAGCACCAAGGCACGCTACGGCGAGCGTCAATGTCACGACGAGGAAGCCGAGGCGGGCGTTGGCGTGCCCGATCGGGCGCGATGGCCCCGCCCCTACGCATCGCATTCGAGCCAGCCATGGCGCGTTCATGCGGTCATCCTGTCGCGATACCCGGATTCCCACGACGACGCGCGGAAAGCCGACGCCCAGACCGCACCGATGAGGCAGACGATTGCGCCGAGCACGAGCCAGAAATAGTGCTCGGTGGGCGCCCGGCGTTGCAGACGGGCGGACGCATCGGTGACCAGGGGCTCGATGTGCGCCTCGACGATGGCGTCGAGGTCGATGGCCGCGGTGCCAGCGGGCACGTAGACGCCCTCCGTACGCAGCGCCAGTTCGCGCAACAGTTCGCCGTCCAAGCGCGAACGCACGACGACACCGTCCCGATCGGTAAGGAGCGTCTTGGCACCGGTGTCCGGATCGGTGAGCGTGATCTCGCTTCCTGTCTCGTCGCCGAATCCAATGGCAACGATTCGGATACCGGCGTCAACGGCTTCTTCGACCGCGTCCATCGGATAGGAGTCGTGGTCCTCGCCATCCGTGATCAGCAGCATGACCCGGGAGACCCCGCGGTTGACGCCGAACGCCGCCACCGCCTTGTCAATCGCGTCGCCAATGCGGGTGCCCCCACGCGATACGGACGACGTATCGACGCCCTTGAGAACGAGGTGGAAAAAGCCGTAGTCCGTGGTCAGCGGACTCATGACGGCGGCACGACCCGCAAAGGCGATTAGGCCCACGCGGTGGCCCGTGACCCGATCGACGAACTCCGCGATGTCGGCCTTGGCCCGGGCAAGGCGATTCGGGGCGGCATCTTCGGCGAGCATGCTCTTCGACACGTCTAGCACCACCATGATGTCGGCGCTGACCCGACGCGCGGCGACGGCCTCGGTGCCCCCCGGCGTCTGTGGACGCATCAACGCCACCAAACCGAACAGCAGCGTCGCCAAGATGAAGACCAGTTTCGCAATGCGCCGCGTCGTCGAAGCGCCTTGGGCAAGACGGGTCTGCATGGTTGCCGAAACGAAGCGGGCCAGGAGACCGCGACCGCGGAACTCCAGAAACGCCAAGGCGACCACCAGCGCCATCACCGGCCAGACGCCGTGTATCCAGTTCGGATTGGCGAAGACGATACCGTCCACTTAGGGCACCCGCGCGAATACGGCGCTGCGGCCCACCCAGCCGAGTACCATGAGCAGAAGCCCGAGGAGGAGCGGAAACGCGAACAGTTCCTCGTACTGACGCGAACGCTCCTCCGTGATCCGGGTACGCTCCAGACGATCGATCTCGGCGTAGACGTCGACAAGCGCTTCGGCGTTGTCGGCACGGAAGTAGCGGCCGCCGGTCCGTTCCGCGATGTTGCGCAGGTTCGCTTCGTCGATCTGCACCGGGACCGAGCGCAGGACGCCGCGTAGGTCGCGCACCGGGGCGATACCCGTGGATCCCGCCCCGATGGTGTACACCTTGATGCCCTGCGAACGCGCCAGTTCGGCGGCAGAGGCCGGCGTCTCCACACCGGCATTGTTGACACCGTCGGTGAGCAGTACCGCAATGCGGGAGCGCGCCGGCGACTCGCGAAGTCGTTCGACCGCAAGTCCCAATGCATCGCCGATCGCGGTGCCGTCTTCCGTACGCAAACGGGTGATCTCCAGGTTGCGGGCCACCGCGACGAGGTTCTCATGGTCCAGGGTGAGGGGTGCGGCGGTGTCCGCGTATCCGGCAAAACTGACCACGCCGATGGCGTCGTCCGGCCGACCGGCGAGCGTGCCGCCGCCGAGCACGAACTGTTCGAAGACGTCCTGCACCGCCTCGAGGCGCGTGCGTTCGCGTTCCGGCGTCAGGAGATCGAGAGCGGCCATCGAACCCGAAGTGTCGATGACCATCATGATCGCGATGCCCTCCCGTTGTACGCGGCTTGTCCGCTCGCCAATGCGAGGACCCGCTAGGGCGAGCACGAGTGCGATCAGCGACAACGCGAGGATCGCATCGGGCACCCAGGCCAGGCGGGCGCGCCAGCCGCGTCCACCGCTTGGCAACAGCTTGAAGGACGAGAACAACACCCGCCCCGGCGCCCGTCGCGCCAACAGGAAGACGGGAATGGCGAGCAACGCCAAGGAAAGAAGCGCCGGATCTCTGAACTCGATCGCCAACATCGTCGCGTCAGCCCGCCTCGGCCACCTGGGTGGCGGGACGGGTCGCTCGCGAGGCGCCCGCCGGTTCGTCGCGTGTGACAGCCGTCTCGTCGAGGAACCGCCTCGCCTCGTCTAGGGCCTGTTGGGACTCCTCCTCGCCCGGGCTGTAGCGGGCGAACTTCACGCGGTCGCAGGTGGCCAGGAAAGCGGACAGCAGTTCGCCGTGCGCGGCGGTCAACTCCGCCGAACGTCCGGCCTCGACCAGGAATTCCTCGGTGGTCAGTTCCGGTGCGCGTAGCGCGAAGCGTTCCTCGATGTAGCGCCGCACGATGTCGGACAGTTCGACGTACCAGGCATCCGCGGCGTCGGCGGTGGGCAGTCCGCGCTCTGCCAAGCGCTCGAGCCGAGCCACGGCCCGATCAAAGGCGGTCAAACGGGCCCGCTCCTCGGCGCGGCGCAACCACCCGGCGACGCCCACCACCAACCCGACTGCGACAACCAGAACCAGGACGAGCCAAGGCCAGTGGTGCCGAAGCCAGGAGCCCTGAAGTTCCACCAGGGACCCGCGTGCCGGTCGCAATTCGCTGAGCGGTTGGCCTTCCGGCAACACCGAAGCCACCGTGAAGGCCAGTTCGTCGGTGAGCAGTTCCTTCGCCTTGCGATCGGCATCCGGGTCGCGCTCGTCGAGAAACTCCACCCGCAGCCGGGGTATCCGGTGCCGGCCACTTGTGGGAGCTTGCAGGGTATAGCGTTGCGTGAACAGCACACCGTCGCTGGCGGCCTCTTCCCGGGGCGCGAAGTCGATGATGGCGAACCGGCCAAGCGCCTCCCCGAACGCCGGCATCTCGATGGCAACGCCTGACTTCGCCGTTACCAGGAGGGTCAGGACAAGCGGGTCTCCCAAGCGCGGTGCCGGCGGCATCAGGGACACGGTTGCCGAGACCGGTCCTTCCCGGGTCTCCACGGCGAGTGGCGTTCCCTCGCTCGCCCCCGACTCGTCGCCCGCAGCCGATTCGTCCACCGAAGGACCGAGGTCGTCCGGCTGCGAACAGGAGGCCAGCACGGCGGAGAGACCCAGGGCGAGTGCGGCTCTCATCGCCGATTCCTCTTCTCGCGCATGCGGAAGAAACGCAGCAGGGGGTCAACCACCGATTGCGCGGCGTCGACGGTGATCAGGTCGATGCCCACGCGCCCGAGCGCCCGTTCCAGGCTCTCCGCCCGATCTTCGGACCCGGCACGAACCGCGTCGCGAAACGCCGTCGAACCGGTGTCGACGAGACGCCGGGCACCGGTCTCCGCGTCTTCCACCGTTACCAGCCCGCCGCTGTCGATGGCCGACTCGCGGGGGTCGGCGACCCGCACCGCCACCACGTCGTGCTTGCGGTTGGCGTTCGACAGCACGTCCAGGTAGTCGTCGTCGATGAAGTCCGAAACAAGGAACAGGATCGCCCGACGAGGCAGAACGCGGCGGCAGAACTCCAGCGCCGCCCCGATGTCGGTGCCGCGACGCGTCCCCGGGCCGTTGCGCTTCAGCAATTGTGCAAAGCGAACCGCAACCCGGCGCGGAAGCCGCGCCAATGACCGGGCCTGGCGCAGGGCACGCGCCTCGTCGGTCTCCTCCCGACCCCGGGCGAGGACCTCTCGAACGACCCGCAGGGCATGCTTCTGGCCCTTGCGGGGTGGAATGTACTCGTCGACCCCCGCGTGGAACAGCAGAAGGCCCACCTTGTCGTCGTTGTAGATCGCCGAGAAGGCGAGGAGCGCGGAGAGTTCCACCGCCGCCTCGCGCTTCGACCGATGCGCGGAGCCGAAGTCGAGGGATGCACTCATGTCCACCAGGAGCATCACCGTCAGTTGGCGCTCTTCGACGTAGCGCTTGACGTACGGAGCACCCACCCGGGCGGTCACGTTCCAGTCGATGGTTCGCACGTCGTCGCCGGGGACATAGGGCCGGACCTCGTCGAACTCGACGCCCCGGCCCTTGAACACCGAGACGTAGGCACCGGCCAGCACGTCCGCCACCTGACGTCCCGTGGTGAGCTGGATGCGACGGACCTGGCTGACGATCTCGGCGGGAAGCATGCCTCAATGGCCTTGTCGGAGCGTGGGAGCTAAACGGGGGCTAGGGCACCTCGACGTGGTCGAGAATCGTGGCGGCGAGATCGTCCGTATCCCGACCTTCCGCCTCGGCTTCGTACGTGGCGACGATGCGGTGGCGCAGCACATCCGGGGCGATGCTCTTCACGTCGTGGGGACTGGCGTAGTTGCGTCCGGCCAGCAACGCGTGGGTCTTGGCCAGTTGGACGAGGCTCAACGATCCCCGCACCGACGCGCCGTACTCGATCAGATTGGCCAGTTCCGGCAGCCCCGCGTCGGCGGGGGCTCGCGTTGCGGCCACCAGGTCGACCGCGTAGCGCTTCACCTTGTCGTCCACGAACACCTGTCGCATTGCGTCCCTCGCATTGAGGATTGCCGCACCGGCCATGACCGGATTCGCCGTCGGCGCCGCGCCCTCCCCCGCCATTCGGTCGATGACGCGAACCTCGTCGTCGTTGGACAGATAGCCGACGCGAAGCTTCATCATGAAGCGGTCTAGCTGGGCTTCCGGAAGCGGATAGGTGCCTTCCTGCTCGATGGGATTCTGGGTCGCCATGACCAGGAACGGCTTGTCGAGAGGGAAGGTCTCCTCGCCCAGGGTGACCTGGCGCTCCTGCATGGCTTCGAGCAGGGCCGCCTGGACCTTGGCGGGGGCGCGGTTGATCTCGTCGGCGAGGATCAGGTTGCCGAACACCGGACCCTTGCGCACCGAATAGGTGCCTTCCCTCGGGTTGAAGATCTGGGTGCCGGTGACATCGCCGGGGAGCATGTCCGGGGTGAACTGGATGCGCGAGAACCGGCAGTCCACCGTCGCCGCCAACGTGCTGATGGCGAGAGTCTTGGCGAGACCGGGCACGCCCTCGAGCAGAACGTGCCCGTCGGCGATCAGCGCGAGGAGAAGCCGGTGGACCAGTTCGTCCTGGCCCACCAAGACCTTGCCGACCTCCGCCCTGACCGCATCGAACTGCGCCTTGATCGTCGTGGTTTCCAGTCCCGCTTCCGCCATCGTGCGTTCGCCCTCCAACTCCGCGAAAACCGCGGATTCTACGTCAGCGTCTTCGAATAGGGGTCCGCATCACGGAACGACGCCGGATAGTTGCCAGTTGCCCCGCTGAAGCTGGATGGCGTAGGGAGTTCCCTCCGAGACTGCCCGCTCGAACTCGCCGACGTTGCCCACCGCGCGCCCGTCCACCGCCGTGATCACATCGCCGGACTCCAGCCCCAGCTCCCAGGCGCGACTGCCCCGGTCCACTTCGACGACCTCCACGCCATCTACGCTACCGAAGAGACGATGTCGCCGCGAAAGGTCGCGGAATTTCGCACCCGCAAGAGTCGAAGCCGGCACCGTGCGGGGGGCATCGACCTGAACCACACGACCAATCGTCGCTTCGATCGTCCGCTTCTTGCCGCCGCGGATGACAACGAGCTCCACGTCCTGGCCGGCAGAAGCCAAGGCGATCCGGTTGCGCAGGTCCTGCATGTTCACGACATCCTCGTCGTCCAAGCGCACGATGACGTCCTCGGCCTCGATGCCCGCGGCTTCCGCGGCCGATTCGGGGAGCACTCTTCCGACGACCGCACCCTTGCCGGACTCGAGCCCGAGTTTCTCCATCGCGTCGGGAGTAACGTCGCCGATCAGCACGCCCAGCTGCCCACGATGCACCTCGCCGTGCTCGACGAGTTGGTCGGTAACCGCGCGGACGATGTTGGTCGGCACCGCGAATCCAAGACCCGCGCTGCCGCCGGATCGCGACACGATCACGGTGTTTATGCCCACCAGACTTCCCTCCAGATCGACGAGCGCGCCACCGGAATTGCCCTGGTTGATGGATGCGTCGGTCTGGATGAAGTCCTCGTAGCCGCCCCGGATGAATCCGCTCCGTCCCAAGGCGCTGACAATCCCCGACGTGGCGGTCTGGCTAAGACCGAACGGGTTGCCGATCGCGACGACCAGATCCCCGACCGCCAGTTCATCGGAGTCGCCAAGCGGCAGCGCCTGAAGGTCGTCCGCCGCGATCTTCAGAAGGCCGATGTCCGTGTCGGGATCGCTGCCGATCAGTTCCGCTTCGAACGTCCGTCTATCGTTGAGCGTCACCGTGATTCTTTCCGCACCATCGATCACATGGTGATTGGTGACGACATGTCCCTTTCGCGCATCGATGATGACGCCGGAACCCGCCGACCCGCGATTCGACCAACGTCCTCTCCTTGCGCCTTGTTCCACCTGGATGCTGACAACCGCGGGAATCGCCTCGGCGAGAACGGGCGCGAACGTCAGCTTGCCGTCATGGGCTGCGGACGCAAGCGAAATCGCGACGATCACGGCACCCGTCAAGCCAACTGCGACGGTCTTCATGGCGAGTCTCATCTGGGTCTCCTGATCCTTTGATGCCATAGCGGGCAATAGCGTCTTTGATGGCGGCAACCGCCAAGAGTTCAAGACCCGCGCGACGCGACTCCCCTACGTTTGCGGCAGCAGCGTCTGCCGCGTCTCGGCCGCCGCCAGGATGTCGTTCCAATCCCAAAGCTGCGGGACGGTCTCGACATCGGCCCAAGGTTCGGCCTGGTCCGCGTAGTGCGGGCTGCCGGGGTGCCCGGATGCGCCAAGCGGGACGATCCACCGGGAGTTTCGCCAGTCGGACGGGTCGTGAATGTAGCGGTTGACGGACATCACCGTTGCAGTGAAACGGTCGGTCGGGGCATAGGCGCCGGCCAACGGCGTATCGGCATCGCCGTGGGTGGCAAGCGCGGGCGGGTCGAGCAGCTCGGCCCAGTCCGGAAAGACGCGGGACAAAGGGTGCCGAGGACGTGTCCGGTGGATGGCGCCCCAGGTCCACTTTCGACTGTCCGTACCCAAGCGCGAACGAAGTTCGCGAACGGCGTGGGCCAGCGCGGACTCGATCGCCGTTGCCCAGCTTCGTCCGTCCGCCAGGCAGGCGTCGTCTCCCCTCGCGGCGGATCGAACGGCGTCCGCGTAGATCGACGCGGCATACGCGGCGCCTTCCGCGGCCATCTCGCCGAATGCGGCCTCGAGGACTTCGCGAAAGAGGTGGGCTCGCACCGTTCCGTAGACCGTCGCTGCCACCGACGAGCGGTCGATCCGGCAGTCCCAATCCCGGAGGATGTCTCGACCTTCGCGGGCGTCGGGATCCTCGGGATTCAACGCCGTTACTCGTTCGACGAGGATCCGGGCCGGAATCGACTCGCGGTCACCGTGGATCAACGCCATGTGATCCGTCGTGGCCGTCCCGAGGGGAATCTCCTCGATTCGCGCGGTGATGCGGCGAGCACGCCAGTCCGGCGCGAAGTTCGTGTTGATGTAGTGGGGATAGTCGGCTTGGGTCGGCGCGTTGTTGCAGGTCACGACGTACCCGGGTTGCGGGTTGCGGGCGCTCGGCATCTCCTCGAAGGGGATCCGGCCCCGCCACTCGTGCTCCCCGATCCACCCGGGCACCGGCGTCCAAGCGTTCGCCATGGACCGGACGGGTATGCGACCCCGGTAGCGGTAGCCAAACTCGCCGTGGACATCGGCGTAGACGAAATTGTTGACAGGTTCCGTCCACTCCCGGAGCGCTTCTTCGGCCTCGTACGCCGACCGGGCGATAAGCAGTTCGTAAAGGGTATTGGGCCAGGCCGTACCACTCAGCGTGCCCGTGTGGCTGAACGCGATCCCCTGTCCGCGTTCCGGATCGCCGGCGATGATCGGACCGTGCCGAGTTCGAACGACGGGAAGCATCTCCGGTGAACCACCCCGAACGGATAGGACTTCCTGGGTGACCTCGGCCGGCAACCAGTTGTCGCGGTAGGCGTACTCGAGCCGGTCGCGTTCGGTGCGGAAACGCTCGATGTAGAGATCCTGGTAGTCCGCAACGCCGTGGGTCATCCCCCAGGCCACGTACTTGGTGTGGCTGAAGTGCGGCATGCCGGGTACGCCCGGAAGCGCGTACCCGCTGCAACGAAACGCCGGACAGTTGATATGCACCTGGTAGTAGACGTTGGGCGTATCCAGGGCGCGGTGCGAATCCCCTGCCACGAGCGGTAAACCGGACGCGGTGCGCGACCCCGAGACCACCCAGGCGTTGCTGCCGCCCTCGTCCTCGACCGGCAGTTCCGCCACGGCTGCAATGAGATCCTCCAAGCCCTGCTGCTCGACGGTGCCGTAGGTATCCCCTGGCGGCACCGAAACGAGACCCTCATCCGGATATCCCCGAAACAGCGGCCTGGCACGCTCCGCTCCCAGCGTAGAAGCTAGCCGCGCACGCCACAGCTTCACCTGGTAGGTCCCCATCAGCATGTTGCGGACCTTGTAGACCGCCAGGCAGTGCCACGGCTGCCACGGTTCGGGGCCGGCATCGAGAAGCTTGTATTCGATGCCAAGCGAACCGGTCGTCTCGATGAACGCGTTGACCCCATCGGCGTAGGCTTCGAGCATCGCCTTGGCGGCATCGCTCGACACCGCGAGATCCGCCTTGGCGGCCGGTTCCACACCGAACGTCCGCATCAGGCGGTCTTCGGCGAGTCCCAACCTCCCGGCGAACTCCGACCAGCGCCCGAGCGCCCGGTGCCGGTCGTAATCCATATGCCAGAGCCGATCCTGGGCGGTGACGAAGCCCTGCGCGAAGAACGCGTCGTGGACCGTGGCGGCACGGATGTGCGGAATGCCCCAGCCGTCCCGCACGACCTCCACGGCCTGTTCCAGACCGGGCAGACGGATCGTCGATGCCACGTCGGGCAGTGCCGCCTCGAGATCCACGCGGGTTATGGGCACTTTCACTGCTCCGTTCGAATGCCAGCGTCCAATGGTACCGGCAGATTGCGCCACCCTCGTCCGACGATCCCGGACAGGCTGATATGCTTGACTGTCAGGCATTGTCACCACACCCAAGCCATGACTTCACTACACCCGAGCACGCTCTCGGATCAGGAGCGGGACGTTCTCAAACGCGACGGGTTCGTCGTCCTGAAGAACGCCGTGCCACCCGACGTTCGAGACCGGGCCAAGGCGACAATCAACACTGAGCCCACGCGCATCGTCCACGGCGACAATCCCGCCATCAACGGGCTCTACAACGACTCCGTGCTACGGGACATCATGCTGGAGGCCATGGGACCGCATACGGCCCCGATCAATGCCCAGGTCGCCGTGACGATGCCCAACTACTCGGACGCGGTGGTACGCCGCAAAGCCAACCCCGCGTATCGGCCGGGTGCCCACGTGGACGGCGGATGGGCCGGGCTCTGCCCGGTCAAGCGCAGCGAAATCCTCGCATCCGGACAGACGCTCGAGACCTGGGGCAGTGACGGCGACCCACATTCCATGGGCCCGGCGGGCGGTGCGCCACTTTGGCAGGACCGCGAACGGACATTGGCGATCGGCAGCTACACGGCCTTGGTGGGCGTCTGCCTCAACGACCAGCGCAAACCCGGCAAGGGCCAGTTCTCGGTCAGGCGCGGCGCCCACGAAGCGGTGGAGGCGTTCTTCCGCCGGCAACGCGACCAGGGCGGCCCCCTCGGCGGCGGCGGACCCGACTGGCCAAGACTCCAGGCCATGGGCGAAGACGACGCCTTCGCGGGGATCATGCCGCCGGCGATGGTCGAGACCTATCCGGACACCCGCTTCGAGTCGGACGACTGGCCGTGGCCCGAGTTGACGCCGGTGTTGATGGAGGAAGGCGATGCAGTGATCGCGCTTCACGCTCTGCCGCACACGGCCACGCCGAACATGAGCGACGACCCGCGAATGAACGTGTTCTTCCGCATTCGCCGCCTCCGGCCGGAAAACCCCCACGAAGGCAACAAGCGTATCGGCTGGGGCGTATCAGACCACCCCGACAGGGCATTGAACGGCGACTTCCTCGACTATCCGGACGACTACGACCCTTTCAAGACGTCCATAGACAAGCTGTGCGACCACTGGAGCGATTGGGACGGCATTCGGCAGCCGCGCTGAATGCCAAGAGTTGACAGCACGGGCCTTCCAGACTTGGCAACGATGTCCTGACGGGGTCGTGAACCATTTCCTCTGTCAAGCTGCGATCACCCGGGGAAAAAAGGTGTTGATGGCGCAGATCCTCCCGGCTTCGGATACGACGCGCTGACCGTCACCGGTCGATCGACTGTTCGGCACCCAGGCTGGCGAGGATTTCCGGGAAGTTGTCCATCGTCACCATCACGGCTTCGGCGGCGTGGGGAAAAGCCTCGTAGAAGGCGTCGAGCGCGAGCAAGTGACGTTCGGTGGCAGCGACCGTAGTGATCTGGATGGGCGTGGGAACGCGGCCGGTCTGGACCACAAAGTCCACTTCGCCGGACTGGCGCCAATAGAACACGTCGCCGTAGCGCTTCTTCAGTTCGATGAAGGTCGCGCATTCCAGCGCCTTGCCGAGATCGCGGCCTGTACGTGACACCGCGACTCGCCGCAGGCCGGTGTCGACCGGATAGTATTTCCGGTTTCTCCGCGACCGCTTGCGTTCCGAGAAGGCGAACCACGGACACGCAAACAGCAGGTAGGCCTGCTCGCAGGCTTCCAGGTACGCGGACACGGTCTCGACCGCGACGCCGCTGGCGGCCGCGATCCTGCGCAGGCTGAGTTCGGATCCCGCCGACTCGAAGACCATTTGCACGATCTGCTTGAGCGCCAGCGAGGATCTCGCGCCGACCCGTTCACGCACATCCCGCTGCACGATGTCGACGAAGTACTGGCGCAATAGCAGGTCGCCGTCGTCGCGCGCAATGGGTTCCGGAAAGCCGCCGCGATCCAGGTAGTCTCGAATTGACGCGCCAGGATGAGTACCGCGGAACTCGGACGCGTCGAACGGGAATAGTTCAACGGTGATGTGCCTGCCGGTCAGCACGGACGACAATTCGCCGGACAGGAGGCGCGAGTTGGAGCCGCTGACCACGAACTGAAAACGACCTGGCCGCTCCAGTTTTGTCCGCAGCCACCTCTCCCAGCCATCTACCCATTGGATCTCGTCCAGCATGACCGTCAGCGTCTTGGCCCCGGGCGAGCGCTCGCCGAAGGCTTTCGTGAGCCGTTCGAGTGTCTCGTAGCCTAGGCAACCCGCGAGACGAGGATCCTCGAAATTCACGAACAGGCAGTGTTTCCTGTCTAGCCGATAGCGGTCGACCAACTGCGCAAGCAAGGTGGACTTCCCGCACCGCCGGACGCCCTGGATCACGAGAACGGTGCGATTTGACAGCGACCCGGGCAGTTCCACGGTTCGGCGGATGGAGGGCGGGGGCGGCGACTCCCAGAAACTCCAGGTTCCGGCGATCTCCAGAAGCTCATCATCAAGCATCGTCGAATGAACTCGACAAATTAGTTGCTGTCGAGTCTATTCGACAAATGGGCATCATGTCGAATCTACTCGACAATATTCGTCCCCTGGCGAGCCTTATTCGAGAGACCGAATTGTTGGTGAGCACGACGTGCTAGGGTCGCTTGCCTGTTGAGCGCGCTTTCCTGCCGTGGAGATCCCATGTCCAACTGGCTACTGTTTCTATTCGCGTCGGTCTTTCTGATTCTCATTCCCTTGGTCCCCAAACTGGTGCGGTTGAGGATTCGATTCATGAGGTGGATTCACTGGGAATGGGCAGCCAGAGTGCTTGAAGACCACTTCCAAGGGTGGTGCTGGTTCTTTCGTATCGTGTTTTTCGCAATTGCGGCCGCGTTGTTCTTTGGTGGACTGGCAAGGGCCAATGCGCTGGTAGCTTCCGTCTGACTTTGGCCAGGCCGACACAGCCGTCGCGCCAACCGTCGCGACAACGTTCGGAAATCAAAACTCGACCGCGGAAGTCGCCTACCGAAGCATGTGCAAAGCCAGGAACGCCCGGACTTGGTCGGCAAGTCGAGACGTCGCGGCGGACGCCTGGTAGGCGAAGCCGTGTGGCAGTCCCGGGTAGAAGAGGTAGTTGAGCGATCCCCCGGCGTCCTGGTACTCGCGTACCAGTTCGAGGGTCATCGGGCGCGGCACATTGGCGTCTTCCCCGGGCTGAACCACCAAGGCCGCAGGTAGGCATTGCATTTCGCCCGCGCGAAGGGCCCGCTGCACGCTGGCCTGGCGCATGTGCGCCTCGTCACGGTAGTAGCGGCGATGGGCGGCAACAAGCTCCGCCCGGCCCGCGCGCTGCGCGTAGCGGTATCGAAACAACGGATCCGAGACCGGCCAAAGCGCGACCACGCAGCAAACGCGGGCGGACACCGATGCCGCGTCGACGTCCGCATGGATCGGCGTGCCGCGATGCGCGTCGATGTCAGGCTGGATAGCGGCAAGCAGAACCAGGTGACCACCGGAACTGCTGCCGATGAGACCGATCCGGTCGGGGTCGATGTCGAACGCCGCCGCCCTGGCGCGGACGTATCGGACGCCTGCGGTGATGTCCTGAACCGCGCAGGGGTGCTTGCCGTTGCGCCCGTCGCGGAAATCCAGCGAGAACACCGCGAACCCCCTCGACGCCAGATCCCGGCAAAGGACCTCGGGTGCGTGTCGGTCGCCGGACGTCCAAGCGCCGCCGTGCACCATGACGACGGCCTTGCCGGACCGGTCGTCGGATGGGGCCGCGCGGTAGTGTTCCGCCAAGAGATCCAAGCCATCCGCGCGACCGTAGGTCAGCGTCTCGGACTCGACCGTCGGCAACACGTCAGGTTCTTGCGTGACAGTCCTCGACCGAAGTCGACACCTCGGTCCATGCGAGACGCGACCGCTTCGCGGTCGCCCCGAGAATTCGCTCCGCGAATTCTCCCGGCAGCGAGGCGGCGCTGACCGCCAGGTAACAAAGGACGGATTTGTTCCATGCGAGGGCGACCGCAGGGTCGCCCCTACGCGGCAACACTCGCCTGGGCGATCAGCACGACCGTGCCGTCCGCCTTCTCCAACCAGACGAAGGCGCCGTGGCGGTCGCCCCCGTTGCCCGGTTCACCATCGACGGGGCCGGTGTCGACGCCGCGTGCGGTGATGTCGTCGTTCGGCCAGGTCGGATTGGTGAACTTGAGGTCCAAGGATCCGCTTTCCCACCACGCATCGCCGAAACGCTCTTCGAGAATGTGCGTCGTGTAGGCGAGCGTCATTCGACCGCCCACCACCACGTCGCGGAACCCCAACGCTTCGGATTCCTTCCTGTCGGTGTGGTAGTTCGCGTTGCCGTGGAAGAACTCGCCACACATCTCCAAGGTGATCGTCCGGGTCAGGCCCCCGAAGCGTTCGCCCTCGGGAATGATGAACTTCCGCGCGCCGGGCTTCTTGGACGGATCCCGGAACTCGACTTGTCCACCGGCTGGCTTTTCGCGCAGGAAGCTCTGGTGATGATGGGTGCGAACGACCACGGATCCCGTCTCGTCGCGGGCTTCTGCCTCGTAGTAGACCACCGAACGGTCCCGGTGGGGATAGATGTCCCGGATCCGGCCACTTACGGCATAGGTCGCGCCCGGGTCCAAGACGCCGAAGCACTCCAAACCCTGCCGCATCCACAGGTGGCCGATGTGGTTGGGAAAAGCGATCTGCCCGAAGTAGGCGTTCTCGGCATCGGCCCCCAGCATGGACGGCACCTTGCCGCCATCCGGCCGGGCGAGCGCCAGGCCGCCGTAGTAGTCGGCAAGCATCGCGTCCGTGACCGTGAAGGTGCGCTCGGTCAATTGCTTGCCGATGTACGGTTGGGTCGCCTTGCTCATCTTGTCCCCGAATGTCGTCCAGATTCCCGTGCAGTTTAAGCCAGCGACTCGCCTCCTGTCGTCCGGGCTCCGGGAAGCCCGCGGAACATCCACGCGCCCGGGTCGAACCGACAATCCGTGTGCGATGGGCGTAGGATTCCGCCACCGTGAGCACGAACCGCCCGCACACGTCCGACCCGGAGCCGCGAACCTCGCTCTTGATCGAGCTCTACGGCGACCGCCCCGGTGCCCTGGAAGCAGCCCTGAAACCCTTCGGCCGACACGGGGTCAGCCTCACGCACATCGAATCCCGCCCCCGCCTGGGGCAAACCTTCGACTTCTACGTCGACTGCGACGGCGAGAGCGGCGAATGCGCCATGGAAGCCGTTATCGCCGAGCTTCGCCAAGCCGCGGTGGGCGTCGTCGTCCTCGACCACCGGGATGTGCCGTGGTTTCCAAGGCATGCAGCCGAACTCGACCGTATCGCCAACCACACGTTGGACGCGGGCGATGCACTCGAGGCAGACCACCCGGGTTTCGACGATCCCGCCTACCGGGCCCGACGCGCCCTGGTCGATGCCCTGGCCCGAGGTCATCGACACGGCGGCGAGTTCCCGGTGGTGGACTACTCACCAACCGAGAACGCGACCTGGCGCGAAGTCTACGAGCGTCTCGATACGCTGCGGCGACAGTACGCCTGCAGGGAGTACCGCCGGGCGTTCGCCGACTTCGAACGACATTGCGGGTTCGGCAAGGACTGCATCCCGGAGGGACGTACCGTCAGCGAGTTCCTGGAGTCCCGAACCGGCTTCCGGCTGCGTCCCGTCGCCGGACTGCTGAGCCCGCGGGATTTCCTGAACGGCCTCGCGTTTCGCGTGTTCTTCTCGACGCAGTACATCCGCCACGAATCGAAGCCCTTCTACACCCCGGAACCCGATGTCTGCCACGAGTTGCTCGGCCACGCGCCGATGTTCGCCGACCCCGCATTCGCGGATCTGTCCCAGGAAATCGGGTTGGCTAGCCTCGGTGCCAGCGACGAGGACATCGAGCGGCTCGCGCGCTGCTACTGGCATTCCGTCGAGTTCGGTCTGCTCCTCGAAGGCGGCGATCGGAAAGCGTACGGCGCGGGATTGCTGTCGAGCTACGGCGAACTGGACCACGCCTGCCGGGCGACATCCCGCGCGCGGTTCCTCGACTGGAACCCCGCCGTCGCGGCCAAACAACGCTATCCCGTGACCGAATACCAGCCGGTCTACTTCGTGGCCGAATCGCTGCCCGATGCGAAGGCTCGCATGCGTGCGTTCTGCGAAGCCCTGCCGCGCCAGTTCTATGCTCGCTACAACCCTGCCACCGACAGCATCTGGGTAGATCGCGCGGTGCGCCGGAACACGGATTGACGAGAGGGAGTCCCATGTCCGAACAACCCACCGAACCCGTCGGCCGGTTCGACCACATCGGTATCGCGGTTCACAGCATCGACAATGCTCGCGGCTTCTTCGAGGACGTTCTCGGCGCCAGGCACCGGCGCACGGCGGATCATCACAGCGGCGACTTCCGCATCGCGTTGTTCGACCTGCACGATTTCTGCATCGAACTCCTGGAACCCATCAACCCGGAGGGGTTTCTGGCCAAGTTCCTGGACAAGCGCGGCGAGGGTTTCCATCACCTCACCTTGCAGACCCCGAATCTCGAGCGAAGGGTGGACGCGATGGAGAAGGCGGGGGTGCGCGTTGTCGACAAGAGCTTCGACGATCCGGCCTCCATCGACGCGTTCATCTCGCCCAAGAGCGCTCACGGTCTCCTGATCCAACTCGGCCAGACCCCCGGCCCGTTGAACAATCCGCCGTATTGGGAAAACGACGACGGAACCTAAGCGGTGCCGCCTGACGACTCGCGTGTGAAGGACACCCAAGTCAACCAACTGGGTACCGTGTAGCGATACTCAACACCTTTCAGTTGTCTTTGCCCCCGAAAATGAGCGCCACTGTGCGGCACGTCACTCACACGACCGGGGAGAATCAGGATGAACTTCGGAATCCTGCTTCGCGTTGCCGCCGCGGCGGCGGTCACCACGCTTGTTGGCTGCTCCGCCGCGTTCTTCGGCATCGAGCACAGCACCCGTTCCAGCACGGTGGACTACCTCTACCCGGACGGCGAACGCCCGGCGATCGACCCGGAAGTCACGCCCCGGCTTGAACTGCCGCTACGAGTGGGCATCGCCTTCGTCCCCACCACCGACCGTTCTTGGCGAGGGGGTCACCAGCGGGCCGAAGCCAGGCGAGTCGAGTTGCTCGAGATCGTAAAGGCTGCCTTCGAGGGGGTCGACTACGTCGAAGAAATCCAGATTATTCCGTCGAGCTATCTTGGCAGCGCGGGCGGCTTCCAAGGACTCGAACAGATGGGCCGCATCTACGACCTCGATGTATTCGCCTTGGTGTCCTGGGACCAGGTCGCGAACACCAGGGACACGGTGTTCTCGATCCTCTACTGGACCATCGTCGGCGCCCACGTGATTCCCGCGTCCAAGAACAGCGTCCACACCATGCTCGATACGGCCGTATTCGACATTCGAACGCGGAAACTCCTGCTCCGGGCACCCGGGTTCGACCAGGACAGTCAGCTGACTACCGCGACCGCTTCAGGAGGCGACCAGAAGTGGCTCAGCGACTTGAGCTTCGAACGCGCCATCGCGGAGATGTCCAAGAACCTCGAAGCGGAAATCGGCGAGTTCGGCAAACGGGTCAAGGAGGACAAGTCGGTCGAGATCGCCTATTCCAAGGGCTACAAGGGTTCGTCGGCACCGCCGTGGCTACTCGGCGCACTCGCACTCGTCGCCTGTTTCCCGCCGCGAGGCTCGCGCCGAAAGAAGCCCACGGCCTAGGGGGCATGGGTGGGCCGCTCTGCCCGCTACCCATGATGCGCGTTCGTCTCCTACGCTTCCTTGTGGCAACGGTCACCGCTGCCGCCGTGTTCCTCGGCACATCCCGATGGCTAGACAGCTTGGCCTTCGACCGGATTGCGATCATCGAGGGGGAATACTGGCGGCTCGGAACTTCCCACCTCACTCATCTCGACAACATGCACGGGCTGATGAACGCGTTGGGTGTTGGCCTGGTGACAGCGGTGCTTCTCGACTTCCTGCGGCCCGCGAGGTTGCTCGCAAGCGCGGTGACGATCGCCGGAACGATCAGCGGGGCAAGCGTTCTGCTTGCCGTCGAGTCAACCTACGCCGGTGCTTCGGGCATCCTGTACGGTCTCGCCGCGATCGCGGTGTTCGCACTCGCCAAGCGCACGCCGCGGCTCGCTACCGCAGTTGGCGTCGTTCTCATGGCGGGGGTCGCGACGGCGTTCGCCGATTGGCACCGGGCCTGGACGGCCGACGTGGCCACTCACACCCACCTGATCGGCATGGCCGCAGGTGCCGCCATCGGTGTCTGGGTTCGGCGGAGCGCCCCGGCACGCTAGTCCTGGCAAGGACCGAAACGCTCTACTGGCGCACGACCTCCTCGTCAGCCTCGAGGTCCAAGGCGGCGTGGAACAGCGCTTTCGTGTAGTCGCTGCTAGGATTCGTGAACACGTCGCGGGCGGGCCCCTGCTCGACGATGACGCCGTCGCGCATGACGATCAGCCAGTTGGCGAGCGCCCGGACCACCTTGAGGTCGTGGCTGACGAATAGGTAGCCGAGGTCGTGGGCAACCTGAAGATCGCGCAGGAGGTCGACGATCTGGGCCTGCACCGACATGTCGAGGGCGGAGGTCGGTTCGTCCAGGACGACGAACCTAGGCTTCAGCACCATGGCGCGTGCGATTGAGATGCGCTGACGCTGGCCACCCGAGAACTCGTGCGGATAGCGGTCCATGTGCTCCGGTTCCAAGCCGACCTCGTCCAGCACCTCTGCAACGCGATGACGCCGCTCGTCCTTGCCCACGTCGGGCTCATGGATTCGAAGCCCCTCCTCGATGATCTGCAGCACCGAAAGCCGTGGCGAGAGGCTGCCGTAGGGATCCTGGAAGACGATCTGCATGTCCTTGCGCAGCGGTATCAAGTGCTTGCGTGGGACTTCGCTGATGTCGGCCCCGTCGAACCGCACGATGCCTTCGCTGGCCAGCAAGCGAAGCATTGCGAGTCCCAACGTGGTCTTGCCCGAGCCGGACTCGCCGACCACGCCAACGGTCTGGCCGGCTCGAACCTCGACGTCGACCGTTTCCACCGCCGTGAAGAACCGGCGACCGCCGAACCAGCCCTTGCCGACCGGGTACTTGACGGTGAGGGCGTCGGCGGATGCGACGACGGGAGCCCGTCCGTTGGCGGCCGGTGGATCGCCCTTCGGCTCGGCCGCCAATAGGTGCCGCGTGTAGTCGTGCCGGGGTGCGGTGAAAATCTGGCGATTCGATCCCGACTCGACGATTTCACCCTCCGTCATCACGCAGACCCGCTTGGCCATATTGCGCACGATGCCGAGATCGTGGGTGATGAGCAGCATCGCCATGTTCAGTTCGCCCTGGAGATCCTTCAGGAGCTTCAGAATCTGCGCCTGAATGGTGACGTCGAGCGCCGTCGTCGGTTCGTCGGCAATCAACAGTTGCGGTTCGTTGGCGAGCGCCATGGCGATCATCACCCGCTGCCGCTGGCCACCCGAGAGTTCGTGCGGGTAGGCGTTCAGGCGATCCGCGGCGTCCTGCAGCCCAACGAGATGAAGTAGCTCCAGGGTGCGTTCGTAGGCCATCCCCGGCGACAGCCGTTTGTGTACGACGAGCGCTTCGCCGACCTGCTTGGCGATGGTGTGCAACGGGTTAAGGGAGGTCATGGGTTCCTGGAAGATCATGCTCACCACGCCGCCGCGCACCTCGAGCAGGCGGGCCTTGTCGGCACCGAGCATCTCCTCGCCGTTGACCAAAACGTTCCCAGCGGGATGGTGTGCCTGGGGATAGGGGAGAAGCTGCAGGATCGAGAGGGCCGTCACCGACTTGCCGGAACCCGACTCGCCGACCAGCGCGACGGTCTCGCCCGCTTCGATGTCGAAGGACACGCCCCGCACCGCCGGCTCCTCGCCGAAGCTAACGTGCAGATTCCTCACTTCAAGCAGCGCCGCCATTGCCTCCCCTCGGTGCCGAAGCCCGTGGCCTACTCGGACCTCGCCACGATTCTAACCGCTAATCTCCGACGCGATGGCAGCCTTGCCACTCCCGCCACTCCCGCCACTCCCGCCACTCCCGTCAACTCGACCAACGTTCGATTCGAGCCCAGAGATCGTTCGCCTCCGCCCGTGCCACGACCTTGCCGAGACGCGGGTGGTCCAGACCACGCCACTCGATTGCGGGCAACGTGCAGTCGAGAGGAAGGTCGTCGCGCAGGGTGGCCAAGCGCTTGACCAGGAACGCTTCGTCCCGACGAGCGGCGAACTCGGCGGCAAGTTGGTGCCGTCGCGGGAGCGTACGCCAAGCCGCCGTGTCGCATGGAAAGCTCTCGACCCGGCCATGGGCTGCAAGCATCCTCGCGGCGGACTTCGGTCCCCATCCCGGCACGCCGGGCAGACCCTTGGCGGGAGCGCCGACCAGTGCCAGGTAGTCCGGGAACTGCCACGGCGCGACACCGTACCGTTCCCGGAACCGCGCTTCGTCCGTGATCGCCTTGCGAATGCGGTCGAGGACAACGACGCGTTCAGCCCGAATGCACTGGAAGAGGTCGGTGTCCGTGGTGCAGATCACCACCTGGTTCACCTGCGCATCGGCATCGAGCTTGCGCGCACCGGTGGCCAGCGCATCGTCCGCCTGGAAACGCACCATCGGCCAGAGCGGGATGCCGAGCGAGCGAACCGCATCGAGTGCCAACGCGCTCTGACGTCGAATGAGCGTGCCCGGATCCGTCGCGGAACCTCCCCGTGCCGCCGGCAGCGGGTCGAAGGCGACCGCGACGTACGCCGGCGTCGCATCGTCGGACCGGGCCTTCAAACCCTTCAGCAGCGACAGCAGCGTGTGCAGCAGGCCGCGCACGGCGCCGACCTCCTCGCCATCCACATTGGCGTGCCGCGGTGTCCCGTGGAAACACCGGAACAGCTCGAAGGTGCCGTCGACCAGGTGGACCTTGGTCATGGCGGAGGACGGGTCAGGGGCCGCGGTCCAACACCTCCCGCCCGATGGCGCCGGCCTTTCGGAGCGCGGCGATGCCCCCATCGTCCAAACCCAGATCCTCGCCGAGAACTTCGTCGGTGTGTTCGCCAAGCAACGGAGCGGCTTCGATGTCGACCCGGCTCTTGGACATGCGGGCCGGCCAGCCGAGGAGCCGGATGTCGCCGTGGTCGGCGTGTTGCAGTTCGTGGATGAAGCCGCGCTCGAGGAGATGCGGATCGGCAAATAGCTCGCTGGTCTCGTAGACCTGGCTCGCGCATACCCCGGCTTGGGCCAACGCCGTCATGGCTTCGCGCTTGGTCTTCGTACGCGTCCAGGCCGCAATCTCCCCAGTGAGCAGGTCGCGGTTCGCGTGGCGACGCTCGGGATCGTCGAAACGCTCGTCGAGAAGCAGGTCCGGCTTGCCGATGGCCTTGCAGACGCCTGCCCACATGCGTGGGTTGACCGCCATGATGAACACGTAGTCGTTGGGGCCGTTGCCCTTGCAAGGATAGAGCGACGTGAACGGGCCCATGCCGTTGCCGGAGCGTTGCGCGGGAAACTCGCCGTACCGAGTACGCGACACGGCGGTACGCAGGTAGTAGGTCATGGCCTCCTGCATCGACAGCTCGATGAGCTGGCCCTCGCCGGTACGCTGCTTCTGCGCCCAGGCGGCAGTCACCGCCAGCGCCGCCTGCATGCCCGTCCCGGCATCGCCCATGGTCGGCCCCGGCCGCATCGGCGGCCCGTCCGGCTCGCCCGTGATCGAGAATGCGCCAGCTGCGGCCTGGGCAACCATATCCATGCACTTGTAGTGGGCATGGGGACCACTGGTGCCGAAACCCTTGATGCGCACGTAGATGATGTCCGGGTGTATCTCACGCATGACGTCGTAGCCGATGTCCAGTTTCTCGACCACGCCGGGCCCGTAGTTCTCCACGAAGACATCGTAGCGGGGAACCATTTTCAGCAGCACGTCCCGGCCTTCGGGCGTGTCGAGATGCAGCGTGATGCTGCGCTTGTTGCTGTTCCAAGCAACGAAATACTCCCGGTCGATCGTTCCGCCGCCAGCACGACCCCGGCCTGGGTCGCCGACTCCGGGGCGTTCCACCTTGACCACGTCCGCACCGAGAAAGGCAAGGCTCTGGGTGCAGCAGGTCCCCGCTTCATACTGGGTCATATCGAGGATGCGCATGCCGTCCAACGCTGCCATTGGGCTCTCTCCGGGCTGAACGCGGGCAGTATAGCGGACGTGCCGAAGCCGACCGACTCCGGCCGACCTGCAACGCCTCGGCGGTTCCAAGCAACCTGTCCATCCTGTATAAGTGCCCGTTCGCTTATCGGTGAGGTTGCAGATGTTCTACGAACTGAGGCGGTACAAGATCGCCGACGGCAAGATGGACGACTGGGTGGCGTTCATGGAAGGGGTGATCATTCCCTTTCAGGTGGCCCAGGGGATGGTCATTGCCGGCAGCTTCCGAGGCGAGGACGAAACCACCTACGTCTGGTTGCGCCGGTTCGCCTCCGAAGCCGAACGCGAAGAGCTCTATGCCAAGGTCTATCAAAGCGACCGATGGCGGGACGAAATCGCGCCGCGAGTGGCAGAGCTGATGTTGCCGGACATCGAGGTGACGCGCATCGTGCCGACGCCGCACTCGGTGATCAGCTAGCGGGATTGGGGGATTCAATGGCCGAACTGGCGTTTGCGAGCGCGACCGAACTCGCACGCAGAATCAAGAACAAGGAGGTCGGCTGCGTCGAACTCCTGACCTACTTCCTCGACCGTGTCGACCGGTTCAATGCCGATCTCAACGCCATCATCGTCGACATCCGCGATGAAGCCATGGCCCGGGCGAAGGAGGCGGATCAAGCCCTGGCGTCCGGCCGGGACTGGGGGCCGCTCCACGGCGTTCCAATGACCGTCAAGGAGTCCTACGACGTCACCGGCACGCCCACGACCTGGGGCGTGCCCGAGCTCAAGGACAGTATCGCCGGGAAGGACGCCCTGTCGATTGCCCGCCTGCGCGACGCAGGGGCCGTGATCTTCGGCAAGACCAACGTCCCGTACATGCTCTCGGATTTCCAGAGCTACAACGACATCTACGGCACCACCAACAACCCTTGGGATCTTGCGCGTGCGCCGGGAGGATCCTCCGGTGGTTCGGCGGCGTCCCTGGCGGCCGGGATGACGGGATTGGAGATGGGCTCCGACATCGGTGGATCCATCCGCAATCCCGCGCACTTCTGCGGCGTATTCGGCCACAAGCCGACCTGGTTGCTGCTGCCGCCTCGCGGCCACGCGACACGGGGAGTTCTCAGTCCGTCGGATATCTCGGTGATCGGTCCGCTGGCGCGGTCGGCGACGGATCTGGCCCTCGCCGTGGGAATCTGCGGCGGGCCAGACGAGATCGCGTCCCGTGGCCTCTCGCTCGAACTGCCGAGACTCTCGAAATCGCCCGGCGAACTCCGGGTCGCCGTGTGGCGTGACGACGACATCGCCCGCGTGGACGCGAGCGTCGCCGCGCGGGTCGACGCGGTGGCCGGCGCGCTTGCCGAAACCGGCGCCGAGGTCGACTTCGATGCCCGGCCAGTCGACTCTGAACATTCCCACACGGTCTACCAGTGCTTGCTGCAGGCGACCATGTCGGCCCGCTTGCCCGAGGAGCGGTACGAGGCGGTCAGACAACAGGTCGAAGCCATGGACCCCGGCGACACCAGCCGCGGCGCAACGGTGCAGCGCTCGCAGGTAGCAAGATTCCGTGAGTGGACCGCCAACAACGAGCAGCGCACGCACTTGCGCTGGCAGTGGCACGACTTCTTCCAGCGTTTCGACGTGCTGGTCTCGCCGATCATGTCGACGTCCGCCATCCTTCACGACCACCGGCCCTTCGGCGACCGCACGTTGACGGTCAACGGCAAACAGGAACCGTACTTCAACCAGGTATTCTGGGCGGGACTGGCGAGTGGCGCATACCTGCCGGCGACGGTGATTCCCACCGGCCTGGACGACCTCGGTTTGCCCATCGGCGTTCAGTTGACCGGCCCCGAGTACGGCGACCTCGTCACCATCGGCATCGCCGAGTTCCTGGAGCAGCAGGGCTTCGCGTTCCAGCCGCCGCCGGGGTACTGATATGCGTGAACGCGGCAAGAGGCTCTCACTCGATTCGGGTCGTGATGCCGCATTGACGTCATCACTCATCGGGCTTGGGTGTCACCGCTAGCCGCTCGACATGGCGACCGCCATCGCGCACCCGAACATCGCCCTGGTCAAGTACTGGGGTAAGCAAAGTGGTTCCGGCAATCTGCCCGCCACTCCGTCGGTGTCCGTCACCGTGGCCGGACTGACCACCACCACCCGGGTCGTGCCCGCCGAGCGGGACGCACTGCGCATCAACGGGGATATTCGACGGGAATCGAAGGTCAAGTCCCTGCTCGATGCCCTGCGGGACGACTTCGAGGTGCCGCCGGTCTCCATCGAGACCCGCAACGACTTCCCCACCGGGGCGGGGCTTGCCTCCTCCGCCTCCGGCTTTGCCGCCCTGGTCACCGCCATCGACGGCGAGTTCGATCTCGGCCTGACCCCTCGGGAACGTTCGGCGTGGTCGCGCCAAGGCTCGGCGTCTGCGGCTCGTTCGATCTTCGGCGGCTTCGCGACACTCGCCTCGCAGGACGGCGCCTGGACCGGTGCCGAGCTGCTGGCCAAAGACGCGTGGCCACTCGAAGTCGTCATCGCCGTAACCGCCGAGGAGCCCAAGCCGGTGTCGTCAAGCGAAGGCATGGAACGATCACGCTCCACGTCGCCCTTCTACGATGCCTGGTGCCGGCATGCCGACGCCGACTTCGACACCGCCTGCCGAGCGGTGGCGGAACGCGACTTCGAGTCCTTGTGCGAGGTGGCAGAACACAGTTGCCACAAGCTGCATGCACTGATGCTGTCTTCCCGGCCGGCCCTTCTCTATTGGAATCAGGCCACCGTTGCGGCCATCGAGACCACTCGCCAACTCCGGCAGGCCGGAACGCCGGTCTTCTACACCATCGACGCCGGTCCGCAGGTAAAGGCCGTCTGCGCGCCCGGTTACGGTGCCGGCGTCGCCAAGCTACTGGCCAGGTCGCCGGGGGTGCTGCGTGTCGTGCGCGGCGAGCTCGGCGACGGAGCCCGCATTGTCGCCGAACCCCGACTATCGTGATCGAGGCATCCGCCCCCGGAAAGCTCGTCATCAGCGGCGAGTACGCCGTGCTGACCGGGGCTCCGGCCCTCGTTGCCGCAGTGGATCGGCGGGTCACGTGCGCCCTCAGGACGCGGGCCGCGGGTGGCTGGCGCTTCGCCAGCACCGGTTTCGATGCCAACCGGACGATCTCGAAGACAGAGGTTTTCGTCGCGCCGCCTACGACCATCCCGGGCATCGTCCGGCGCAGCATTGCCGAGCCCGACGCGCCGGACCACGTCGAAGTGCACATCGACTCAGCCTCCTGCTACCGCGACGGCGTCAAATTGGGGATCGGATCGAGCGCCGCCACGGTGACCGCATTGGCAACGGCGTTCGGGGTGATGACGGGCGGGGCTCCGCGTCTGACCGACCTCTACGATCTCCACGCCGACTTCCAAGGAGGCGGCAGCGGTCTCGACGTCGCTGCTGCGGTTACCGGCGGCGTGATCCGGTTCGAGGACCGTGTCGCGACGCCGGTCCGACTGCCGGGAGGCATTCACCTAGCGTTTGTGTTTACCGGTGCCGGCTCGCGAACAACCACGCTGCTCGCGGCCTTCGACGCGTGGCGCCAACGCGGTGCAACCGGCCCGCTCGAAAGACTCGCCGCCGCTGCCAGGGAAGTCGTCGACAGCACGACGCATCCCCGTGCCTTCCTGGATGCCCTCGGCGAATACACCGACCTACTTGAACGCTTCGACCAATCGACCCGCATCGGCATATTCGGACCCGGACATCGACGCGCCCGGGAGTTGTCGTCACGTCTCGGCGTCGTCTACAAGCCCTGCGGCGCCGGCGGTGGCGACACGGGTGTGGCCGTCTCCACCGACATCGATGAAATCAACGAATTCAAGGAGGGCGTGGAGGCTCTTGGACTCGTGGTTCTGGACATGAACATCTCTTACCGGGGCGTCCAGGCCCGGACCGGTTGACCTAGGCCAATCACGCCGCCTTGCCAACGGCACTGTCACGGCGTCACACTCAAGCGTCGAAAGACTTGGTCTAGGGGGAAGCATGGGGACACCCGCGCGGGTGGTGGTGATGCCAGGGGCACCCGGTCCGCTTGAAGTCCAAGAAATCACCCTGCCCGACCCGGAACCGGCACAGGTCGTGGTGCGTCAGTTCGCATCGGGGGTCTGCCACTCGCAACTGCACCAGATGCACGGCCCGCGTCGGCGGCCGGGGCTGCTTGGCCACGAGTCCACCGGCATCGTCCTGAAGAAGGGCTCCGCGGTCCGCCATGTGGATGAAGGCGATACGGTGCTCGTCACCTGGGTGCCAAGGGACGCCGCCAATGCAAGCGGTGCGCCGTCCCGTGCTTCAGTGGACATCGGCGGGGGCGAGTCGGTCTCGACGAGTGTATTCACCTGGGCCGACCACACCATCGCCGACGAGCAATACGTGGTCGGCGCGCCCAGCAACATCGCCACCGACGTGACGGCGATCATCGGCTGCGCGGTGATGACCGGCGCCGGCGCCGTGTTAAACACAGCCAATGTGCAAGAGGGGGATTCCGTGGCGATCTTCGGCGTCGGCGGCGTCGGCCTGTCTGCGGTTGTGGGTGCCAAGATGCGCGGCGCGAACCCGATCATCGCGGTGGATCTCGACGACGCCAAGCTCGAATTCGCCAAGCGCTTCGGCGCCACAGACGGCATCAATGCCGGCAAGGCGAACGCGGTGGAGGCAATCCACGCCATGACCGGCAAACCGGGGCAGATCGCCTCGGGTGGCCTGCCCGTGACCGGGGTCGATTTCGCCTTCGACTGCATCGGGCTCAAGGTCACCATGGAGCAGATCGTGCCGGCCTGCCGAGGCGGGCACTTCGGCGCCTGCCAAGGTGGAACCGCGGTGCTCGTGGGCGTTCCGCAGACCACCGTGGAACTGAACGCCGGGCAAATGCTCGCCCAGGAGAAGCAGTTCCGGGGCTCCATCGGCGGTTCCTGTTCGCCGGATCGCGACTTCCCCATGTTCCTCGACTGGCATGCAAGCGGCGATCTGGATCTCGAGTCCATGGTCACCGAGCGCTATACGATCGATGACATCAACGAGGCGACCACGGCGTTGGAGGAAGGGCGGATCAGCGGGCGGTCGATCCTGGAGTTCTGAGCACAGCCTGACGCCATTGCCACGAAACCAAATGGGGAGGCGACATTAAGACGCTGCTGAACACCCGCCGCTACCGGGTCGCACCGGGCGAGAGAGTCGATCTCGGATCGCTTCCGACGGTGCCGTCGTTTGTCCGCCGCGGGAAGTCCGAACTTCGCGAGATGCTCGCCAACTACGTGGGGCGGTTCGCCGAACTCCAGGAAGCCATGTACGCGGAAAGCCGCCAAGCGCTGCTTCTCGTGTTCCAGGGCATGGACGCTTCCGGCAAGGACAGCACCATCAAGCACGTCACGACCGGCGTGAACCCGCAGGGATTCCGGGTTTCGAACTTCCGCCAACCCACCTACAAGGACATGGAGTACAGCTACCTGCACCGTCACTGGATGACCCTGCCCGAACGCGGCCGTATCGGCATCTTCAACCGCTCCCACTACGAGGAAGTGGTCACCCTGCGGGTAAACCCGGATCTTCTGGCGGGCCGCAAACTCCCGCCGCGTCCCGTGGACGATGCGTTCTGGGCCGAGCGGCTGCGTGACATTGTCGCCTTCGAGCAGCACCTGGTCGGCAACGGCACGACGATCGTCAAGTTCTTCTTGAACATTTCCAAGAAGGAGCAAAGGGCTCGCCTTCTGCAACGCCTGAACGATCCCACCAAGCACTGGAAGTTCGACCCCGCCGACCTCGAAGCTCGGGCGCGGTGGGACGACTACAAGCGGGCCTACGAGTCGGCTTTCGAAGCTACAAGCACGAAGCACGCGCCGTGGTACGTCATCCCCGGCGACAACAAGCCCGCCATGCGCGTCGCCGTCGCCGCCGTCATCGTCGACACCCTTGCCCGCATGAAGCCCCGCTACCCGGAACCCGATCCGGCAATGTCCCGGGCCCTCGAGGCGGCGAGGAAAGCCTTGGCGTAGACCGCACGGTTACGACTCCTTCAAGGCGCCGACGGGCACGACCCGGCGCCAAGCCGAATTGGAAACCTAAAAGCCTGCACGTCGCCTGTGCCGCGGGCTCACAAATCACCAACCGAATGTCGCCAGCATAAGGAGAATCCTGGCCACGACGAGCACGACAATCGGTGTTCCAACGATCAATATCAGGACGCCGAGGATTGCGATGACGGTCTCGCGGCTAGGGCGGTTCAACCCGGGTTTGGCCAACGCCCTCGCGTTCGCAACCCTGTTGGCGTCTGCAATCGAGTCGAAGTAGCTCTTCGCCGTCGTTGTCTCGGGATACCTCTTCATGGCCCAGGCCATGGCGACGAACCATCCCACGAACGTCCAGCCAAGGAGCAGGTTCACCAGGAATACCGGCCATAGTCTTGGATGCGACCGAAGTCCCGCGGCAATGGAGGGAACGAAGTATGCAAAGACGGACAGAATAATGCCGCCAAGGGAGAAGAGCGCAATGCCAAACTCAGGATCCATGCACCATGCGGCATCCATTCATGGTCCGAGCCTACCACCGTCGGGCCGGTTCAACGCCGACCGGCCAAGTCATCCGGTCGGGGTGAAGGCTATCCAATGAGTTGCGCAAGCACCCGGTCATAGAACCCGCATAGACGCGGATAGTCGATTTCCGGCGTCCGGTTTTGAGAGGGCGTCCCAAAGACGTCCCGGGGTGACAGCGAACTCGCGGGCGATGCGAAACGTGCCAATGCCATCGAAGTGCCCCAAGCGCGGAACGAAGGCTGTGAGCGCAGCCCAGCTGCGGAAGCCGTACTCGCGTGCAAGGACGAGTTGCGCGGCCTAGAGCCCGAGGCGGGGCGCATCCGGAAAGCACGCGGCTACGCGATGCCGCGCATCGGCGTCGCCTAGTCGCCAGGCGCGTAGCAAGGCCTTCGCCTGCTTGCGCAGATTGTCAATGTTGGGGCCGAGGGTTGGGGACATGGTCAACCTCCTTGGCGGGCGGCATCCGCGAACCGACCGCGAAAAGAAGGTCGCTGTTGAACTGGCGGAGGGGCTTTGCCCTTCCCGCGGATCGGGCACGTTCCGCCATACGCGCCGAGCCATCGTAGCACAGTGCTCGCGCCGGTCGGGTTGTCCTAGGTGTCAATCGAAGGCGGCGGATGCCCGAAAGATCCCGTTGTGGTTCCTCCCGATACCGGAGCGCAAGGTGTTCGCCGGTGCAGTTTTCAGTTGCCATTGACACATGCGGTTCGGGGAACTATTCCGCGGCGGATGAAAGGGGCGATGTTCGCCCGCCGGGCCGCCATTCCCCGCGATCCGTCCCGCCGCCCGACCTCGAACAGAACGCCGCAGGCCGCGCGTTTTCCACGCTTCGTCCACGGCGCCGGTCCCCAGACGAACCGGAGGCGCGGTGGGCGAAGGGTGGAAAACGCAACTCCGCCTTGATTGGGGCGATGTTTCCGTCGACGGTCCCGGCGAACGTTCCCCGGTTCTGAAACGGGCCATGTTCCTTTCCGACGGCGCCCCCGCCGTCGTCGCAGTCGCCGGCGCGCCTGCCGAGTTGAAAGGGGCGATGTTCCCCGTCGGACGGGACAGGGTCCAACCCGCGTGTCGTCGTATCCCAAGACCGTTTCCGACGACCCGGCCCCGCGTTTCCCACCGCCTGCCCACCGCCGCTGTGCTTGTCTGGGGGATCGCGTCCGTGGACAGCCCGTGGAAAACGCTCCCTGCGAAGCCCGGCACAGAGCCGGTTCCCTCAGCCGCGCGTTTCGACCCCTGCTCCAGCGCCGGCGCGTTTTCCACGCTTCGTCCACGACGCGCCGGTCCCGACAAACCGAGGCGCGGTGGGCGAAGGGTGGAAAACGCAACTCCGCCTTTGGCTGGGGCGATGTTCCGTCGACTGGCCTCGGCGAACGTTCCCTGGTTTTTCGTAAAGGGCGATGTTTACCTCCCGACGGCATCCGACCGCCATCGCGACCACCGGCGAGCGTGCCGATTTTTGGATGGGGCGAAGTCCGGTTCAGACTGGACAGGTCGCGGTCTCCGCGTTTCAACCGCCCGCACACCTGCGGCCGTCCAAGATCTTAGGCAAGTCCTAGGCGTTCCATGAAATCGACCATCACCGCCACGCATTCCCTCGGCTTCTCAAGTTGCAGGAAGTGGGTGGCGCCCGACACGAAGTCGCAATCAAGACCGTCGAGCGCATCGAGATCGAGGCTCGACCCGAAAGGGGAACGCAGCGTCGGGTCGGCGCGAATCACCTTGACGGGACAGGCAAAGTCACGCGGGTCGGGGTTCAGGAGGTACGCCAGGGCCCAATCGCAGATTCGGGACTCGTACTCGGGCGGGCAGCGGAGTTCGTAGCCTCCACCCGCCTTCCGTCGAAGGGTCGTCTCGGCGAACAGTTCCGGCACGCCGGGCAGCAATCGCGAGAACGCGGGCGCGTTGCGGACCCCGTCGGCGAGTTCTCGCGTCGACTCGAAATGCGTCTTCCGATGACGCGCACCTTGGCTCTGTCGTCCCCAACGGGCCTCCGCCCCAAGGATGTCCGCGTTCGGCGCGTACACCGGTGGGTCGAACAGCACGAGGGCTGCGAAGCCCTTGCCCGGCTTGTCGTCCACAAGCGCTGTGGTCGCGGACATGGAATGGAAGACGCCGACCCGGGGCTTCGAACCGAAAGTTCGGTCGATGCCCCTCGCGATCGCATGGCCGTCGGCGACAAAGGTCGCGATGCTGTGTTCCGCGATGTCGCCCCGCTCGTTCCAGCCATGGTTGCGGACATCGTAGAGAACGAGATCGAACCGACTCGCGAGCAACGACCAGAACGGGTAGTAGAGGTCGATGGCGAGTCCGTTGCCATGGCTAAGAACCAACCGGGTCCCCTCGGGGTTTCCATGACGGCGAAGGACCACGCGGGCGCCGTCGTCGAGTTCGACCTCGGCCGCGGCGTGTGGATCGGGTATCTGCCAGTGGACCACGCGTTACCTTCGCCTTGGGAACCGCCTCGGTGCGGACTGTCGCTACCAGGTGTCGATATACGGGTACTTCTTCCCCGTCCGCGGCGCCTTGGGCGGCAGACGTTTCAGGCTGCTCGCGATCCAGCTCCGGGTGTCGGCGGGATCGATCACGTCGTCGAGTCCTCCGCCGACACCCGCATTGATCGCCTTCGCACCCTCGTAGGCGCGGGCCACGCGTCTTTCGAACTCCAGGCGACGCTCCTCCGGATCCTCGATTCCCGCCAGTTCCTTGCGAAAGCCGAGTTTGACGGATCCTTCGATATTCATGCCTGCGAACTCCGCCGTCGGCCACGCCACGGTGAAGAAGCCGACCAAGGAACTCGCGCCGCACATGGCCTGGACGCCGAGACCGTAGGCCTTGCGGACCACGACCCCAAACAACGGCACGGTCAGGTTCGCTCCGGCATTGAACATGCGCACGCAGTGCCGGACCAGCGCCGTCCGCTCGACGTCGGGCCCCACCATCATGCCGGGGCAGTCCATCAGGCTCAGCACCGGGATGTCGAAGGCATCGCAAAGCTGGATGAAGCGCGCCCCCTTGTCGGCGCCGTCTGAGTCGATGGCACCGGCGAGATGGTGCGGATTGTTGGCGATGACACCCATGGGATGACCTTCGACGCGGATGAAGGCGGTGATGACGCCGATGCCGAACTTCTCGCGGATCTCGAGCACCGATCCCACATCGGCGATGGTATGCACGATCTCCTTCATGTCGTAGAGGCGTAGGCGGTTCTCGGGCACCACGTGCCGCAGGCGGCGCTGGTCGTGGGCTTCCCACTCGGCCACCGAGCCCTGGAAGTACGAGAGGTACTTCTTCGCCACGTCCACCGCTTCCTCTTCGTCCTTGGCAAGCAAGTCCACCACGCCGTTCGGGACCTGGAACGACATCGGTCCCACCTCTTCGGGCGTGTAGATGCCGAGTCCACCACCCTCGATCATCGCGGGTCCGCCCATGGCGACGGTGGTTCGCTCGGTGGCGATGATGACGTCGCAACAGGCCACGAGCGCCGTATTCCCCGCGAATGTCCGTCCGTTAATGATGCTGATCAACGGGACGAGGCCGGAGAGCTTCGAGAACTGGGTGAACGTGTCGGTGTCGAAGGCGACCCCCGGGCCTTTGCCATCATCCCCCGGCCGACCGCCCCCGCCCTCGCCGAAGAGGACCAGCGGAATGCGGAACCGCTCGGCCAGTTCGTACATCCGATCCTGCTTGTAGTGGTTCCGGCCACCCTGGGTTCCGGCGAGCACGGTGTAGTCGTAGTGCACGAGCATGGCGCGAGCCGCTTCCTCGCCGAAGAGATCGGCGTTGATGGTGCACAACCCCGCGATGAGGCCGTCCGCCGGGGTGTTCCTGCGCAGGGTCTCCATGTCGTGACGCGTGTGCTGGCGGGCCACGATCAGCGGCCAGTACTCCTTGAAGGAACCCGGGTCGACCAGCTGATCGATGTTCTCCCGAGGCATGCGGTAGCCGCGGCCGTAGCGCTTGGCGGCGGCCTCCGGCCGGTTCTCGTCAAGGATGTAGGCGTGGCGCTCGTAGGTGAGTTCGAGGTCCGGGCGGATGTAGTCGGGATCGAGTTCTTCGGCGGCCGTCACCGCGTCGCCACCGACTTCGGCTTCCTCGATGAAGACGATCGGATAGCCCTCGCGGACCACGTCGCCTTCCGCCATGGTGACCTGGCGAACGATGCCGTCCCGGTCGGCGGCGATGACGTGCTCCATCTTCATGGCCTCGACCACGGCGAGGGGCTGGCCCTTCTTGACCTCGTCGTCGATGGCCACATCCAGCGACACGATGGTGCCCTGTATCGGCGAACTCAAACCCGTTGATCCCTCGGGGCCCACAACCACCGGCTCTTCCGGTTGCTCAGTTGCGCCCGTCGCCTGCTCCGCCTTGATCCTGGCATCGTGATCGAACAGGGCCAGGGGATCGCTGGTATCCACCCGGGCGCCGGCATAGCCGTCTGTTGGCGTTTCCGCTGAAGCCTCGGCGAACCGTTGCGGGGCGTTCGCCGCCGGCACCGCGAGTTCGGCGATGTGTTCATCCACCCAGCGCGTATGCACGCGCCCCGCAGCGAAGTCCTCGTGGGCCAGGACGTTCTGCAGGAACGGGATGTTGGTGCCGACGCCCTCGAGACGAAACTCGGACAGGGCCCGGGCCGTCCGGGCGATGGCGCCCGAGAAGTCCGTGGCCGGCGAATGGCCGATGACCTTGGCCAGCAGCGAGTCGAACGCCGTACTGGTGCGGTAGCCCGCGTACCCGAAGCCGTCGATGCGCACACCCGGTCCCGTCGGCGCTTCGTATGCCGTGAGTGTCCCGCTTGCCGGTCGTACGGTGCCGTCCTCGCCGAAGGTCTCCATGTTGACGCGCGTCTGGATGGCGTGGCCCCGGGGCTTGGCGAGATTCGGACCATCGAGTCCGAGGTCGGCGAGCGAGGCGCCCTCGGCGAGACGAATCTGGGCGTGGACGATGTCCACGCCGGTGACTTCCTCGGTAACGGTGTGTTCGACCTGCAGGCGGGCGTTGGTCTCGATGAAAACGAACGGTCGATCCTTGCCGTTGCCGGACACGTCCACCAGGAACTCGAAGGTGCCGAGGTTCGAGTAGCGTTGGTTCTCCGCAAACCGCACGGCGGCGGCGACGATCGCGCCCCGCAACGCGTCGTCGAGGAACGGGGCGGGCGCGACTTCGATGACCTTCTGATAGCGGCGCTGGACGCTGCACTCGCGTTCCCCAAGGTGGGCCACGTTGCCCCTAGCGTCGCCTAGGATCTGCACCTCGACGTGCCTCGCCCGGGTCAGGAACTCCTCGACGTAGACATCCCCGACGCCGAACGCCGCCCGCGCTTCGGAATGGCAGCGTTGGTAGGTGGCTTCTAAATCGGCCGCGTCTTCGACGACCCGCGTGCCACGTCCCCCACCGCCTGCCACGGCCTTGACAATCATGGCACCCCCGTCGAGCGACGCCAGGAATTCCCTTGCCTCGTCGAGCGAAACAGCGCGGTCCAGCCCCTTAAGCACCGGCACGTCGGAAGCAGCCGCCGCAGCCCGCGCCCGGCCCTTGTCGCCGAACAACTCGAGGTGTTCGGTCTTCGGGCCAACGAAACCAATACCGGCGTCGGCGCAGCGCCGGGAGAAACTCGCCCGTTCCGCCAGAAATCCGTAGCCGGGATGGATCGCGCTGCAACCTGCGTCCTTGGCCGCTCGAACCATCGCGTCTTCATCCAGATAGGCGGCAACGCCGATGCCGTCGAGTGCAAGGGCTTCGTCCGCCGCCCGGACGTGCAGGCTGGCTGCATCGTCCTCGGAGTGCACGGCCACCGTACGCAAGCCAAGCTCGGAGGCCGCCCGCGCGATGCGAATGGCGATTTCACCCCGGTTGGCGATGAGCAACGCGTCGAAACTCATGGGGACTCCCTATCGTCTAGTCCGAACAACGCGCGCTACCAGAGGACCGGCGCGGGATAACGGGCGATATGCTCATCCGGCGTCACGATGGTCATGCCATTCAGGATCGCTTGAGAAACCAATCCCCTGTCGAACGGATCCCGATGGTGGGCGGGAAGCACCGCATCGTGGGACGCGCTTGTCTCGTCGAAATCGAGCGCCTCCAAGCCCAGCCACTGACGTCGTGTGGGGACGTAGCGCCGGGGCGGCTCGGGCAACGGCAGACGGCCCAGACGATGTTTGATCGCGATCTCCCAAGCCGACAGCGCACTTAGGAAAACCTCGTTGTCCGGGTCGCAGCAGCAATCGAGGGCATCGGCGGTCAGCATCGTGTCGTCGGCAGCCAACCACAGGAAGGTGCAGGTATCGAGCAGAAGCTTCATTCGGCGGGGCTTGCACCCTCGAACGCGTCGAGCAGATCGTCCGGCAGGGGATCGAAGAAGCTCGGCGGTATGGTCATGCCCCGGTCGATGCCGACGGGACGCCGCTCGCGGGGACGCTTCGGCAGCGGGCGGATTTCCGCGACGGGTACGTTTCGACGGCAAACCACCACCGTCTCGCCACCCTCGACCCGCTCCAAATAGTGGGAAAGGCGTGCTTTCGCTTCAGCCGTGTTGATCTTAATCATGACTAGATACTAGACCAACTAAGTGATTATGATCAATCCGAGATCTCTTCCTCATTGCGAGCTCGAACGGGCGGGGGCCAATACCCCGCCGCCAACAGGCATCCGATCAACGGGCGGGGACAAGCCCCGCCCCTACGAGGCAACGACTTGCCACTGCACCAGCGTGTGGGGCGGATCGTCGTCGCGATGATGCTCGAAGACAGCCTGCACGGTTGCGCCGATGCTCACTTCCTGCCGGGGATCGCCCACTAAGTTACCCACCATGCGCGCGCCGTTGTGTTCCGGGAACTCGACCAGCACGACGATGTACGGCCCTTGTTCATTCAGTGCCGGGTGCACGGGGTGCCAGACCCGCTCGTAGCTGTAGATGCGACCCGTCAAGGGGATCTCCTCGAAGACCAGGTCCTCGGAGTGGCAGTTGTGGCAGATCCATTCGGGGCCCCACTGCCACGCGCCGCACGCCCGGCAGCGCTGCATGACGAGGCGTTCCTCGGCCACGGCTTCCCAGTACGGCGCATCCAGCCCGTCTGGCGCGGGCGCCGGATTCGGCAGTCCCGGGTTCAGGTAGGCGGTCATACCGTCGCCTCCGAGCCGTAGACCGACGAACTGACCGGCGTCACCATCGGTCCCGACACCACCAAGGAGACGTCGACGTCCTCGACCTGGTTCGGCGAGGTGCGGCGGATCTGCCGCACCGCCTCGATATTGAGTTCGAGCCCGTGCATGTAGCATTCGGCGAGATTGCCGCCGCTGGTATTGGTCGGCAGCTTGCCGTCCGGTGCGAGGAGGTTCTCCGTGGTCAGAAACTCGTTGCATTCGTCTGGCTCGCAGAAGCCGTGCTCGACGATGCTCATCAGCACGCCGCCGGTGAAGTTCTCGTAGCACTGCAGGACGTCCACGTCATCGGGGCCGCAGCCGGCCATGTCGTACAGGCGCGGCACGCAGGTCTTGAAGTTCGAGGTGGCGTAGTCGGGCGTGTTGTGGACCGATGCCCCGGCCCGGTAGTGCGAGCCGGTCACGGCGCTCAGCACGTAGACCGGCGGGTGGTCGAAGTCCTTCGCGCGCTCCGCGGGTACGACGATCATGGCTGCAGCGCCATCGTTCTCCTGGCAGCAATCGAAGAGGTGGAACGGCTCGACGATCCAGCGCGATGCGTCGTATTTCGCCTCGTCGAGGGGCCGCCCGTACATGACTGCCCGGGGATTGGCCTGGGCGTGGTGATAGGAGGCGAGAGATATGGCCCTAAGCGCCGACTGTTCGACGCCGTGGTCGTGCATGAAGCGCTGAACCTTCATCGCGAAGCTCTGGGCGGGCGACATCAGGCCGTAGGGAACGGTGAACGCGCCCCCGCCGGACACCACGTTGCTGCGCGGTCCCTGGCCGAAGCGTCCGAACTGGCCCTGGGCCAAGGCCCGGAACACCACGACGCATTCCGCGAGCCCCGTAGCCACGGCGGCGGCCGCGTGGGCAACCGCTGCGGAACCCCCGCCGCCGCCACCGCCCCACTGCATGTTGGAGAAGCGCAGGTCGTGAATGCCGAGCGCGTTGGCGAGCCGCGACGGATCGCTGCGGTCGTTGGAGAACGACGCGAAGCCGTCCACCTCCTTCGGCGAGATCCCCGCGTCTTCGCAGGCGGCAAGGATCGCCTTCAGCGCCAGCTTGAATTCGGCATCCGGCGACTGGCCGCGCTTGTAGTAGGTGGTTTCGCCAACGCCGACTATGGCGGTGGCGCCCCTCAAGGTTCGGTTCACCCGCATCCCTCCGTAACGGTCGAACAGGCGATTCTACCGCCCCCGGCAGTTTCCCTACAGCGGCGCCATCACCGGTCGCCAGAACGCCATCATGTCGTCGTGGAACTGCTGGGCGAAGTCCGCCTCGGTGCCGATGCGTACACCCCGTCGTGCGTAGCCCGCCTTCAGGGCGTAGATCATCGTCTCGCGTTCGCTCAAGTTCGGATCCGCAACACCCGTCGCCGGATGGATCGCCGCGCCGTCGTCGCGCAGGTAGACCGTCGGCGCACCCGGCGCCACGACCCCATCCTCGATGAGTTCAATGGGCGTATCCCGGTCGAAGCTGTGGTGCGCACCCGGAAACAACCGGAAGCTGGCTTCGCACCCGGCGAGCTTCATCGCGTGCATGTGCGCCTGAACCTGCTGGGGCAAGCACCACTCGTCCCGGTCGCCGATGACCGCACGGACGACGGTCTCTCCCACATCCGGTCGTGCGAACTGCTGCCCGCACCAGGGATAGGCGGCGTAGACCGCGTGCAGCGACACGCCGCCCGTGTCGATCAGCCGCGCCATGCAGGCGGCCGACAACACGGCCGAGCCGCCCCGGCTATGTCCCTGGGCGCCGATCCGCGTTGGATCGATGTCTTCCCGGTCGTGAAGCAGCGTGGCGGTCGCCAAAACATCCCAAGCGCTGGCGGCGAAGGAGTACTGCGCCTGGTTGGCCACGGTGGATGTCACGCCGCGACCACCGAACGGATCGATGACGCAGGCGGCGATGCCCGCGTCGGTCAGGAGTTCCGCCTTGAAGACATGGGAGGGCGCCACGCCCAAGCTGCCCGGAACGACGATCACCACGGGCCAGGGACCCTCGCCGGGGGGAACGAACACGCACCCCTGGATCTCCCCGGCTTCCATCCGCTCCGATTCGGCTATCGCCTGGTAGAAGCCCGTCGGGTTCGCGGTCGGTACGGCCACCCCTTCGCCGGCGATGCCGTTGCCGAGGACGATCTCTTCGTCGCCAAATGCCACGGCGTCGAGCTTCTTCCGCTCCGATCCTGCTCGGCCCTTCCCCGTTTCTCCTCGGTCAGCCGCGTGGCGCACGGCTGCGCCGCCGACACGCTCCGGTCCCCATGACTACCGCCGAGGGGATGTTGGGGCTTTGCGGATTGACCGTCACTTGCTCGAGGCGCGGATTCAGGACCAAGTCCATGTCCTCCAACGGAATCGAGCCCAAAAGCACGCTATCGCCCAACACGAACGCGCCGACGAAACACGAGCGGTTCTCGAATCGCACTTGAACAGGGCCCACGTACGGCACCAGCGTGACCTTGCCATCGGCGGTCGTCACCTCGCGGCGTTCCAACTCCTCAAGCTCCAGCTGCAGGGCGATATGCGCCGGTATGCACAGGTTGACGGCGCCGGTGTCGACCAACGCACGTACCGCCATGGGTGCCAGCGGATCGTCGCGGTGGCGCGGGTTGGAGAGGGTCACTTCGGCGTAGATCAGGCCCATCGTCAGATACCGTCACGTCTGCGGAACAACGGTATCACGATGTCGCCATCACACACCAAGCGAAGCCTTGTCGAACGAGGGATGAGCCTGATCGGGGCCTCCGGGATCATTGGGGGAAGGGATTTTCGCGGGGCAAGACCTTGCGATCGCCAGTTTCGTGGTTCAATTGGCGCCTTGTTCCATCGTCGCGAGTGAGACATGCCCATCAACCCAGACGCCGTCGGCGAGACCGGCGGGCCGGTATCCCGTTCCTGGACTTCGAAGGACGCCCTGTTGTACGCCGTCGGCATCGGCGGCGGAACGGACGAACTGCCGTTCACCACCGAGAACACCCACGGCGTCGCACAGCGCGTCTTTCCGACCTTTGCGGTCATCGTCGGCGGCGGCGGAACGCCGATGAACAAGGTGGGGAGCTTCAACCCCGCCCTGATGGTGCACGGCGAACAAGGCATCGAACTCCTGGACGAGATCCCGCCGGACGGCGAAATCGAGAGCCGGGGCCGCATTGCCGGCATCTGGGACAAGGGCAGTGCCGCCGTGCTCGAGTTCGAGTCGGAATCCGTGAACAAGGCGACCGGGAAGCCGTTGCTCCGGACCCGTTCGATGCTGTTCTGCCGCGGCGAAGGCGGCTGGGGCGGCGACCGAGGTCCGTCGGAGAAACTGCAGTATCCGGACGACGAACCCATCCACCAGGTCACCTACGGCACCCGGGAGGACCAGGCGCTCACGTACCGCCTGTCCGGCGACCGGAACCCCCTGCATTCGGATCCGTCCTTCGCGGCGCGGGGCGGATTCGAGAAACCCATCCTGCACGGCCTGTGCACGTACGGCTTCACGGGACGGGCGCTGCTGCACAGCCTTTGCGGAGGCGATCCGTCGCGGTTCCGGTCCATGAACGGGCGTTTCTCCAGGCCCGTGATTCCCGGGGACACCCTGACCGTCTCCATGTGGGCCGACGGCAACCGGGCGCTGTTCCGCACCACCAACCAAGATGGTGACGTCGTCATCGATCAAGGTCTGTGCACGTTCCAGTGAACGTCGTCCAATGCCATACGGGCGAGAGCTCGGCTATGATTCGGGAACGAAGCTAGTCAGGAATGACCGGTGACCCTGAACTCGCAGTACAAGACTCTCCTCGGCGTCGCGTTCGCATTGATCGCCCTATGCGTCGTGGCGCGCCTGCTGCCCCACCCGCCAAATTTCGCACCGGCGACCGCCGTCGCCCTGTTCGGGTGCGTGTTCTTCTCGCGGCGTTGGCATGCCGCCGCCGTGGTCGTTCTGGGGATGATCGTAGGCGACTGGTTCATCGGCTTCTACGACACCGGGATCCTGCTGACCGTCTACGCGTCCATGCTGTTACCGCTCGCCGCCCGACATTTCCTTGGCAAGCCCACCGCGCTTCGCCTCGGCGCGGTAGCCGTCCTCGCCGGGTTTGGTTTCTACCTAACGACGAATGCGGCGGTCTGGTTCTTCACGAACGCATACCCCCCGAACCTCGACGGTCTCGCGGCCAGCTACATCGCCGGCCTTCCGTTCCTGAAGTGGACGCTCCTCGGAAACGTCTTCTACACGGGGGTCCTGTTCGGTACCTATGGAATCGTCCGTCGGGGTGTCGCGGGGATCGCCCAGCCCGTCCGTGCTTGACCACGCCAGCCGCCAGCGGGTCTGGCCTCTCGTCCATGCCACTTGCCTGCTACTGGCGCTCGTCGCGTTCGCCGAAGATGCACAGCAGGTCGCCGTTCATCTCGAGATTCGCGATGAGTTGACCGGCACCGACCTCGAGGTCTCGATCCGCCGCAAAACGTCGGTCGGCACCAAGGGCATCGACTTCATGGACGAAGTTGTAGACATAGAATACCGGCGCTATCCCGGCGTGGGGGTTTTCGTCACGAGCCTGTGCGGTGTCGAGGCACCCAACGGCGCATTCTGGGCACTCTCGATCGACGGCGAGCGCGCCGAGAAGGGAATCAGCGAGCTCAGTATCGAGCGACCGGTCCGGATCGGTTGGGACTTGGTGAAGATGGATTCCGAGGAGCGACGGCCATAAGAACCACACTGACCATCGACGACGATGTCGCCGCGAAGCTGCGCGATGAGATGGCGAAATCGCGACGCAGCCTGAAGGAAGTCGTGAATGCGGCCCTCCGTCGTGGGCTCAACGCATCTAGCGACGAAGGTCTCGCGACTCCCTTCACCGTGAAAGCTCGTCCCATGGGTTTGCGGCGCGGGTTCGACCTCCACGACATCGGCGGCTTGCTTGAATCCCTGGACGGTGTCCCACAGCGGTGATACTCGCCGACGCCAATCCGATACTCTCCGCTTGCGGCGGTGCCACAATCGCTACCACCGACCGCGATTTCATGCGATTCTCGGGATTGAAGATCGTCAACCCGGTTTCATGAGCCACGACTTAGTCATCCGCGACGGCCGAGTCGTCGACGGCACCGGCGCCGCAGCGTTTTCCGGTGATGTCGCCATCGACGGCGACACCATCACCGCCATCGGCAAGGTGGACGGCCGCGGCAGGCAAGAGATTCGCGCCGATGGGCTCGCGGTAACGCCCGGCTTCATCGATCTGCATACCCATCTCGATGCGCAGATCGGCTGGGATCCGATGCTCACCCCCATCTCCTGGCACGGCGTCACCACCGCCCTGCTCGGCAACTGCGGCGTGACCTTCGCGCCGTGCAAGCCTGCCGATCGGCAGTTCCTCGCCGAGATGATGGAGACCGTCGAGGACATTCCGCGGGAAGCCATCCTGTCGGGACTGCCCTGGAACTGGGAGACCTACGGCGAGTATCTCGACGCCCTGGAGTCGATGCACCCGGCGATCAACGTGACCGGCATGGTCGGCCACGGCGCGGTGCGGTTCTACGTCATGGGCCACCGCGGGATCGACGAGAACCCGACGCCCGACGAGATCGCCGAGATCGCCAAGGTCGCCGGCCAGTCGGTGAACGACGGCGCCATCGGGTTCTCAACCAACCGATTGCCCGGGCACCGGTTGCCGGACGGACGGTCGATCCCAGGAACCTTTGCCGAAGCGGCGGAGCTCGAAGCCATCGCCCAGGCGGTTGGTAGCCACAACGGCTTGATGCAGAACGTTCCCTGGTACGCCGCCAACGCCATCAAGAAGGATCTCCACCTGCTTGGCCGACAGGCCAATGCGGGGGGCGGTCGCGTCCTGTTCAGTGTCGTGGAGACCGAGACCTTCCGCTTCGACGACCCGCACGAGATCGTCGAGGACCTGCGAGCCGGAGGTGCCCAGATCTACGGTGTGACCGTACCCCGGCCGGGTGGCTTCGTCTCGATGCTCAAGACGAACATCCTGTTCCCGGCGTGGGCCAAACTACGCGAGATGGACATCGACGAACGCCTAGACGCGATCCGCGACGAGTCGTTCCGAGCCGAACTGGTCGAGGCGGCCAAGGCCGATCCGTCGAGCATCCCCTTCGCCCAGGGCCTGCGCTGGATGGGCAACGGCGAACGACCGGTCTACACCCGCCCGCCCGAAGACAATCTCAGTGCATTGGCTAAAGCCGCCGGCGAACACCCTGCGGAGACCTGGCTCCGACTAACGCTCGACAGCAACGGTGGCGCTGTATTCCATCGCCCGTTCTTCAACATGAAGTTCGACGCCGTGGAGTCGCTCATGCAACGCGACTGGGTGGTGCCGGGTCTCGGTGATGCGGGGGCACATGTGTCCCAGATCATGGACTCCGGCTGGCCGTCGTTCCTGCTCAGCCACTGGGTGCGCGACCAGGGCAAGGTGTCGCTCGCGGAGGCGATCCGACGCATGACCAGCGCCGCGGCAGGGGTTCTCGACCTGAGGGACCGCGGAACGCTGGCACCGGGCATGAAGGCCGACATCAACGTGATCGACCCGGACCGGGTGGAAGAACGCCAACCCACCGTGGTGCGGGACTTCCCGCACGGCAAGAGCCGGCTTATCCAACGCGCCGCCGGCTACGCGGCTACGCTGGTCAATGGGCGGGTGATCCTCCAGGACGACGAGCACACGGGCAGACGTCCAGGGCGAGTGCTACGCAGCGCACCGTAGCGCCCCAAAACCAGAGTCTGCGCTTTGCCAGCCCCGCAGCTCGCGCCCTGCGGAGCCTAGATTTCCCAATCCATTGCAAAGAATAGGACGCGCCCCCGAGCATCCCAGCGTGAGGCGTCGTAGGGCATCCGGAACGATATCGTTGGCGAGCGAGCATCGAAGACGTTGCGACCGCCCACGCGTAGGCGCAGACCGATGTCGAATCGATAGGTCAGGGCAACGTCAATCGTCGTCAACGGTTCGACCTTCAACGGCGGCAACCGTCCCGCGTTTCCGACGTTGTTGTTCAAGTAGGCTGGCGTATGGTGCGCAAACAGGTCCGTCCGCCACCTGTCCAATCGCCAGCTCGCCGATCCGATCAGCTTGTATTCGTTGCTGCCCGAGATCGTGCCGAGTTGCGAGACTTGCTTGGATTCGGGCGTGGCGCGGAATGATTCCTCCACCACTCGCAGGTAGCTGAGCGTCGCCAGGAAACTCCCGATCCCGGTGTCGAACGAGTATTCCAGCTCTACACTCGCGATCTCATTGATTTTTTCGGCGAGGTTCAGATACACGCTGTTTAGGTTCGTTATCTTGCCATCGGCGTCGCGCTCGGCAATCTCGGGAATCTTGAACGCCACTTCCGGGAACGTGTAGAACAGATTGAAAGAATGCTCGATCTTGTTGGCGAATTCGATCCGAGACCAGTCCAGCGCCAGGCGGAAACCATGGAACAACGTCGGCGACCACGCTAGCCCTAAGGAGTAGTTGTCGGACAATTCCGATTTCAAGTCGGGGTTGGCGTATTGAGTCGTGACAGGTAGCGGCTGCCAACTGGTGTTGCCGTCCGGGCTATACGGATCTCTCAGATACCACTCGGCGCGTTCGGTGTCTCTGCGGTCGAACTGCTCGGTGAACACAGGTGGACGGAACGACTCCGACCAGGCCACCCGCAGCGAAAGTCTGTCCGTGGGCTGATATCGCAACGCCACTCTTGGGCTTGTGTTGCTTCTCTTATTCTGTATGACGATGGGGTCGCCCTCCCAATGGTAGATTGCGGCGGGGTAAGGGACCCATCCCGTACCGGGAACGTAGTAGCTCCGAGACCCCACCTCCCGGACTAGGTTTTCGCCGCCATGTGCGCCGTCGGTTTCATACGAGTCGTATCGCGCCTGGAGGCTCAACAGGAGCGAATGGACCCAAGGCCGGGAGTTGGCCGGTCCGACGATCGGGAGCGAGACCTCGGCGAAGTACGCGCGAACCTTCTCGCGGGGCGAGACTCCAACACGACCGGCAAGGCCCCCCGATAAAACCGTTCGGCCGTCTTCCCCCAGAGTTTCGGTGAAGTAGCTGTATCCGTCTATGCGTATCTGGGCACCCACCGCGTAGCGCGCTTCTCCCCCCCACAAACGGAACAACCGCCCTCGCAATCTCGGTTCATAGCTTGTCGTTTCACTTGCGCCGTGCCTCGTGCCGAAGGCGTTCTTCAGTAACTCGGGAAACGCGGGGCCCTGGGCGGAGCCATTGCCGAACAGGTTGAGCGCAACATTGGGATCGGAACTTTCCAAAGCCGCGTAGAGCCTTTCGTGGGTCGGGTCGGCTTCAAGTCGCCGCCATGTCGGTTCGAAATACTGTCCGAACCGCTCGGATTCCGAGTGCGTCACATTGAACAGGAGGGTATGGTCGTCGTTCATCTCCCACGCGAAACCGGCGTTGTAATTGCGCTGCTCGCTACGAGCGCGCACGTGGGCGCGAGGGATCACGCCGGCTTCGACTTCCCGAACGGGCCAGTAGGAAACCACTACCGGTTCGCCGAAGGGGTTGTGCGCGTTGCTCGCCGGAATGAGGAAGCCGTCCATTTTGGTTGGCTCTTCCCGATAGGACTGATGATCCGAATACAGCACATCGGCGTAGACACTAAGGCGTTCGCTCAAGTCTTGCTCCACATGGAGGTTGAAGGAGATGTTGGTGGAGTCCTCGCCGTTCTTGGGAATGATGTGATCCGCCGGGACGATCTCCGTCGTGAAGTCGTCAACCGTCGCGCCGACGCCGTCGTGGTCCGATGGCAACTGCCATCTGGGGCTTCCCCATGCGCAGCCGGGAAATGGCGGGTAGCCGTTGTACCGGCAAACGATGCCTGGCTGAGCCGCCTCGAAAACTGAACGCACGTCGTAGTCGGGACCGAATTGATCGCGGTAGTCGTAGGAAGTCCAGCCGGTCTTGGCGTTGGTAATGGGCGTTGACG
>JAPPAV010000117.1 GCA_026705345.1 Gammaproteobacteria bacterium
CATGGGCAGCAAAGGCCGCCGGTGCTCACGCCGAACCATTCGAAGCCGATGTGCATGAAGATCAACGCCACCATGAACGGCGGCGTCGCCACGCCGACCAGGGCGATGCTGGTCATGATGTAGTCGCCGATCGTGTATTGCCGGATTGCCGAATAGATGCCGATCGGCAGGGCAACGATCCACATGAACAACAGCGCGGATACCGTTATCGACAGGGTGTAGCCCAGCCGCTCCCACAACAGGTCGTTGACCGGCCGGGAATACAGGTGCGAATAGCCCATGTCGCCGGTCAGCAGGTTGCCCGCCCAATAGAAGTACTGAAGCACCAAGGGCTTGTCGAGGTTGTACTGGGCACGCAGGTTCTGCACGTACTCCTCGGTGGTGTCGACGCCTTGCGCCTGCAGGCGGTCCAGCATCGAGGTGACGATGTCGCCAGGCGGAAGCTGGATCACCACGAAGATGATCACGGAGATGACGGCGAGCGTCGGGATCATTCCCAGCAGCCGGGATATCAGGTACGACCTCACTCCGCGGTCCCCCGTCGTTGCACGCCACCGGACGCTGCCAGAGCGTCCCCTGCCGTCGCGTCTTCGTCCAGATACCAAGTCGACGGGTGGTAGGACAACGTCCAGCGGTTGTCCCAGCCCCAAATGCCCGAGTCGGTGACGTTCTTCAACCGCGTCGAGACAACCACCGGATGCGGGGCCTGCCCGACGGTGCCGATGGTCCAGAGATTCTCCGCCGCGGCCTCGAGCAGCGTCTTGGCCGCCTTCGTCCGATACTCCTCCGTGGTGGCTTCGCGCAATTGGTCGCCCCAGTACTGTAGGTTGCGGACGAGCGGCGGCGGCTCCTCGCCGAGTTCGCCATCGGTCTGGTAGTACCTGGCCCAGTGGTTCCACATGGCGATGTCCCAGCCTGATCGATGCGGGTAGAACCAGTCCGGCACCAGGGGGAAGAGGATGTCGGTGACCTTGTCGGCGTGCCAGAGCGTCATCTGCATCTTGTTGGCCTGTGCGCGTTCCGACTGCAGGCTCCGCTCCACCGACTTCAGGCGCATGTCGATGCCGACTTCCCGCCAGTAGTCGCGCACCAGTTCCATGGTGATTTCCTTGGGCGTCTCGAAGTCCAGGTACTCGAAGGTGATCGTGAGCCTCGTGCCGTCCGGGTATTCCCGCAGTCCATCGCCGTTGGTGTCGTGGAGTCCCAGTTCGTCCAACAACGCGCGGGCATAGTCGGGGTCGTAGCGGATGTGCGCCTGCGCGAAGCGATCCTCGTGCCAGCGGCTCGACGGATGTGCCGTCACCTGGCTCGGCACACCGCGTCCGAAGTAGATCACCTCGTTCATCTGGTCCCGGTCGATGGCATGGGACAACGCCCGGACGAACCGGCGTTCGCCCTGGCCCCAGAGCAGACCGCGGTACTTCGGGTCGTCGTAGTTGTAGTTGGGCTGGATGGCGACATCGCTGACGTGGACGCGATGCCAGATGTGGACCTTGTTGAGGCCCTTCACCTCGCCGAGCTTGAGCAGCGGAATGTCCTGCGTCTTGAGCGTGAAGGCCGTGAAGTCGAGCTGCCCGGTGGCCGCCTGGAAGGCGATCATCGGGGAGTTCTCCAGCAGGATGACCGCGTCGATGGCGTCGACATAGGGCAACTGGTTCCCTACCGGGTCGATCTTGAAGTAGTAGGGGTTGCGCTCCAGGCGCATCTTGGTCGGCGTCCGCTGGACCACCTTGTACGCCCGCAACGTCGGCACCCGCACCGCCTCCTCGTTGCCCCAGCCCCGGTACGCGCCGTACATCGCCATCCAGGTGACGAATCCCTTCTCTTCCACCACCGCGGCAAGTTCCTCCCGATCCCGAAAAGCCGGGTGGTACTGCTTGAAGAAGTGCATGGGATCGACGAAGTGGCTGCCGTACTGCGCGAAGAAATTGGCGAACATGGGGTTGGGTTCGGGGAATCGGTACTCGAAGGTCAGCTCATCGATCTTCACGAACTCGCAACCCTGCACCAGCCGGTAGGTGATCGGCGACATCTCGGGATCCATCCAGACGTGCACGAGGCGGAACCAGAAGTCGTCCGCCGTCAGCGGCACGCCGTCGGACCACTTGACGCCCGGGCGCAGCCGCACCGTGGTGACGCGGCCGTCTTCGCTCAAGCTCCAGGACTCGGCCAGGTTGGGCAGGACGTTGCGCATGTCCGCCGAGAGCGTCAGCGCATGCTCCCAGTTGAAGAACTGCCAAGAGTCCCAGATGGGTATCCGCGCCGTCCCCCCGTACTTGCCGATGGACTCGTAGGGCTGGATGACGACCGGATCGTCGGGCAGTCGTTCTTGCACCGGCGGGAGGTCGCGATCATCGAGGTACGGGCTCTGGGCGAAACGGGTGATGCCAAGTTCGCTGGCGGTCTTCGGCGGCTGGTACCACTCGGCCGGCCAGTCGCCGTTGTCCCGGGCATGCGACGTGAACTGGAACTGCGTCGCGACCACGACAATCGTGAACGCACGGTACACCGACCTCATCGGGTATGCCGACCTTCGATCAACGAAAGCCCCTGCGCCATCCGAAGAATGGTCGTCCCCTCCCACTGCTCCCTCAACGCGGGCATCATGGGGGGTGGCTCGTGTTTGCGTCAACAAGCCCCCTTCGCGCTACCTGCATACAATGCAAACGCCAATCCCATTCCGCGTAGGAACAATTTGATGCGATTCATTTCAAGCTCCACGGTTCTCGCCCTTCTCGCCGCCCACTCGCTCGACGCCGCCGCGTCCATATCGAGCATCAAGGAGACAGACCAGCCGGCTGCCGATTGCGATGGCTTGCGTGAACTCCGGCTTCCAGACACCACGGTCACGACAATCGAATCCCTCGGTGCCCCGGTCCGGCACTGCAAGTTGACCGGCACGATCGACCGCGAGATCGGTTTCTCCGTGTGGCTACCAGCCGATTGGAACGGCAAGTTCATCATGGGTGGCGGCGGGGGTTTCGTCGGCAATATCCAGAACCAGGCCCTGGGCTTGAGCGTGCTTCAACGCCGCTACGCGACGGCCGGAACGGACACGGGGCATCGGAACCAGGGCATCGACGGATCCTGGGCGCTGAATAACCTCGAACGGCTGGTCAACTACGGCCACCTCGCCGTGCATCGCGTCACCGAGGTCGCCAAGCACATCGTTGAAAGGCACTATGCGGCAATCCCCGAACGGTCCTATTTCGCCGGCTGCTCGAACGGCGGTCGCCAGGCGATGATGTCCGCACAGCGCTACCCCGGCGACTTCGACGTGATCCTGGCCGGCGCCCCGGCGCATGACTTCGCGGGGGTGGCAGCCGCGTTCCTCAACGTCACCCGGCACATGTACCCATCCATGGACGACCTCTCCGCGCCCCTTCTTACGGACGAGAACCGGCAAACGCTCGCCAGCGCGATTCTCGCCCGGTGCGACGCCCAGGACGGTCTCGAGGACGGCATCCTCAACGATCCCCGGGACTGCGACTTCGATCCGGACAGCCTCGATCTGGACCCCGAGAAAATCGCCGCCATCCGAGCCGTCTACGGGGGGCCCGCCGCCCCAGATGGACGGATCCACGTCGGCTGGCCGTTCGGCGGCGAGGATGCACCCGGTGGCTGGGGCGGCTGGCTCGTAGGGTCCGGCCAGCAAGCGCCGAACTTCCCGCCGTCGCTGGCGTTCGGCTTCGGCATCGAGGTGATGCGTCACATGGTGGAACACGACCCGGACTGGCGCTACGAGGGATTCGACTTCAGCGGCTTCCGCCATCGCTTCCGAACGGCAGCCGCCGCCTTGAGCGCTACCGACCCGAACCTCGATGCCTTTCGCGATAGGGGAGGTAAGCTGCTGATTTATCACGGATGGTCGGATGCGGCCCTGTCTGCACTCGCCAGCATCGAGTACGTCGACGCCGTCTACGCCCGGGACGAATCCGCCCGGGACGACGTGCGCCTGTTCCTGATGCCGGGCGTCCTCCACTGCGCCGGGGGCCCCGGACCGTGGATGGTGGACCTCATCGATGCAGCCGAGCAATGGGACGAGACCGGTACCGCGCCGGATGCGTTGGTCGCCGGTTTCGCGGAGGGCGGCGGTGCCCGACCGCTGTGCGCCTATCCGAAACGGGCTGTTTACGTTGGCGGCGACGATCGTGATCCAGCGAGCTTCGAATGCCGCTGAAGGTCGATTCCTGCGATCGGATCGTGCAATTTGTACGACGTGATCGAACGATTCGTACGATCTGATCGGCGGAATTCTCCAGCAGCGACACGATGGTGGAAGCGATTCCAAGGCCGACGCCATGGATCTCCGAACGCCTTACCTAGTCTTCGTCGGCGACGCCAAGGACGCGCTGGCGGCAAAGACCGGCCAAGGCGTGGTCGACTGGCGAGGGGAAGCAGTCGTGGGGCAACTCCGCCTGCCCAGGTGCCGCGCGGACCTAGGCGTCGCCGACATGACGATCCGACAAGCCGTCGAAGCCGGTGCCAAGACCTTCCTCATCGGCGTGGTCAACCCCGGGGGCGTGCTTCCCACGCGATGGCAGGGCGTCATCGTCGAGGCTTTGGAGGCCGGCCTGGACATCGCCAGCGGGCTCCATGAATCGCTCGAGGGCATTCCGGCGATCGTCGAAGCCGCCAGACGGTCAGACCGGCGACTGATCGAGGCCCGGCGTCCCGCAGAACCGTATCCAGTCGCGACGGGACGCAAACGAACTGGCAAACGCCTGCTGACCGTCGGTACGGATTGCTCGGTTGGCAAGAAGTACGCCGCACTCGCCATCGAACGCGAGTTGATCGCTCGGAACATCGCCGCCGACTTCCGCGCCACCGGGCAGACCGGCATCCTGATCGCCGGGTCCGGTATTCCTATCGACGCAGTGGTCGCGGACTTCGCAGCCGGCGCGGCCGAGACGCTCTCCCCCGACAACGATCCCGACCACTGGGACGTCGTCGAAGGTCAAGGGTCCCTGTTCCACCCCTCCTTCGCCGGTGTGAGCCTCGCCCTGCTGCACGGCACCCAACCCGATGCCTTCGTGGTCTGCCATGAACCGACCCGGACGACCATGCGCAACGTCGACGCACCGATCGCCAGCATCGAAGCCGTCGTCGAGCAGACGATTGCTCTCGGCCGATTGACGAATCCCGCCGTACGGTGCGTCGGCATAGCGCTGAACACGTCGGACCTCGATGCAGAACGCGCGAACCAAACCGTCGAGCAAGCACAGTGTCAGTTCGGAGTACCCGCTTGCGATCCGGTTCGGCACGGCGTCGAGGTGATCGTCGACGAGATGCTGTCGTGAAGATCACCGCCGCGATCGAGTCCTGGCCCATTGCACGACCGTTCACCACCGCCCGGGGCACCAAGCAAACCGCTCACGTGGTCGTCGCCACAGTCACCGACGGCAACGTCGAAGGCCAAGGCGAATGCGTCCCCTACCCTCGGTACGGCGACAGACCCGCAGACGTCGCCGCGACCATCAACGATTTCCAGGGGCCGTTCGACAGACGCGAACTGCTCGATGCCCTGCCTGCGGGTCCGGTGCGCAACGCCATCGACTGCGCACTGTGGGATCTGGAAGCGAAACGCAGCGGCCAGCCAGCCTGGAAATTGGCCGGCGTTTCGAGGCCCGTCGAAATCCCCACGGCATTCACCCTGCCATTGGATTCCCCGTCCGCCATGGGGCAACAGGCGACGGTCGAGCGATGGCGTCCGCTGCTCAAGGTCAAACTCGGGTCGGACGACGTGGCTGCAGACATCGAGAGACTCCGCATGGTGCGCACCCAAGCGCCCGGCGTAGGGCTGATTGTCGATGCCAACGAGGGCTGGAACATGGCTGCACTTGCCGAGTTCGCGCCCGTAGCCGCCGCGCTCGGCGTAGAACTGATAGAACAGCCGTTGCCAGAGGGTGACGACCAAGACCTGGCTGGGTTTCAGTCGCCGGTTCCCCTCGCTGCCGACGAGAGCATCCTCGACGGTTCAAACCTTCCCGCACTGGCGACGTGGTGCCAGATCGTCAACATCAAGCTCGACAAGACGGGAGGTTTGACTCGGGCGCTGGCACTTGCAGACGAGGCACGCGAACTCGACCTCGGCATCATGGTCGGCTGCATGGTCGCCACCTCGTTGTCGATGGCACCTGCGCTGCTGCTGGCCGGACGGGCCCAGGTCGTGGACCTCGACGGACCCGATCTCCTCGCCGCCGATCGAGAACCGGGCCTACTCTACGCTTCGGGCTGCGTTTCCTACTCTGAAGCAGTCTGGGGTTGACCGACGGGCACACTCCGCGTGGACCTCAGTCTGCCATAGCGCTCCCCAAAGCAAGTCAGCGCGGCTCGTCGCGCCGGCGGGCCAACTCCCGGCGAATCGCCCGTACGTCGCCTATGTCCTTGTCACGACCAAGAATCTGCTTGTTGTGCAGCATGTCGTCGAGGGACAGAAACGCGACCTCCCGTCCGAAAACATGGGTCTGAAAGCGACGTTCCCACGCCGTCTCGAATTCCAGCCCGGTCACAGCGGTCAGGACGTCGATTCGTCGGGGTGGGACACCGAATTGGACCGTGAGCCCAGTAGTCCCGAAGTCCTCAGCGGCAACATCCAGATCGTCGAGCGGCGCGCCGAAAGCCGTGAGCGCGGCGTAAACCCGATCGGCGTTCTCGGGACTCGGCTGGACCCACACATCCAAGTCTCCCGTGGCTCTCGGCATCCCATGTGCCGCGAGCGCAATCCCTCCAACCACTAGGAACCGGACATCTTGTTCGAGCAAAACATCGATCAGATCGGTGAAATCGGGATTCACTTCACATTGGGGTCCCGAACGATATTGAGGGGCCAATCGCGCCGGGGAACGTCCCGAACCTCCTTGCCGGCGACCGCCCAGCAGGTCTCGGTGACGTCGGTGACGATGGCAAGGCGTTCCTCGACCGACAGGTCGACGAGGAACCCATCTTCTGGAAACTCTCCGGACCGGTATGCTCGGATCGGCCAGTCCCGCCGCGCTGCGCGTCGCGCCTGCCTATCAGGGTGGTCGCCTAGCATGCGCAGCACCTTAGCGCTAGCTCTCGGGATGTCAACGCCAGACCGACGCCGCCAGCGCAAGCGGTCTTTCCATGCCCGCGCCGAACGCTCCTTGAATACAATGGCGGCGGAGCATCCCCGCTGCAGGCAGCCACTCATGACCGACCGGAGAATCTGGCGCGACGGCGAGTTTATCCCTTGGCAAGACGCCACGGTTCACGTGCTGGCGCAGAGCCTGCAGCGCGGGTCGCTGGCCTTCGACTACATCAGCGTGCACGAGGCCCGGCGCGGAACCGCGATCTTCCGCCTGCGCGATCACATCGAACGTCTGGCGACGACCTGCCGGATCGTCGGCCTGCCCCTCGAATACGCGGTCGACGAACTCGTTGACGCTTGCGCAGAGACGGTGCGCCGCAACCCCGGCGCCAAGTCCGTCAAGATCAGCGCGCTGATGCCGTCCGTCGAAGCGGAGTTGATCCCCGAAAATCCCCACGTCGCGGTGTTCATCGCCGCCTACGACAGCGAGCGGGATTTCCCCTCACCCAACGCCGAACTAAAACGTCGGCGACGGCAAGCCGTGTCCTTGAAGATCGAACGGGAAAAGTCGGGCCGCCGGGAGGATGTCATTCCCCCGCACGCCAAAGTGGCGGCCAACTACACCGCGGCCATGACGGCGAAATGGCGGGCCCGCAACGAGGGATTCGACGACATCGTGCTGCTCGACGAGCACGGCAACCTCACCGAGGGTCCCACCGCCAACCTGTTCATGGTGGACGTGGCTGGCAATGTGGCGACCCCTCCGGCTAGCAAAGTGCTGCTCGGCATAACCCGGGACTCGATAATCAACCTAGCCCCGACGGTCGGTCTCGCCTGTGTGGAACGCGACATTGCCGCGGACGAGTTGGTGAGCGCTTCGGAGGTCTTCCTATCAGGAACCTCCGCCGGCGTATGGCCGGTCGTACGCATCGACGGTAGGCCGGTCGGCGACGGGAAAATGGGACCTGCCACATCCCAATTGCGCGACAAGTACAAAGCGGTGGTTCTGGGCGACCAACCGGGGTTCGAGCATTGGCTGCACTACATCTAACGGGGACCGCAAGCGTAGGGTAGTCGTTGACTCGTCCGTTTCTAGCTGAGTAGATGGGCCGGCAGCTGCCGGACGAGTCGGAGCCGTTGGAGGACGATGGGCGTGTCGGAGTCGGGAGAGCGCAAACGCGCGGCATTGACGGAAGTCAAGCCCGAGACGCGCCAGCAAGCCCTGGACCGTCTCTACGACGAGCACGCCGGCGCGCTGCGCCGGTTCATTATCCTACGCGTCGCCGGAAACCACGACGTCGACGACCTCGTCCAAGAGGTGTACGCGCGGCTGGCGCGCATGGACGCCGTGCCCGAGAAACTGCCGGCGGGTCGGCGTAGCACGCGCGCGTTCCTGCTGACGGTAGCGAACCGGTTGGTGATCGACCGCGAGCGCCACCGGGGCGTTCGGCGCGAGCACGACGAGCGGCTAAGGCTTCTGCAAGACCAAGACGACGCGGGTTCCCCGTCGCCGGAAAGCATCGTACTGGCGCGGGACGACCTGGATGCGGTGGCATCCGCCGTCGAAGAGTTGAAGCCGCAGTGGCGCCGTGCCTTCGTACTCAACCGGTTCAACAACATGAGCTACAGCGAAGTCGCTAAGTCCATGGGCGTCTCGCACAAGACCGTGGAAAAGTACATCTCCAAGGCGTTGCTGCACTTGCGCGCGGCGCTGCTGGACGACTAGGCGCACCACATCATGTTCCGGACGTCGCGACGAATCACACGAGAGGCAACCGCCGCTGCGGTTCGCACCTACAACGAGGACATCAAGGATTCCGAACGCCGCGCCATCTTGGCACGCTGCGAGGAGGATCCGGTGTTCAAGGCCCGGTACATGGAGGCGCACGAATTGCTGGGCGCGCTGGACGACTGGCGCGACGAACTGCGCGAGGACTCCATGTACCGCACCTTGTCGGGCAAGCCGCGGGCAAGGCGTCGGTCGCTGCGCAACGCGGCGGCATTCGGCGTGGCAGCCAGCGTCGTGCTCGTCGCCGTCGTGTTGACCTCCATCGGGCTATTCACGCAACCCGGCAGTACGGTAACCCGCTACACGACAGCAGTTGGGGAACAACGGTCCGTCACGCTTCCCGACGGGTCGACGATCACCCTGAATACGGGGTCGCAGATCCTGGCGGGAATCACCGATACCGTGCGACGGGTCGTGATGGACCGTGGCGAAGCCTATTTCGAAGTTGCGAAGGATCCACTGCGGCCGTTCACGGTGGAAGTGGGCGGACGGTCCATAACCGCTCACGGCACCGCATTCAATGTTCGCCGCCTCGGTGGCAGTTTCACGGTGGCGTTGGTCGATGGCCGCGTCGCGTTGCACCGGCAGGGAGGCGAACCGCCGGCCGCCCCGCAATGGCTGGACCTCGGCGCGCATCCTGGCGGCTTCGAGTCGCCTCTTGTCGAGGAGCTTGGACTACGGTCGGGGACGGTTCTCCACTTCGATGCACACAGCCAAACCATCACGGCACGCCACGATCCCGAAATCGGGCGTCGCCAACAGTGGCGACAGGGACGCTTGAGCTTCAAGGACCAACCGTTGTCCACGGTGGTGGCGGAGCTGAGCAGGTATTCCACCAAACCGATTCGCATTCACGATGCAGACGTGGCCGATATTCGCGTATTCGCGACGCTTCGGCTGGACTCGATTGACACGGCGCTGTCGACACTTGAGCGCGCCGTGCCGATCCGTGTGGTACCGACCCTGTCGGGCATCGCGGTATTGGCGGAGGACCACGAACCCGATACGCCATGACGGGGTTCGCCGAAGCCCACAACGACGGTGTCGAGTGTAGGGAGAAAGCGGGCTCGGTCGTTTAGATTACTGGACGTCAATCCGGGCGTCTGTGTGGAAGAAAGACAGTGACATTATCGGAGGGGACGACGTGGGGTATAACAAACGCCTGGTGCACCTGCTGATCGCGGTTTGGGCACCGTTGGCATTCGCCGTTACCGCTACATCGGCTGACGCCGTCGACGAAAAGAAGATCGACCTGGCCATCGAACGCCAAGCCGCGGGGGCGGCCCTGATCGAGCTTGGCGAGCGTGCCGGCATCCAAATCGCCGTGCCAAGCGCGGTATCGCGGCAAAAGGAACTCGGTCCCGTCACGGGGCGTTACACGGTGGTCGAAGCGCTCGATTCGATGCTCAAGGACTCGGGTCTCGCCTATCACTTCGCGGCAAACGACTCGGTGGTGATCGGGCTCGACGAAGAGACAGCCGACGATGGGAGTGCCGGGGGTGCGGCGGAGACGGGCACGGCCACCGGAACCGTCGCCGACGAGTCCGAGCAACCACCCGAAGAGATCATCGTAACGGGGTCGCGTATTGTCGCGGGCGATCCCACGGCCCGGGTATTCACCTTTACCGCCGAAGACATTCGGGCCCGCAGCGTCACCACGGTCGAGGAACTGTTCCGGACCTTGCCGTTCGCCTATGCGGGGACCACCACGCAGAACAACGACAATCCCGTGGGAGCAGGCGATACCGAAGAGTTCAGGACCGGCGGGATCAACGTGGGCATCTCCACGGTCAATCTGCGCGCCCTGGGTTCGGCCAACACGCTGGTGCTGCTCAACGGGCGCCGCACTGCGGGCGTTGCCGGCGTGGAGGACAACTACGCCAACCTCGTGAACGTGCCGCTGTCGGCCATCGAGCGCATCGACATCCAGCTGGACGGTTCCTCGGCCGTATACGGCGCCGACGCGATCGGCGGGGTGGTGAACTTCATTACCAAGAAGAACTACAGCGGCGCCACCTTCCAGGTACGCGACGAATACAGTTCCACCGACGCCGACGCCAGAAAGGTCTCCTTCCAGGGCGGCTACGGCTGGGGCAGCGGCCAGATCACCGCCGTGCTGTCGCGCGATTCGTCACAGCCCATCACCAACGAAAAGACCGGCTGGACCAGCTACGACTATCGCGACCGCTACGGCGTCGAGTTCGATTCCCGCGACGACCGGGTGGGTCAGCCGGGCGTGGTGTGTCCCTCCACGTTTCCCGGCTTCTACGGCCCCTATTGCGGTCCTCCTTTCACAACCTACCAGCTTCCCCAGGGGCACAGTGGCGTGGACGCCTCCGTGGATGAATTCACGCCGAATATCGTGCCCGCCGACATCGTCGAGCCGCAAAACGGGGAACGCACGCGCAACGAGTCGGGCACCCTGTACCTGGAGCAGTACGTGACCGACGCTCTGCGTCTCTATGCGGACTTCCTGTATTCGAACAACGTTTCCTCGCGCAACCAGAACACCCAGATGTTCAGTTGGCCGGTACCCGCCAGCAACGCCTTCAACCCCTATGGAAAGGAAGTACTCGTGACCTACTATCCGATCAAGGAGATCGAGTCCGGGCTACCCCAGGAATTCTCCGCTTCGGGCAATCGCAAGCGCTCCCTGTCCGCCGGATTGATTTGGGATTTCGGCGACACGACGAGCTTCGAACTCAACGTGACGCGATCCCAGTCCACGCGCTATCAGCGCCAGTTCAAGTTCACTTCCCCGGGGTTAATCAACCCCCGCAACCCGGTACACGCCCGGATCGTGGAACTGCTGGCCAGTTCCGATCCCAACGTAGCGATCAACCTGTTCGGAGACGGCTCCGTGCAGAGCCCCGAACTCGCGAGTCTCTACAACACCGACGCCTACCCGCTTCCATCCAACAGCGTCACCAAGACGCAGTCCGTGGAGCCGCTGCTACGCGGTCAGTTCCTTCAGTTGTGGGGCGGCCCGATCAGTTACGCGGTGGGAGCGCAGTTCAACGAAGACACGATCTACCGCGAGGTCACGCTGATCGACGGCGAGGGTGAGCGTGTGGAGGGCCGCTTCGAACGCATTGGCGTGGCCCGGCCGACCCGTGAGGCAACCGCGTACTTCGCCGAATTCGCGCTGCCGATCGTCGGCGAGCGCAACGCCCGCCCGGGTATTGCTTCGCTCGTCCTGAGCCTGCAGGCGAGGCGCGACATCTACAAGACGGAAGGCGCCGACGGGGGCGTCGATCCGGTGTACGACTACGTGAACAGGCGCTGGACCTACCCCGGCGAACCCAACATCATCGACGTTGAACATGCCGCGACCAGTCCGCGGTTCGGCATCCAGTACGGTCCGACGGAGGAATTCACGCTGCGCGTATCCTGGTCCGAGTCGTTCCGTCCGCCGGTTTGGGGAGACCTGTTCAGTCTCACCAATCCCACGTACTACACGTTCTGGTCCTATGTGGACCCCTACGAGCCGTCCGGTAATACCGAGCCAATACCCATCCGTTCCACCCTGGCCAGAAACGCGGTCGATACGAGGCCGGAATTCTCCGAGAACAATTCCTTCAGTTTCGACTGGACCCCGGCGGCGGCGCCCGGTTTCCGCTGGACGCTGGACTGGTCGAAGATCGACTTCACCGACAAGATCGAAAACGCCGGTGGACTGTTCAGGGACTATCCCGAAGTGATCTTCGCGCTGCCCGAGGTCGTGGAGCGGGATGCGGAAGGCAATGCGACCTTGTTCCGCCGGTCCCGGCCGATCAACATCGCAAAGAAAACCAGCGAGCTCGTCACCACCGAATTCGCGTACAACTTCGACACCGCATGGGGCGATTTCACGCCCCGGCTCACCTACACGCGGGTGCTGGATGAAGCCTTCCAGATCACGGCCGAGAGCGAACCCATAACCCGGGAAGGCACTATTCAGGGCAGCGACAAGTACCGGCTGGCCGGTCAACTGGACTGGTACCAGGAACGCTGGGCCGGACACCTGTTCGTCTACTACACGCCGAGCTACCTGAACAACAACACCGGGTCCTGCCTTGAAATCGTGGGAAGGTGCGAGGCTTGGGGCCAGGACAAACCGCACCTGACGGTGGACTCCTACGTCTCGGTGGACCTGACCCTGAGCTACACCTTCGAAAACGGCATTCAGTTGCGCGCCGGCGGACGCAATATTCTGGATGCAAAGGCGCCGGAAACGATCTCTTCGGGCAGGCCGTACGACCCGTCGCGCTGGGACGCGCGCGGCCAGGTGCTGTTCGGCGAATTCAACTGGGAACTGTAGTCCCCTGATGGCCGCCCGCCCAGGGAAGGGCGGCCGGCTCGGGTTTGGAGAGTAGAAAATGCGCCGTACTGCGAGTTTTTTCGCTGTAGTACTGCTTGTTGCCTGCGGCTGCGCGCCCGTCAACGAATACGAGATCCGCATCGACGCCTCGGCGCTTGAGGAGGAGGCATCCCGGGCGGTCGCCCATGGCTACATCGCAGGCGAGGACGATTACGGCGAGCTGGCGTCCGTGGAATTGCGAAACGGGCAGGCGACCTTAAGCGGCGTCGTGGATTACGTCCGCATCGTTCAGATCGACGTGCTTTCGGCCGATTCCATTTATCCGCTGGGGCGGGTGGAGTTCGTGCTCGAGCCCGGCCTGACCACGGTGCGCTTCCTTGCGGACTCCAATGAAGTCGAGGGCGGCAAGTACACGCAGCTCGCCTTCGATTCTTGGCGCGGCGACCCCGAATACCGCGCCGCCGATGAAGAGAACCGCGCTAGGTTCGACGCCATGGCGGCGATGTCGGAGGAAGAGCGGGAGGCCAGCCGCGTTGAATGGAGTGAACGGACGATCGAGTCGAAACGCGAGGCGCTCAAGCACAGCCTGATCCAGTCGCGCATACTGCGGGAGATCTATACGACGCATGAGGATCCCGTCATGCGCTTCGTGGCCCTGTCCGCCGACCGGGGCTGGGTCTCCAAATGGGACCTCACGGAGGACTCGAAAGCGGGTCGGTCGAAGGGATTCCTGGAGCAGATTGGCCTCTACGAATCGCTGCAGCAGGAGCTTCCTGGAAATCCGGTCGTGGCGCATGCGGCTGAGAAGATCAGGGACAGCTACGAGCGGTACCTGACCGCGAGTTCAATCGCCATAGGCACGGCGATCAGGGACTTCGGGGCCGTTTCGCTGGATGGGGAGCCCTTCCGCCTGACCGAAGTCCTGGATGACAACGAATACGTGCTCGTCGAGTTCTGGTCGTCCTGGTGCGGACCGTGCAGAGCCGAGATTCCGCACATGAAGGAGGCCTACGAGAAATACCGCGGCCAGGGCTTCGAGATCGTTTCCGTGTCCCTCGACGAGGAACACGAGGATTGGCAGGAGGCTTCGGTCGAAGAGCAGATCCCCTGGGTCGACGTGGGCGATCATGAGGGCTTCGAGAGCGAGTCGGCGAAGCTCTACGGCGTAATGGGCATTCCGGCAAACTACCTGGCCAAAGGCGGCAGCGGCGAAATAGTCGGCACGCACCTGCGCCAGCGGAAACTGGACGAAAAGCTGGCGGAGTTGTACGGCGAATAGACCGCGATTGAGTTCTAGTCAGGCTATCGTAAGGATCATCGCGACAATCAGGGATACCCCTGACACTAGGTAGGAATCATGGGAAAGACGAGATTCAATGTGCTGCTGGTCGCCATGGCGTGTCTCGCGAGCAGCGTCCAAGCGGCCGAGACCATCGTCACGGCAACGGGTTTGGACGAACATAACGGCGAGTTGCTCGAATTGGGCTACCCCGATCCCCGCATCGAGGGCGACTTCGAGGTCCTGGACCTAGCGTTCATCGAGAACGGCACCGCGACGATCCGGACCGACATCGAAGACCCGTTTGTGGCCCACGTCCGCCTAGTGGATGACGACGAATCGTTCGCAACGGGCGTCGTCGAGCCCGGCGGGCAGCACCAGGTGGCGGCGGCCGAGTCAGACGGCAGCCTGCGGTTGTCCGGCGGCACCTACAACGAGCTGATATTCCCCGCCCCGACCTCGACGCCTTCCGATTCGGAAGTCGACGAACATCTCAAGGAAATCTACCTGAGTCACGGCGACTCGACGGCCCGAATGCTGGCCCTGCAGGCCGCCTGGCTCGAAGGCGACGACGACGACCAGAACGCGACGTTCGCCGAACTGAGCGGCGTGCTCGGCGACTACAGGGCCCTCGATCTGATGACCGCCCTGCGCGACCACCGTACCGAGCAGATCGCCAGAACGTTGAAGTACTTCTCGGCGCTAACGCTCGACGGCGAGGAGGTTCGTCTTGAGGACGTCTTGAAGGACAACCAATACACGCTGGTCGAGTTCTGGGCCTCCTGGTGCGGGCCGTGCATCGCCGAAATCCCGTACCTGAAGTCCGCCTACGAGAAGTACCGCGACAAGGGCTTCGAGATCCTGTCCGTCAACCTGGACGAGGATCCGGCGGCTTGGGAAACGGCGTCCGTCGAGAAGTACGACATCCCCTGGGTGAACGTCTGCGACGGCGAAGCGTTCGACAGCACGATCGCGAAGCTCTACCGGGTGAAGGCGATTCCAGCCAACTACCTCATCACGAGCGACGGCAAGCGCGTGGCAAGGCACCTGCGGGGCGAGTCCTTGGAGACGAAGCTGGCCGAGCTTCTCCCGCTATAGCCTCGCCGTGTAGCGGCGAGGCATCGCGCCGAAGGGGCGCCCTCGCATGCGTTCGCGCAAGATTCGCCGCATCTTGACCGTCGTCGCAAACTTTACGGGCCGTTGCCACGACAAGGGTAGCAACAAGAACCGAAGGGACGGGCTTGTCCCGTCCCGCCAGTCGCATTGATCGATCCGGGTGGGCGAACATGCCGGGCGACCACAAGGGTCGCCCCTACGAGACCACGGTCTGACGGAACGAACCGTAGGGGACGGGCTTGTCCCGTCCCGTGCCAGTCGCGATGATCGATCCGGGCGGGCGACCGCGCGCCCTGGCGGGCGCATGAGGCTCGCCCCCACGGCAATCCGGGCAGCACATTGGTCCCCTTGTTGAACGGTGTAAGGTTTCCGTAAGGTGCTCTGTGCGAAGCTTGAAGGAGTAGCCAATCGCTAGGCGATGTTTGAGCTTGGTACGTCTACCCACACATCGAAAGGTCGCACGAATCGTCTGCCTGCTATCGGCAGCGCTGACGTTGGTGTTGGCCGCAGTCGCCGGTGCGCAAGGCTCCGGCGGGCAGATCGGGGCCACCTCGCTCGGCGACCGGGTCTTGATCCGCGTGCTTCTGCAGACGGAAGCATTCGAGAAGGAGACCCACGTCATCGTCGACTACGCTGCCCCCGAGCCCTTGGCCGTCGCCCGCCCCGTCCTGATGTCGTTGGCGTTCGGGGAGAACGAGCAGACCCTAAAGATCCTGGGTGACGGTTTCCGCCTCGAGGTGCACCGCGACCAGCTTTCCCAGGAACCGGGTTTTCTCAACGAAATCACCGCGCGGTATTCGAACGAACTCGAAAACGTCGATGTGTCGGCCATCGTGGGGTTCCCCGTGCTGCAGCCCTTCGCGCTGGGCCTGGACTTCGAGGCCGAAGAACTGTCGCTCAAGCCGGCCGCCGAAGCGGACGTGCAGCAGGTCGAGCAGGATGCCGCCGTCGTCATCCAGGGCGTGCGCGTGATCGACAACCAGGTCCACGTGCCCGTGTCCTACGGTGCCACGAGAGCCTCGATGACGTTCGGCACGGCGGGCTACCACACCTACCTCAATCAGCCGATCGCCGAACGCCTCGGCAAGCCCGCCGGGGATGTCGACGACATAGCCTTCGGCGCACCGCCCGCCCTCGGCCTGTCGGGCATGGTGGCGTTGTTTCCCCAGCCCTTTGACGATCCCCCGGAAGACCTCGACGTGGAATGGCTACTGCGTTCCGGACTGGGGCTATGGTCCGGATATCGCTTGGAGATCAATCCGAACGCGGGATACCTCGCACTGACTCCGCAAAAGGACAGCAACTACTCCGAAGCGGATGCAGCTTTCTACGCGGCGGCGGCTGCCGAAGACATCCCCGCGCTCAAGGCCTACACCGAGACTTGGCCGGAAGACCGCAACGTCGAAGAGGCGGCCGGACGGTGGTTCGACGTCGGCCTGCGATCAAGTCTGCCCGACGACGCGCAGATGGAGGCCGTCGCGACCGGGTTGAGCGTGACTCCGGAACGGCGAAAGACGCACTACGTTTCCGGGTTCGTTTTCCCCTTGTTCAATTCGGAGTCGAAGGACGAGCGCTCTAGCCTCGTCATTGCGCTATGCGAAGAAGCGCTCGAATACATCGGCCGGTCCGACCGGCCGTCGCTGCGCCAGAACATCCAACTGATGCTCGGCGACCGCTACCTGCACGCCGGCAACGCCCACGATGCCTGGAAGACGTTCCTGTCGGCGGCGTTCTACGGCGACCCGCGCCTGGACGGCGTGGTCCGTCACGAACTCGGTCGCGCCTACGAGGCCCTGGGCCGCCATCGACGGGCCTATTCGAGCTACAAGCGCGCGGCTGCGGACTTGACACCGACGCCGCCGCCCATGAAGGAGAGTGCGCGCGAAGCCCTTGCTCGGCTGAGGCCTTTGCTCGATCCGGACGATAAGTTACTCAAGGAGGAGTCGTCGAATGGTTGAAGCCGGCGACCATGAGGGTCCTGCGGGCGACCTTGAGCGGATCGTGGTCCGGGGCCGGCGCCAACTGCGTGCCTGGGCCGCGAAGGAGGCGTTCGGCAAGGCGTTTGCCCACCTGTTTCCCGCCGCGCTGGTCGTTCCGTGCCTTGCGCTGATCGGCAACCTGATCGGTCTGGCCGGCCCCTCGCTGTGGCCGTTTGCGACTGTCACCACCGTGGTACTTGCCCTCGTCACACCGTTCGTCATCGTCGCCGTCTACGCACTCGTTGTCGTTCTGCGCGAGAAGACCGATCGCCGCGTCTGTCTTGCCTTGTTCGACAAGCTTCTAGATCTCAGAGGACGACTGCAGGCGGCCGACGAGTTTCTGTCACGGGGCCCGGTTGGTCCATTCGAACACGCCGCGGTCGAGGACGCGGGGCCGTTCGCTCGCCAAGCGCTAGAAGCCGAATTGCCTAGAGTGCGGACACCGCCGCCTGTGCTCAAAGTCCGCCGCTGGCCCCTAGGAGCCGTTTCGGCACTCCTCCTCGGTGCCGCCCTGCTGCTCGGCGAAGCGCCATCGTTGGCCCTCGACACCCCCGTCGCGCTAGTCGACGAGCCCCCGACCGAACTCCTCGCCTTAGCGGAGACCGTCGCAGAGGAAGAATCCGAGCCGCCGATACCCAAGGAGTCCTCCCGGCGGAGCCTGGACGGCCGGCGCATGGCCGCCTTGAGCGAACCCGGTTCCGAAGGCGAACGCGACCGCGCGGCGCGGTCGCAGACGGGTACCGGCGATACGCGTTCGTCGTTCGCCAAGAGCAGCACGGCTGCGTCGTTGGCACGCCAAGCCGGCAAGGCCGCCGCAGGCGCCTCGGGCGAGGGATCGTCGAAAAAGGAGGAACCGCGCGAGCGGCCCGCCAAGCCCCGCCGCGAAAACCCGAGCCGTCCCGAAGAGGCCAAGGAAGAAGAGCCCGAGACATCCAAGGGGGTGAGCGGCGGGACGGGACGCAGTTCGGGCAGCCGCACCTCCTCGTCCGACCAACCGCCGGCTGACGACAAGGCGCGCAACGACGAGGCGGAAGGCGACGCCACCGACGACGCCGAGGAGGAAGAGGACGAGGAGCAGAAGGGCGCATCGACGAGCAAGCCCATGCTGAACAACCGCAAGGCGGCGGTCGACCGCTCGCTGAGCCCGTCCGGCCTGAGTGACCGGGAGAATGACCAGGCCAACGGTCGCGGTGGCCCCAGCGGCTTGAAGAAAACCCGGGGCGTGGCCGCCATGCTGCTCGGCGTGCCGATGCCCGATCATCTGCGCGGCAAGTCCAACCCGGGACGCATCAAGGTCGAGCGCGAACGCGCCGATCCCGAACCCAAGACATCGCTTGCAGCCGACGCCACGAACCGTGGCAGCCGGCAGGAATCCATCGGCTACTTGCCCCATCTGGCCCTCGCGCCGTGGATGCAGGATACCGTCCGGGACTATTTTCTCGCGGAACGCGCTCGCGACCTCGCGAGTTCCGATTCCACACCGTCGACCAACTAGCGGCGGCCCCCCAGGCAAGACGAGTGATGGTGACACTACGGCATCGCAACTTGACTCGAGCGAGGGCCTTTGGCCGCGGACATATCAACCAGCGGCGGCACCCAAGCAAGACGAGTGATGGTGACAATACGGCATCGCATCTTGATTCGAGCGAGGGCCTTTTGCCGCGGACATAGAAACTGAGGAACAACATGACGACAGCAGATGAGGCGCGCGCTCGCGCCGCGGAGTTCAAGGCCGTATTCGCCAAGGTCAAGGCCGAGGTCGGCAAGATGGTCGTCGGCCAGGAACACGTCGTGGACGGCGTCCTGACGGCGATGATGGCCGGCGGCCACGTGCTGCTCGAGGGCGTGCCGGGTCTCGGCAAGACTCTGCTCGTCCGGACGCTGAGCGAAGCCGTCAGCCTCGCCTTCTCCCGCATCCAGTTCACACCCGACATGATGCCGGCGGACATCCAAGGCACGATGGTTCTCACCGAGACCGCGGGCGGCGGACACGAACTCACCTTCCAGCAGGGACCGCTGATCGCCAACCTGATCCTCGCCGACGAGATCAACCGGGCGACCCCGAAAACCCAGTCCGCCCTGCTCGAAGCCATGCAGGAGAAACAGGTCACCGTGGGCCGACGCACCATCCACCTCGAGGAACCGTACTGCGTGATGGCGACCCAGAATCCGGTCGAGCAGGAGGGCACCTATCCGTTGCCCGAGGCGCAGCTCGACCGCTTCCTGTTCAAACTGATCGTGGGCTACCCCGCCGAGAGCGAATACCATGCCATCCTCGATCGCACCACGGGTGCCGATGACGTCGCCATCGAGCACGTCACCAACGGCGAAGAGATCCGGCAACTCCGCTCCACCGTCCGGGCCGTGGCGGAGCCCGAAGCCGCGCGGACCTTCGCGATTCGTCTCGTTTTGGCGACCCAGCCGGGCAGCGATCTCGCACCCTCGAGCGTGTCCGAATGCGCTTCCCTCGGGTCGAGCCCCCGGGGCGTGCAGGGGTTGATCCTCGGCGGCAAGGTCCAAGCCCTACTCGACGACCGTTTCGCGGTGAGCGCCGATGACATCCGCGCCGTGGCACTGCCGGTATTGCGGCACCGCATCCTGCTGAATTTCCGCGCCCAGGCGAACAACGTCTCCTCCGACGAATTGGTCGAGGACGTGCTGAAGTCGGTGAACCCACCCCACTCCATCGCTGCTTGACGAAGAACGTGGGGCTACCGGCTCATCGCCGAGAATGCGGAGCATTCTCGATCGCGTCCGCCAGGACGCGCCGTAGCTGCCTGACTTTCGGCCGCCACTCACGCCGAGAACTCCCGTGGCACTGACGCTGTCCGAACTGTTCGACCCGGATTTCCTCGCGGCGCTGCAACCGTTCAGCCTGCACGCGCGCCGCGTTGCCCGGGATGGCCGCCCCGCCGAGCAGACTTCCCGCGACCGCGGTTTCGGGCTCGAGTTCGCGGACTTCAAGTCGTATGTGCCGGGCGACGACCTGCGCGCCATCGACTGGAACATCTACCGGCGCTTGGGTCGCCTCTTCGTGCGGGTCTTCGAGGAACGCCGCGACCTGCCCGTCTATCTGCTCGTGGACCGATCTAGCAGCATGTACCTTGAAGAACCGCCCAGGATCAACGCCGGGCTCCGGGTCGCACTGGCGTTGGCGTCCATCGCCCTCGGCCAGCACGACAGCGTCGGGCTGTTCTCATTTTCCGGGGTTCTCAACATCGACGCCAAGGCTGCGGCGGGCAAGCACCGGCTGGTGTCCTTCGCCGAGCGCCTGGCATTGCTCGACGAGCGCGACCGCACCGACCTCACGGGAACGTTGGGCGAGTTGGCGGGGCACCGTCTGCGTCGGGGTCTCCTCGTCGTGATCTCAGACTTCTTCGATCCCGCCGGTGCCGACGAAGTCGCCCGGGAGCTTGCGCTTTGCCGTCATCGCCTGCTTCTCGTGCAACTGGTCAAGAAGACCGACGCCGACCCGACGCTACACCCGGACCTGCACGGCGATCTTCGCCTGCTGGACTGCGAATCCGGCGATGCGGTGGATCTCACCGTCACCCCGGCGACGCTGGCCCGCTACCGCGAGTCGTATCGCGAGTTCAACGAACGCCTGACCCGGTTTGCGACCGACTACGATGCCGGCTTTGTTCGCGTCGACGCCGACGAGGATGTCCTCGACCAGCTCGGCGGGCTCTTCGAGACCGGGAGTCTCGTGGTATGAGCTTCGCGAATCTGCCGTTGCTTGGCGTGCTCGCCGGCGTCGCCGGTATCGCCGCCCTCCTTTTCCTGCTGCAGCTACTGCGCATCCGCCATGTCGAGGTGGCGGTCCCCACCACGCTGTTCTGGCGCGAGGCCGCCCGCGAGGCACCGGTTCGGGTGCTGCGGGGCGTGTTTCGTCATCCACTCGCCTACCTGCTCGTGCTCGCGATCTGCACGCTGCTCTGGCTCGCCTTCGCCGGTCCCGAGGCCCACGACGACCGCACGTCCGCCTACCGCGTGCTCTTCCTCGACGGTTCCGCGCACACCGCCGGCGGCGACGATTTCGAACAGGCCGTGGACAAGCTGAAGGCCGACCTCGCCGGTTTGCCCGACGGAGGCCGGGAAGTGATCTGGGGCGGCGCACGCAACATCAAGCTGTTGAAAGCGGGCGAGGATCGCTTGCTCCTCGACCGCCGCCTGGCGAGCCTGGCACCGGAGGCAGCGCCTTCTGCTTTGAACGAACAGTTGCGGCTGCTCTCGTTACCCGGCGTCGCTCCGGAGTCGCTCGAATTCGTCGTCTACGGGCGTGCCCCAGCAGAGCTCGCCGTGGTGGAGCGTCTACCAACGGGAACACGCTTGAGCCGCGCGATTGACTACCCGGATGGCGAATCGAATCACGGCATCGCGGCACTTGGCGTCAATCCCGCCGCTTCGGGACGCTGGGACCGCCTCGATTTGCTGATCCGCGTTGCCGGCACGCCAGACGCCGCCGCTGGCAACGAAATGACTGTCGAAGTAGCCGGAGCGGCGCTCGACGACGACCGCCTCGAACGACTCGGGGACGGTGTCGCGGTAGTGCGCGACCTTGCCGCCGATGGGCGCGACGTCGAGGTGAGACTCGAGGTCGGCGACGAATTGGCGCTCGACAATGCCGCCCGGCTCACATTGCCCACCCGCCGCGTAGTAAGGGTTGCCTTGGCGGATGATCTGGATCCCGCCATCCGGCATGCCATCGAAGCCGACCCCGGCCTCGCGATCACCGACGAAGACGCCTCGGTCGTCATCCGGGCGCAAGGCACCGTGGCGTTCGGTGACGTGCCCGCACTGGAGTTCGCGCCTGCGGCCGACCAGGCCACCGCGTTCGAAATCGACTACACCGGGAGCGAAAGCGCCGAGTTGGCATTGCGGGCGAGCGTCGCCGCGCTGGGTTTGGATCAGATCGATGCCGCGGGCCTAGCCGCCGAAGCGCAGCGCCCCGTCGGTGTTCAACTCCGTCAAGCCGACTTGCCGGGCATCTCGGTTTGGGAGGAGCTTCTCGCCCACTACAACTTCAGCGGATCCCGGAGTTTCCCGCTGTTCATATCTCGTAGTGTCCGCTGGTTGGCCGGCGAACCGGCGTGGCATCCGTACCTGGCCGCAGGCAGACCCCTTCCCACCGCTACCGTGTGGTCGCTTGCAGCCGAGGCAGATCCGTCTCTGGATGCACTCGGCGCGGACTACGTGCTAGGCGCCGCGGGGACGGTCAGTTCGGACAGGGGGGACGAGGCGGTGGCCCTGCTGAGCGACACCGTGACCGAAAGGCGTCCGGGCACACCGCTCCTGGCGTCCCAAGCCGGCGGCGATTTCGCCGGCACGGGGATCGTCACTTGGCTGATCCTCGCGGCGCTCCTTCTTCTCGGTGCCGAGTGGTACCTCTACCAGCGCGGGTTGATGCCTTAGCGTTCTTGAGCCGAGTGAGGTGTCTATGATCAGGGTGCATATGCCACGACATCGTAGGGGCGAGGCCAACGCGCCCGCAAAGGCGCGCCGGGTCTTCCGGGATCGATCGGACCCACGAACGAGAATGCGGAGCATTCTCGATCGCGCCCGAAGGGCGCGCCGGGACGGGACAAGCCCGTCCCCTACGGTGCGTCGGTAGGACTAGCACCATGGAACTGTCTTTCCTACAACCACTCATGGCCCTGCTGTTCCTGGCGGTGCCGCTGGTGTGGTTCCTGCCGTCACGACCGAGGATCATGCACGGCGTGATCCGCACCGTGGTCCTCGCCCTCGCGATTCTCGCGTTGATGCAACCCGTCCTGGTTCGCAGTGCTGCGGAACAGCATCACGCCATCGTGCTCGACCAGTCGGGGAGTCTCCTGGCGACCGAACGCGATGGGGGCGTCGCCGTCGCGGGCGACCTCCTTGACCGCCTCGGGACCGGGCAAAGCGCGACCGTCGTGCAGATCGGCGGCCGCGAACAGGTTTCCTTCGATGCCGACATCCACTGGATGCGCTCGGGCAGCGGCGACTCGAGCGCGGCAACCGACCAGTCGCCCCTCGGCGACGGCGCATCGCCTCTCGGGGATGGCGCATCACCTATCGGCGATGCGTTGGAACTCGCAGCGCAGTCGATACCGGCGGGCCTGAGCGGGTCCGTCATGCTGATTAGCGACGGACGCAGCACCGATCGTCATTGGGGACGATCACTCGGTCAGCTACAGGAGCGCGGCATTCCTGTGCACACGGTCCAACTGCGCCCCCACGAAGATCCTTTCCTGGTGGACCTCCGATCGACGACCGCGCGGCCCGGCGAGTCCGTGCGCGTCACGATGGACGTGGTCGGTGTCGGCAGCGGTTTTGAAGTCGTTCTCGCCGACGCCGACAAGGTGCTCGGCCGGGCCGGGCCGTTCGACTGCGAATCCCGCTGTCCCGTCGCCATCGAGTTCGAGGCGGCACAGACCGGGTTCATCGACGTCACCGCGGAACTCCGCGCGCCGGACGATGCCGATCTCGCCAACAACCGACTGGACGGCGTGGTCGCCATCCAGGATCCCCTGCGCGTGCTCTACGTGGGCGAGCGGCAACTCGGTGCCGTGGATCAGCTCGGCTCGCTGCTCGGAATCGGCTTCGATATGACGGCGATGACGCCCGACTCCGTAGGGGGTGATTTGTCCTACGCCGACTACGATGTCGTCATGCTCGACGACGCGCCGGCGCGGTTGCTTGCCGACGAAAGCCAGCGCCGCCTCACCACCGCCGTCCAGGACGAAGGCGTTGGCCTGCTCGCGAGCGGCGGCGGCGCCGCGTTCGCCGACGGTGGCTACCACGGCACGCCGGTTGCCGACGTGCTGCCCGTCGAGATTACCGGCGAAGAGGAAAAGATCGACCCGAGCGTCGGACTCGCCATCATCATCGACACCTCAGGCTCGATGGCCGGAACCCGCATCGAACTCGCCAAGCAGGTCGCCCGGATCGCCGTGCGTCGGCTGCAACCCCACGACCGCATCGGGATCGTCGAGTTCTACGGTGCCAAGCACTGGGCAGTTCCCATGCAGCCGGCTTCCAACAAGATCGAGATCGACCGCGCCATCGGCCGCATGAAGGCCATCGGCGGGACGATCCTGTATCCCGCCATCCAGGAGGCCTACTACGGCTTGAAGAACGTCAATACCCGGTACAAGCACATCCTGCTGATCACCGACGCGGGGGTGGAGGACAGCAACTACGAGCGCATGGTGCGCCGCATCTCGAAGGACAACATCAACGTCTCGACGATCCTCGTCGGCCAGGGCGGCCACAACCTCATCATGTCCGACATCGCCAACTGGGGCCAGGGACGCTTCTATTCGGTGGGCGACCAGTTCAGCCTCGTCGAGCTCATTCTGAAACAGCCTTCCACCCGCAAGCCGCCGCGCTACAAGCGGGGCTTCTTCGAGGTGACGGCGCTTGGCGGTCAAGGCTGGTGGGGCGGCGCCGACCCGCTCGTGCCCGAGTTGCTCGGCTATTCCGAGGTCGAAGCCCGCGACGGCGCGGAAACCCTCCTTTCCGCCGGGCAGGATCCGATCCTTGCCAGTTGGCACTACGGATTAGGAAGGGTCAGCGCGCTCATGACGGAGCCGGTCGGCGAGGGTACCGGCCGTTGGCGGGATTGGCCGGACTACGGATCGTTCCTGGGCCGTTTGCTGGCACGGACTGCTGCGGACTATCCGCCGTTCCGCCTATCGCTCAAGCGTCGCCGCCACCTAGTTGAACTGACGGCCGAGCGCACGAATCACGACGCGGAGCTTGTACCCAACGCGAGGCTGGTGGATGCCCAAGGCAGCTCCTTGCCGTTCCCGGTCGAGTTCAGGGAAAACGCACCCGGCCTGTTCGAGGCGACGATTGTTCTACCGACCGAGGAAGCGGCGCGAGTCGAGGTTGCGGCTGCCGCCAACCACCCGGTGCAACGCATTGCCCTCCCCGCTGCCTCGGACATTGCCAATGAAACGCAGGTCGACCCTGTCAAGGCCTTGGACCTCGAGCGCTTGGCGGAGCGTACCGGCGGAGTTCATCTCGCCAGCGTTGGCGGCACGCCACCGTCGGGCCCCGTCGGTGACTGGCTGGCCGGAAACCAGGGCGAGTTGTCGTACGTCGTGACCCGTCTGTGGCCGCTGCTGCTCCTGTTGGCGCTGGCGGCCTACCTCGGCGACCTCCTCTACCGCCGCTGGCCACGGGGACCGCGACCGTGAGCGCATCCTACGCCTGCGCATCGTCGAGCCGCGTAGGGGACGGGCTTGTCCCGTCCCGCGGCCGTGCCGACCGGCATACGCGATGCGGACGACAACAAGGCGGGCGACCGCGCGCCCTGACGGGCGCGTTAGGGTCGCCCCTACGAACGCGGATCGGCCGAATCACTGCGGCGGTCTTGTTTGCGCTTGCCCTGCTGCCAGGTGGTGCACAGGCCGCCAGCGCACTCGCCGAGGTGGCGAAGGCGAATGCGGAGTCCGACCGCGTCGACTTGCCGGCCGTTGACGGGTTGTACGACGAGACGATGCTCGAGGGCGACAGCATCGACCTCACCATCAGGCGCTTGGGCGTTTTCGCCGACAACGCGCGCAGGTCCGCGACGGAGCGAGCGAATCACTATTTGACGATCGCCCACATCCACTGGCGCCACGGCAGCCAAGAACGTGCCTTGAGTGCCGTCGACAGCGCGCTAGATCTCCGGGAGACGCCCGATGCCCTTCTGCTCAAGGCGCGCCTGCTCGACGCCACCGGCAACCCCGGCGACGCCACCGAGTGGTACCGCAAGGCAGCTCAAGTCACAGACCGTGCGGCCGAGAGGGAGTTCATCCGCATCCGGCTGACGATGGCCGAAGCCAGCGACCTCAATATCGATGCCCTGGTGGCGCTGGCGAAGCAACGCGACCAGGGCTTCCGCAACCGGGCGGCGATCACCCTCGCGCTGCTCGGCTACCCGGACCAGGCGCTGGCTCTCTACGATCCCGACGAGCGGTTCGGCAATCCGTTCCGGCAGCAGGTGCGCGTCGCCCAATGGGCGATCGACGCGGGCGATTTCGACCTCGCCCAAGAAGCATCCTGGACCGCATACCAGGCGACCGAGGTCCAATCCGACGCCTTGTATGCGCTGGCATTGCTCGCCGAGGCCTACCGCAAGGCCGACGCCCTCGACGAACTGCTCGTCCACCTAGCCGAGCAAGCGGCGGCCAACGGCGAACCGCAGCCGATGCTCGTGCAGGCTCGCGTGGACGTGCTCATTGAGACCGAGAAGTACGACGAGGCCATCGCGTTCTACGAGGCGGCCAACGGCACGCGGGTGGAGGTGGCAGCCCGCAGCCGGCTGATCAAGCTCTACGAGGCCGCCGGGCGAACCGAGGACATGGTCGCCGAGTACGAGCGGCTGATGACGGCGGAACCCGAAGTCGTGGCGTGGTCCGCCGGACTCGCGTCCCACTACCTGAACATCGCCCGACCGGACGACGCGCTCGACGTTTGGCACCGGCTTGCCGCCGCCAACACCGATCGGGTCGAGGTGCTCGTCGAGGCCGGCGAGTCCATGGTGCAGATGGGGTTCGTCGAGGAAGCCGTCTCGATGATCGAAGACCAGATGGCGACGGCCGGGGAAAGTCCTCTCCCTCTCTTCTTCCTCTTCGACCTGCGCCTTCGGCGCGGCGAAACCGAGGCGGCGCTCGCGGCCGTCGAACGCCTGGAAGCGACCCTCGGCGACGACAACGCGGCCGTCCGCGACCTAGCCGACGCCTACGAACGGCTCAACAAACCCGACGCGGCGATCCGCATTCTCGAGCGATTGCGGGACCGCGAAGGCGGACTCGGCTACGACGAGCGGATGCGGCTGGCTTGGCTGTACAGCGTTGCCGGCCGCAAGGAAGACGCCATGGATGCCTGGCGGGAGATCTGGGTGAGCGTCGAAAGCCCCGCCCGGCGAAGCCTCGCGGAAAGCCAGCTCCTGTTGCTCGCCACCGAACTCAACACCCTGGGCGACATCGTTGTGGACCTGGAGGAGAAACTCTTCGCAAGCCAAGCGAACCGCAACGAGATCGGCCTCCTAGTGCGGGTCTACACCGAGGTCGGCGACCACTTCTCCGCCACCGAGGCGATCGAGGAGTACGCCCGCTACAGCGACATCGACGAGGCCGACCGCCTGCGCCAACTCGGCAAGGTCCACATGATGCTCGCCGACTATTCGGCCTACGACGACGTGCTGCGGGAACTCGTGGCCGTGGACCCCGAAAACGAAATCGAACACGTCCAGAACATCGTCCTCAACATGCTCGCCTTCGACCTGGCCGAGGATTCGGACGAACGCTTCGGCGAGGTCCAGCATTGGCTCGGGGAACTGCGCGAACTCGACGAGGAAGGTGTCAGCGGCGAGTTCGAAGCGGGCATCTACTCCCTGGGCGGATTCAGCGACGAAGCCATCGCAAGCTACCGGCGCGCGCTGGTGCTGCATCCCGAGAACAGCGACAACCTCCTGTTGATGGCCGACCTCATGAAGACCGCGGGGCGGCGGGACGAAGCGGTGGCGATTCTCCAGTACGTGGCCGAACACGCGGCCGACGACGCCGAGTTCGTGGTCGCCATCGACGGCATCATCAACATGATCGGGGCCCGCACGTTCACCGAGGAACTCACCCCCGCCATGCGCCGGACGTTCCGCTGGACGCAACGGATCATCCTGGAACGGATCGCCTCCCACAACGACAAGTTCTACCTCTACCAGCTGCTCGGGGATATCGCCCAGGAGGTCGGCGACACCGAGGCGGAGTTCCGCGCCGTCGAGAACTCCCTTTCCGAAGCCGGGGTACGGCGCCCTTCCGTCCTGCGCGAACTGGTCACGCTGGCGACGGCGGACACCGGCTTCGCCGGGTTTTCGACGGGCTCGGGCGATCCGGAGAGACAACTCACCCACGGTCGCCGCCTGATCGGCCTTCGCCAGGAGCTGCCCCCCGAGGTCTTCATCAACCTCGGCAAGGTGCTCCTCGAAGAAGGGGCGCCTGGCTCGCTTACGTCATCGTCGTCGTTGCCGCAGGACACGGCAACAAGGGCGA
>JAPPAV010000077.1 GCA_026705345.1 Gammaproteobacteria bacterium
TGGCGAGGCACAGCTTGTCGTCCGCCTCGACCAGGAAGTGGGCGTGGTCGTCCTGGATCGAGTAGTGCACCACCCGGAACCCGTTCCGCTCGGCCGACCGGCGCAGCGACTCCCGGAACGCCCGCACGAAGCGTGTCAACAGTATCCCGCGATTGGCGGAACTCCCTCGCGCCGAATGAAAGGGGCGATGTTCGCCTGCCGGAGCACCGCGATCCGCCTTGCCGCCCGACTTCCAACGGAACACCAGCGGTCGTGCGTTTTCCACGCTTCGTCCACGGCGCCGGTCCCCAGACGAACCGGAGGCGCGGTGGGCGAAGGGTGGGAAACGCAACTCCGCCTTGATTGGGGCGATGTTCCGTCGACGGCCTCGGCGAACGTTCCCCGGAATTGAAACGGGCGATGTTCCCTTCCGACGGCACCCCCACCATCGTCTCAGTCGCCGGCGCGCCTGCCGGGTTGAAAGGGGCGATGTTCCCTCCGCCGACGTCCTGCCGCCATGGCAACCACCGGCGCATGCCGAATTTGAATGGGGCGATGTTCCGGACCAGGCGGGACAGGCCGGACCTGCGTTCGCGGTCCGGGTCCGGTTTCCCGACGACCGGCCCCGCGTTTCCCACCGCCTGCCCACCGCCGCTGTGCTTGACTTGGGGATCGCGCCCGTGGACAGCCCGTGGAAAACGCTCCCTGCCAAGCCCGACGCCGAGTCGCTCGCCCCAGCCGCAAGCATTCCCGGTTGGCCCGCTTTCGGTCAATGGCCCAGCGCCCGCGCGTTTTCCACGCTTCGTCCACGGCGCCGGTCCCCAGACGAACCGGAGGCGCGGTGGGCGGAGGGTGGGAAACGCAACTCCGCCTCTAATTGAATGGGGCGATGTTCACCATCGGCCGGGACACGTCGGACCTGCGCTCCGAGTTTCCCAACAACCGGCTCCGCTCGGCACCGATGGACGCGCGATGTTCCGGTATGCTGGGCTGCACTCAAGCGTCCGCGAGAACCGAGGGGACGCCGAATGACCAAGGTAATCGCGATATCACTGTTCGCCGCCGTAGTGTTGGCGGCGACCCTTGACGCGGACGAACCGTCGACCGGCACCACGCTCGGGGAAAAGACCCCGAACATCGCCAACAAGCATCCCGATCTCCACCAGGCTCTCACGGACGGCACCTTCGACTCGATGCCATTCGAGCAGAAGATCATGTTCCTGCACGAGCCCTATTTCCGTGACCTCGTCGAGTTCGGCCTAGGTGCGGATGCAGTCGACACAGAGCGGGCCTTCGTCGCGGAGATGGCCGGCAAGCTCGCCAACGCAGTGGAAACGGTAGCCTCCGTATTTACGGACGACAGTTTCCAGAAGCGAATCATCGAGATGCACGCGGCGATGTTCGTGGCCAACGACAGGACCATCCCGTTTTCGGATCGCGAAGCATCCGCCCAAGAGACCATCCGGGAGCGGCGCCAGGTCATGGACCTTCAGGGCCGGATGCTCGAGGAACACGTCCGCGCTGCACAGGTTGCGGAGCAGGCCCGGGAGAAATTCGACGAAGCGCAAACTTCCTCCGACAACGAAACGTACATTCAGGAGCGCTTCACCCACCACCGAAAGACAAGAGCCCATACCACGGCCCGGATCGCAAGATCGGTGCTCTGGAGGCTGGTCCACGACACGTCGGCAATGTCCACGTTTACGCAGGAGGATCGTGACCTGTTGCAGTCGATCAACGACTTGGACACAGAGACGATTGGACGGCAGGCAATAGACCCGGTCATGCGCGAGCTATGTGCCCTGCCCGCAAACGACGTCCGCGGGCGGGTGCGTCTGATGAATGTGGCCGCCCGCGCCGAGCAAGCCGCGCTTGACTTGGCCACCACCCGGCTCCTCAACCGCCTTACAGCGGACGGCTCGAGTCGCCTCGACGCTCTCCTCCAATCCAACAATAGGGAGAGAACTTCGGTGGAGCTTGACTGGGAGGGAATCGCAACTGATTCGCCGGAAACGATGGATCAGGTCATGGCCGGCGTATGTGACCGCTACGATTTGCTCGTCGGAATCGAAGAGGTACTCGCCAAAGGCAGGGTTGCCTTGCCCTGACGGAAGAGGTCATATAACTCCATCGACTAAGACACCGCCTGGTAAAGAACTACAATACGCCACCCCAGAACCACTCCTAGCGGGGGCGCCCCAGCCCGACGAGTGATGGTGACAATACGGCATCGAAAGTTGACTCGGGTGGGAGCCTTTTGCCCCGGACGAGAGCGCTAGTTCCCGTGCCGCGCCAACGCCTAAGCCATTTGAAGCAGCTCGAGGCCGAGAGCATCCACATCTTTCGCGAGGTGGTGTCGGAGTTCGAGCGCCCGGTGCTGCTCTATTCCATCGGCAAGGACTCGTCGGTGCTGCTGCACCTTGCCCGCAAGGCGTTCTTTCCCGGGAAGCTGCCGTTTCCGATGCTGCACATCGATACGACGTGGAAGTTCCGGGACATGATCACCTTCCGGGACCGAATCGCCCGCGAACAGAACTTGGACCTCATCGTCCACACCAACGACGAAGGGGTCGCCAACGGAGTGACACCGTTCACCTTCGGCAGCAGGAAGTACACCGACATCATGAAGACCCAAGCGCTTCGGGATGCGGTGGACAGGCACGGTTTCGACGCCTGTTTCGGCGGCGCCCGCAGAGACGAGGAGAAATCGCGGGCCAAGGAACGCGTCTATTCGCTACGGGACACGAACCACCGCTGGGATCCCAAGAACCAGCGCCCGGAGCTGTGGAATCTCTACAACGGCAACATCAACCCGGGCGAAGAGGTTCGTGTCTTTCCGCTCTCGAACTGGACCGAACTCGACGTCTGGCAGTACATCTACCAGGAGGGCATCGAGATCGTGCCGCTCTATTTCGCGGCGAAGCGTCCCATCGTGGAACGCAACGGCATGCTCATCATGGTGGACGACGACCGAATCCCCCTCGAGCCCGACGAAAAACCCGAAATGCGCTCCGTGCGATTTCGCACCCTGGGCTGCTATCCGCTCTCCGGCGCCATCGAGTCGAGGGCCGCGACGTTGCCGGAGATCATCCAGGAAATGCTCCTCGCCACCCACTCCGAGCGGCAGGGACGGCTCATCGACCACGACGTGTCCGGGTCGATGGAGCAGAAGAAACGCGAAGGGTACTTCTGATGCCTCCAGGCTCCGAGGCACCGGTGGGCCCCGACGCGCCGACGGGGATGGAGGTCCACGACTATCTCAAGCGGCACGAGCGCAAGGGCATCCTGCGTTTTCTCACCTGCGGCAGCGTCGACGACGGCAAGAGCACGCTGATCGGCCGCCTGCTGCACGACTCCGAGTTGATCTACGAGGACCAGCTCGACGCGATCCGGCGGGACAGCAAGACCACCGGGACGCAACGCGGCGGCGTCGACCTCGCGCTCCTCGTGGATGGCCTTCAGGCGGAGCGCGAGCAGGGCATCACGATCGACGTGGCCTACCGGTACTTTTCCACCGCCAAGCGAAAGTTCATCATCGCCGATACGCCCGGCCACGTGCAGTACACGCGCAACATGGCTACCGGTGCATCGACATGCGACGTCGCCGTGATCCTCATCGACGCCAAGAACGGGGTACTTCCCCAGACCCGACGCCACTCGTTCATCGCGCGGCTGCTCGGCATTCGCCACCTGATCGCCGCGGTCAACAAGATGGACGAGGTGGACTACGCGGAGAGCGTATTCGACGAGATCCGCAACGATTTTCTCGACTTCGCCTCCCGGCTCGCCGTCGACGAGTTGCAGTTCATCCCGATCTCGGCACTACACGGGGACAACGTCGTCCACCCTTCGGACAACATGCCTTGGTACCGCGGTGCGACGTTGATGCATCTGCTAGAGACCATCCAGGTTGCCGTCGACAAGGACGCCGAGCGCTTCCGCCTTCCTGTGCAGTTCGTCAACCGGCCCGACGCTGCGTTCCGCGGCTACAGCGGCACGATCGTCAGCGGCACGGTTCGTCCGGGCGACCCGGTCGCCGTGCTTCCGTCGGGCAGGTCCTCGACGGTGGCGAGGATCGTCACGATGGACGGCGACCTCGACGAAGCCTTCGCGCCGATGGCGGTATCCCTGACACTTGCCGACGAACTGGACGTCAGCCGCGGCGACGTGGTCGCGGCGCCCCGGGAGTTGCCCCACACTGCGGAGCGGCTCGATGTCGACCTGGTGTGGATGTCCGAGGACGACCTCGTGCTGGGCAAGACCTACATCGTGAAACAGGGAACCCGGCGCGTGACGGGGCGGGTCCAGTCGGTACGCTTCCGGGTCGATGTGGACACCTTGGGGCACGAAGCGGCTTCGACGCTCAAATTGAACGAGATCGGCCGCGGCGAGATCGTGCTCACCGAACCCGTCGTGTTCGAGGCGTACGGCACCAACCGCAGTCTCGGCAGTCTCATCCTGATCGATCGGATTACCAACGCCACCGTCGGTGCCGGCATGGTGCTGCCGCCAGGCGGCTCGGTCCACGGGGCCGCCTGGGACGAAGCGCCGCACGGCGATCTGCACGCTGCGGTGAGCCGGGTGGAATCGGGGGAGCGCGAGGCCCGGCTCGGCCAGCGCCCGGCGACCGTGCTCCTGACCGGACTTGCCAAGTCGGGCAAGACCGCCATCGCCCATGCCGTCGAACGGAAGCTCTTCGACTCTGGCCACCTCGCTACCGTCCTGGACGGCCAAAGCTTCCGCCTCGGCATGAGCCGGGACCTCGGGTTCTCCTCCGCGGAACGGTCCGAGAACGTGAGGCGGGCGGCGGAGACGGCCCGGTTGATGAACGATGCCGGACTAATCTGCCTGACCGCGTTCGTGGCGCCCGAGGAAGCCGTGCGGGAGCGTGCCCGGGAAGCCATCGGCGCGGATCGCTTCCTCGAGGTCTACCTGACCGCGCCCCTCGACGTGCTGAAGGAACGCGACGAATACGGACTCTACAATGCCGCGGCGGAGGGTGTGGCGAACGTACCCGGCGTCAACGCGGATTTCGAGGAACCCGAATCGCCGGATTTGGTCTTGGCGACGGATTCGTTGACCGTCGACGCGTGCGCTGACGAGGTCATCGCACTGTTGCGGGGCAAGGGGTTCGTCCCCTGAGCCCCCCTACGCCGGATTCGCACCCAAGAGGCGGGCAGCGGGACGGAACAACGCCGCCAGACGACTCGCACGCGCCCGCAAGGGCGCACACTCGCCGTCTGGCCCCAGCCCCCACCGCCCCAGGACTCCACGCCTTGCAACGGCACTTCGTGCCGTTTCCGCGGCGCAGACTCCTTGGCCCGTCCCCTACGAGGAGACCACTTTGACCCTGCAAACAGACGTCGTGATCGTCGGCGCGGGCCCCTGCGGCATCTTCCAGATCTTCGAACTCGGCTTGCTCGGCATCAAGGCGCATATCGTCGACGCCCTGCCGGCACCCGGCGGGCAGTGCGCGGAGCTTTATCCCGACAAACCGATCTACGACATCCCGGCGATACCGGTATGCAACGCCCAGGAACTCGTCGAGAAGTTGATGGAGCAGATCAAGCCCTTCGACGCGGTGTTCCACCTCGACAGCCAGGTGACCGAGCTTGAAGTTAAGGACGATGATCGCTTCCGCATCGCCACCAGCGCGGGCGAAGAGATCGAGACGCGCGCCGTGGTGGTCGCCGGCGGCGTCGGTTCGTTCCAGCCGATGCCCCTGCGGGTCGCCGGTATCGACTCGTACGTCGACAGTCAGGTGTTCTACCGGGTCCTCGACCCGTCAGCCCACCACGACAGGGACCTGCTCGTGCTCGGTGGCGGCGACTCGGCTTTCGACTGGGCCGTGGAACTCGCCCCTCATGCCAAGTCGTTGACGCTGGTCCACCGCAGCGACCGATTCCGTGCGGCACCGGCCACCGTGGCCAAGATGCGCGAACTGGAGTCAGCCGGAAAGCTCAAGTTCATGATCGGCAACTGCGTCGACTTCGAAGCCGAGAACGGCGCGCTGGAACGGGTTCACATCCGCCACACCGACGAATCCATCACAAAGGTCGATATCGACCATGCCTTGGTGTTCTTCGGGCTGTCGCCCAAGCTCGGCCCCATCGCCGAGTGGGGGCTCGACCTCAACAAGAGCCAGATCGTGACGGACACCGAGCGCTTCGAGACCAATGTCCCCGGGGTGTACGCCATCGGCGACATCGCCAGCTACCCGGGGAAGAAGAAGCTCATCCTGTCGGGGTTCCACGAAGCCGCGCTGGCCGCGTTCGCGATCAAGGCCCGGTTGAACCCCAACGAAAAGGTCCACCTTCAGTACACGACGACCAGCCCGATCATGCACGAGAGGCTGGGGGTGGAGCTGCCCCGGAACTGACTAGCTCGCGGCGTACGTCGGGTGATTCCCAAGCTCGACGATACTCGCGGCATCCGTTACGGCAGGCGCCGGGCGACTCGATTCCGCCACCGGCTTCTGCCCGACATTGCCTAGGAAATGCTGAGCGGTCGCGTTGTAGAGGCCCAGTCCGGGAATCAGTGCGAGCACGAGGAAAACGTAGGATTTTCAGTTGTCGGCGACCCATTGACCCGCCACCCGTAAACCGACATTCTCAACCCGTTAAGGATTGGGAGGGTCGATGGCTGATAGACCATTGCCAGCGGTGTCGCATTTGAAGATTCCCGACGAGGGTGACCCGTACCTCGAGGGCAGCCGTTGCGGCTCGTGCGGGGCCACGTTCCTCGGTACGCGGGAGAACTGTTCGAAGTGCGGCGCGCGGGGCAAGATGCAGACCATTCGGTTGGCGAACCGGGGGGAGCTGTACTCCTACTGCATCGTGCACCGGTCGTTCCCCGGCATCGATGTGCCGTACGTCTCCGCCATCGTCGACCTCGAAGGCGGCGGGACCGTCAAGGGCAACCTGATCGACGTCGAGCCGGACCCATCGAAGATCGATTTCGGCATGCCGGTGGACGTTGTCTACGACGACGCCTTGGGCCGGAAGGATGCCGAAGGAAACTCCTATCTTTCCTACTTCTTCAAACCACGGATCTAACAGAACTACCCCTAGGAGCACCCAACATGGCAGACGCATACGTAGTCGGTGTGGACATGATCAAGTTCGGACGGTTTCCGGAGAAATCCGTCCCTCAACTCGGTTCGGAGGCGGCGCTCCTAGCGCTCGACGACTGCGGGCTGACCATCCAGGACATGCAGGCGCTGTACTGCGGCAACCTCGGCCAGGCCAGCGGCATGGTCGGGCAGCGCATCCTGCAGGAGATCGGCCAGACCGGCATTCCGGTGGTCAACGTGGCCAACGCCTGTGCCACCGGCGCGACGGCATTCCGGGAAGCCTGGGCGTCGGTCAAGGCCGACCTGTACGACATGGTGCTTGCCGTCGGCGTCGAACAGATGGGCAGAGGGCTCTTGGGGGGCGGTGGCGGCAGCCGCGGAATCTCGAAGGAAGGTCTCCTCGGGTCCGGCACCATGCCCTCGGTCTTCGCTGAAGCCGGCATGGAGCACACGCGTCAGTACGGCACGACCTTCGAGCAGTTCGCCAAGGTGTCGGTGAAGAACCATCACCACTCGACGATGAACCCGAAGGCCATGTACCAGATCGAAACGCCGCTCGAGACGGTGATGAACGCCGAGATGATCTCCTACCCGAACACCAAGCTCATGTGTTCGGTGAACGTCGACGGCTCCGCGGCAGCCGTGATCGCCTCCGAGAAGAAGGCGCGGGAACTGGGACTGATGGATCGCGCCGTCAAAGTACGCGCGTCGGTGCTGACCTCCGATCCCTGGCAGGAGCGCGACCTGGTCATGCCGGACGTCAACACCTGCACCCGCAAGGCGGCCGCGGCGGCCTACGAGATGGCGGGCCTCGGACCCGAGGACATCGACCTGATCGAACTGCACGACTGTTTTGCCACCGCCGAGATCCTGCACTACGAGAACCTGGGCCTGTGCGAGGACGGGGAGGCCGGGCGGTTGATCGACGACGGAGACGTCGCACTCGGCGGAAGGATACCCGTCAACGTCTCCGGTGGATTGCTGTCCAAGGGGCATCCGCTGGGAGCGACGGGCATTGCCAACATCTACGAGGTGTCTACCCACCTCCGCGGCGCGGCAGGCCAGCGGCAGGTCGAAGGCGCGCAGATCGGGATGACCCACGTGATTGGCCTCGGCAGCGCTTGCGGGATCCACATTCTCGAGAAGGCGGCGTAGGGGACGGGCTTTTTCCTTCCTTCACGAAGGGGCCGACGACGCCGGTCACCCTCTACGCACCTTGACGTGCGGCAGGCGACCTGTTCGATGATGTCGCCATGAAGATCGGCGTTGTCAGCGACACCCACAACAATCTCGGGAACGTCCGCGAGATCGTTCGCCTATTCAACGCCGCCGGCGTCGACCGCGTCGTACATACGGGTGACATAACCAACGCCAAGACGCTGGATGTGCTGGCGGGTCTCGAAGCCCCCCTCTACGGTGTGTACGGGAACAACGATGTCGAACGCGAGACCTTGGACGCGAGCGCGGTTCGGCACGCGTTCGTGTTCCGGGACCCGCCCTTGGAACTCGACTGGGCCGGCCGCCGCATCGTCGTCGTCCACGATCCCCGGGACCTACGGCATTTGCCCGACAGCGAACACCACCTGGCGCTGCACGGCCACACCCACATGGCTCGGTGCGAACGACAACAACAGACCCTGATCTTCAATCCCGGCGAGTGCGCGGGCCACATGAAGGGTTACAACGCAGTTGGGGTGGTGGATCTCGTGACCCTCGACACGACGCTGCTCAAGTTCTGATCGCCCTTCCTGGTTCGGCTATCCAGTGCGGTCATGAAGGTTCTCATGGTCAACGACAACGACCCGGATGCGGTCGTTGGCGGCAGCGAACACTACATTGCCGATCTGACCCATGCCCTTGAAGCCGACGGCCACGATGTCCATTGGTTCGCACTCTCGGAAGACCCCGCCCGGGTCGCCTCCGGGCGGTCTCGCAAGTGCGTGTTCCGGATCCGCGCTACCACGCGATGGGTCGCCATCCGTCGCCGTGTGATCTTCTTTCGCGATCTGCACCGGGAACTCGCCGACTACGTCGCCCGTCTACGACCGGATGTCATTCACCTGCACAACAACCACCGCTACCCCGTAAGCGTGCTCGCCGCCGCACGGGGGCACCGGATCGTGCAGACCGTGCACGACTATTGCGCGATGTACCCGACGGCCAATTGCTCCCGTCGGCGCTCGTGCGCTGGCCGGTCCGTGTTCGTGGCGCTCGGTCATGGCTGTCTAACCTGGAAGCTTCTCGCCACCGAGTTCCTGCTGCTCTACGGCCGTCGATTCCTAGACCGCCGGTTCGTCGACGCCTTCATTGCACCCAGCCGAGACCTGGCCCTCCACCTCGATCGCATGGGCTACGCGCGCGTTCGCCATGTGCCGAACTTTCGGCTGCTGCCGGAGTCGGGAACGACACCACTGCCGGACGCCCAGGTGGTGCTGTACGCTGGCGCGTTGATCGCACACAAGGGGGTCGCCATGTTGCTCGACGCGTTCGCCGGGCTCGTCGGCGACGTGCCCCAGGCGGCGTTGTGGTTGGTTGGGAACGGCCCGGATGCTGCCGATCTCGAGTCGTCGGTCAGGGCAAGGGGGCTTCGTGGGGTGCGGTTCCTCGGGCAACGATCCCCCGACGAACTTGCCGACCTCTACCGGCGCGCGCGCGTGGTCGTGATACCGAGCCTCTGGCTGGAAAACGCCCCGCTGGTCGCCATCGAAGCCGCGGCCTACGGCCGCGCGGTCATCGCCAGTCGGGTCGGTGGCCTGCCGGAACTCGTGGAGCACGGCAAAACCGGCTTCCTGTTCGACCGTGGCGATCGCGCCGGTCTGGCGGACAGGCTCCGTCTACTGCTGACCGACCGATCCCTTGCCGAAACGCTTGGGGCAGCGGGCCGGGAGCAGTCCGCGAAACGCCTCTCGCCCATCCGGCACCTAGATCGAATCCTTGCGGTCTACGGGGCATCCCACTGAGCCCGCGGGGTGCCCATCGCCACATGTCGCGCCTGCGCAGGCTTGCTCGAGTGGCGTTGAACATCCGCTGCGCCGTGCGCGCGGCCGGGGGCTGGACCGGCCTTTGCCGCCAGCTACTCGGTGCGAGACCCCAAGGCTGGCGTGATGTGTACGGCACCTTGATCGGCCTGTTGGCGATGGGCGGACGACGGCGCGACCGCTGGTACAGACTATGGCTGGACCGAAACGAGGTGCGCGGCGCCGATACGGAATCGCGGCTGGCGGTGATTTCGTCCCCAGACGACACAAGGAACCTGGACGACGCCTGCGTGGGCGCGGTCTTTGTTCGTCCTCGGTACCGCCTTCACAACGCCGCATTGCCGGCCATGGCGAATGCCCTCGCCGAAGGGGCGGAGCTTGTCTACGGGGACGCCGACGAAATCGACTCGAAAGGCCGCCGGTGCCGCCCTTCCTTCAAACCGGACTTCTCGCTCGACCTTTTCCTGTACCAGGACTATCTGTCGGACTGCATCGCGGTTTCCCGGGAAGTACTCCACCGACTCCCGCCCTGGGACTTCGACGATCCACACGGGACGTTGCTGCGCTGGCTGCCCCGGGTTTCGCGGATCGTGCACCTGCCGCAGGTGCTCTCCCATGCCCTAGAGCCGCCCGTTGGCGCCCAAGAGCCGCCTCCGGCCCTCGCCGAGTACCTGCGCACTTGCTACGGCGACCACGCAGCCGTCGAAACCGTCGCGACGCCCGGCGCTTCGCCGGTGCATTGGCGCTGCCGATTCGGTACGTCCCTGGAGCCGAGGGTCACGGTCGTCATTCCCACGCGCGACCGGCTGGATCTACTGCAGCCATGCGTCGACAGCCTCTTCGCCACCGACACCGCAAGCCACGTCGAGGTCCTCATCATCGACAACGGGTCCTCGGAGCCCGCCACACACTGTTGGCTCCGCGAAGTCCAACGGCAACACCTTTCGTTGCGCGTACTTGGTGACGACGGGCACTTCAACTGGTCGCGACTGAACAACCTCGGCATCGCTGCGGGGACCGGCGATGTCTTCCTATTCCTCAACAACGACACGCTGGCAATCGAGGACGGTTGGCTCGACCGACTCGCCGAGTACGCGCTGCGCGAGGACGTCGGTGCCGTGGGTCCGCTCCTGCTCTTCGCCGACGGCGCCGTCCAGCACGCCGGCCTTGTTGTTGGCCACGGTGACCAAGCGGACCCGATCTACCGCGGCACGGCGCCGGATTTCGAGGACCACGCCTTCGTCTCGCCACGGCTGCCACGAAACGTCGCGGCGGTCACCGGCGCTTGCCTGGCGACGAGCCGCAAGACCTTGGATGCCATCGGTACATTCGACGAAGACCTGCCCTTGGCAGGCGACGTCGAGTTCTGCCTACGGGCCTACGCCGCCGGTCGCGTCAACGTCTACGCCGGCGATGTCGCGGTCCGTCACCACGAGTCGGCGACCATCGGACGGCGATCGCACGGCACCGACGCGGTGCGTCTCGGGCGCCTCGTTCAAGCAACCCTACCCCGGGATCCGTTCTACAACCCGAATCTCACCGGCATTGCCGGCGTCGGCCGTGGCGCGCCGGCATTCGCCCTGCTCCACGAGGATACGAGCGACGCCCACCTCGAGGCCAAGACGTCCAAACCACGACCGCCGCCAGTCAATGCGTAGTTGGCCCAACGACGACAAGAGTAGCCGACTACGGGCGGTCCCAACGATCGACAAAAGCGCGGATGCGTTCGGCATTGGTACCCAGATCGTGCATACCCATGCGGGACGAGGACCGCAAGTCGACGACCGTCTCGTTGTCCTCGCGACGAACACGGATCGCCACGTCGTCCTTGAAGCCGAACCAGAACGTCGTGTCCGTTGCCTCTATGAGTCCGGTATCCGTGTTCTCACTGACAACGGCCCAGCCGAGTGCGCGGGCAACACCGACGGCCTTGCCGAAATTCTCATCGGCACCACCCGGTGCCCGGATTCCGACCAAGTCCGGATAGCCCCGGGCCTGCACCCGTGCTTCGTCCTCGGTGTAGACCAGCAGGTTCGCACCGTTAGCCCGGTTTGCTGCAATGTACTCGAACACCGGCGGATCGTCCCGGTCCGTCGTCACGTCGTTGGTCATCGGCAATGAAAGGGCCGCGTAGTACGGCCCCGTCACGCCAAGCACCAGAACGCTCGCCGCGAGGCCGATCAACGCTGGCATCCGATCCGCCCTCCGGCGGCGCGTGTAGACGAAAATCAACGTCGCAATACCGAGAACCAAAACGATCGTCGCGAGCACGATGCTGCTGAACACTAGCGCCAAGCCGGTGTTCAGCTCCATCAGCCCGAAACGGTGTCCCAAGGCCCCGAACGGGAGCAAAGCCAACGCAATCGGTCCAACGTAAAGCACGAACTTCGCCAACATCCCCGGCTTCCCCGCCTGCGCCATCATCGTCTCCCCGGTCTCAGCCTAGTCGAAAGGCCGCCGCCCATTATGCGTCAAACCGGCGGTGTAGCTCGGGAGCAGCAGTCAAGTAGAATGCGCCTTCCGCACACCCAGTCCGAAGGTAGCGTGTCCACGATCCTAGTCACCGGCGGCGCCGGTTTCATCGGCTCGAGTTTCGTCCGCCATTGGCTCGCCCATCACGCGAACGACCGCGTCGTGAACTACGACCTCCTCACGTATGCCGCCTGTCCGGCAAGCCTGGACGACGTCGTGGAACGCGAGGGCGACCGCTATGCCTTCGTTCAGGGCGACATACGCGACTACGACCTGGCTCTCGCCACCATTCGTGGCCATGCCGTGGACGTGATCGTCAACTTCGCCGCCGAATCCCACAACAGCCGCGCCGTCGTCCAGCCGGAAACCTTCTTCACGACCAATGTCGTCGGCACCGTCCAACTCATGAGGGCGGCGCTCGAGGCGGGTGTGAGCCGCTTCCACCACGTCTCGACCTGCGAGGTATACGGAGATCTTCCGCTCGATGCGGACGACACGTTCGTCGAGTCGTCGCCCTTCGTGCCGAAGACGCCGTACAACGCGTCGAAGGCCGCCGCCGACCTGGCGGTAAACGCGTTCTTCGAGACCTACGGCCTGCCAGCGACGATCTCGAACTGCGCGAACAACTACGGTCCCTACCAGTTCCCCGAAAAGGTCATCCCACACTTCGTGGTAAGCGTGCTGAACGGCAAGCCAATGACCCTCTACCGCGGCAGTCGAAACCGACGCGAGTGGCTGCATGTGGACGATCACTGCCGGGCAATCGAGACCATCATCGAGCGCGGCCGCCTTGGCGAGATGTACAACGTGGGCAGCGGGCTCGAAGTGGACATCGAGGGTATCGCCGACCGAATTCTCGAAGTCCTCAATGCAGACCCCGCCTTGAAGTCCTACGTCCCCGACCGTCCCGGCCACGACCGGCGCTACCTCCTCGACTCGTCGAAGATCCGCTCGGAGTTGGGATGGCAGCCTCGCATCGACTTCGAGGCGGGCTTCGAGGCAACCGTCCACTGGTACCGCGACAACGTCCACTGGTGGCGAGGGCTGCTCGACCGCGTAGTTGTCGACGAGACGGGATGGCAGGACGACCCCGAAGACGTCGACGCTCCGCCCAAGTCTTCGGTCCCGCAAGCCGGGGCCATCGCCTAAGTCCGTCAATACCGAACGAACCCCCATGCCCGCCCAGTCGATGGAAGAGTTGGTTGCGCTGTGCAAGCGTCGCGGATTCGTCTACCAGGCGAGCGAGATCTACGGCGGCCTACAGGGGGTCTACGACTACGGACCCCTCGGCGTAGAACTCAAGAACAACCTCAAGACCGCGTGGTGGCGGTCGATGGTGTACGAGCGTGACGACGTAGAAGGCTTGGATTCCGCGATCCTCACCAACCCCAAGGTACTACGCTATTCGGGCCACGAGGAGACCTTCGCCGACCCCCTGGTCGATTGCCGACAATGCAAGTCCCGGTGGCGTGCCGATCACCTCACCGACAAAACGTGCCCGCGTTGCGGATCCCATGACTTGACCGAACCCCGCCCATTCAACCTGATGTTCAAGACAAATGTCGGTCCGGTGGAGGACGGCACCTCCTTCGCATACCTGCGGCCGGAGACCGCCCAGTCGATATTCACCAACTTCAAGAACGTACTCGATTCCACGTCCACGAAACTGCCATTCGGCATCGCCCAGATCGGCAAGGCGTTTCGCAACGAAATCACACCCCGCAACTTCATCTTCCGGGTCCGGGAATTCGAACAGATGGAGCTTGAGTTTTTCGTCGAGCCGGGCACCGACGACGAGTGGCACGAGCAGTGGGTGCATGAACGCCTTGCCTGGTGGCAGGACCAAGGCATCAACGGCAACAATCTCGAACTCCTGCGCGTGCCCGAGGATGAACTTGCGCACTACTCCAAGGCCACGGTCGACGTCATGTACCGTTTCCCGCATGGCGTCGAAGAGCTTGAAGGTATCGCCAATCGCACCGACTTCGATCTCGGCGCACATACCAAGAACCAACGTGATCTGGATATCGCTGCCGCCGTGCCAAACAACGAGGAATCCAATACACGGCTGGCCGTGCAACGGCTGGAAGACAAGCGCTGGACGGTGCCTTTCGTGATCGAACCTTCCGCCGGCGTCGACCGGGGCGTGCTGGCCATCTTGAACGAGGCGTATACCGTCGAGACACTGGCCAACGGCAGCCAGCGCACGATGCTGTCATTGCGGCCCCACCTGGCGCCGATCAAGGCCGCGGTCTTGCCGCTCAAACGCAATCACGACGGCATCATGGCGCGTGCGCGTGAGCTCAAAGCCGATCTCATGAAGCTTGGCCTCGGTCGGGTTCTGTTCGAGAATACCGGCAACATCGGCAAGGGATACCGTCGCCACGACGAAGTGGGCACCCCGCTTTGCCTCACCGTGGACTTTCAAACGCTCGACGACGAGACGGTCACCGTTCGAGACCGGGACACCATGCAGCAGGAACGCGTGAATACGTCCGACCTTGCTGACCTATTGAGGGAACGCATCACATGACCCGTGTCGTCATTTCAACCATCGGCAAGGACCGGCCAGGCATCGTCAATGCCATCGCGGAGATCGTCAACGATCTGAACCTCTCCATCGAGGACAGCCGCATGACCGTACTCGGCGGCGAGTTCGCGGTACTGATGTCGGTGGCCGGGGGCACGCTGCCATTGCAGCGCCTCGAAACCAAGCTGGGCAAACTCGCCGAGAAGCTCGACCTCGCCTTTCTCTTCCGACGTACCGCGATGCGAGACAACGTCGAAGGCCGAATTCCCTACACCGTCAGCGTCACCGCGATGGATCACCCGGGAATCGTGCATCGCGTGGCCAGCTTCTTCTCCTCCCAGAATATCAACATCTACAACCTGGACACCGTGACCGAGCGCGCCCCGCATACGGGAACACCGATCTTTTCCCTCGTCATGGAAGTGGAGGTGCCCCCCGAAATCCGGATCGTCGAACTTCGGGACAGCTTCTTCTACTTCTGCGACGATCACGACCTCGACGGAGAGTTGAGGCCGTCCTGAAGCGCCGGTTTAGCATTCCAGACATGTCTGAGCCCCAAGTCGAACACATCCAGCGTCGAATTGAACACGCGAGGCGAGAATCTCGTAACCGGCATCCCGGGGGTGTCCTCTGGTTCACCGGCCTCTCTGGGGCGGGCAAGTCTACGCTCGCTTTCACCTTGGAAGAGTTCCTCTTCAACGACGGCTACCAGGTGTACGTACTCGATGGCGACAACCTGAGGGGAGGTCTTAGTTCCGACCTCCGTTTCACCCACGTCGACCGTACCGAGAACGTCCGGCGCGCTGGCCAAGTCGCGGCCCTCTTTGCCGACGCCGGACTCATCTGTATCGCGGCATTCATTTCTCCGTACCGCAGCGATCGCGCAATGGCCGCGATGAATGCCAAGCGCTTTCACGAAATCTATATCCGGGCGGACCTAAGGACTTGCGAACGACGTGATCCAAAAGGTCTTTACAAGCTCGCCCGGGCAGGGGAGATCAAGAATTTCACCGCAATAGACGACATCTACGAGGAACCGGAAAGTCCCGCTTTCGTTGTCGACACGACGGAGCTCACGATCGAACAGTCGCTTGCGTCGCTATCGCGCTTTGTTGCTGAGCACTTCCCACTAGGACGTTCTTGATAGCTAGAGCTGGTTCGAATCCGCGCCCGTAAACGTCACCGTGGATATCGTGGTTGCCGCGTACGGTCCAGACCCAGCGAAGCACAGCCAGCTCCGAGAGGCTGGCGCGCTGGATACTATACCGAGCGGCGGTCTCCAATGACTGCTCACGCATCTTCGCGCGTAGTGACCGATCTGTGATTAGCCGAGCGATCGTCGAGGACATGTCCTCAAACGACGCGGTGTCCACGAGAAAAGCATTCTCGCCGTCCACCGCGTACTCGGCTGCACCCCCGCGAGCCGGTAACACCGTCGCACAGCCGCACGCCATCGCCTCGAGCCCGGTCCTACCAAATGCCTGGTAGTCCGATAGATCGATGAAGATGTCGGACTCGCGCAGCAGGCGGGCCACGTCACGACGCGTGAGTATTCCGCGGTTCTCGAACTCGAAATCCAGTTCGAATTCGGGGTCGTGGCGGCCAAGATCTTCGAGCGCATCGGTTTCGCAGCCAAACAGCAAAATACGAAGCCCGTCGAATCTGTGCGCCAGGTCTCGAAGTACCCGGAGCGTACGAAAGGGTGCCCTTCGGGGTGTCGCTGGACGAATCATGGCGCCCACTACGGGTAGATCTCCACTGGGTCGCTCTATGGAATAGAAGACATCGTGGTCAAGACTGGGCGTGACCCGGAAGACCTCGACGCCGTGGCGTTCGCGAACCGTTTGTCGAATCCAATCTGTCTTGGCCATCAATGCCATGTTCGGCACTCGCGTATAGGATTCCAATGCGGTTGCGCGCGACATCGGGTCGTTTGGGAAAAACCACGGCTCGTAGTCTTGAACGTAGTAGACGTAGGCCTTTTCTGGCCATCGTTCCGCGATGGGTCCAATGAGTGCAGGCGTCGACCAGAGGGTGGCAACGATCACCCCGAAACCCTCCGCTGCGGTCAGTAGTTCCGCATCGGAGGCAAACACGATGAGACTGTCCGGCTCGAGAACGTCTGCATAGAAGCGATTCATCGATTCGGCGTGACGGCCGTCGACGGCGACTCGTGCATCCACGCCGAGGGAACGCATCCCCGCGACCTCCTGCACGACGGAGTTCGCCCCCCCGCTGCCGCCTCTAACGGGGAGTACGAACAACACCTTCATGCCGCTATGCCGGGCACTAGACGCGGGCCACGAGCGACTACCAACTCCTGAGGGGGCTAGCGCGAAGAACGAGGACAGCCTTGAACGGATTAGCGCAAGAGCGGGGTTTCCCTTGAGGCCCTCCGTTCCTTCTTCGATCAGCTCCTTGCCATGTTTTTGCCAGACTGCCTTCCTTCCTTCTTCGGCCAAACGATCACGTGCTTGCGTACCAAAACTCCTCGACTTGGCGTGGTACACGAAGCAATGATCCGCGATCGCGAGCTCAAAGCCCGCCTTTCGTGCCCGAATGCAGTAGTCGTTTTCCTCGCCGTAACCCTGCGGGAAGGCGTCCTCGTCGAGGTATCCAATCGCCTCGATGACCGCCCGCCGCATCAATAAGCAGAAGCCATTGAGGAACTCCACACGCGGGAATACTTGCTCCGACACACGATGGACCAACTCGCCGTATTCGTCGACGTTGTAGCCAACGGGAAGATCGTTGACCTCCCATCCCCCGTCCTCGGCGAATCGTTCAGGGACCGACTGCCAACTCGCGGCATTCGAAAGTGGCCCCACGATGCCGAGCCGTTCATCGGTCTGCAGACATTCGAGCAGGCACTCGACCCATAGCCGAGGCACGATCGTGTCGCTGTTGAGCAATACCACGTAGGACGCCGTGCCGGCGGCCAACCCCCGGTTTGCCGCTCGCGTATAGCCCAACGGCCCGTTGGTCTCGATCAGTTCGATGACCGGATGGCGCGCAGCGGTCTCGCGAAGCCATGCCGTGGTTTCCGGGGCGGAGCCGTCGTTGACCACGATCAAGGTGAAATCGATCGCCGTACGAGACAGCACGGATTCCAGGCACCATCTAACGTCTTCCAACGCATTGTGGACGCAGACAACAATGTCCACGCGGGTCGCCGGCAGGTTCGGCCGGATCGGACGACAGCTCTCGGGACCCACCGACTCCTGCGTGTGGACCCGCGACATGGTGGTGCCCGCGAGGGCCGGTATGGTGGGCGGCGCAAGCCTCGACGGTTTCGCTAGCGCTTGGTTTGCCGCAGATCCATCGGCACTGGCTGTTGACGACGCGTTCGGCGAGGTACTTCGCACAATGTCCCCGCTCGCCCCCTTCAGATCACTAGGCATTGGAACGGCAGGACGTGTCGCCACGTCCGCATACGAACCCAAACGGTATTGCTCCACCAGAGTGGCCGCTGAGTCGGCAGCGGTCGCAGGCACCCTGCCACGCACGAGCCGACGAAGAGTTGAGACCACGAGGTTCCCTAACCGCCATCGCCATGATCCGACAATCCCTTCGAATATCGTCACCAGGGAATCAACATGGGCCGATAGTTCGTCCACCTGTTGCGCTCGCCGCTTCAGTTCCAGTCCCCGTTCCACCAACCGCACGGTCATCTCCGCAGGGCGGCCCACGGGGCGGTCGAATATTTCGTCAACGGATGTCGCCGTCGTGGGCGCCAGTTCGGCCAGCTTTCTCGGAATGTCGTCGCGCGACGCGGCGAATTCGCCGATGAGCTGCTCCTTGGCTCGGAAGCGCGCGCTCACCACGGTCAACTGTTCACCCACATCCCTCGGAACCCGGCGGAATGACAGCACGTACAGCGCGGAGACGACCGCACGACCCAGTCGCCACCTGCGCGTACCCAGCAAACCAACTAGGTCCGAATGCAGGGCCGAGGCCAAAAGCGAGAGCTCGGATGCCGCGTCCTTCCGGCGCCTCAGTTCGCGGTCCCAGCGAGAGGTCAAATCGCGTACCAACGATTGCCGATCCGCGACTTCCTCCGATGCCCGCAGAAGCCTCGCCGCCAGCGCGGCGTGATCCTCCTCGGCGGCGGCACGGGATTGTTCGATACTTGCGCTCTTCTGCTCGAGTTGCGCGTTGGAGTTCTGCAGAAGCGTGAGCTCCAACCGCAGATCATCGGCTTCCTGGTTCAAGTCAGCATTGGCGTCCGCTAGGCCCTCCCAGTCCCGGATCCGCGCGGCCAAGTCCTCGCCCAAGGCCGCATTGGCTTCCTGCAATACCGCTCGATCCTTTTCGAGATCGGCGTTCTTGCTCCGAAGTTCGGATCGCTCTTCCTCCAGACTCGTCGCAGTCTTGCGCGCGTTGTCGAGTTCAGACGACAAGTCTTCGACCTTCTGCTCGCTTCGTGAAAACGCCGATCTCACCTCGATCTCGATGCGTCGAAGCTGCGTTGTCTCTCGCTCAGCCGCGGCTAGTCTCTGCGACATTTCCCTTAACAACGACCGGGCATGCTCAAGCTCCAAGTTCCGCAACTTGAGCTGTGTTGTTTCGCCGTCCGGCACACGCCGTTGGCGGGCCTGGCGCGCACGAGAGGCACGGTCTTCGACATCGACCGCCTTCTCGTATTGTCTCAGTGTGTCGACGGCGGACCGAGACGGCCCTGGCAGCGGTGTACGCAAGGCCTCGGTATCGCCCAGAAGAGCTTCGTACAGCTGCAGTTGATGCGCCGTCGCGACCGATCGGAGTGACCGTTCGGTCTTGCGGTGCCGATAGAGCCCGTCGTCCAAGAACCGACTCAGTTCATCGTCCGAGGGAAGCCGTAATCCATATCCGCCTTGTTCCACGAGCACGGCGTGAAGCCGCTGGACGACAACCGACGAATTTTCCATCAGGTCTTCGTAGGAAACGAAAACTCGTCTGAGCCCCGCCGATGAATTGAGAGCGTGCAGATTGTAGATTTCCCAAAGTGCCAACCCCGCTCTGATGGGAATCCCGTTACGCGCCTTTAGCGAGTGGGCAACTTCGAGGGGGTTGCGCAACACATGAACGCAGAACGGGTTTTCGAGCACTTGCCGCCATATCGGGAACAGCAGACAGAGTCGCGGTTCCTTGATGAACCAGGGTCGATGAGCATCCATGTTCAAAACGATGTCAGCGGCTGCGTCGACATACGCCGACTTGGTCTCGCTAGATAGTGCGTCGCCATCGAAGTCTGCGACACAATCCCAGTCGCAACCGAAACTGAACAACAAATCGTCGTTCAGATCACGTACATCGCGACGCTCCCAGAAACCCTTTACGTTTTGGTCGCTACGCCCAGTACCGACGTGCTCCCCACCGAAGTACACTCCCATCAGGTTCAGGATCCGAGCGACGGCCGACGTACCGGACCGGTGCATCCCCAGTACGAATATCTGCATGTGTCTCGACTTCCTCGGTCCGGTTGACCTATCTACGGCGAGGTGATGAAATCTCAAGCAGCGGTTCGCAATCCACGATCGCAATACACGATCAGAGCGCCGCTGAAACCGCCGGACTCGGCAAGACTACCACGAGGCCAGTTCGCTGACGCTAACCCCACAACGACAGAACGTCCGCGTCCTCGGCTTGGGTGACTCTCCTTGCGACAGAAACCGACGCCCAAGACCGTGACCGAGTCAACTGAATCGTCGCTCGACGGGTATGACTTTCTCGACATCGGCTCGTCCAAGGGCGGATCGATCGATTTCGCGAGAGACCAGCTAGGCGGCAAAAGGGGACTCGGCGTCGACGTTGACGCCGCCAACATCGAGCACATGCGTTTGCGCGGCTACGACTGCCTACACGGCGACATTGCCCAAATGACGTTTCCCGCCAAATCAGTTCGATTCGCCGTGATGAACCACGTACTCGAACACATGCCATTGCACAAGGGCTACAAGGCCGTTGAGTGCGCTATGACCGTGGCGACTGATTTCATCTACATCCGGGGACCGTACTTTGACGCGGACGCATTCCTGCGGCGTCACGGTCTGAAGTTCTACTGGTCCGACTGGCACGGACATGCGTGCCACCTGACCACTTCACTGCTTCAAGCTGTGCTCCGGCGCTTACACCTCGAGGATTTCTCAATCCTGGGAAGAACCGCGGTCAATGACTCGCTGGACGACTCCATACACCCGCTCGACTCGCCGGCTGACCAGCACCAATACGATCCGCGTGAACATCCGCCAAAGTCTTCGATGCGCTTCAACCCGCCACTCCACCGCGAGATTATCTGCATGGTTCGTCTACGCGACATTCCGTACTGGCAGGAACTTCTAGAGGATCACCGAGACTGCAGGGTCATCGGCGGCACACTTACGCGATGACCCCTCCTCCGGTTTAGGGACTAGCACCAGCCTCTCGGAGATAATCACGCAGGCTCGCTCGCCAGGTTGAGGGTGCAACTCCTATCGACCCGCGCAGCTTGGCCGCACATAGGCGCGAGTTCAGAGGTCGCGTTGCCTTCGATGGCAACTCGTCCGTGGCGATCCCTCGCACACACGGCAACGTTGTCAAGATTCCCCCGCTCATCGCCGTCGCGACAATCTCCCGGGCGAACCCGCACCACGACACCGTCGGCATCGTGGAGAAGTGGTAGGTTCCCCAAGCATCCTCAAGGCCTGCGGGATGCTCCGCGATCGACCGCACCGTCACCGCGATCGAGTCGGCCGGTGAAGGAGCGCCGACCTGATCGTCCACCACCCTCAGTTCGTCCCGCTCTTTTGCCAAGCGGATAATGGTGTCCACGAAACTGCGGCCGATCCGTCCGAACACCCAACTGACGCGCAGGATCAGGTGCCGGTCGGTGGCCGCGCGCAACCGGTTCTCCCCCTCGAGCTTGGACGCGCCATAGACGTTCAAAGGGTTCGGGGTGTCATCCTCGGTATAGGGACCGGCCTTGGTGCCGTCGAAGACATAGTCCGTCGAAAAGTGGATCACGCCAACGCCCCGCGCATCGCATGCCTTGCCCAGCCATCCCACGGCGTGGGCATTGACGCGATACGCAAGGTCGGGTTCGTCTTCGGCCTGATCCACCGCCGTGTAGGCAGCGCAGTTGACCACGAGATCAGGCTCCTGTTCGTCCAAACTGCGCGCGAGGGCGTCTCGGTCGGCAATGTCCAGACCGCGCCGGTTGAGGCCCGTGACCCGAAATTCGTCGTCCGCCAGTCGGACCATTTCTGTTCCAATCTGGCCATCCGCGCCCGTGACCAGGATCTTCACCGCGCGAGATACTCGTCGAGCGTTGGATTCCGTGCGTCCGCACCGGAGACGACCGGGTTGTCCAACGGCCAAGGGATGGCGATCGTCGGATCGCTCCACAACACGCCGCGGGAGTCGTCCGGGCGGTAGTGGGCCGTACATTTGTATTCGAAATCGGCAACTTCGGAGAGCACGCAGAAACCGTGCGCGTAGCCCGGTGGCACAAAAAACTGGACGTGGTCCGTGTCGTCAAGGATGACGCCTACGTGCTGGCGGAACGTCGGCGATGCCGGATCGATATCCACGGCCACGTCGAATACGCAGCCCCGGGCTACCCGCACGAGCTTGCCTTGCGGTTCGCGTTCCTGGAAGTGCAGGCCTCTCAGAACGCCACGCCGCGACCGCGAATGATTGTCTTGGACGAAGCCGTATCCCAGTTCGCGGAACTCGTCGTAGCGCTCCTTGCTGTACGTCTCAAGCAGGAACCCGCGGTCGTCTTGGAACACGTCCGGACGCACCACCACCACCCCGGGCAGGATCGTCTCTTCCACGCGCATCGCTAGACGGTTTCGCCTTCGGCGGCAAGTCCGCGAAGGTAGTTGCCGTAGTCCCCCGGCGCCAGGGAATCCGCGAGCGTGACCAGGTCGGCATCCGATAGCCAGCCCATCCGCCAGGCCACCTCCTCCGGGCAGGCGATCTTGAATCCCTGCCGGTGTTCGATGGTTTGTACGAACTGGCTCGCCTCCAGAAGTGACTCCGGCGTCCCCGTATCCAGCCACGCCATGCCGCGACCGAACTGCACGACGTCGAGCAGTCCGCGCTTCAGGTAGACTCGGTTCAGGTCGGTGATTTCGAGTTCGCCACGTGGCGACGGGCGCAGCGACTCGGCGACGGAGACCACCTCGTTGTCATAGACGTAGAGACCGGTGACGGCCAGGTTCGACTTCGGGATGGACGGTTTCTCTTCGAGATCCACCGGTCGGCCTTCGGCGTCTACGCGGAGAACCCCGAACTGCCGGGGATCCTTCACCGGATACGTGAACACGGTCGCGCCGCGGTTGTCGCGGATGGCCTGCTGGGATAGGCGCGACAGCTCGCTGCCGAAGAAGATGTTGTCGCCGAGAATCAGCGCGACGGGATCGTCGTCGATGAAGTCGCGGCCGACGATGAAGGCGTGCGCCAAGCCGCGCGGCTCGTCCTGCACGGCAAAAGACAATCGCATGCCCCATTGGGAGCCGTCGCCGAGCAGATCCTCAAGCCGCGGCGTGTCCTTCGGCGTGGACACGATCAGGATGTCCCGTATGCCGCCGAGCATGAGCGTAGTCAGCGGGTAGTAGACCATCGGCTTGTCGTACACCGGCAGAAGCTGCTTGCAGACAGCGATGGTGGCGGGGTGGAGCCTGAGATTGCGACCGCCGGCGAGGACGATGCCCTTGGTTGCGGAGGCGTTCATGTCGGCGACAATATTAGCCGATCACGCGACCGGCCAATGCGTTACCGAGTGGCAGACGCCACGCGAAGGCAACGCCACCGCATCGATGTCACCAACTGCTCCTCAACTCTCACAGGCCCACGTCGACTTCGACGAGGAGCGACCTGTTTCCCGTGCTTTCGGCGACGTCTACTACGACCTGGGTGGCCCGGCCGAGGTCGAGCGGGTGTTCCTGGGCCCGGCTGCATTCGAGACGCGCACTGCCGACCCTGCGGGGACGTTCACCGTCGGCGAACTCGGTTTCGGGACTGGCCTCAATTTCATCGTTGCCGCGCAAGCCGCCCGAAGCCGGCTGCATTTCATTTCGGTCGAACGCCATCCGTTATCGATAGACGACATGGCCAGGTCGCTCGCTCCCTGGAAGACGGCGTTCCCACTGGCGCGGGATCTGGTCGAACACTATCCGCCGCTCGTCCCGGGTTGGCACCGTCGTCTGTTCGAGGCGGGCCGGATTCAATTGTCGGTCTACTTCGGCGACGTCCGCGACGCGTTGGCCGACCTGGAGCGACAACAACGCCGCGGCGTCGATGCCTGGTTCCTGGACGGTTTCGCCCCGCGTAGGAACCCCGCGATGTGGCGTGACGAACTGTTCGAGGTCATGGCCCGCCTGTCGGCCCACCGGGCGAGCGTTACGACGTTCACCGCGGCCGGCGACGTACGCCGTAGCCTGGCAAGGTCGGGCTTCGAGGTCCGCCGCGTCGATCAGCGTCCACACAAGCGACACAGTACCGCCGGGGTCTTCGCCGGCAAGGGTCGCGATTTCGTGTCGCCAACCTCGGTGGCTGTCCTCGGCGCAGGCCTCGCGGGAACCGCGACGGCGCACGCGCTCGCCGACAAGGGTATCGCCGTGGAACTTGCCGACGCCGGCGAAGGCATCGCCGGAGGGGCTTCAAGCATCCCAGCCGCCGTCCTGCACCCGCGCCCGTCGCTCGGCACTACCACGCTGGCCGGATTTCGACTGCACGCATTCGCCTTCGCGGCGCATCGATGTCGCGGGCTTCCAGGCACAACGGCAAGCGGGGTCCTGCAGTTGCCCTCGCCGACCATCGATGCCGACAAGCTCCTGCGAATCGCCGAGGTGACGCCAGCCGCCATCGCCGAACACCTCGAACCCCGTGCGGCATCGGAACTCGCCGGTCTGGTGATTCGCGAGCCCGCGCTCTTTTTCGCTACGGGGCTAGCCGTCAACGCGCGACACCTGTCGGAGGCGCTGTGCCGCCACGGCGGAGTCGAAATCGCCGCATCGCATTCGGATCACCCATCAGCGGTGGTCAGAGCCACCGGTTCCGACATCGACGGTTTCGACACCCTGGAGGTCACCGGCCTCGCCGGCCAGATGGACCGCTTCGGGTGCAAACATCCGCCCCAATTGCCGATCGTCGGCAACGGCACCCTCGTACCCGACGTGGGGAGCGTATGGGCCGGCGCGACCTACGAGTACCGTCCCTGGGCGACGCAGGATGCCACGTCGGCAAACGCCCAGCGCTTCCGGCGCCTATTCGGCGACGACCCGGGAAACTCCCTCGAGCGCTTCCGCGGCATCCGCGCCGTCACATCGGACCGCTTGCCGGTAATCGGGTTCGACGAGGGGGTCTGGTTCAACCTCGGCCACGGTTCGCACGGCACCACCACGGCGATACTCGGCGCGGAGATCGTCGCCAGCGCCATCGCCGGCGAGGTGGCCCCGGTCACACTCGATCTGCTCGAATTGGTTCGTCCGGGCCGGTTCCGAGAGCGCCAGAAGCGCCGACCGAACCCGTTCAAGACGCCGTAGGCGACGGGCCGAGGAGTCTGCGCCGCAGAAGCGGCACGGAGTGGCGCATCAAGGCGCAGAGTCCTCGGGCGGTGGGGGCTGGGGCCAGACGGCGAGGAACGAGCCGTTTGGCGGCGTTGTCGCGTCCCGGCGCGCCCTTCGGGCGCGTTTCGAGAATGCTCGCGCATTCTCGCGGCAACCGGCCGTCGCCTCGCGCTGCCCTAGGACAGGCGACCACAAGGGTCGCCCCTACGGGCCGTCCAGCGGATCGAACAGCCGCACGCTCATCACCTCGTCGACGGCGGCGATGCGCCCGAGCAGGGCCTCGCTCGGCTTCGTGTCGAGGTCGATCAGGTTGTAGGCGACGTGTTCGCGACTCTTGTTGATCATGTCGATGACGTTGATCTGTGCGTCGGCCAATGCCGACATGATCTGGCCCAGCATGCCGGCCACGTTGGCGTTGGTGACGCCGACACGGTGGCCACCGGCGGGATCGAGCGCTACCGACGGAAAATTGACGGAGTTGTCGATGTTGCCGTAGAGCAGGAACTGCCGAAGCTGATCCGCCGCCATCACGGCGCAGTTCTCCTCGGCTTCGGCCGTGCTCGCCCCCAGGTGCGGGGTCGTATGCGCCTTGGGTTCCCCGGCAAGGACGGTACTCGGGAAGTCGGCCACGTAGGCCGCCAGGGTGCCGTCGCCGAGTCCGACCTTGATGGCTGCTTCGTCAACGATTTCCTGCCGCGCGAAGTTCAACAACACGGAGTTCGGCCGCATGTTGCCTATGAGATCGGCGTCCACCAAGCCGAGGTTCTCGGCCAGCGCCGGTATATGCAGGGACACGTAGTCGGATCGTGCGAAGAGCGTCGGCAGATTCTCCATCCGCTTGACCTCGCTCGGTAGCCGCCAGGCCGCGTCCACGGACAGCGCCGGGTCGTAGCCCAAGACGTCCATGCCGAGATTGAGTGCCGCCCGGGCTACGCGCGAACCGATCGCGCCAAGCCCGACGATTCCCAAAGTGCGGCCCGCCACCTCGTGGCCCTTGAACCGGGACTTCTCAGCCTCCACCAAGCGGTGCAACTGGGCGTCATCGGAGACCGCCTCGAGGGATCGAACGTAGTTGAACCCGCCAAGCACGTCCCGAGACGTCAGGAGCAATGCCGCGAGCACGAGTTCCTTGACCGAATTGGCATTGGCGCCCGGTGTGTTGAAAACGACGATGCCGCGCTCGGTACACAGATCCACGGGCACGTTGTCCACGCCAATTCCTGCGCGGGCGATGGCCGCGAGGCTTCGGGACAATTCGTCGGCGGCGAGCTTATGGCTGCGCAGCAGGATCGCGTGGGGGTCCCCCACCGAGGGTCCCACCTCGAAGCCGTGATCGGGAAATCGTTCGAGCCCCTTGGGCGCAACCTTGTTGAACGTTCTGACGCGGTACACCGTGTTGCCAATGCAGCTAACCGGCGAGTGCGGCCTTCGACAGCTCCTCCACGATCAGTGAAGTGCTGTCGCGCCTGCGGAATGCCTGCATCCGCTGGCGGTACTCGCCTGAAAGGGCGGCGAGTTTAGCGACACCGGCGACCAATGTCTCGGAATTCAGTGTGGCTTCGGGCAGGACCATGCTCCAGCCCCGGGACTCCGCGTAGGCGGCGTTCTCGATCTGATCGCCGCGACTTGCCGTCCGCGGTAGCGGCACGAGCAGATGGGGTTTGCCCAGGGTGAGCCACTCGTAGAGCGCGTTGGCGCCGGCGCGCGAGACGACGAGGTCGGCGGCGGCGATCAGGTCCCCCCAATCGTCCGATACGTATTCGCGCTGCGTATAGCCAGCCAGGGTGCAAAGGGAAGCGTCGACCTTGCCAACCCCGCAGACGTGGATGACGTCGTAGTCGACAAGCAGACGTTCGAGCGCGGCCCGGACCGTTTCGTTCAGCTTCGTTGCACCGAGGCTCCCTCCCACGACTAGAAGAACCGGCCGTTCGGCGGCGGTGCCCAGCCGTTGCCGCCCGCGCGTGGCGTCGCCGTCAAGCAACTGACCGCGCAGCGGCGTGCCGGTGACAACCACCCTGACGTGTTCGGCCCGGGTGTCTTCGAAGTTGACGCACAATGTCGTCACGAACCTCTGCGCCAGGCGGTTTGCGAGACCCGGCGTCAGATCGGACTCGTGCGCCACCACCGGGACGCCCTTCAACCAGGCGCCCACGACGACGGGAAACGACACGAAGCCACCCTTGGAGAACACCACGGCGGGTCGAAGGCGGGCCAGGAGTCGCCACGCCTGCACGATGCCCACGGGAATGCGCAGTGCATCGACGAAATTCTCGAATGAGAAGTAGCGCCGAAGCTTGCCCGTCTGGATACCGTGGAAGGGGATGCCGAGCGGGGCGACAAGACGTTCTTCGGGCCCTTTCGTGCTGCCCACGAAGTGCACCGACGAACCGGCTTTGAGGAGTGCCTCGACGACGGGCAGGGCCGGGACGACATGGCCCGCGGTACCGCCGCCGGTAATCACGACACAAGGCTGTAGGCCGGCGTGTCCGGTCGTCACCGGTACGTCACAGGCCAAGCGTCTGCTTGACGAACGGAATGGTGAGGCGCCTGCCCTGGGCGAGCGATGCCCGATCGAGCCGATCGAGCATGCCGAGCAGCTCGCGTTGATCCCGGCTGGTGCGTACCAGGAGAAACTGGGCGACCTCGTCCGGCAGTTCGAAGCCACGCTCCCTGGCAACGCCGGCGAGCAGCCGCAGCTTGTCCCGATCGTCGAGGGGAGCGAGGCGATAGCACGCCGCGGCCCGCAGTCGCGAACCCAGGTCGGGCAAGGCGAACTTGAGATCCCGGGGCGAACGGTGCGCGGTCACCACCAGACGTGCGTGGCGTTCGCGCAGCACGTTGTACAAGCTCATCAACGGTCGCTCCGATGCTCGAGCGCCGAGCCACTCGGGGACGTCGTCGACGGTCACCGTGTCGAACTTGCCGTAGGCCTCGATGGAGTCGTCCTCCGTGGGGATTTCCCGAGCGGGAACATAGGCCGCGTTCGCCTGATCGTTGCAGACTGCCTGCAAGAGGTGGGTCTTGCCCGTGCCGGGGTCCCCGAAAAGCCACACGCAGTCGAACGCGTTGCCCGACGCTCGCCCCAATTTCCGCAGGCGTTCCACTAGCTCGCCGTTGCGACCCGCCACGAAGTGCCGAAACGTGCCGCGTTCGCCCAGGGCGAACGGTAGGGCCTGCTGCTCCGTCACGACGCCTTTCTCGCGCGCAACTCGGCCGCCGCCCGGCGGCTCCAGAGCAGCACGTACTGGCCCCCGGACACCACGCTTGAAACACCCACCAACACGAATCCCAGCGGGTCGATCGGGCCCGCCACCATCGCGGCTACCGGATAGTCCTCGCCCATCAAGCCAATGATCACGACCAACAGCACGAAAATCAGGAGCGCGGTGTTCGCCTTGCTGAGCGGCGTCGCCTCCATCTCGTATTTGCCGATCCACAGCCGATAGGTGAGCGCGCCGAAGACGATCACCAAGTCGCGTCCCACGACGACCACCGGCAACCAAACGGGAACGTGGCCCTGGAGCGCGAGCACGACGATCACAACCAGTACGAGAAGCTTGTCGGCGGCAGGGTCGGCAATCGCCCCGAACGTGGTCCGCCAGTTGAAGCGCCTCGCCAATTCCCCGTCGACGAAGTCCGACAGGCCTGCAACCGCAAAGATGATGAGCGCCTCGGGAATGGCCTCGACCATGAGCAGCCAGCCCGCGGGGACAACCAGCACCACGCGCGCGATTGTCAATGCATTGGGCAAATGACGCGCCGGCGTATCGGTCATCGGGCACCCATCCAAACCAACTCCAACCCCGGACCCGCCGGCGGTGGCGTTGGTGAACCACTTCGAGATTGGGAAAGATAGCCTCCCATCAGGAGCAGTTCCACAAGCTGATCGCGTGCCGACCGGGAGTGCAGTTTCAGGTGCAGCGCACTCGGTTCGACGGCGCTGACGTCCACCCGGGTGATGTATTCCCGGGACTGCAGATAGGCGAGTACGGCAGCGTAGCCCCGAACCGTCTGCGCCCCGCGGACTGTCAACGTGATCGTGTCGAGGTCTCCTCCCCGGACTCCAAAGCGCTGCGCCAGCGCATCCGCAACGCGGTGCACAGCTTCCCCCGCCACGACGGCGGCCGACGACCCCTGATGGATGAACGACGCGGCGAGTTCCTGCTCTTCGCCCGGTGACTTGAGCTCCCAATGCGACGACCAGCCACCGCCGGGATTCGCCGCGACCCGCCCAAGCAGCATGAGATCGCGTGCATAGCGCCGGGAGGTCCGCATGATGGCGGTCCAGAACCGTCCCCACAGGTCCGTGACCCTCAAGCCCCTGTCGTCGAGGTCCGTGAGCGGGAAGGTCAACATGATGCCGCGGCGGCGTGCCTCCCGATGCATGGCCAATGCGACCTCTTCCGCGACGCCGACCGACGTCGACGAAACCACACGCCGGGTTCTTCCTCGCGAGGGGTCGGCCCCTCCCGCTTCCCCGGCGAGGGCTCCTTCGAGCACAACCCAAACGAGCACCGTCGGGCGATCGGCGCTCCAAACGGGAAGTCCTGTGCGGCGCAACAGATCGAGGAGCGTGCCGCGCTCGAAGTGAATCTCCAAGTGCGTCTGGGGGATCGCCTCTCCACCCTCTTCCGGTTGGATGCCGCGTGTCGCGAAGGCGTAGCGCGCGTAGTACCGCTCGGACTCCCGGATGGCTCCATCCACCTGGCTGCCGAAAGGGATCTCGCGCAGCCCCGTCACGCGCGTGAGCACTTCGGCCAGCGCGGCACCGGCGGCGCGGCGTCGGTCGGCGTCGCTCTGCGATGCCACCGTGATTTCGACATCGTAGAGCCACGGAACGACTTCGGCCCACGCCGTTCCGGCAGCGCCGGCAACGACACAAGCCAACAACAATCGAACACGAGCCACGAGCCGCGATCCCTGAACGGGGTAAGTAGGGCACGCCTAAGTGTAATGAAATGCCGATGGACAATCGCGGTCGTCAAGTCGTCAAGCCAATCGCGGGCCTTTGCCTTAAACTGCGCGTTCTTTTTCCGCGGCGGGACTGGCCGATGCCACGCCTGACCTACCGGGATGCCGGCGTCGACATAGACGCGGGCAACGAACTGGTAAGACGCATTGCGCCGGCGGTGCGTCGTACCCGCCGCCCAGAACTCCTGTCCGACCTAGGCGGTTTCGCCGCACTGGCGACGCTGCCCCAAGACTACCGGAACCCGGTTCTCGTCACGGGCACGGACGGCGTCGGTACCAAGCTCCGACTCGCCATCGATCACGACCGCCACGACGACGTGGGTCAGGATCTCGTCGCGATGTGCGTGAACGACGTGCTGGTGGCCGGCGCGGAACCGTTCCTGTTCCTCGACTACTACGCCAGCGGCGCCCTCGACGTCGACGTCGCCGAGCGCGTGATCAACGGCATCGCCAAGGGTTGCGAGTTGGCCGGCTGCGCGCTGGCCGGCGGGGAGACGGCGGAGATGCCCGGGTTCTACCCACCGGGCGACTACGATCTCGCGGGCTTCTGCGTCGGCCTCGTGGAACGCGACGCCATCATCACCGGCGACGCTATCGGCGTTGGCGATGTGCTGATCGGCCTGGCGTCAAGTGGCCCCCATGCGAACGGATACGCCCTGATCCGGCGCATTCTCGACGATCAAGGCGGTGCCGCACCCGACGACCTTGTTGACAGCCTGCTTGCGCCCACACGAATCTACGTGCGTTCCGTGAACGCAGTGCTGGATGTTGCCCGGGGGTTGTGCCACATAACCGGTGGCGGCTTCGTCGACAACCTTCCGCGGATGTTCGGCGACCATCTGGCGGCGGCGATCGATCTCGACGCATGGAAACGACCCACGGTGTTCGATCTGCTCCAGCAGGCGGGCGGAATCGACGAGGCCGAAATGCTGCGCACGTTCAACCTCGGCATCGGTTTCGTCGTGTGCGCCGCCGAAGCCGATGCAGCCAACGTTCTCGAGACGCTACGCTCGGCCGGCGAGGGGGCGCGGGTCATTGGCCGGATGGTCGCGAACGGGAGCCGCCCAACGAGCGGGCAATTCGTGGTGTCGAAGGACGGCGCCCTGCTCGGTTGACGGGTCGCGCGTCAAGCCCTGGGGAGGGTGACGCCGCGCTGGCCCTGGTACTTGCCGCCCCGGTCCCGGTAGGTCACCTCGCAGGGCTCGTCGCTCTGGAAGAACAGCAACTGCGCGACGCCCTCGTTGGCGTAGATCTTCGCGGGCAAGTTGGTCGTGTTGGAGAACTCCAGGGTGACATGGCCCTCCCATTCGGGCTCCAAGGGCGTCACGTTGACGATGATTCCGCAACGCGCGTATGTGGACTTGCCCACGCACAACGTCAGGACATCGCGGGGGATCCGGAAATACTCGACCGTGCTTGCCAAGGCGAAGGCGTTGGGCGGAACGATGCAGCTGTCGCCCTGGACGTCCACAAAGCTGCGCTCGTCGAACGCCTTGGGGTCGACGGTGGCCGAGAAGATGTTGGTGAAGACCTTGAACGCCGGCGCGCAGCGGACGTCGTAGCCGTAGCTGGAGGTGCCGTAGGAGATCACCCGCCTGTTGTCGACGGTGCGGACCTGGTCGGGCTCGAAGGGTTCGATCATGCCGGTCCGGGCCATGTCCCGGATCCAGCGGTCGGACTTGATGGTCATTCGTCGTCCATGGTGATGGACGGCGGCGGCGCGATATCCGCGGCGTTGCGCCAGAGCGCACCGGCAAGGCGCCGGGCGCAGTCGACGAACAACGTAGCCACCTGACTCGTGGTGTCCGCGACCACGGTCGGCGACCCGGCGTCCGTCGACTGGCGAATGCGAGGATCAAGGGGAAACGCACCGAGCAGCTCAACGCCGTATTCCTCGGCCACCTTAGCCCCGCCTCCCTCGCCGAACAGGTGGTGGACTTCGCCGCACCCACATTGAAACCAGCTCATGTTCTCGATGATGCCGAGGATCGGGATGTCGACCTTCTGGAACATTTCGATGCCCTTGCGGGCGTCCAGGAGCGCGATGTCCTGGGGGGTCGTGACGATGACCACCCCGCTGACCGCCGCCTGCTGGGACAGGGTCAACTGGATGTCTCCGGTACCCGGCGGCATGTCGACGACCAGGTAGTCGAGTCCGCCCCAGTCCGTTTGTTCGAGAAGCTGCCGCAGCGCACCCGACGCCATCGGGCCGCGCCACACCATCGGCGTCCTTTCGTCGGTGAGCATGCTCATCGACATGGCCTCGATGCCGTGCGCCCGAATGGGCACGAACAGGCGTTGGTCGCGGACTTCCGGACGCCGGCCTGCGGGAATCCCGAGCATCATGCCTTGGCTGGGGCCGTAGATGTCCGCATCGAGGATGCCGGTTCTCGCGCCGGCTCGGTCCAGCGCCAAGGCCAGGTTTACCGCGGTCGTGGACTTGCCGACCCCGCCCTTGCCCGATGCGACCGCGATCAGGTGGCCGGCGCGGGTCGCATTCCGGGACGGCGGTGGCGCGAAGGCGAGATCGAGGACCACGGCGTCGTTCAAGGCTTGCGACAGCGCCCGGGTATAGGGCTCTTCGAGACCATCCACGGGATACCCCAGTACCGCGTCGACGTGCCAACGGTCGTCCAAGCGGGCGGCGCGGCGCACCGCACCGAGTTCGCCCCAGGTAGCCCCCAATACGGGGTCGGGGAAACTGTCTATGGGGTTGGCCATCGGGGATCCTTCGATTCGGCCACGATTATAGCGTCCACTCTCCCACCCTCCGACGAGTCGCGTGGGAGCGAGGTTGTTCCGCGCCTATGCCGTGGCCTGCGTGAGTTCCAGCCAGGCGTTGCGCAAAACCCGTGCGGCCGAGCGAAGGAAGATCGCCAACAGGATCAACGCCACCACGATGTCCGGCCAGCCGGAGTCGAACAGCCAGACGGCGGCCGCCGCGCCAATGACCGCGAAGCCCTCGATCACGTCGTTGCGGGAGCACTCCCAAGACGACGACATGTTGACATCGCCTGTCCGGTACGGTGAGAGGAGCCATAGGCAGACGCTGTTCGCGGCCAGGTTGAGCGTGGCGGCGACCGACATCGTGCCCGCCGCCGGCGCGTCGAGGTCCGTCAGCCGCCAGCCGATCTGGGCGGCCACGGCCAGCGCCGCGCCGAGTATCAGGAGTCCCTTCAGAAAGGCAACACGGGCTTTCACCTGCGTCGAGGCACCGACCACTGCGATGCTCAAGCCGTAGGTGAGCGCATCGCCGAGGTTGTCCAAGGTTCCCGAGAGCAGCGCCGAAGACTCGCTCAGGACCGAGGCGGTCACCATCCCGATGAAGGTCGCCACGTTGATCCCGAAGACCCACGCCAGCACCTTGCGCTGCCGGCTGGCCAGGCTTGCCACGTCGATCGTACTTCTGCAGCAGTCGTCCGCCACGGTCGTGGGTTCCCCGGGTACGGCCACGAGTCTATCAGTCTTTCTGCAAACCCTAATCTTGAAGCAGCTCGACCGCAGCCCGGCTATTGCGCCATGCCGGTCCACCGGCGAACGCCAGGGCGAAGTCGCGCGGCGTGACCTCGCGCACTTGCCCCTCGCAGTTGGATGCGCCGAAGGTCTCGAACCGCACGCTGGCGCGGAGCTTCAGGTCTGCGCCGTGCGACAGCAACAGTTCGAGGAACGGCAGGCAATGACCATCGTCCGACAATACCGACCAGGACGCGACGGTGTGAAAGATCGGGCTCTGGCCGTCATTGCCCCCGGCACGGGCGTTGATATCGGCGCCGCGCGACAGCAACAGTCGTCCCATCTCGACCTCGTTGTAGTCCGCGGCGATGTGCAGCAGCGTTGGTCCGGGATGGTTGAACGGGAGCCACAGGTAGTCGACCTCCTCGAAGCGCCGATGCACGAGCTGCGGGTCCGCATCGAGTTGCGCGGTTAGCAAATCGATACGGCCACGATGGATCGCCATGACCGCCTCGGGTTGGCTGTGCGACGCGCCGGCGTCGAGCAGCAACTCGATGACATCGTGCTTGTGGGGGGTACGCGCATAGGTGCCCATGGCCATATGCAGCGGCGTCTCACCGCCCGCTTCGAGATTGGGGTTGGCACCGAGTTCAAGCAATAGCGCGACCGTGTCCGTTTCGTTCAGCGTCTCGGCTGCCGCGAGCAGCGGCGTACCGACGTAGGAACTGTCTTCCATCGTGGCGGCGTCTACATCGGCGCCATGCTCGACGAGCAGGCGAACCATGTCGTTCTTGCCCATCGCGGCGGCCCGGAAGAGTGCGCTTGGTATCCCGGCCAGGCGCGGCTCTCGAGCCAACATCGTTTCTGCGGTGTCGATATCGCCGTTGTTGGCCGCGGCGACGAATGCGCCGACGGATTCCTCAAGGAACGCCTTGAGCATGGCCCAGCTTGCGTGGCCGAGTTCGCGCGAGATCACGAGTTGGGCGTCGTTTAGCTTGAAGTTCGCCCTGTCTTTGACATACGGCGCGATGCGCGCGAGCGCGGCTCGGTCGTTCTCGCGGACGGACTTCAGCAGGGACTTGGCCTGCTTCTTGAGATTTTCCAGGTTCGCACCCGGATAGGGGGTAGTCATGAAAGACCTCCTTTCATTAAGCCCAATATCCGCACCTTGGACAGAAAAGAGGATCGTGTCGTCGCAATTACAACCAGATGGGCATAGCCCTACCCGCGGATCAGGTGCGCTCTGAGACGCACCTCTTCACCGTAACGCCATCCTCGGATGTCTGCAACACCCCGTCCGGGGAAAGGGCCGGACACCGAGCTTGGGAGGGGTGTGCTGATACGGACGGCGTCGAGTTCCCACCCGTCGAGGGACCGGGGTTGCGTGGCCAATCCCCGTCGCGGCGCGTATAGTCTCGCGCCCTCGATACAACCCGCCTTGAGATCACCATGCGTCGCATCCTCGTCACCAGCGCGCTGCCGAACGCCAACGGGGCCATTCACCTCGGCCACCTGTTCGAGCACATCCTGACCGACATCTGGGTCCGGTTTCAGCGCATGATGGGCAACGAGTGCTACTACGTATGCGCGGACGACGCCCACGGCACGGCGACCATGCTCGCGGCCGAACGCTTAGGCACCACGCCCGAAGCGATGATCGAATCGCTGCGCGAGGAGCACGCCGACGACTTGTGCCGCTTCCACGTCGAGCACGACAACTACTACTCGACGCACTCGCCGGAGAACGAGCAATTCACCCGGGCGATCTACGAACGCCTCGCCGCCGACGGACGGACGTTCACCGCCGACGTCGAGCAGCTCTACGATCCCGAACGCGAACTGTTCCTGGCCGACCGCTTCGTGAAGGGCAACTGCCCGCGGTGCGGACACGACGACCAGTACGGCGACAACTGCCAGGAGTGCGGGGCGACCTACGACGCCACGGAACTCGGCAATCCGCGCTCGCTCCTTTCCGATGCCACGCCCGAGTTGCGCTCGTCGGACCACTATTTCTTCGACCTGGCGCAATTCACCGACTTCCTCAAGGACTGGACCGCGACCGATGCGGTGCAGCCGGAGGTGACCAACAAGCTCGCCGAATGGCTGACCGGGGGCTTGAAGGCATGGGACATCAGCCGCGACGGGCCCTATTTCGGGTTCACCATTCCCGGCACCAAGGAAAAGTACTTCTACGTCTGGATGGACGCGCCGGTTGGGTACATGGCGAGCTTCAAAAACCTATGCGACCGCACGGAAGGGTTGGATTTCGAAGACTTCTGGCGCGCCGACAGCGATGCGGAAGTTCACCACTTCATCGGCAAGGACATCATCAACTTCCACTGCCTGTTCTGGCCCGCCGTGCTGCGCGGTGCCGACTACCGCACGCCGACCAAGGTCCACACCCACGGCTTCATCACGGTGGACGGCGTTCAGATGTCGAAGTCCCGGGGCACATTCATTAACGCCGGCACCTATCTCGAGCACTTGGACCCGGAGCACCTGCGCTACTACTTCGCCACCAAGCTCGCCGCCAACACCGACGACGTGGACATCCAACTCGACGACTTCGTGCAGCGGGTGAACTCCGACCTGGTCGGCAAGGTCGTCAACATCGCCTCGCGTTGCGCGGGCTTCATCCATCGCGGATTCGACGGGGTTCTGGCGGCGAGCGTGCACGACGAGCAACTCTGGGCCGCGGTGACGGACGCCCGGCGCGAACTGGCCGAACTCTACGAGCGGGGCGATGTCGGTCGTGCCGTGCGGCAGATCACGGGGCTGGCGGACCGCACCAACCAGTACATCGCGGCCCACGAGCCCTGGAAGCACGTCAACGACCCCGAACGACGCGACGAGGTGCAGGGCGTGTGTTCCCTCGGCATCAATGTGTTCCGGGCGCTGGCCGTCTATTTGAAACCCATCCTGCCGGCGATGGCAGCCAACGCAGAGGCATTCCTCAACATCGAGTCGCTGGCGTGGGAAGACGCGGGCCGACCCCTCGTCGGCCACGAGATTAACCGCTTCAAGCCGTTGTTCACCCGCATCGACCGCAAGGACGTCGACAAGGTCATCGCAGCCACCGTCGCCCAGGCCGAAACGGAGAACGAAGACGAGTCGGACGAAGGCAGTGCACAAGTCAGCATCGACGAGTTCGGCAAGATCGATCTCCGCGTGGCCAAGGTGCTAGCCGCAAACTTCGTGGACGGGGCCGACAAGCTGATCGAACTCCGGCTGGATCTCGGCGACAGCCAACGAACGGTGTTCGCCGGCGTCCGGGAAGCCTACGACCCGTCGACATTGGTCGAACGCCACGTCGTCGTTGTCGCCAATCTGGCGCCCCGCAAGATGCGCTTCGGAACTTCCGAAGGCATGGTCCTAGCGGCCGGACCCGGCGGCGAAGACATCTTCCTCTTGTCCCCGGATGCCGGTGCCAAGCCGGGGATGAGGGTGACGTAGGGCGACCCTGGTGCTCGCCCGGCCGGCCTGCTGACACCCATGACCGAGCTGCTGCTCATCCTCTTGTCGGCGGCGCTCGTGAACAATTTCGTGCTGGTGCAGTTTCTCGGCCTTTGCCCGTTCGTTGGCAGTTCCGGACGCGTCGAAACCGCGGTCCCCATGACGTTGGCGACGATGTTCGTGTTGTCGGTCGCGGCGCTCGGCACGTACTTCGTCAACCGCTACCTGCTCGTGGCCTTCGAAGTCGAGTACCTGCGCATCATCGCGTTCATCGTGATCATCGCGGCGACCGTGCAGTTCACCGAGATGTTCGTGCGCGCCGCGAGCCCCGTCCTGCACCGGATGCTCGGCATCTACCTTCCCCTCATCACCACCAACTGCGCGGTCCTCGGGGTGACACTGATCGCGGTGAGCGAAGGATTGTCCCTGCCGCGGACGCTGTTTCTCGCCCTCGGCGCCGGCCTCGGATTCGGCGTTGCCATCGTCGCCTTCGCCGCACTGCGCGAACGCATCGCCGACGACGCCGTGCCCGAACCCTTCCGGGGGCCGCCGCTGGCACTCGTGACAGTGGGCTTCATGGCGCTCGCGTTCTACGGCTTCAAGGGGCTTGGGGGATGACGGCGGCTCTTGTTCTGGGCGGAATCGGCTTGGCGGCGGCGGTTGCCCTGTCCATTGCCCGGCGGGCGTTGGCGGGCACGCGAGACGCCAACGAGGATGCGGTGGTCATCGCCATCGACGCCCTTCTGCCCCAAAGCCAGTGCGCACAATGCGGCTATCCCGGCTGCCGACCGTATGCCGAGGCGGTCGCGACGGGCGAGCGCATCGATCTTTGTCCACCTGGCGGGCCACGGGTCGTGGCTGCCTTGGAGGAGCTGCTGGGACGCAAGGCGGACGCCGGTTTGGCCGAGCCGGCCGACGAGGTCGCGCGGATCGTCGAGGAGGACTGCATCGGCTGTGCGCTGTGCATCGATGCCTGTCCGGTGGATGCCATTGCCGGGGCCTCGAAGTACCTGCACGCGGTGATCCCGGAACGTTGTACGGCCTGCGAACTGTGCATCCCCGCTTGTCCCGTGGACTGCATCGATCTGGTAGCGCGTTCGAGCGAACGCGCGAGGCCGGTGACGAATCCTGCGAACGCTTCCGCCCTACCCTGCATCGCCTGCGGCTGGTGCGAAAAGGCCTGTCCGGTGGACTTGGACGCCCACGCCCTCCACGTCGCCTTCGAGACCGGCGCATCGAACGACGCCATCTTCGACTGCATCGAATGCACGGCCTGCACTCGGGCGTGTCCGAGCGGAATCGATCTCGTCGGTGAGTTCCGCGTGCTCAAACACCGGCTCCATGGCGAACGCGAGTCGAACCGGCGGGCCGACGCGGCCCGGCAGCACGCCGAGGCACGCAACGGCCGGCTCTCGCGAGAAGCGCGGAAACAGGCAGCGCGTCGCGCCGAACGGCTCGGGGCGTCCCGCCAGTGGCAGTAGCTGCCTGGCTGGGCAAGCCGACCTCCGCCACCGCGATCATGGACCGGGTGCTTCTGGCCCTGGTCCCGGCCATCGGCGTGGCCGCGTGGGTATTCGGCTGGCTGTTGCTCGTGCACTGCCTCGTCGCCCTCGTCGCTGGCGCTGGGTTCGAGGCTCTCTGCCAGTACCTGCGCAAACGTCCCGTCCGACCCTTTGTCGACCGCAGCACGCCGGTTTCGTGTCTGCTGATCGCCATCGGCATTCCGCCGTCGGCACCGCTTTGGATTCCCGTCGTCGCCGTTGCGGTCGCTATCCTGCTTGCCAAGGAACTCTACGGCGGGCTGGGCCGCAACGTGTTCAATCCGGCAATGGCGGGCTACGCGGCGGTACTGGTCGCGTATCCGCAGTCGATGACCTTGGTCCACGCGATGTCGGGGGCGACGGCTCTGGACGCACTCCGGTTCCGCGGCGGCCAGACGATCGAGGACATCGCCGCCAATCCGGCTTTCGGCATGTTGGGCGGCGCCGGATTCGAGTGGGTGAACGCCGCCGCCCTCATCGGCGGCCTGTATTTGCTCGCCGTCGGCGTGGTGCATTGGCGGATTCCCGTCGCGGTGCTCATCGGCGTCGCGCTGCCGGCGGTGGCCTTCCACGACGGCGGCAGTTCGGCGAGCCTGGGGTCGCCCGTCTTCCATTGGTTCGCCGGCGCGACCATGCTCGCCGCGTTCTTCATCGCCACCGATCCGGTCACCGCACCCGGCAAAGCGGCGCACCAGTGGCTGTTCGGGTTCGCTATTGGCGCGCTTGTATTTGCCATCCGCGCCGGCGGCAGCTACCCGGACGGCGTCGCGTTCGCGGTTCTGATCGGCAACCTGGCAACACCCGTACTGGATCGCCTCGGCCATGCGCGCACTGCTTCGTAACGTCGCGGCATTGGCCGCGCTGACGTTGCTCGCGGGAGCTGCGCTGGCCTGGTTCGCCGACCTGACCGAGGACGACGTGGCCCGCAACCGCCTCGAAGCCGAGACCCGGATCCTGCGGGACCTGATTGGTGCCGAAACATTTGCGGGCGACCACAAGGGTCGCCCCTACGGGGAGGACCTCGTTTTCTGCGAACGCGACGTCGTCGTGCTGCGGGTGGCTGGGTCCGGCTACGGCGGCGGTTTCCGCTTGGCGGTGGCGCTCGATCTCGACGGCACGATCACGGGCGTTCGCGTTCTGGACCATGTCGAAACGCCCGGCTTCGGCGACATCCTGAATGCGCCCTCCGCCTGGCTGGACTCGTTCACGACCGGCGACGCCCACGCGGTCACGGGGGCGACAATTACATCGCAAGCCGTCATCGAAGCGGTCTCCCGGGCCGTGGACCGAGTGCGGCTCGAAGAGATGTGTCCACCATGAACCGATTCGCGCAAGCCGCTGTCGCCCGCAATCCCGCCGCGGTTCAACTGCTCGGGCTCTGTCCGCTGCTGGCGGTGTCCAACACGGTGGCGAACGCCCTCGGCCTGGCCATCGCCAGCACCGTGGTCCTCACGGGTTCCGCGGTGCTTGTCTCGGCCATCCGCAAGCTGGTCCCGGAGGACGTGCGGCTGCCGTGTTTCGTGTTGGTCATCGCGACCTTCACGACCCTCGTCAACCTCGCCATGGAGGCCTACGCCTTCGACCTCTACCAGCGCATCGCGCTCTTTGTGCAGATCATCGTTACCAACTGCATGATCCTCGCGCGCATCGAACAGGTGGCGTCGAAGGAAGGTCTCGGCCGGACGTTGCTGGACGCGCTCGGGACATCCGCCGGCTTCGCGGCGGCGATCCTGGTTCTCGGCGCCGCTCGCGAGGCTTTGACGCTCGGATTCCCGCTTGCGGCGCTGCCCCCCGGGGCCTTCCTGGTTGCCGGGCTGCTGCTCGCGGGTGTGAACGTACTCGGCGCGCGGCGGCGCCGAGCGCGGGAAGGTGCTACGGCGGCGCGTCTTCCCCGCGCTTGAACGCCATGATCGAGGCGATCGGTTCCCCGTCGGTCGATGCCGTCCCGGGTTTGCCGCGACTGAATACCGTCAGGCGGTTGCCACGGGCGGGGTCGATCAGCTTCTCGTAGGCATCGGCGACGTCCGCGGCTTCGAGACTGGCCACGGCGTCCCTGAGCTGGAACTTGGAGTCGAACGTCACAACGCCGTGGGTGAGATCGGCCAAAAGGCGGGCTATCCGGTGGCGGTGGTTGAAATCGCTGGGTCGTTCGAGCGGGGCGCTGTACCCCGCCTTGTAGGCTTCGAACTCGTCCTGGGTTAGGTCGCGGAACCAGCTACGCTGATCGTCGAGAAACTGCTGGGTCAGCGCCTCGATCTCCCGGACGCCCACGCTCGAGGCTTGCACGGTGAAGACCAGGCCCGCGTGGCGGGCAATGTGGTCGGCGTAGGCACCGACCACGTAGCCGAGTTGCCGCTCGGTGCGCAACGCGGTGAAGTATCGTGCGCTTAGCATGCGACCGATCAGTCCCAAAAGGGCCAGGTCTACCATGCCGTCGCTTTCGCCCTGGATGTAGAGCAGATAGGCGGCATCGTCGTGGTCGACGTGGTGTTCATAGTATCGGGCGCCGTCGATTCGCCTCGCCCGGGGCACCTCGTAGGGTCGATCGACAACACCCAGTGTCCGTTGCGCGGACACCGCCAGGGCTTGTGCGTCCTCGTCGCGCAGATTGCCGTGGACGAAGAGCGTGGCGCCCAGACCAACGAGGGCCTCCCGACGCCACGCCGCCAGTGCCGCCGGTGTCGCACCGTCGGCCGCGTCGACGAGCGCGGCCAGTGGGAACCACTCCGTGTGAATCAACCGGTACAGCGATTCGTTCATCTGTTGGTACGGGGGTGACGAGGAATGGTTGGCGTACTCCTTGCGGAGCGTGGCGCGGGCACCGGCGAACATCTCCCCGTCGCTTTGCGGGTCGACAAAGGTCGTCAACACGTCGTCGAACAGCAGTGGGAGTTTGTCGCTATAGCCCTGCACGGAGATGCGGAATCCCATTGCCGTCGCCTCGACGTCCAACTCCAACCCAGCCATTCGGGCCGCGTAGGCCCGGGGGTTCAAAGAGCGTTCCACAAGCCTTGCATGCAGGGTTGCCAGCACGACGTCTTCCGCATCGAACGGTTCGGGGGTGCGCAGATCCAAGTTCACGAACGACACGGGGAGGCCGAACTGCGTGTCGGGCGCATGCCAGGTCCTCACCGCGGTCTCGGTGCCCAAGAGCACCGGCGGTTCCAGCGATGAGGGCTCGAAGACCAGATCGACGTTGTCCGGCACATAGGGATTGGGTTGTGGAAGTGCAAAGCCGGCAGCGACGTCAGCTGGCTCCAGCCCCGGTCCCAAACGCCACGGCACGCCGAAAGTGGGCTCGATGCGGTCGCCTTCGATGTCCGGACCGGAGAGAACGACGACGGAATTCTCGGGGACCAGACTGTCGAGATACCGGCGGATCAACGGCTCTTCGAACGAGTCGAAGAGATAGTCCGCCCGCAGAACGTCTTCCGGCGCATAGTCGAGGAGCCCCTCTGCGCCAGCAACGACCGAGTCCATCGGCACCCGCACCTCAAGAAATCGAAAGTCAAGCTCTCCCAGGCGGGCTTCCTCACGGTAGCGCCAACCCTCGACACCCTCGCGTCGTATCAGGTCGATCCAGGCATAGGTCAGATCCGCGATCTCGTCGACGTGGGACTTGCCCTCCTCGGTCAGCGTAATGTCGATGTCGAACGTGCCGTTCCAGTCATCTTGGTCGTAGCTGGTCGCGACGAGATCGTCGATCCAGCCGCGCCTGCCGAGGACGTCGTGCAGGGTGTCCCGACCCTCGTGGCCGACAAGCGACGTCAGGAAGACACCGGGCTTCGACCGGTAGTGCGGTTTGTTGGGCGGAACCGGGAAGCGGAAGGTGAGCGTCCGCGTCTCGGAAACCGTCCGCCATGCATAGCCGAGGGGCAATGCCACCCCCTCGTAGAGCGGTGGGTTGGTCGGTCCGGGGCCAAGACCCCGATTGACCACCTTGCCGAACGTCTCTTCCACGAGCGCCTCGAGAGCGTCGAGATCGTCGGCGCCCAAGACGGCAAGGGCCATGGTGTCGGCCGAGTAGTTGGCCTCGAAGAACGCGCGCGCCTCGGCTGCTCCAACGTCACGCAACGACTCGAGGCTACCCCAGTCGAACCGCGAGCCGGGGTGGTCGGGATTCATCAGCCGCTTGTGCACCGCATCGCCGCGCCAGTCGTCGACCTTTCGTTGCATCTGGAACTCGCCTTGCACGGCATGCTTTTCCCGCGCCAGGTAGTCGGCGTCGAAACGCGGGGAAACGAAGAACTGCGCGAAACGGTCCAGGGCTTCCGGCAGGTGCTCCGGTTCGATGTCGAAGTAGTACGTCGTTCGATTGACACCGGTGTAGGCGTTGGTCTCGCCGCCGTGCTTCGATACGAACTCCCCGAATTCATCGACCTTCGGATACTTGTCGGTGGCGATGAACAGCATGTGCTCGACGAAATGGGCGATTCCCAAATGGGCGTCCGGCTCGTGATGGCTGCCCCGGGCGACGCTCACCGCGGCGCCCGAGCGACTCCAGTCCGAATGGATCAGAAGCGCCTGCAAGCCGTTGGGCAGCACGACATGACGGTACTCCCGATAGTCGTTGGGGCTCTTGACAGGCTGGAACGGTGCCTCGGAGCAGGCCGCCACGAGGCCGAACGCGACCAGCGCGGCAAGGCGCACGCTCCGAGGTTGCTTCACCCTACCCACACCGATCCCCGACGCTCGCGGCCCATCCCCCTATAATCGGTCAACCGGGAAGGCAGGTCGATCTCAGTCGTGAACAAGAACAAGCGCACCGAGATCTTCACCCGTCTGCGGGCCGAGAACCCGGAACCGACCACCGAACTCGATTTCGGGACGCCCTTCGAGCTCCTCGTGGCGGTGATTCTGTCCGCCCAGGCGACGGACGTGAGCGTCAACCAGGCGACCGAGAAACTCTACCCCGTCGCCAACACGCCCCAGTCATTGTTGGATCTTGGCCTCGCGGCCCTGAAGGAGTTCATCAAGTCCATCGGGCTTTTCAACACCAAGGCGGCGAACATCATGAAGACCTGCCGCATTCTCTTGGACGAGCATAGTGGCGAGGTGCCACGCGACCGCGACGCGCTGCAGGCCCTGCCGGGAGTTGGTCGAAAGACGGCCAACGTCGTCCTCAACACCGCCTTCGGCGAACCGACGATCGCCGTCGATACGCACATCTTCCGGGTCTCCAACCGCACGAGGATCGCGCCGGGGAAGACGCCGCGCCAGGTCGAGGACAAGCTATTGCGCTGGGTGCCGGAGGACTTCAAACGCGGCGCACACCACTGGCTCATCCTGCACGGGCGCTACGTCTGCACTGCCCGTCGACCGCGTTGCGGGGCATGCGTGATCGAAGATCTGTGCGAATACAAGGAGAAGACGGAGTATGGATAGGCGCAAACCCAGCGCAGACCGCGATGGGACCGTCTTGGTCCCTGACGAGATCTACGGTGACGACCAGATCGCACGATGGGATGCTGATGATGCCCTCGACGACGATGAGCGGCAGCGTATTGCCGATGCTCTTCCCGCGAAACACCCGCACTCGGCGCGCTGCCGCGCGGAGCTCACTTCCTCCGCGCCCCCAGCCGCAACCGCAACGCATTCAACCGAATGAACCCCGTGGCGTCCGCCTGGTCGTAGGCGCCCGCGTCGTCCTCGAAGGTGACGACGCCTTCATCGTAAAGGCTGTCCGTCTCCGACGAGCGTGCGACGACCGACACGCCGCCCTTGTAGAGCTTTAGGCGAACCCGTCCGTTGACGGGCTTCTGGGTCTCGGTCAGGAGGGCCTGGATCGCGAGCCGCTCGGGAGCGAACCAGTAACCGTTGTAGATGAGCGACGCGTAGCGCGGCATCAGTTCGTCCTTCAAGTGCGCCACTTCGCGATCCAGGGTGATCGACTCCATGGCGCGGTGCCCTTTGAGGAGAATAGTGCCGCCGGGCGTCTCGTAGCAGCCGCGCGACTTCATGCCGACGTAGCGGTTCTCGACGATGTCGGTGCGGCCGATACCGTGTCGGCTGCCGACTTCGTTCAGGTGGCGCAGCACGGTGGCGGGCGTCATCGACTCGCCGTCCACCGCCACGACGTTGCCGGCCTCGTAGTCGAGGTCGATTTCCTGGGCCTCGTCCGGCGCTTCCTCGGGCGAGACCGTCCAACGCCACATCGACTGATCGGCGGGCTTCCCCGGATCTTCGAGTCCGCCGCCCTCGAAGGAGATGTGCAGGAGGTTGGCGTCCATGGAATAGGGCGATTCGAAGCCGCGCTTGAATTCCACGGGGATCTGGTGCTGCTCCGCATAGGCCATGCAGGCTTCCCGGGAACGCAGGTCCCAAGACGGTTCGCGCCAGGGCGCGATCACTTCGATGTCCGGGTTCAGCGCATAGGCGGAAAGTTCGAAGCGGACCTGGTCGTTGCCCTTGCCGGTGGCGCCGTGGGCGATGGCTCCGGCACCGGTCTCGGCCGCCACCTCCACCAAACGCTTGGCGATCAGGGGCCGGGCGATGCTGGTGCCGAGAAGGTACTCGCCTTCGTAGATGGCGTTGGCGTGGAACATCGGAAAGACGTAGTCGCGCACGAACTCCTCGGTGAGGTCCTCGATGAAGATCTCGGCAACGCCCATCGCCTGGGCCTTGGCGCGGGCCTGTTCGACTTCCTTGCCCTGGCCGATGTCCGCCGTGAAGGTCACGACGTCGGCGTCCATGGTTTCCTGCAGCCAACGGCACATGACCGACGTGTCGAGGCCCCCGGAATAGGCTAGGACGATCTTCTTGGCCATGGGTTGAACTCCCTTAAGGCGGGGCGATCTTTAAGCGGGGCGGCGAGTTTAGTCGAATCCCGAAACCCGCGTCAGCCCGAGGGGTCGCACTCTGTTGGCGGCATTATCGGTTCGAAAAAGGCGATAATCTCCTCGATCCCACCGGGCGCCACGGCAATGACGATGAGAACGCGGTTCCGCGGCTATCTGCCGGTGGTGGTCGACTTGGAAACGGGTGGATTCGACGATACGGTCCACTCGCTGCTAGAGATCGCCGCGGTCACGCTCGACTTCGAAGACCAGCATCTTGTCGCCCGCGACCGCCACCGGTGGGCCGTGATTCCGCACCCCGATACGGTCGTCGAAGAGGCTTCGCTTCGGGTGACCGGCATCGATCTGAACGATCCGGGTCGCGGCGCGGAGTCCGAGCTCGAGGCCGTTCGCGAGCTATTCCGAATCGTGCGCGCCGAGGTCAAACGCCATGGTTGCCAACGCGCGATCGTGACGGCGCACAACGCCCACTTCGACCACGGCTTCATCCACGCTGCAGCGACGCGCAACGGCGTCAAGCGCAGTCCATTCCACCCGTTCTCGGTCTTGGACACGGTGGCGCTCGCGGCGGTTCACTACGGCCACACGGTATTGTCGGAAGCCTGCGGACGGGCCGGTATCGACTACGACGCCGACCGGGCACATTCCGCCGCCTACGATGCGGAGATTACGGCGGGGTTGTTCTGTGCCGTGGTCAACGGAACTGCGCCAGTCGGCTAGCGGCCTTACGCGTCATCGAAGCCGCACAGGGGCGACCCTTCAGTCGCCCGTCGGGATCCGCACGGCATTGATCCGGGGATACGAGAATGCGGCAGCATTCTCGATCGCGCCCGCAGGGCGCGCCGGGACGGGACAAGCCCGTCCCCTACGGTCGACGCCCGTTTGCCTATTCCTGGTCGCGGTTCTCGGCAGCTTCCTTGACGAGCGGTTCCAACTCGCCCGCCTCGTACATCTCGGTCACGATGTCGCAACCGCCGACGAGTTCGCCGTCGACGTAGAGTTGGGGAAACGTCGGCCAGTTGGCAACCTCCGGCAAGGTCGACCGGATCTCCGGGTTGGACAGCACGTCGACATAGGCGAAGCGCTCCCCGCACGCCATCAGGCACTGCACGGTCTGCGCCGAGAACCCGCATTGCGGCGCCTGGGGCGAGCCTTTCATGTAGAGGATGATCGGGTGCGTCGATATCTGCTCCCGAATCGTGGACAGGACGGCGTCGCTCATGACTTACCTCGTCTTTCGTCGAATGAACTAGTGTAACTCGCCGCCGACCCAAGCCCAAACCGTTGTCGCACTTGCCACTTGCCGCTCAAGCGGCGAATCCGACACACTCGCAGGTCATGGCCCACGAACCTCCGATCGACCGGCGTGGGACAAGCAGCGAGAAGTGGGAGAAGTACGCCGGCCGAGACGTCCTGCCGCTGTGGGTCGCGGACATGGACCTGCCCACGGCGCCGTTCGTGCTCGACGCGGTGCGTGAACGGCTCGAGCACCCGATTCTCGGCTACACCGCGCCTCCGGCCCGGATGGTGGAAGCCTTCGTCGCCTGGTTGCACAAGCGCTACGGCTGGCGCGTTGACGAGGATTGGCTGGTGTGGATTCCCGGGGTGGTGACGGGGTTCAACGTGGCCGCCCGGGCGGCGGCGGTCGAGGGTCGCGACCTCCTCGTTCCCGCCCCGGTCTACGGTCCGATCCTGAAGGTGCCCGCCAACTCGGGGCTGCGCGGCGTCATCTCTTCCTTGGTATTGAACCGCGGCCGATGGGAGATGGACATCGACGACCTCGCCGCGAAGCTGTCGCCGGCCACCGCCGCCGTACTGTTCTGCAATCCCCAGAATCCGACGGGCCGCGTGTACGACCGTGGCGAACTCGAGGCTCTCGCCGAACTCGCCCTGCGCAACAACACCCTCGTTATCAGCGACGAGATCCATTGCCCGATCGTGCTCGACGCGACCAAGCGCCATGTGCCCATCGCCAGCCTCGACCGGTCCATCGAGGCCCGTTCGATCTCCCTCTTCGCACCCACCAAGGCGTTCAACTTTCCCGGACTCAATGCCGCCGTGGCCGTCATCCCCGACCCGATTCTGCGCGAGGAGTACGAGTCGGCGGGGACAGGCCTGATTTCGGTGCATGCGCCGCTCGCCTTCGCGGCGCTCACCGCCGCCTTCGAAGACGACTCGCCCTGGCTCGACGAACAGAACGCCTTCCTGGCCGGCAATGCGCGACGCCTGGATAACGCGGTTGCCGACATGGACGGCGTCCGGTCCACGCGGGTGGAAGGAACGTATCTCGCGTGGCTCGACGTCTCCGCGTTGGGTCTCGCCGACGCGGCCGCCGCCTTCGAAGACCACGGCCTGGGTCTTCACGCCGGCGAGGAGTTCGGCGGGCCCGGCTTCCTGCGCTTCAACTTCGGCTGCGCGCGCTCGATCCTCGACGAGGCCATCGCACGACTCGCCCGCGCCGGCCGGGAACTTGCCGCCGCCAAACCCGTTTGAACTCCCCCCGACCGTTCGCTACTATCGCCCGTTCCCCGGGCAGCGCCTGCGCTGCCCGTTATTGTTTTTGGGGGTCGGTGGAACCCGTGCCCCTTAGGAGGCAGCGATGGCGGAAGTCCTGGAGGAAATACCCGATTCGGTGATGCCCACCTATGCCCGCATTCCGGTGGCGTTTGTGCGCGGCGAGGGCAGCTATGTCTACGACAGCAACGGCAAGCGCTATCTCGATGGGCTGACCGGCATTGCCGTGTGCGGACTCGGCCACGCGCATCCCAAGGTGGCCGAGGCGATTGCGCACCAAGCGGCGACCTTGACGCACACTTCCAATCTGTACCGCATTCCCGGGCAGGAGCGCCTCGCAAACCGGCTGACCGAAATCTCCGGGATGGACAACGTGTTCTTCTGCAACTCGGGCGCGGAGGCCAACGAGGCGACCATCAAGATCGCGCGTCTCTACGGCCACTCGCGCAACGTCGATACGCCGCACATCGTCGTCGCCGACGGCAGCTTCCACGGCCGCACCATGGCGACGCTGACGGCCACCGGAAACCGCAAGGTGCAGGCCGGATTCGAGCCGCTGCTCGGGGGATTCGTGCGCGCTCCGTACAATGACGTCGAGTCGGTGGAGAAGATCGCCGCCAACAACAAGAACGTCGTGGCGGTGCTGGTGGAGCCCATCCTGGGCGAAGGCGGCATCGTGATCCCGGACGACGGCTATGTCGAGGCGCTGCGGGGCATCTGCGACCGCCACGGCTGGCTGTTGATGCTCGACGAAGTGCAGACCGGCAACGGCCGCACCGGGCGCTATTTCGCCTACCAGCACACCGCCATCGTTCCGGATGTCGTCGCCACGGCCAAGGGACTCGGGAACGGCGTGCCGATCGGTGCCTGCCTAGCTCGGGGCGAGGCCGCGAAGATGCTGGTCGCCGGCACCCATGGATCCACGTTCGGGGGCAATTTCCTGGTCTGTGCTGCCGCCAATGCGGTAATCGACGAGCTGACCGACGGCGGAGTCATCGACCGCGCCGCGGAACTCGGCGAGCGCATGCTCGCGAGGTTCAGCGAACGCCTGGCCGGCAACAACCGCGTCAAGGAGATCCGCGGCAAGGGGCTGATGCTCGCCGTCGAACTCAACGAGCCCTGCGCGGAACTCGTGGGCGCGGCCGTCGACGCCGGCCTCTTGATCAATGTCGCCGCGGACACCGTGGTGCGCCTCCTGCCGCCGCTCAACATGAGCGACGACGAGGCCGACACGATGGTGGACCAGGTGGTCGACTTGATCGACGCGATGCCCGGCTAGGCTCGGGCTCCGAAAGCAACGCCGAGCCGGGAGCATCGAGGAACCACGCCGTGGCTCGAACTAGCGCCCCCGCTTCACCCACTCGGCCCTCGGGTGCGCCCAAGCACTTCCTGACCCTAGCCGACCTCACCGCCGACGAGTTGAACCGCGTCGTCAGGCGAAGCGTCGTTCTGAAGGAGATGTGGCGCCAGGGCCAACACTACGAGCCCCTCAAGGGGCGAACGCTCGCCATGGTTTTCGAGTTGAGCTCCACACGGACGCGGGTTTCTTTCGAGGTGGGCATGCACCAGCTTGGCGGCCACGCCCTGTCCCTCAGCCCGAGCGACACCCACCTTGGCCGCGGCGAGCCCATCGAGGACACCGCGCGGGTTCTCTCGGAGATGGTCGACGCCGTGATGATCCGTACCTTCGAGCACGACAAGGTGGAGCGCTTCGCGGCCGCGTCCTCGGTACCCGTAATCAACGGCATGACCAGTCGCTTCCACCCCTGCCAGTTGCTGGCGGATATGCAGACGCTCGTCGAATGTCGTGGCGAAATCGCCGGTACGGCGGTGGCGTTCGTCGGAGATGGCCACAACATGTGCAACTCCTACGTTCGCGCCGCGGGGTTGTTCGGCTTCGAATTGCGGGTTGCGACACCCCCTGGCCACGAGCCCGACCCGGGGCTCCTGCCAGCCCCCAATGTCGAATTCGTCGAGAGTCCGGTCCAAGCCGTCGCCGGGGCCGACCTCGTGGTCACCGACGTCTGGTCCTCAATGGGTCACGAGGGCGAGGAAGCGGATCGGCGCGCCGCTTTCGACGGCTATCAAGTTTCGCCGGCGCTCTTGAACCAGGCGAAACCCGACGCCCTATTCATGCACTGTCTGCCCGCCCACCGGGGCGAGGAGGTCAGCGACGACATGCTCGACGACCCGCGCTCGGTAGCGTGGGTGGAAGCCGGCAACCGACTGCACTCGCAAAAGGCGCTGCTGGAGTTCCTGCTGGTCGCTTGAAGACGACCCGCCCCGGAACAACATGGACGCTAGACAGCAAATCCAGCAGGCCGCCGCCTGGGTCGACACCGAAACGCTCCGAGATTCGCTAACCGCCGCTAGGCAAGGCGATGCAGGCAGCCAGCGACGCGTCGCCGGCGCCATGGTCTGGGCGGCCTTTTCGTGCCCTGACGCCATCGAACCGGTGTACGACATCATTGCCGCCACCTGGCTCGGTTCGGGGCAGTTGCCCGACATTCCGACGGGATTGACGCAAGCGCCCCTCGAAGCGAGTTTCTGGAATGCGTTCTTCTCCGCCGTCGACGACGCGGAGAAGGGCTACGACGCCGCCTCCATAACCGCGCGGGTTGCCGCTTTGGGTGGCGCCGTCCATCCGAGCTTCCGGCAGATCTCCGAGGACTGCGCTCGGCGTCACCGGGGCGCGGGTGCCGCATTAACCAATCCAGTGCCCGGGCGGACCGATCTCGACGAACTCGGTGCCTGCGGGGATTCAAGCCTCGGCCAGACCCTGTACCGGATGATCGTCGAGAAGGGGTACGACCTCGAGGTGCTCGACCGGGAGGCAATCGCGCTCTCGGCCTTGCCGCGCTCGCTCCGCTACCTCAACACGCGAATCCTGCAAATGCACGATGTCTGGCACCTTGTCGCGGGCTATCAGACGACGGCTTCCCACGAGATCGCCATATCCGCGTTTCAACTCGCCCAGTTCGGACACAACTACTCGGCCATGTTCCTCGCGACCATCACGGCCATCTCCTGCACGCGCCGACCCGCGGGCTTCGGCATCCTGATGCAACTTGCCGCCGAAGGCTGGCGGCATGGCCGGAAGACACCGGCCATGATGGACATTCATTGGGAGGCCGAGTGGAACAGACCGGTCGAAGAGATACGGGAAATCTACGGCATCCCGGTCTACCAAAGCGTTTTCCCCGCGAATCTGTTCGAGTCCGTGGCCGCATAGCGGCTGGCTTCCTTTCCCGACGTACCGGCTCTCCTGGCAACGGGACGGGACAAGCCCAGGGACAAGCCCGTCCCCTACGATCCGCGCCTGGCAACGGGACGGGACAAGCCCGTCCCCTACGATCCGCGTTCCTGCCCTTCGCGTGGTTGCGGGGGTCCAGCGGCGAGTCGTCCTGGGCCATGGGCGTCTAGTCGCTGAAGTTGTCCGCCCCCCGCGCCGAGAGATTCGTCAGGTCCCCGGTTACGCTGTCGAGCAGATTCACCACCTGCATCTCGCCGTCCGACGCCACGAACAGCCGCCACTTGCCCCGACCGTCACCGAATGCGCCGGAGAGCCCCTCTGCGCCGGCCTCGAGTTCCGGTGCGTCGAGCGTTCGAGCGGATCCTGCGTCCAGTTGCAGTTCGACCGCGGACTGCCCCGCCGCGCCTGCATCGTCGCGGGCCGTGATCGTGACGCTCAACGCGTTTTCCTGGTCCGGATTGATCAGGCGCAGCCGGCTCCGCTGGTTGACGTTGCTGGCCGGATTGAAAACGGGCACGTAATAGGAATCCGTGAACTCGTCGACCGTTACGACGTCGTGCACAGCGGACAAGAAACCATCGGTGGTCCGCACAAACGCCCCCACTTCGATCTCGAGTTCCGAGTCGAACACCAAGCGCCAATCACCCGTCCCTGCACCCGTGCCGGCAGACAGCCCCTTGTCGGCGTTTCCTTCCTCTAGATCCTGCGAGTTGAACGCCTGCGTCTCATCGGGTTCCAGCGAGAGGATCACGGCGTCGGGGCTCGTCCCCGCATCGTCGGTCGCCACGATCCGCACGTCGCCGGCACGGTCGGAATGGTTGACGACCCGGACGAATCCCTGTCGACCATCGCTCTCAAGCGCCGACGCGGCGAGAAAGAACGGCACGTGGATCTTGGACTCGGCGGCAACGAACTCGACAACCAGTCGATAGCTCCCGACCTCCGTCTCGTCGTAACCCGTAACCTTCGCATAGTAGGTACCGCGGGTGACGTCCGCTTCGATCCTGAAGTTCGTGTCGCTCGGATAGCTGGCGTCGTCGTTGAAGGCGACCGTGCTGCCGTCCTCGCGCTTCAGACGACCGACCGTGTCCAACGGCCCCGTCGTGTAGACCGTCAACGTGCCGCGCCGCAGGACGACGATCCTGAACACATCCGCATCCGCCCCACCGTCTATTTCTCCCGCCACCTCGGATCCCACGACCGCGGGCGACGCTTCGGCCACGGTGTCGCCGTGGTCGTCCTCCGAAGGCGGATCCGTGTGTTGCAGATGAACGCCGGCATGATTGTCGAAGAACCGGTCGAAGCGACCGTAGTAGTCGACCGGCTCTTCGACCGTGCAGGCGGGCCCGCCGGAGAGCGTGCCGATCAAAACGTCGGTGCCGTCCACCGTCGTGAACAGGCCGGCACCGCTGCTGCCTCCCTCGGTCTGTCCTTCCGTCCACGTCACTTGGATCGAGTCGACTTCGTCGACGACGACGCTGACGTCGACATGGCCGCCTGCCCACTGCTTGGGATCGCCGCCAGGGTGATGCAGCGACGTCACCTCGGTCCCTAGCGCCCACCCGCCGTCGCTATTCCATCCGGCCAGGCAGGCGTTGTTCGGCAACGCGTCCCGAAGCCGGAGCAGGGAACCGTCCGAGTCGGGGTCGCTCACGACGAACTCCGCACCGCCGTGCAATTCCGTGAAGTCCGATGCCGGATCCGAGCCGTCGCAGTTCTCGTGCTCGTAGTGCCATCGCGTCTCGACGCTGTCGGCGAGGGTTTCAGACCCGATGCAATGGTCCGCCGTCATGACAAACGGTGTGTCCAGGTTGTCATCCCGCGAACGTGAGGAATTGACCGCCGTACCCGTGCACAGAAACGAAGTGCCCGCCTCGTCGGTGAACGACAACCGCACCACGGCGCTGTTCGGGCAGCTGGGCAGGGTCTTGCAGGCGACCTGTACCGGTTCGCACGGCGTTGCGTTCTTCAGACCGGCATCCTCGGACTGCGAGGCCTCCGACCGGGAGCGATGGATGTGCGATACCCCGACAATGTGCAACGACACCTCGCCCTCGTGTGTCGACGGCGCGATTTCGATCTCGACTCCCACCGTGTCGCCGGCGACGGTCGGCGACCAGCGTGTCCGCACACCGTCCACCGATGGCGGGCCCGAATCCGCGCGCCGCTCGACGAAGTCGCCCGGCTTGAACACGGGATACCGCTGTTTCGGATCTCCAAAGGCGAAGAACCGCAATACCGCGCCCGGCGGAAGTACCGCCCGGACGGCCACCCGGATCGCTCCGGCACGCGGCGAGCGCACACTGAAAGCCGCTACGCGCCCACCGCTCGGCAACGCAGTCCACGTCAAGGTCGGCGCCAAGTCACTTCCAACGGCGTCGGGCAGGCGCCGACCGACGCCAATCCGCAACGGTTGCCCGGGTTCCGGGACGTCGATCTCGCGTGTCGCGTCGGTGTCGGGGATCGCCGGCAGCACGATGGAACGCGACACCGCGACCCGGGTGTAGTCCATCTTGGTCTGCCACGAACTCGGCGGTGTCGGTTCCGTCGAATTCCGCGGTTCGATCGCGCCGATCTGCTCCGCATGAGCGGCGCACACCATTGAACTCGTCAACAACCAGCCAACAAGCCCCACCCATCGACGGCTATTCGAATGGGACGTGCGTCGGTCGATGGCCAAATGCCTGCGATCCAAGGTAGATCCGCCGACGGATTTCACAGGCTACGCGTCCGCCGGCGTTGCCGGACTCTGGCGCAGCCGCACACAGTCACGGCCCGCAGCCTTGGCCTCGTAGAGCGCAGCGTCCGCCCGCGCCATGAAGGTAGCCAGCTCCTCGCCGTGCACGCTATCCGCAATGCCGACGGACAGGGTGACCTCGAAATCGTCGGGCAGACCGTCCACCGCCACGCCCCGGAACTCCGTCCGGATTCGCTCCGCAACCCGCTTGGCGCCGTCGATCGGCGTGTCGTCGAGAAGAATGACGAACTCCTCGCCGCCGATCCGGGCGACCACGTCGTCGTCGCGGACGCCCTCCAAGGCAACTCGCGCGAACGCGTGCAGCACCGCATCGCCGGTGGCGTGGCCGAACCCGTCGTTGATCTGCTTGAAGCGGTCGAGATCGATGAAGAGCAGGGCAAGGGAACCATCGCGTCGATCGGCCAGCTGCAGCCGACGATCCGCCTCGCTCATGAAGCCGCGCCGGTCGAGCAACCCGGTCAGCGAGTCACGGGCCGGCACGCTCAGCGCACGTTGCACGGCGGCGTGCCAGCCGCCCAGCCACGACGATCTCGCCGCCGGCGTCGCGCCGGGCGTGAACGTCCCCTCGGGTCGGTCGAGGTGCCAGCCCTCGGCCGCGGATTCCAAGTCCGCGTACACGCCGGCGCCGACCGCGGCCAGCAGTCCGGCACCCACGGCGGTGGTTTCGGTATTCACGGGACGGGCCACTTCGAGGTCCGCAACGTCGGCGAGGAACTGGCAGAACCAGTCGTTGCCGACCATGCCGCCGTCCACGCGCAACGCCTTGACGGACACGCCGTCGTCCTCGGCCGCAGCCAACAGGTCGGCAGTCTGGAAGGCAACGCTCTTCAGCGTTGCGGTGACAATCTCGTCGCTTCCCGTATCCAGTGTGAGTCCCGTGACAAGACCGCGTGCGTCGGGCCGCCAATGCGGCGCGCCCAATCCCGTGAACGCGGGCACCACGTAGACCCCGCCGGTGTCGCCCCCGATACGTCGGGCAGCCGCTTCGGACTCCGCGGCCGTCTCGATCAATCCCACCTTGTCGCGCAGCCACTTGATGGCGACGCCGGCGTTGAAAATGCTCCCTTCCACGGCGTAGCAGGTGGCGCCGGCGACCCGGTAGCCAACGGTGGTGAGCAGCCGGGCCCGGGAGCGCACCCGTTCCCCGCCGGTATTCGCGATCAGGAAACAGCCCGTGCCGTAGGTGCTTTTCGTGAGCCCTGGCGCGAGGCATGCCTGGCCGACCAAGGCTGCCTGCTGGTCGCCGGCCACGCCGCAGATCGGGATCGCGGCGCCGAACCACTCCCGGGCGGCGATGCCGAACTCGCCAACGCAATCTTGAACATCGGGCAGCACCGACACCGGCACGCCGAAGTAGTCGAGCACCGGTTCGCTCCAAACCTGGCGGCCGATGTCGAACAACTGGGTCCGCGAGGCATTGGTGGCATCGGTGACGTGGCGTTCGCCCTTGGTCAGGCGCCAGATCAGGAAACTGTCGACGGTTCCGAAGCGAATCTCCCCGGCCTTCGCCCGCTGAGCCAAGTCCGGGCGCGATAGCAGCCACTCGAGTTTCGTACTGGAGAAGTACGGGTCGATCAAGAGGCCGGTGACTTCGATGAGTCCCGGCTCCATGCCCTCGCTGCGTGCCCGGTCGCAACGCTCCGCGGTACGCCGATCCTGCCAGACGATGGCATTCCTCAACGCCTCCCCGGTCGCGGCGTCCCAGACGAGAGTCGTCTCCCGCTGGTTCGCGATGCCTATGGCGGCAATGGACGACGGGGCGACGCCGCTGGCCGCAATCGCCTCGCGGCCGGCGGCCAGGGTGGACTGCCAAAGGGCCTCCGGGTCCTGCTCCACCCAACCGTCCTGCGGAAAGAACTGATCGAAATGGCGTTGACCGGTCCCTGCCACGCGACCTTCGGCATCGAACACGATTGCACGCGAGCTGGATGTTCCCTGGTCGATGGCGAGCAGGTGGGCCACTTGAGATTCGTTCCGTCCATCCCCCTGATCCGACATTAGCCGCTAACGCGCGGCGTTATCAACCGATCGGCCGCGCCTTGGCCACCGCATATCAACAGCTTGTGCAAGTGTTTCCACACAGTTCGGGCGAAACAGTGAGCAACCTGTGGAGAGTCTGTGGGTGGAGACGACCGGATACTCATAGGTTGTATACAGCAAATACCGCCTGATCACGGATTCTTACCCACAGGAAATCCACAACAAAAAACCAGTTGCAATGACGCCAAGACCGCCGTATGTTGGGGTTCGCAGTTGATGCAGACCTATATGTTGGGGTTGGGGAACCGACTGATCGAGGCGACGGACGAGGGTTGACGACGAGCGGCTACTTTTTAGATCGAGTCGATAAATAGACCTCTTGGAACTTGGCTGTTGCATGGTCGGTGAGTTCCTCCAAACCCGGGTACGATGCTATAGTTACTGGATGGATACCCAGTTACGAAGCATCGTGTAACCAGGGAGAACGATTGATCATGCAACCGGATTCGCCGAGCACTTCGACTGTTGCAGCCCGTAGGAGCGCGAGAGAGGCGGACGCTGCCCACGAGGCGGAGCACGTGCCTTCTCCTCCCTCTCCTCCCTCTCCATCCATCGTGGCAACCGCCCCGGGGCAGCTCCGCGTCATCAAGCGCAACGGCTCGGTGGTCCCCTACGACGACGACAAGATCCAGGTGGCGCTCACCAAGGCGTTCCTGGCGGTCGAGGGTGGCACCGCCGCCGCCTCGTCGCGGGTCCGAGACATCGTCGCGACGCTGACGGACCAAGTGACCAGCACCTACCGGCGGCGCATGCCCACCGGTGGCACCATCCACATCGAGGAGATACAGGACCTGGTGGAGCTGGCCCTGATGCGGGGGGGCGAGCACAAGGTGGCCCGGGACTACGTGCTCTACCGCGAGGAACGAGCCCGGGTTCGCGCCGCCAACACCGCAGCCGCCGAGGAGCCGGCAGCGACGAGCGGCATTCACGTGATCGCCGCCGACGGCAGCCGCCTGCCGTTGGACGTTGCCCGGATCCGCACCCTGGTCGTGGAGGCCTGCCAGGGACTCGAGGATGTCGATCCGGAACGGATCATCGACGAGGCGCTGGCCAACATGTACGACGGCATCACCACGAAGGACGTCTCGACCGGCCTCGTCATAACCGCGCGTGCGTTAGTCGAGGAAGAGCCCAACTACACCTACGTCACGGCCCGCCTCCTCCTCGACGAGCTTCGCACCGAGGCACTGACCTTTCTCCGCGTCGAGGTCGACAGCGCCAAAGGCGGCGTTGCGCTGGCCACACAGACCGAAATGGCAGAGAGCTACGGCCGAGCGCTCACGGCGTTCATCCAGAAAGGGGTGGAGCTCGAGTTGCTGGCGCCCGAACTCAAGCGCTTCGACGTCGAACGCCTTGGCCGTGCCCTCAAACCCGAGCGCGACCTGCAATTCACCTACCTGGGACTCCAGACGCTCTACGACCGCTACTTCATCCACAGCGGCGACACCCGCTTCGAGTTGCCCCAGATATTCTTTATGCGCGTCGCCATGGGCCTCGCGATCCAAGAGGACGACCCGGAGGCGCGTGCTGTCGAGTTCTACGATCTGCTCTCTTCCTTCGACTACATGAGCTCGACGCCCACCTTGTTCAACGCAGGCACGATGCGCTCGCAGCTATCGTCCTGTTACCTGACTACGGTGTCGGACGACCTCGACGGCATCTACAGCGCCATCCGCGACAACGCCTTGCTGTCCAAGTGGGCGGGTGGCCTTGGAAATGACTGGACGCCGGTACGGGCGCTTGGCTCGTACATCAAGGGCACGAACGGCAAGTCTCAAGGTGTGGTGCCGTTCCTAAAGGTCGTGAACGACACGGCAGTAGCAGTCAATCAGGGAGGAAAGAGACGAGGCGCAGTCTGTTCGTACCTCGAAACTTGGCATCACGACATCGAAGAGTTTTTGGAACTGCGCAAGAACACTGGCGACGACCGTCGGCGCACCCACGACATGAACACGGCCAACTGGGTCCCCGATCTGTTCATGAAACGCGTCTTCGAGGATGCTCAATGGACTCTTTTCTCACCCGATGAGGTCCACGATCTACACGACCTCTTTGGCGCGTCATTCGAACGGCGGTACGTCGAATACGAGGCCAAGGCCGATCGCGGCGAGATCAAGCTCTACAAACGTGTAGCGGCGCGCGAGCTTTGGCGCAAGATGCTATCGATGCTCTTTGAGACCGGGCATCCCTGGATCACCTTCAAGGACACATGCAATCTGCGCTCCCCCCAGCAGCACGTCGGGGTGGTGCACTCATCAAATTTGTGCACCGAAATAACGCTGAATACGTCGTCCGGTGAAATCGCCGTATGCAACCTAGGATCGGTCAATCTCGCCCAACACGTCGAAGACGGCAAGTTGGACACCAAGAAGCTCAGAAAGACGGTTAAGACCGCGATACGGATGCTCGACAACGTCATCGACATCAACTACTACGCGGTTCCGCAGGCTCGAACATCCAACATGCGCCATCGCCCGGTCGGCCTAGGCATCATGGGATTCCAAGATGCTCTCTACAAGCAGCGGATTCCCTACGCTTCCGACGCTGCCGTGGAGTTCGCAGACCGGTCCATGGAAGCGCTGTCGTACTACGCCATCGATGCCTCGTCGAAACTCGCCAAGGAGCGTGGCAGCTACGCCACCTTTGAGAAGTCGCTGTGGAGCCAGGGGGTTCTGCCCATCGATTCCTTGAAGCGCCTAGGCGACCAGCGCGGCCCCGACTATCTCCAAGTGGACATGTCCACGACCCTCAACTGGGAGAAGCTCCGCGCCCGCGTACGCGCCAACGGGATGCGCAACTCCAACGTGATGGCGATCGCGCCGACGGCGACCATCGCTAACATCGTCGGCGTGTCCCAGTCCATCGAGCCGAGCTACCAGAACCTGTTCGTGAAATCGAACCTGTCCGGCGAGTTCACGGTGGTGAACCCGTACATGGTTCACGACCTCAAACGCCTCGGTCTCTGGGACAAGGTCATGGTCAACGATCTCAAGTATTTCGACGGCAGTATCGCCGCCGTCGACCGCGCACCGGATGACCTCAAGCAACTCTACGCCACCGCGTTCGAAGTCGAGCCGCGCTGGCTGGTGGACGCGGCGTCCCGGCGCCAGAAGTGGATCGACCAGGCCCAGTCGCTAAACCTCTACATCGCCAACGCGTCGGGCAAGAAGCTGGAAGTCACCTACCAGATGGCGTGGCTGCGCGGTTTGAAGACCACCTACTACCTGCGTGCACTGGGTGCCACCAGCACCGAAAAGTCGACCATCGAAACGCCCGGCAGTTCGTTGAACGCCGTCACGGCCGACGCGACGACGGCCAACCCGGTCGGCGGAGTCCCGCCGGCAACCGTGGCTGGCGAGCCGGCGCTGGATCTCGGCGACCCGGCGGACGTGCCGGCCGCTTGCTCGATCGACGATCCGGATTGCGAGGCGTGTCAATAGGACGACGCGCCATCAAGTACAACAAACGAGGGAACGAAACATGTTGAGTTGGGATGATTACAGTGAAGACGATGTCGTCCAGGCCCGAACCGCGGCGGCAACACTTGCCGTGGACGAACCGCCGGTCGTAGAACAACGGCTTGTCGAACCGGCAGACCGTCCTGTGTCATTGTCCGAGAGCGCCCCCGTTAACGGCGTGTCGATTGATGGCGCACCGGTCAACGGCACGTTGTGCGCGGACAACGGTCACCCCCCCACCCCCGAACCGGAACTCGTGGCGACACGCATATCGCCGGTTCCGGAAGTCGCCCTGCCGAACCCTCCGCCGGTGACCGTCGCCAAGGCACCGGCCATTACGGAGGCGAGTCCCGACGGCGCGGTCGCCGCCGCGCCCGTCGAGACCAACGCGGCACCCGCCGGCACCGCCCCGAGCCAAGCTGTCCGGGATGCGGTTGCCGCGCGGTTGGACCGCGAGTCTGGCGAGCTGGAGACGGGATCGAGCGAACGCGTGACGGTGGATCAGAAGCGCATGATCAACTGCCGGGCAGATCTCAACCAACTCGTGCCGTTCAAATACGACTGGGCCTGGCAGAAGTATCTCGACGGTTGCGCCAACCACTGGATGCCCCAGGAGATCAACATGACGGCGGACGTCTCGCTGTGGAAGTCCGACGCCGGGCTTTCCGCCGACGAGCGCGTCATCGTCAAGCGCAGCCTGGGGTTCTTCTCCACCGCCGACTCGCTGGTCGCCAACAACCTGGTGCTGTCCGTGTACCGGCTGATCACCAACCCGGAATGCCGCCAGTACCTCTTGCGCCAGGCATTCGAGGAGGCGATCCACACCCACGCCTACCAATACTGCATCGAGTCGCTCGGCATGGACGAAGGCGAAATCTTCAACATGTACCACGAGGTCCCGTCCGTGGCCCACAAGGCATCCTGGGCACTGAAGTACACCAAGGAACTCTCAGATCCAAACTTCCAGACGGGTACCGTGGAGAGCGACAAGGCGCTCTTGAAGAACATCATCGCCTACTACTGCGTGTTGGAGGGCATTTTCTTCTACTGCGGCTTCACGCAGATCCTCTCCATGGGGCGACGCAACAAGATGACCGGCACCTCCGAGCAGTTCCAGTACATCCTGCGCGACGAGTCGATGCACGTGAATTTCGGCATCGACGTGATCAACCAGATCAAGCTCGAGAACCCGCAGCTGTGGGACGACGAGATGCAGGAACTCGCCACGCGCATGATCCTCGAGGGTACGGAACTCGAGACGCGCTACGCCCGGGACACGATGCCCAGGGGCGTGCTCGGCATGAACGCCAACACCATGGCCGAGTACCTGCAGTTCATCGCCAACCGTCGGTTGGCGCAGATCGGGCTCCCGGAGCAGTTTCCCGGCGTTAAGAACCCGTTCCCGTGGATGTCCGAGATCATGGATCTCAAGAAGGAGAAGAACTTCTTCGAAACCCGGGTGACGGAATACCAGACGGGCGGGGCGTTGAGCTGGGACTAGCCAGAAGCAAAGCGACGGCCAGTCCTTCGATTACCAGTCGATTGGCCGTGACAGCTAGCACGATCAAGGAGAGCAGCAGTACCTAACCCTTAGCCGCCTGTCAAAGTGAGACGCGGCTCAAATCGAGAGAAGGCCCCGAACTCGTACGAGATTCGGGGCCTTCAATGCCCGGGTGGTGAAACTTGGTAGACACACCGCACTCGCAATGCGGCGGCTGTTGCTAGCTCAACGCCGTGAGGGTTCGATTCCCTCCCCGGGCACCAGGCAGCACCAAGCCAATTTTGGTTTAGGAGTTCGGTCGGGCCGCCCTACAATCTCCGTTTGGCCTGTTTACGTCTTGACTATACATGTCCACTAGTCCAGTAGTCCACTAGCTGGCCAGCCTTCGGGAACTACGACAAGGCGGTCTCTCTTACGCTCGGAGTTCCGTAGCCAACTTTCGCAACGCCGCCACAAACGCCAACGGCTGATCCAAGAACACATGATGCTGCGCGTCCGCCACTTCGACCACCGGCACCTCGCCAGGGATCAGTCCCACCGTGTAGTCGACCGTCGCCTTCGTGCACGACTCGCTCAACTCGCCGTAGATGATCCCCACGGGGAGCGTTAACCCGCTGTAGTCTTCCGGCTGGCGCTCGCCGCCTTTCAGGGTGAGCGGTAGTTCCTCGTCGAACTTCCAGGCCCAGCCGCCGTCGACGCGCATCAGCGAATGCCGAGCGATGTAGGTCAGGATGTAGCGGTTGGCGCAGGGTTGCGGCGGGAACAGGCGGAACCGCTCCGCGGCGACTTCGCGGCTCGGGTAGACCTTGGCGCGCCCGCCGCCCATCACCGGGCCTTCGACGGGAAGGGGTTCGTCGGGAGGGCGCATGCCGGAGTCAACGAGCACCAGGGCGCCGAAACGTTCGGGGAACAGGTTCGCGGCCTTGGTGGCCATGACGCCGCCGAAGCTGTGGGCGACGACCACGACGTCGTTGCCGAAGCCGGCGTCGTCGCAGACGCCGACGATCTCTGAGGCGTAGGTCTCGGCATCGTAGGCGTAGCGGTAGTCGGAGTCGCCCATGCCGGTGAGGTCCATCGCCGCGATGCGGTATTCATCGAGAAGCTGCGGGGCGATGAAGTCCCACCATCGGGAGTGGGCGTTCATCCCGTGGATCAGGAGCATGGGGGCTTTGCCCGCTTTTCCCCAGGTCCGGTAGAACACGTCGCACTCTTCCACTTCGACGGTGTGTTCCTCGGCTTCGGTTTCCACGGCGTGCCAGAACCAGCCCGGAATCTCGTCCTCGCCGCCCTTGTCCCAGCGCGCCACCCTGCCTCCTTGGTCCCCTTGCGGAGCGGTCAGGGTACCAGCGTCGTGTTTCGATTTGCGTTCAAGTGCTCGTCAGTCGCACAATGAAGGTTCCTTAGTCCGCTGTGGTCCGCGTTCGTGGACCCATCGAGGAGCGTTGTCGTGGCAAACAAATTGATCACGCAAAGCGCACCGCCAAGAGCGACTGTGGGAATAATCGGCTGGTCGATACTCCGGCATCCATCAGCCGCGCCGAGCCGCTTCACGGCGGACACCTGCGGAAGACCGGGCAGCGCGTCTCGCGAGTACGCGAGCCGTCCGCTGGCCGTTCCCTCTCTCACGCGCGACTTGCCTTGCTTGGCGAGCCCGCCCGCATGTGACCGCCGCGAGGCGAGATAACCATGTCGGGTCACGTTGTGAGAGCCTCACCATGTTACGCAAGCTGTTCAGTCGCAAACCGCGTCTCGACGCGGACGATCCTGCCGTCAGGACCGCCGCCCTCGCCGATCTGGGGGACGGAGATCAAGCGACGTTTGCCCGCGTATTCCGTGACGATGCCGACCGGGACGTTCGCCTCAAGGCACTGGAGCGCCTGACCCGCCCCGACATCGTCTTCGAGGGCTTGGGCGATGACGAAGTCGCCGAGGAGGCTCTTGGTCGGCTTCTCAGCCTGATCGACGACGACACGCCGGAGACCATTCGCACTCATCCGGCGGTCCAGCACGCGATACTGGCAACCGCCGAGACGGTTGAGGCGGCGCTGGCGATCGCGCCGCGCATGGCGGACGCCGGTGCATTCGCGGCTGCGTTGGCCGAAAACCCACGCGCCCAGGTCCGGCAAGCCCTCGCCGAGGCTACCTGGGATCCGGCGGCCCTGACCGAGATGGAGAAGATCACGCGCCGCCGGGACAAGTCCGTGCATCGCGTGGCGCGGGAACGTCTCGCCGTACTACGCGCCGCGTCCCAGCGCCGCGACGAGGAGGACACGCAGACCGAGACGATCCTCGCCGCCGCGGTGGCACTCGAAGGGGAAGACCCGCACTACGAAGCTCGGCGCGACGCCATAGAAAGAGATTGGACCAACCACCTCGTTGCCATGGAAGAGACCGACCAAGAGCTTGCGAGGTTCAGTGTCGTGTCGCGCGATCTCAATGCCACACGTCGTCGTTTTCCGGCACGGCGGCAGCCGGCGCAGGGTCACCACCCGGAGGTCGAGGTGGATTTCGGTGCGCTGGTCACCCGCGCCGAGTCACTTCTCGCAGCCGTCACCGACTCGCTCCAGCCCGGCACCGACGACAAGCTGTCCCTCGACGATGCAAAACAATCCGTCGACAACCTCGCCGCCGAATGGAGCGCGGGTGCCGACGCCAAGCGGCCCGGCGAAGAACTGAGCGAGCGATTCCGCGAGCTGATGGCGTCGGTGGCGGCTCGAACGCAGGACCGCGAGCGGGCGGAAGGCTTATCGCCGAAAGCCAAGGAACTCCTGGCGCGGGACATACCCGATCCCGAACATCCACGTTTCGAGTCGTTCGAGGCGGCCATGCGGGAGCTGCGGCGGCAACGCGATGAGGTCGACCGCCTGCTCGGACGCTTTGCCTGGCCGGACGATGTGCCCGAACTCGAGGAAATCGCGGCCCTGAAACAGCGCCAGCGCGACCTCGCCACGGTGGCGGAACAGTCCGAGACGCAAGCCGATGCCATGCTGGACCAGGTGCAACCTCAGATCGCCGAGTTGAGGCAGAGCATCGAGGACGGTGCCGTTCACGATGCGGTGGAACGTGAACGTCGGCTTCGGGACCTCTTGAAGGGGCTGCCCCGGGCGAAGGCGCAGCCGTTCGGTTCCGACCTCGCCGAACTCGGTGCTCGGGTGCGGGAGTTGCGCGAGTGGCGAACCTACGCTCAAGCGCCCCAGCGCGAATCCCTGTGCCAGCAAGTCGAGGAACTTGCCGCCAACCCCCTCGAACCACACGATCAGATGCAAGCGGTGAAGTCCCTTCGCGATCAATGGAACCGACTCGGCCCAGCGGATACTCGCCGCGACCGGGATCTGCGTCGCCGATTCGATCGCGCCGCCGAACAGGCATTCGAACCGTGCCGCACCTACTTCAAGGAACAGGCCGAGCGACGGGCCTTCAACCTGGAGCAGCGCCAGGCCATCGTCGCGGCCCTCGAGGGGTTCCTCGAGAACAACGACTGGGACAACGCCGACTGGCGCGGCGTGGAACGAATTCTCCGCCAGGCGCGCAACGAGTGGCGCGAATACCACCCCGTCGATCGCAAGGCGGGTCGGCAGTTGACGAACCGGTTCGAGGAGCTTGCCAGTGCGATCCATGCCCAGCTCAAACAGGAGTGGGACCGGAACATCGAGAAGAAGGAGGCCATCGTCGCCGATGCCATAGCCATCCGCGAATCCGGCGATCGCGTCACCGACCAGGCCGAGTCCATGAAGGGACTGCAACGCCGCTGGAAGACCGTTGGTCCCTTGCCGAGACGTGCCGACCAGAGACTTTGGAAACAGTTCCGGGAACAGTGCGACCAAGTGTTCGAGGCCCGCGCGGTCGTGCTCGACCGGCATTCCCAACGCCGCCAGGTCGTCTCAGACGCCGACGCGTTGATCACCGAGTTGGAACGGCGACTGGAAATCGATCCCTCCCTGGACCGGAACATGATTGCGGACTACGAGCACAAACTGCATGCCCTAGGCATGCTGCCGAAGGATGTCGAGCGCCGGGCGGACGAAGTCTTGAGGGACGCCGACCGCATCGTCGTCGCCCGCCAAGCGGAGAACGCGTCCGAGGAGTGACCTCGGGGTCGGGCCCGGATCGAGGGCCACGAGAATGCGCGAGCATTCTCGAAACGTGCCCGCAGGGCGCGCCGGGACGGGACAAGCCCGTCCCCTACGGGCGGTCCCGACCGGGCAGTTCGAGACGGATGAGCGCGCCACCGAGTTCGCTGTCACCGAGTTCCAAGGTGCCTTGGTAGACCTCGGCTAGTTCGAGCGCGACTGCAAGGCCGATGCCGTGCCCCGCGCTCTCGGTGTCCGCTCTTGCTCCCCTTCTCAGCACGCGTCGACGGTCGACCGGCGCGATGCCGTTGCCGTCGTCCTCGATCAGGATCGCCACGGTGCCGTTTGCCCCACGTGCCGAGATCCGCACGCGCTTCTTCGTGTACTTGAATGCGTTCTCGATGACGTTGCCGAGCATTTCCAGCAGGTCGCGTTCATCCACGCGCACCGCAAGCGGGGCGTCGACAAGCTCGAGGTCGACCGCTTTTTCGGCGTAGGCGCGCTCCAAGGCGCGGCTGATCCGGGCGGCGACGGGGGACACGGGCACCGCCTCTGCGGGCATGACCGTTCGTACCGCCGCAGCCCGTGAGAGTTGATGCGTGACCGTGGTTTCCATGCGCTCGACCTGGTCGTTCATGACGCTGGCACTGGATCCGTTGATCTCCCGCATAGCGTTCTTCATTACGGCGAGCGGGGTCTTCAGGCTGTGCGCCAAGTCGTCCATCGCACGTCGATACCGGTCGCGGTTGGCCTTCTCGTAGGCGATGAAGCGGTTGAGATTGCGGGCAAGTCCCGACAACTCGCGGGGATAGTCGTCCCCGATGTCGCTCCGTCGACCCGCCTCCAGGCTGCGCAGTCGGGAAGCCATGCGCCGTACCGGCGCGAGTCCCCAACGCACGGCTGCGAGTTGAATGACCACGAAGCCGATGGCCACGCTCATCAAGCCGATGGTGGTCTTGCGACGGAACTCCAGCACCTGCGCCCGGAAAGGTGCTCGGTCCACAAGCACCCAGAACGTGAGTTCCGCACCGTCGAGGTCTTCCCAGATCACCGTGTACGCCATGACGAACCGGGACGGAGTTGTGTTCGCGACCTCGAAGACAAATTCGCCCGGTGCCGGCCGTCGACCCAAGGGCGATTGCTCGCCGATGTCGCCGGCGCTGACCACAATCGAAGGAGAACGCCAGACGACGCCGTCCCGGGCGCGTTCAACGTAGGCGTAAAGGCCGGAGTCAGGTTGCGCCAGACGCGGCTCGCCCAACTCGTTTCCAAACACGAGCTCGTTGGCCTCGTCGTCGGCAGCGTTCAGCAAACCGTACGTGACGGCGCGGAGTTGCTCTTCTGCGCCTGCCCGCACCGAAGCCTTGAACGAGTTATTCTGGAACCATCCCACGGCACCTAGACAGATTCCAAGGACCAGAGCGGTGATCAACAACAGCCGGGCTTGAAGTCCGAGAATTCGGCGAAACACGCCGCCGCCGGAGGCGCCTTCGATCGCGCCGTCGTCCGGCATCATCGGCTCGCAATGTCCATCTGGCGATGGTGCCACCGCACGCGACGGGACGCGACTGTCAGGCCTGGGGGTCCAAGGCGAACCGGTACCCCTGGCCTCTAACCGTCCTGATGGGTTTAAGGCTGCCCGCCGGATCCAGCTTGCGGCGTAGTCGACCGACGAATACCTCGATGACATTGCTGTCGCGGTCGAAGTCCTGCTCGTACAGGTGCTCGGTGAGTTCGGCCTTAGACACGACGCGGGATGGATTCAACGCCAGAAACTCCAGCAGGCGGTACTCGAAGGCGGTGAGTTCCACCAATGCACCTTCGATACGCACCTCCTTGCTCGATGTGTCAAGTTTCATGGGGCCGTGTTCGATTACCGACGAGGCAAAACCAGCTGCTCGACGAATAAGCACCTTCAAGCGGGCCAAGAGTTCCTCCATGTGGAATGGCTTGGTGAGGTAGTCGTCGGCGCCCGCTTCGAGCCCACCCACCTTGTCCCGCCAATCGCTTCGCGCGGTGAGGATGAGCACAGGCACGGCGTTGCTTTCCCGGCGCAGCGTCTTGATCAGTTCGATGCCCGTGAGTTTCGGCAACCCCAGGTCGATGACGGCGACGTCGTAGTCGTACTCGCGGGCGTAGTACAACCCTTCCTCGCCATCGGTGGCCATGTCCACCACGAAGTCGTTCTCGCGCAGGAACTTGTCCACCTGCGCGGCCAGTAGGACCTCGTCCTCGACGATCAGGAGTCGCATGTCGCCACCTCGCGCCGGGAGTCAGAACTCGGCATTCTCGTGAATGCGGCCGCGGCGATCGACGAACACGGTCTTGACCCGCCCATCGACGTCCACGCGAACCCGATAGCCGTCTTTCTTGCGAGGGGCAAGCCCCTCGCGCTCCCCGGCTGAGGGCTCCTTCGCACGTGCCCGTTCCGGCCGAGCCGTCGCCGCGGCGGCGGAGACCACGCGGCCGCCGTACGCCTGGCGGACGATGGCCGTGGCATCCTTGAGCGAGACTTGGGACCGCTTTGCGGGTTCCTCTTTCGGAACGCGTTTCCGATCCGACGGTTGTTCGTCCGCCGGCGGTTTGGTCTGCTCGGTTCGCTCTCCGGGTGCTTCGCCAGCGTAGCCGGCAGCGGAACCCAACGCGAACACCGCGACAAGGGCGAATCTACGCATAGCCAACCGCGGCGGGTTGCCGCCGCGCCTTCTCCTGACGCCATGCCATTCTACTCCCAGTCCGACCCGGTCCCTCGGCTCACGCCGGGCCGACCGTGACCCGCACACGGACATGGTCGCCGGGCCGCTGGCGCATTCGGGCCTGGTAGCTCTGGCCGGCGTACTCGTAGGTGACGAGATACCCGGTGACCTCCCGGCGGTACGTGGTCTCGTCGACGACCTCGCAGACCTGGCGTCTTACCCGCCGGTTCGACACGACGCGGCGTTCTCCGTCCCTCTGGATGTCGGCCGCGATGCTGCCGCCAAGCAGGGCACCTACGACCGCACCCACCTGCTTGTTGCGCTTCTTGTGACCCATCGCGTTGCCGATGGCGCCGCCGATCAGGGCGCCGACCAAGGGAGTGGTTGCGCTTCGCGTTACCACCCGCTCGGGTACGTCCTCGAACCAGCAGTGCTCCTTCGGCTCCACGTGCGCCACGGTTTCGACGATCGGCTCGACGTTGGTCACCGGGGCGTCGGCGTAGCGAACGTCGCCCAGGGCGTTGGCGGAAACGAGGGCGGCGCCGAACATCAGATTCTGTTTCCACATGGCGGAACTCCGTTGACGTTGATCAGAAAACACGCGCGGAGTATCGGGGCGTGGAACTGAACGAAGTCTGAACAACGTCTCCGCGGCTAGCGACGCGAGGGGGTCGTGCGAAACCGCAACCCCGACACGCGATGGTCGTCATCGAGTTCCACGACGACATCGGCCGTCGACGGCAACATCCCCAACATGCGCCGGGTGATGCGCTCGTAGTGCGCCACGAACCGATTCACTTCGGCCGAACTCAACCTTTGATCCCGGGGTCGTTCGCCCTCCTGTTGCAGACGCCAGCGGCGGACCGCGGCGAGACCGGGCACCTTGAGGAAGACCAGTGTCTCGAGATCGTCGTTCAGCTTGGCATACGGACCGGCAAGCACGGCCTCGACATGGCGACGCCACCGCCCGTCCCCATCGTGTTCCCGTTCCAGCGCATTGATTGGTTCGTCAATGGGCAACCCGGCGACTGGCGCACCCACGCACCAGCCCTCCAGCACCACCACGTCAACGCCTCCATCGATCCTCGCGAAGCCCGAGCGAGTGTCCTTACCCTTGTCGAAACACGGCACCTCGACCAGGCCCGGTTGGCGGAGTGCCGCCATCGCATCGCGAAGCCGCTCCACGGCGTGGGTACCCGGCGGGCCCCGTGTGGCCAGGAGCGGGTGTACGGTCTCGGCAAGCCGAAGCCGTTCCTCCTTCGTCAGGTAGAAGTCGTCGATGGATAGAACCTCGACACGCGTGCCGAAGACCGTTCCGGCTTCGGTGATCAGGCGGCCAAGCGTGGATTTGCCAACGCCTTGGCCTCCACCGATCCCCGCGGTCGCCACGCCTCGTCGGCACCAATCGTCGACCAGCAAGGCCGCCAGTTGCCGATAGTCGTCGGGTGCCTCGGCATCCAGGTGCCGGTAGCAACGCCGCACCGCCTCGCTTGGCACCACCCCAGCCAGCCCGGCAATCCGCATTGGCGCCGTCACGGCGTTAACATCGTCGGAGCAACCTGGCAGCGGTCACGAGTTCCCTCGTCGATCGCTGTGATTGATCGTTCGCGCCACGGTCAAAACAGATAGACGTCAATCGGGAGAGACCATGAATCCTATCGCAACCTACCTCTCTACGTGGCGGCGGATGCCGCCCGTAAGGGTCTACGACACGACGCTCGACCGGCTCAAACCATTGGACGGTGTTCCGCCGCTCTTGCTGAGGTTGATCCTCGCGCCCGTGATGATCCAGGCCGGCTGGATGAAGGCCACCGGATTCAGCGGAACCGTCTACTGGTTCGGGAATTCCTTGGGGCTGCCGTTGCCCGAGTTGATGGCTTTCCTTGCGACAGCCGCCGAACTTGTGGGCGGCATCATGCTCCTTGCCGGGTTGGCTACCCGTCTCGTGGCGGTGCCGCTGATGATCACCATGCTGGTGGCCGCCCTCACGGTACATTGGGAGAACGGCTGGTTGGTCCTGTCCGATGCGTCGAGTTGGCTGGCCAACGACCGGATCGCGGAGGCGGTGCCACGCAAGGCCCAGATCATTTCCATCCTCAAGGAGCATGGCGACTACCGGTGGCTGACAGGTCGCGGCTCGGTGACGATTCTAAACAATGGCATCGAATTCGCCGCGATGTACTTCGTGATGCTGCTGTCGCTGTTTTTTACCGGCGGCGGGAGGTACACCAGCATCGACTACTGGCTCGGGAGAGTGGCCAAGAGGTCAGTCTAAGCGGGACGGGACAAGCCCGGGCGGGACGGGACAAGCCCGTCCCCTACTGACGCCGAGGTCTAGAGCTCCAACCGGTACGGCGGCAGCGCCGCGAGGAGCGACTCGCCGTACCGGCGCGTGGCAATACGCCGGTCGAGCAGGGTGATTCGCCCCTGGTCGGACTCGTTGCGAATCAGCCGGCCGCACGCCTGCACGAGCCGCAGGGAGGCATCCGGCAGGGATAGCTCCATGAACGGATTGCGGTTCTGGTTCACGAGCCATTCGGCGACCGCCTGGTCGACGGGATCGTCCGGCACGGCGAAGGGAATTCGTGCCATGATGACGTGGCGGCAGTAGTCGCCCGGCAGGTCGACGCCCTCGGCAAAGCTCGCGAGCCCGAACAAGTAGCTCGGCTGGCCTTGGTCGATCGCCTGGGTGTGATCTCGAATTAGACGCTGCTTCGACGCCTCTCCCTGCAGCCGGCAGTCTGACCGCAGTTCCTCAGGCAGCGACTCCACCACGGCATTGAACTGCCACCACGAGTTGAACAAGACCAGCGCGCTCTGTTCGAGCAGCAGGAGATCGGGCAGCAACGAAGCGATTTCTTCCGTGTGTTCCTGGGAATCCGACGGCTCGGCGCGCATACGCGGCACAGAGAACGTCGCAACGCGCTCGAAGTCGAACGGACTGGCTATCCGCGACTCCCGAACCGAACCGGCCAGCCCGGCGCTTTCCCGAAACCGGTCGAAGGTGCCCAGCGCGCAGAGCGTAGCCGACGTGGCGAGAGCGGCGTGGCAGCTAGACCACAACGTGTCGTCCAGAATCTCGCCGGGCATGAGGGGAACGCTGGTGAGTTCGATCTCTTCGCGGTGTTCTTCCACGCTCCGGGTGACCCACCGGGCCGCGGAGGCGGATGAACTGTTCCCGTAGTCGCTGAACAAGGCTTCGGCACCGGCAGCGCGACCGGCCAACTGGCCGATGGTCGGGCGCCACGACTCCGCTTGTTCGGCATTCGGCCAGTCCAGGTTTCCCTCGACGACGTCTTCGAGGTCATTGCCCAACTCGTCGAGAATCGCGGCGACACCGCCAAACGACCTGCCGAGCGGTTCCGCGGCTTCGGCGAGCGGTTCCGGAACCTCGCCAAGCGGGAAACGGTGGGTCTCGGTGTCCGCATCGCGCGGCTCGAAGGCCAAGTCGCCGACAATGGTCCCCACGGCAGCGAGTAGATCCTCCGCCCCGCCGGCCTCTTCCGCCAGCCGTTCCCGGGCGCGATGCACTTCGCGGGGCGCCTTGAAGCGCCTCGCCATCGTCTCGATGCTCGACGAGACCTGCTTCAGCCAGTCGGCGCAGCCGCGCAACGCCGCGTGGGCGGTGAACTGGTCCCGTGTCTTGTCGGGCAGGTGATGGGCTTCATCGAGGATGAAGATGGTTTCCGAGGGGTCGGGCAGCACGACGCCGCCGCCGATGCGCAGGTCGGTCAGCACCAGGTCATGATTGGCGACGACGACATCCGCGTCGGCGACATCGGCACGCGCTCGGAACACGGGGCATTGGTGGTAGTACTTGCAGCGCCGGCCGTGGCAACCGGCGCGGTCGTTGGTGACGGGCGTCCATGCCTTCGTTGACACACCGTCCGCCCAGTTGTCGAGATCGCCGTCCCAGGTTCCGGTGTCGAACGCTGTCTCGAGCCGTCGGTAGATCGCCAGATGGTCGGCCTCCGGGGGGCCGAAGAGGCGGTCGCGCTCCGGATCGTAGGCAAGCCGGTCGTCGAGGCGCTTCAGGCAGACGTACCGACCTCGCCCCTTGGCAATCGTGAAGCTGAAGTCGAGGTCTGCATGGGCCTTGAGGTCGGGCAGGTCCCGAAGCGCCACCTGCTCCTGCAGCGCCACGGTCGCGGTGGAAATGACAACACGCTTGTCCCGGGCCTTCGCGATGGGGATGGCGGCGAGGCAGTAGGCCGCCGTTTTTCCCGTACCCGTGCCGGCTTCCACGACGCACAGTCGATCATCCTCGGTCAGGCCCCGGGCGATGTCGGCGATCATCTGCCGCTGACCGCGGCGAGCCTTGAACCCGCGGTGCCCGAGCCAAGTCGAATAGGCGTTCTGGATCGTCGCCTTCAACTCGTCGGTCAATACACTCGCGGGTGCGTCCGGCAAATCCGCCTCGCCCATGAAAAACGCCACCGAGACAGTAACCCAATTGACGCGGGCGCGTCGCAACTTGACCTCCGCCAGCGTCAATGTCGCACATCCAATCAGGAGCCTTGCCTACACTACAACGCTCGACTCGCACACCGGTATCGGCGGACTGCTACACTGCCCGGATGAGCAGAGTGATCGTCTTTTTCGCCCTTGTGCTGCTGGCGACCCCGGTGACCGGCGGGGAGCCCGAGGGGCTTGGGGCTCGCACAGGGGACATCGCGCCCGGCTTCTCAATGGCCGTCTACACCGACGAGGTGCCGAACGCCCGGCAGATGGCCGAGACGGAATCCGGGATCTTGTTCGTGGGAACCCGGCGAGCGGGGCGGCTGTATGCCGTCGTTCCCAATCTGGATGGCGCGCCGGAGGTCGTTACCTTCGCCAAGGGCCTCACGATGCCGAGCGGGTTGGCGTTGTTGGGCGACGACCTCTACGTCGCGGCCCTCGACCGCGTCCTCCGCTATCCCGAAATCGAAACCAACCTCCGGCAATCGCCCAAGCCCGAAGTCGTCACCGACGCCCTACCCGACAAGTATCACCACGGGTGGAAGTACCTGTCCGTCGGACCGGATGGTTTCCTGTATGTGCCCGTTGGCGCGCCGTGCAACATCTGCGAGTCGGCGGACGAGCGCTTCGCCAGCATCCTGCGCATGAATCCCCGAACCGGCGAAACTACCGTCTATGCCCACGGTGTCCGCAATTCGGTCGGCATGGCATGGCACCCCGACACCAACGAACTGTGGTTCACGGACAACGGTCGGGACATGATGGGCGACGACATCCCGCCGGAGGAAGTAAACCGCGTCACCGACGCCGGCGCCCACTACGGCTATCCGTATATCCACGGAGCCGCGATCCGCGATCCCGAATTCGGAAAGGATCACGATCCCGCGGACTACGTCCCGCCGGAGGTCGAGATACAAGCCCACGCGGCGGCAATCGGCATGGATTTCTACACCGGCCGCGAGTTCGGTTCCGACTACGCGGGTGCACTGTTCATCGCCGAGCACGGCTCGTGGAACCGTTCCTCCAAGGTGGGCTACCGGGTCAGCGTGGTGCAATTCGTGGAGGACAAACCGGTCTATTCACCTTTCGTCGACATCTGGCTCGAGGGACAGAGGGCGTCCGGGCGTCCCGCCGATGTCTTGGCGGCACGCGACGGGACGTTGCTGATTTCCGATGACCAGGGTGGCCGAATCTACCGCGTCACGCGGAAATCGGAATAGCTGCACGCTCTACCCGAACCACCGCCAGCGTCGATCCAGTCGTGGGCAGCGGTCTAGCTGGCGCTGGTAGCGATTGCTGCGCTTGTCAACCCGGGTGGCGGCGTCCTTCAGCCAGGCGTTGTTTCTCCAAGTACCGCGCCGGTAGCCTCCCAAGCCCGCGTAGTAGCTCAGGTAGAGCGAGTAAGCGTCCTCGCGGGCGATATTCGCCTGGCGGTGGGAACGGTTCAGGTACCAACCCACGAAATCGACGGCATCGGGGAAGTCATCCCGGTCCGCGGACCGATTGCCGGTGTCCCGCAGGTAGTCGGACCAGGCCGCGTCCGTGGCCTGGGCAAACCCGTAGGCGGATGACGACCGTTTCCAGGGAATGATCCACAGCAGGCGACTCCGCGGCGGTCGGGCATTGGCGACATAGCTCGACTCCTTGTACATCACCGCCATCATCACGGGGGCGGGGATCATCCAGCGCTCCTCCGCCTGCTTTGCGGCCCGATACCATCGGGGTCGCTCCTTGAAGATCTCGCATAGGTTCTCGGAGTTGGAAGGCGGTCGGGACGTGCAACCGGCGAGGATTGCCGCGGCGAGCGCGACACCGACCGACCAGCGAACACGCTCACGCCACTCACGCCACTCACGCCACATCGGGGTCTTCCGCAGCCTTACCTAGGCGAGCCAGTCGTTGGACGAAGCCTGGCTCGTCCATGATCTCGATGCCAAGCTCTTCCGCCCGAGTTCGCTTGCTGCCGGCGCCGGGGCCGGCGACTACCACCGTGGTGTTCTTCGATACCGACGACGCGACTCTCGCACCCAAGTCGACCAGCGCGGCCTTCGCTTCGTTACGCGTCATCGCCTCGAGGGATCCGGTCAAAACCCAGGTCTGGCCGTCCAACGGGGAGGTCTTCGGCTCCTCCTCCACCACCTCCCAGGCGATCCCGATCTCGTCGTGCAGTGCAAAAGCGAGAGTCCGGTTGGTCTCGTCCGCGAAGAAGCTCGCGATGCGCGACGCGACGATGGGACCGACATCCTCCACTTCCTGCAGGGTCTCCTCGTCGGCAGCAACGAGTGCACCCAAGGTCTTGAATTCCCTTGCCAGCGTGGCCGCGGTGGTTTCGCCCACCTCGCGGATGCCCAGCGCGTGAATGAAACGCGCGAACGTCGTGCGCTTGCTCGCTTCGAGGGCGGCGAGCAGATTTTCGGCTGACTTCACGCCCATTCGCTCAAGGCCGGCGACCTGATCGACGGTCAGTTGGTAGAGGTCCGCCGGCCCGCTGACCAGGTCTTCGGCGAGAAGCTGATCGACGAGTTTGTCGCCCAACCCCTCGATATCAAGGGCATGCCGAGAGGCGAAGTGCCGCAACCGTTCCTTGCGCTGCGCCCGGCACCGAAGACCGCCGCTGCAACGCGCAACCACCTCGTCTCCTTCCTGCACGATGGCCGATCCGCACACCGGGCATTCGCTCGGCATCAGGATCGCCCGGGCATCCTCTGGCCGTTTCGACTCGAGGACCTTCATCACCTGCGGGATGACGTCGCCGGCACGATGGATGAGCACCGTGTCGCCGATCCTTAAATCGAGCCTCGACACCTCGTCCATGTTGTGCAGCGTCGCATTGGACACGGTGACGCCACCGACGAACACGGGCTCGAGCTTGGCGACCGGCGTGATGGCACCCGTTCGACCGACCTGGAAGTCGACGTCCACGAGCACGGTGCTCGCTTCCTCCGAAGGGTACTTGTAGGCGATGGCCCAACGCGGCTTGCGGGTCACCTGGCCCAGCCGTGGGCGCAGCCCGAGGTCGTCCACCTTGATGACCGCGCCGTCGATGGCGTAGTTGAGACTGTCGCGGTCGGCGAGCAGGGCATCGACATACTCGGCACAGCCCTTGAGATTCGCCTGACGCCTACCCCGACGGTTGATCGGCAGGCCCCAGTTCTCGAGCGCCGCCATCACCTCGGAGTGCATTCGAGGCTGCCAGCCTCCCGGGGTCTCGCCGATGCTGTAGCAGAACATGGCCAGCGGCCGCTTCGCCGTCACCGCGGGATCGAGTTGCCGGAGACTGCCCGCTGCGCCGTTGCGCGGGTTGACGATGGTCCGTTCCCCGGATGCCACCGCACGCCGGTTGAACGCGAGGAAGCCGGTGATCGGCATATACACCTCGCCGCGGACTTCCAATGGCGACGGCACGTCGGCGGGCAGTTCAATCGGGATCTCGGGGATTGTTCGCACGTTGGGAGTTATGTCCTCGCCGGTCTCGCCGTCGCCGCGGGTGGCCGCACGGACTAGGACGCGGTCGGTGTAGAGCAAGCTGACGGCTATGCCGTCGATCTTCGGCTCGCAGAAATAGCTCAGTTCGTCGTCCACCTCGAGGAGTCGCCGACAGCGCTCCTCCCAAGCGGCGAGTTCGTCGGCACTCGTGCACTTGTCAAGAGACAGCATCGGCGTGTCGTGTCGCACTTCGTTGAACTGGCTCGACGGTGCCGCGCCGATACGTTGGGTGGGCGAGTCGGGGGTGACAAGCTCGGGGTGCGACCTCTCGAGTTCCACCAGTCGATCGAACAACACGTCGTACTCGGCGTCGGGAATCTCCGGATCGTCGAGGACGAAATAGCGGTGCCGGTGGTAGTTGAGCGCTTGGCGGAGTGCGGCTACCTCGGTTCGTGGCTCCGACCGATCCATCGCAGGGCCATCATCCGCTTCGTCTTACGCTCTCAAGAGCAGTCGCCGATGGTCACGTATGCGTTGGCGACAGTGCTCGATGGTTTGCGCGCTCATGTCGCTCATGCCCTCGTCCTTCAACTCCGCATCCAGCGCGATCGCGAGATCCTGCGCGACGTCGAGCATGTCCTCGAATGCCGGGCCGGGATCCCGGACCTCGCCGAGGTTGAGCAACAACACGACGCCCGGGGTCTCCAAGGCAGCCGGTCGGGAAATGTCGAATGTGCCCGGCTCGACACCGTTCGCCACGGAGTACCAGGGTCCGCCGCAACGTGGGTCCGTCTTCTTGAAGACCCGGTCGGCATCGCACTTCAGCCCGTGGGTGACAAACGTCTTCAAGAGTGTCTCGCCATCGAGCTGCCGACCCGGCCTCGCAAACACCCAGACGACGATGATCTCGTCGAGGGACTCCGGGACGTTGGATTCATGCCGGGGCTCTTCGGGCTCTCCCCAGCGAGGGGCAAGCCCCTCGCGCTCCCCCGCTGAAGGCGCCAGCGGCGTGAATTCGAGGAACTCGGGACGCATCGCCCGGGGCACCGTGGGTTCCGTTCGCTTGCCGGCGATCTCGATCCGCCGACCCCTGCGCAAGCCCTCGGGATCCTCGTCGGCCAGCGGCGGTGCATCCGTAGATTCGACGACGGGCGTCTCGTCGGGGCTCGACTCCGCCGCAGCCAAGGACGGGGACTCCGTGCCGGTGGTGCCCGCGGTCGTTTCGACCGATGCGGTCGTTGGCTCCATCAACACCGGCGGCCCCGGTTCTTCATCGGCAGCGGATTCCTCGACCACCGGGTCGCCGACCAGTTCGGCTTGGGCGTCCTCGCTCCACAGAATCTCCGCGCTGTCTTCGGCCTCCATGTCGAGGGCGTCCGGCTCCGCGTCCACCCCGTCCGCATGCGGCACTCGCCGATTGGCACGCCACGCAGAGACGAGTGCGTGAAGCAGAACCAGGCAGATCAGCAATCCGCCGCCAATAAGGACGTAGCTCTTCATGTCCATATGAGAACCCTCAACGCTAACCGGCTGCCATTCGGGCAGCCCCTTCCATGTCCACAGATACGAGCCGCGATATCCCGGCCTCCTGCATCGTCACGCCGAGCAGGTGGTCCGCCATCTCGATGGTTTGTTTGTTGTGTGTGATCACGACGAATTGCACGTCGTCCGACATTTCGCGAATGAGCTCGCCGAACCGGACGACGTTGGTGTCGTCCAAGGGCGCGTCTACCTCGTCCAGGAGGCAGACAGGGCTCGGATTGAGTTGGAAGATGGAGAAGATGAGCGCCACGGCGGCCATCGCCTTCTCGCCCCCCGAGAGTTGGTGGATCGTGGGGTGTTTGCCTGGCGGGCGGGCCATTAGCGCCACGCCGGTGTCCAGCCAATCGTCCCCCGTCTGCACTAGGCGCGCGCTGCCGCCGCCGAAGATCCTCGGGAACAACCCATGCAAGTTCTCGTTGACCCGCTCGAAGGTGTCCTTGAACCGGGTCCGCGTATCCCGATCGATCCGTCGGATGGCATTCCTGAGCGTGGCGAGAGCCGTTTCCAGGTCCTCGCGTTGGACATCGAGATTGTGCTTTTCCTCCGACCTCTCCTCGAACTCGTCGATCGCCGCCAAGTTGATCGGTCCCAATCGCGTAATCCTTGCCCGTAGTCGCTCCAAGGAACCGATCCAGGCGTCTTGTGTCGCGTCCGCCGACAGGCCGCGTTGCGCATCGACCAAGTCAACGCCCGTTTCGGCGAGTTGAGCGCGCTCGTTGTCCCGGTTGGCGACCAGCCGTTCCCGTTCGACGCGCGCTTCCTCCAAGAGACCTCGCACTGACTCGACCGCGGCATCCGCATCGGCGCGCCGCACGGTCGCCGCCCGGAGTTCGACGTCAACTTCCTCCACCCGGCGTCGCAGCTCGGCGAGCCGGCTTTCGAGATCGCGCCGCTCGGCTGACTTTCGGCGCAAGTCGTTCCGCTGACCGGGGATCACCGACTCGATTTCGGCTATGCCCGCGCGCAGTTCCGTCATGCGGGCATCGAAGTCGCGACGTTGGTCAAGCAGACGCTGTCGAGCGGTCTCGCTGGCCGTGAGGGATGCCCTCATCCCCTGGTATTCGCCGCGCAACGCATGCACGGCATCCCGCGCTTCAAGGGCATCCTGGCGCACCCGCTCGAGTTCGCCGGCCTCGCGATCGCGGGTCTCGCGCAGGGCTTGGCCCTCCGAGTGCAGGTTCTCGGCGGCTTCGACGAGTCCGGTGAGCCGGTCGCGGTAATCCGCGAGCAGTTTCGTCTCGTCTTCGATCTGGGATTGAATCTCGTCACGCTCGGCCGCGTTCCGACGCGCCCGGGCATCCGCTTCCTCCATCCGCACTTGGCGCACATCGTGCTCCAGGGTTACCCGGGACAACTCCTCGGCATGATCTGTGTGTCGAGTCTGGACCGTCTCGCGTTCCTCTTCGAGAACAAGCAGTCTTTCGCGGGTCTCCTCCAGACGCTTGTCCCGCTCCTCGAACCGGGCGTCGGCTTCCTTGCAAGCGGTTTCGAGGCTTTCGATTTCCCGCGCCCGTGCGACTACGCCACCGTCTTGATCGCTTTCGGCCCCGACCCGAATCCAGTCGGAACCCAGCCAAACGCCGGTCTTGGTGACAATGCTTTGACCCGGGCCAAGTGCCGAGCGGTGCGTCAGGGCATCGTCGATCGAATCCGCCGCGAATACGCCATCGAGCAGGGACCCCACGGCGTTGTCCACGAAGGCGGCGAGCGGCGGCAGCAACCACTTCGAAGACGATGACGGCCCGGCTTCGTACAGCGTTACTCCACCCCCTTCCAGCCTCGCGAGGTCGTTGGCCAAAAAGCCGGTGTCGTCGACCGCGACGGCATCAGCGAAGTCGCCCAGCACGGCCTCGACGGCCGACTCCCATCCTGGCGATACCGCGAGACGCTCGCCGAGCCGCGGCGCGTCGCCGAGGTCGTGTTCGCGGAGCCAACGCCCGCTCTCCGAGAGGTCCGGTGTCTTGCCGACGGCGGCGCGTTGCACCGCCACGAGACTGGCCAACTCGCCCCGTAGTCGCTGCGCCTCGCTTCGGGCATCGTCGCGCGCGCGTTCCCGAAGGGATCGTTCCTCGCGAGTATCGGCAAGCGCATCGGTATTGGCAGCAAGGTCGACTCGGAGCGCGTCGACCCGACGGGCGGCATCCTCGATCTGCCGTGCCAAGCGTTCGACCCCCGCATCCACCACGCTACCGGGTTCCGCCTCCAACGCACCGGCCCGTGCGCGCAGGCTCTGCAGTACCTTCTCGCCGTGTTCGACTCGGCTTTGCTTGACCTCGGTCTCGCGATTGTTGTCGCCGACGCGGTCCGCATGATCCGCACTGGCGCGCTGGCTCTGACGCACGCGTTCTTCGACATCCGCCAGCCGAGCGGCGGCGGCTCGATCATCGGCTTCGCTGTCCGCCAGCCGGGGTGCCTTGGCAGCGAGTTTCGCGTTGAGATCCTCGATACGCGCCGAGTCCGCGTCGAGTTGCTCCTTGGTTTCCCCATGCCGCGCTGTCAGATCCTTGAGATCCCGTTGGTACTGCGCCAGCCTCTGGGTGTTGTATTCGATGCCCTGTTCGAGACGCGCGGCATCGGCGCCCGTGCCATGCCACCGGCCCTGCACCTCGCCAAACTCCTTGCCGAGCTCAGCCTGGGCGGACCGGTTGCGTTCGAGCGCCGCATCGAGGTCCGAACGCTCCGAGAGCGCGCGTTCATGCTCGGCCTCCAAGGTGCCGATGTGCGACTCCTTGCCGGTCAACTCGGCGCCGATCGCCCCGAGCCGCAGGGCGTGCAGTTGTGCAGCGAGTCGCCGTTCCTCGTCCTTGAACTCCCGGTAGCGCTCGGCAGCCCTCGCCTGGCGTTTGAGGTGCGCCAGGTGGCGACCGAGTTCGTCTGTCCGCTCGGTGAGTCGCTCGAGATTGTCAACGGCGTGCTTGATCCGATTCTGGGTCTCTCGCCGCCGCTCGCGATACTTCGATATGCCCGCCGCTTCCTCGAGGTAGGCGCGGAGTTCCTCGGGCTTGGCCACCACCAATTGGGAGACCATGCCCTGTTCGATGATCGAGTAGCTGCGGGATCCGATTCCGGTCCCCAGGAAGACATCGACCACGTCGCGGCGGCGGCAGCGCGTGCCGTTCAGGTAGTAGGCGGATTGGGCGTCCCGGGTGAGTTCCCGACGCACGGCGATTTCCGAGTAGGTGGCGAACCGGCCCTGGGCGAATTCGCCGCCCGCGCGGCCGTCGCCGTTGTCGAAAACCAGTTCGACGGATGCCAGGGTGGTGGGTTGACGGGCCTCCGATCCGACGAAGATGACGTCGGTGAGGGCTTCGCCGCGCAGTTGCCGCGCCGAACTCTCGCCGAGAACCCAGCGCACGGCATCGATGATGTTGGATTTTCCGCAGCCGTTCGGACCGACTACGGCGCAACGGTTGCCCGGGAAGGTGACGGTCGTGGGGTCAACGAAAGACTTGAACCCGGCGAGCTTGATTTCCTTAAGGCGCATTCAAGTAACGACAGTCCTTTGTCGCGCACATGCCGAAGTGTAACGAAATCGCTGCGCATTGCCAGTAAAAAAACGGTAGTGGTCCACGAGGCCTCTACCGAAAAAACGAACGGCGAAGCACGCACCGGGCGGCGGCGGTCTAGAGCGCAGGCTCGGGCTAGCTCGGTTCGATGCCCGCTGCCTTCGCGCTGCCGGCAAGGTCGGCGGCTTCGGCCATGTCCTGAAGCTCGTGTGGCACGTAGTTCTCATCGTGCTTGGCGAGCACTTCGTGGGCATCGAAGAGGCCGTCCTCGGTGAGTTGACCCCGCACCATGATGCCTTTGCCTTCCTTGAACAGATCCGGTAGCAACCCGACGTAGCGGACATCGAACTCGTGGCCACCGTGGTCGGTGATCGAAAAGGCCACGCCGAGGCCCTCCCGGTCGTGGGCGACGCTACCCTCGACCACCATGCCACCCGCACGGATGTCCACACCGACGGGTGCTTCGCCGTTCGTCACCCGGGCCGGTTCGTAGAACAGATCGACATTTTCCTGCAACGCGAGCAAGGCGAGGGACAGCGTAGCCGTCGCGCCGACGACGACGAACAACACGACGGCGAGCCGCCGTTGGCGGAGCTTTCTCACTGTCCTCCTCCGAGCCGCTTCTTGAGGCGCCGTATCGTAGCGCGTAGCGATACCAGCGGCCAGACTCCGAGCCCGACGAGGGCGGCGAAACTCAAGCCGTAGGCGCTCCAGACATAGACGCCGTGACCACCCATTTCGAGCAATTCCGTCACGATTTCGAAATCCAATCGCGCAACCACTGGGTGCCGGCCTCCCGCTCGACGATGCGCGCGCGCAGCGCGGCAATCACCACGCCGGCGACAAAGCAGTAGAACCCCAGGACATTGACCGCCAAGGGAACAAGGAACACGGGGGCGATCGCCGGCTTTTCGCCGATCACGATGCTCGGCGGCTGGTGGAGCGTCGTGAACCACTCCACGGAGTACTTGATGATGGGAATATTGATGACGCCGACGAGCGCCAACAGGGCCACCGCCCGGGATGCCCGGTCTTCCCGCCCGATCGCTTGGCGCAACGCGACCAGGCCGAAGAACAGGAAAGCCAGCAACAAGGTCGATACCGTGCGAGCGTCCCAAACCCATCCGGTACCCCAGGTCGGAATACCCCAGATGATGCCAGTCGCCAACGCCAGAACCGTGACCACGAATCCGATCGGCGCCGCCGCCTGGATCAGCATGTCGGCCATCTTCATCCGCCAGACCAGGAACACGAATCCCGCGATCGCGATGGCCACGTAGATGGCCTCGGCCAGGTGGGCCGCAGGCGCGTGGATGAACAGGATGCGAACGCTGTTGCCCTGCAAACGCTCCGGTGGCACGAACCCCAATCCCCAGGTCGACCCCACCACGATGAGCAATGCCCCGAAGACATACAGGCCGACCACCCACGACCGGGCACCGGTGAAGAACCACCGCGGCGAGCCGGTCTTATGGAAAGTGGTCTTGATCCATCCCATGGGTCGGGCCGAAGTTGTCGCCGCCACGCGAATCGTGCCGAGGCGACTGCGCAGATTGTAACTTCCCGTCGGCGATGCCGCGTGTCGAGGAATCAGTACTCCTGGCTGATCGCGAGCGCCTTGCCCACCGCGAACGGCGCCGCGGTGACGCTCGCCGCCAGCAATGCTGCGAGCGCCAGAAGTTGGAAGGCGACCGGATCGCCGAGCATGGCGGCCGTGCTCGCGCTGGCGCCGAAGATCAGAACCGGAACATAGAAAGGCAGAACCAGGATGGCGACCAGCAGGCCGCCGCGCCCGGTCGCGACCGTCAGCGCCGAGCCGATGGCACCCAAGAGGGTCAGCGCCGGGGTGCCGATGCACAAGGTCAACATCAGCACCCAAACCCCGGTGGTCGTTCCGGTGAGCATGACTGCCGCCACCGGGCTCAAGACCGCAACCGGCAAGCCGGACAGCGCCCAATGCGCGGCAAGTTTCCCCATGACGGCGGGGAATAGCGGTTGGGCGTGGATCAGCAACTGCTCCAGCGTCCCGTCATCGTGGTCGCGCCGAAACACCCCTTCCACGGCCAGCACGTTGGCGAACAACGCGAGCACCCAGATGATCCCCGGGGCGAGTGCCGCACCGGCACCGAGGCCGAGCAGAACCGATGCAAGCACGAAGAACGCGAGCGGGTTCGCGGCGTCGGAGCGGCTGCGAACGGCGACTAGGAGATCGCGCCGGAACTGTGCGAAGAAGAGCCTCATGAACCGAGCGTCACCGTGCGCGTCACTTCCGGCGCGGTCGGCAACGTCTGGTGGGTTGCACAGACCGCAGCGCCACCGATAGCACGATGCCGGGCAAGCAGATTGCCGACCAGGTCACGACCGTCGTCGTCCAGGGCGGTGAGCGGCTCGTCCAGAATCCAAAGCGGCGCAGCCGAGACCAGCAGCCGGGCCAGCGACACCCGCCGTTGCTGTCCCGCCGACAGCGAGTCGCAAACGTCGTGACGGGCATCGTCAAGCCCGACGCGGCCGAGCGCCCCCTCGATGGATCCGTCGTCTGCGTTCGAGTCCGTGATGCCGGCGAGCCAGCGTAGATTCTCGATCGGCGTCATCCGCCCGCAAATGCCCGACCGGTGGCCAACGTAGAGACCGTCGACGGGGCGACGGACATCGCCCGCATCCGGTTCGTGCAAACCGACTAGGCAACGCAGCAACGTACTCTTTCCGCTACCGTTCGGCCCTCGGATCTCGACGAGGTCGCCCGCCCGCGCACTAAACGACAATTCGTCGAACAACACCCGATCACCAACGGTGCAACGGATGTTCTCGGCAACGAGCAGGTCGTGTTCCACCAGATTCGCTCTTCCAAGGACAACGGGACCGTAGGGGACGGGCTTGTCCCGTCCCGAAGCCAGTCGCGGGGCTTGCAGTAAACGCCAAACGCCGATTCCACGTCTATAGTGTCGAGGTACCCAAGCCGACACCGGGGCACCGATTGAGCGACCGCGCACTCGACATACCCGGGCAGTTGTTGGTCCGGGCGAGAGACGACGACAACGCGCTTTCCGACCTCATCGACGCGGCCGCCCCGGTTGTCCACCGGTGGGCATTGGTGCAGACCGGCGACGCGGTGGAAGCCGACGACGTGACACAAGAGGTGCTGATACGCATGATTCGCAACCTCGACACCCTGCCGGAACCGCCCCGCTTTGCCGGGTGGCTGTACACCGTGACCCGGAACGCCGCCGCCGACCGCTTTCGGTCACGTTCGCGCCAGCGCACCGCCGCCGACTCTGAGGACATCCTCGAAGGGGCAGTCTCCGACATCTCGAACCCGGCGGACGATGTCGAGCGGGTCGAACTTGGCAACGTGATGCGGTCGGCGTTCGACCAGCTGCCCAGTCGCCAGCGTGAAGTGTTCGATCTCGTCGAGTTGCAGGGGATCCCGGCCACCGAGGCGGCCGACATACTCGGCATCCGGGCGACCAGCGTCCGCGGGAATCTCTTCAAGGCGCGACGCAACCTTCGCCGACGGATCCTGACGGTGTGGCCCGACGTCGAGGAGGACTGGCAATGAGCGCCCGGGAGCATCCCGTGGAGACGTTATTGACGGCGGAGTTGGACGAACTGGCCGGGGAAGCCGACACGGAGTTGGGTCGACACGTTCGCGACTGCCCGCATCTCTCGGCAGCGGCGCGGAAGATCTTGGCGGCGAACGCCGCGCTCAACGCCTCGCTGGCCGAAGGACGTGTTTTCCGCGGCGACTCGCTAATCGCCCGGGCACGCTCCGGGGAAACGACATCCACGGTTGGCCGGGCCCGTTGGCGTCCAAGAGTGCCCGCCGTGCCGGCTGCCTGGCGGTGGGTGCCTGCGGCAGCCGCCGTCGGCGCCTTGGCGATTGCGGCGATCCTGCTGGGAGTAATCGGAAGCGAGGAGCCGTTGCCCGGTCCCGCATGGGATCCCGACCCGATGACGCCCGAGTACGCCGCCCAGCCGCTGCTCGTCGATGCCCCCGGCTACAACGTCGCGGTCATCCCGACGGCGAATCCCGATATCACGATTTTCTGGTTTTCTAAGGAGAACGATGATGCGCAAAGAGTGGATCCGGTTCACGACGGTCCCATTGCTATTGGTCGTGGCAACGGCCTGTGACCTCGGCACGCAGTTGGAGGTGCGGACCTTCCAGGTCGAGGCCGCGGACGAGGCCCAACTAGCGAGTGTCGGCATCCTAATCCAGCCATACGTCTACAAGGAGCGGCCCGATGCGCCGGGATCCATGGCGATCGCGGCGGGTGCGATCACGGTACGGGAAACGCCGGACAACCTCGACCAGATTGCCAGGGTCCTCGCGGAACTTGACCTTTCGACAACGCCGACACCTTCGTTCCGTCTGCAATTCCAGCTCGTCGAAGCCAATGGGGGGTCGGAGTCCGACCCCGTGATCGCCGACGTGGTTGAGGAGCTGCGCAAGACCCTCCGATTCGACGGCTACTCCCTAGTCGGCGAGGCACAGATAGCCGTGAAGCCCGATGCCATGTTCGACCAGGTACTACAGACAGCCGAGAACGAGTACCACATCAACGGCACCTTGGACGAGTACCGATCCGGCTATGTGCTGAGGGTTCGTCTCGATCGCCCGCGTTCGAGAACGCAGGGAAACACCACCACCCACTTCAGATCAGCCGCTCTGGCAACCAACGTCGGCATTCGACCGAACCAGACCCTAGTGCTTGGATCGATTTCCATCGAGGACTCGGCAGTCCTATTCGCCGTGGTCAGGCTGATCGAAGTCTGACCCGTTCCGGGTGAGGTCTCGCGTCGGCATCAACTCAACGCGACGCCGCAAGCTCTCGAAATCGACCAGTGCGCCATCGCCCAAATGGCTCGGCACCACGTGGCGCATGGCCCGGGCGATGTTGTCCACCCGCCCCGGCTGGATGGCGTCCCATTCCGCGAGCATCCGCTTGATGATCGGCCGTTCCAGGTTTTCCTGGGAACCGCACAGGTTGCAGGGAATGATCGGATGTTCCCGGTACTTCGACCAACGCTCGATGTCCCGTTCTCGGACGTAGTAGAGCGGCCGGATCACCACGTGGTCGCCGTCGTCGGAGACGAGTTTCGGCGGCATGGATTTCAACCGGCCACCGTGGAACATATTGAGGAACAACGTCTCCACGGCATCGTCCGCGTGGTGGCCCAGCGCGATCTTGGTGGCGCCGATCCGCCGGGCGAAGCTGTAAAGCACGCCCCGGCGTAGGCGCGAGCAGACCGGGCAGTAGGTCTTGCCCTCGGGGGTCAGCGCCTTGACGATCGAGTAGGTGTCCTCTTCGACGATGTGGTATTCGATGCCGAGCGTGTCCAGGTAGTCCGGCAGCACGTGGGCGGGGAAGTTCGGCTGCTTCTGGTCGAGATTGACGGCCACCACCTCGAACGAGACCGGCGCGTTGCGTTTCAAGGACAGCAGCATGTCAAGCAGCGTGTAGGAATCCTTGCCGCCGGACAGACAGGCCATGATCCGGTCGCCGTCCTCGATCATCGCGTAGTCGGCCACCGCCTTCCCGGCCAAGCGCCGGAGCTTCTTGCCCAGCTTGTTGGCCTGAGCGCTGGCCATCTAGACCTCCCGCAGGACCGTCGCGGGCGGGGAGCTCACCAGCTTGCGGGTGCCGAGGTAGCCGACGGTCGCGATCATGGCCATGCCGATAGCCGGTCCTGTTGCCCAAAGCCAGAAGTGCATGCTTGTCGGCAATTCGAAGATTTCCCGGTTGAGGGTGAACACGGTGATTTCCGCGCCGATCACGGCGACGATCCCCGCGAACAGCCCCAGGATGGCGAACTCCGTCACCAGGGCACCCTGGATCAGGGGGCGGGATCCGCCCAGTGCACGCAGCAGGGCATGTTCGCGCAGGCGCTGGTCCCGACTCGAGCCGATGGAGGCGATCAGCACCAGCGCACCCGCTCCGAGCACCAGGTAGAGCACGAGTTCCACGGTCTGGGTGACCCGGTCGATGATGGTGCGCACCTGGTTGATGATCTCGTCCACCTCGATCAAGGTAATCGTGGGGTGGGCCGATAGCAGCTCGTTCAGGAACGGCTTCTCCTCACGCGACAGGTGGAAGCTTGTCATGAAGGTCGCCGGGTATTCGTCGAGGGTGCCCGGCGAGAAGATGATGAAGAAATTGGGCTGCAGACTGTCCCACTCCACGCTGCGCAGGTTGGTGACGGGAACCGTGAGGGGCAGCCCGCCGATGTCGAGGGTGAGGGTATCGCCCACCGAAACACCGATGGAACTCGCGTATTCGTCCTCCAAGGACGCGGCGGGTTCCCGGGTTCCGTCCGCAGGCCACCATTCGCCCGCGACGACGACGTTGTTGTCGGGCAAGTCCGCCGAAAACGTGAGGTTGCGTTCCGAGCGAATGCCGGGTCCGGGGCGCGGTCCGACGCGCCGTCGCCATTCCCTGGCCGGCACGTCGTTCACGGCATTGATGCGGCCGCGAATCATCGGAAACAGTGCGCCGTCGTAATCTGTGCGGTCAGTCAGCAAACGCTGCACGGCTTCCGCCTCCGTCGGCATGACATTCATCAGGAAGTGGTTGGGCGTGCTCTGTGGAATCTCCGCCTGCCAGTCCTCCACGAGCGCCGTGCGGACTAGGAGCATCACCAAGAGGAGCATGATCGCGAAACCGAAGATCACGATCTGGGCGACGTTCTCCCGGTAGCGGCGCTGCAGACCGGCGAGCGCAAGCCGCCAGGTGCTGCCGGCCTGCATGCCGATTACCCGTCCGCCCCGGAGCAGGATCAAGGCAAGGATCGCGAAGGTACCGCCTGTCACCACGGCTCCGACCAGGGCCGCCACGGTAAGAATGACGCTGCCGCTGTGCCAGATGAGGAGTGCGAGACTGCCTGCCGCCGCGAAGGAGTAGGTCACGAACGGACCCACACCGGTGCCGAGATCTCGGCGTATGACGCGCATCGGCGAGATCTTCCTCAGTCCGAGGAGCGGAGGCAATGCGAATGCCAACAGGCAGATGAACCCCGTGATCGAACCGACGACCAGGGGTCGCAACCCCGGCAGGGGCAGGGTGGGCGGCAGCAGGTCGCCCAGCGCCGCGATGATGCCGAGATGGACCACGCCCCCGAGCGCCAAGCCCAGCAAGGTGCCAACGACCCCGATCACCAGCAACACGCCCAGGTAGCCCCACTGGATCTCCCGCGGCGTCGCGCCCAGCGTCTTCAGGACGCCGACGTGGTCGAAGTGGCGGCGCGCATACCGGTTGGCCGCCAACGCCACGGCAATGCCGGCCAGAAGCACCGCCAACAGTCCGCCCAGCAGCAGGAAACTCTCGGCCCGGTCGATGGCCCGGGCGATGGACGCGTTGGCGTCCCGGATGCTGCGCCAACGGTAGTTCGGGGCCAGATCCTCGCGGATCGCGTCGTAAAGGGCCCGCAGTCCGGTGTCTTCGCCCGCCAGCATCAAGCTATAGCCGATGCGACTGCCCGGCTGCACAACCTGCGTTGCAGGGATGTCCTCCACGCGCATCAGGAGACGCGGGCCAAAGTTCATGAAGCTTGTACCGCCGCGATCCGGTTCCCCGGTAAGCACCGCGGTGACGGTGAAATCCGCGTACCCGACAGCGACCCGATCCCCTACCTCGACACCGAGAGACGGAAACAGCCGCGAGTCCATCCACACCTCGCCGATGCCGGGTACGTCCGACGCCGGCTCGCCCCGAGCGAACGGCTCGGTCGCGACGCGGGCCGTGCCGCGCAACGGATAGCCCGGTGCCACGGCCTTGACGCTTGCCAACTGGTTGCGGTCGGACCCGGATGCGTCGGCAAACACCATCGAGTTGAAGGTGATGACGTCCGCGTACTTGAGCCCTTCCTGCCTCGCTAGCTCCCGGAATCGATCGGGAATCTCCCGGGAACCGCCGATGACCCGGTCCGCGCCTAGGAAGCTCGTCGACTCCTCCACGATGGCGCGCTGCAGCCGATCCACGAAGAGCGTGATCGCCGACACCGAGCCGACCGCCACCAGGAGCGCGGCGATCAACAGGCGCAACTCGCCTGCACGCCAGTCGCGCATCGCGAACTTGACGGCAAGCGACGGCGTCACGGTGGGGAGTCCTTGACGACCCGTCCGGCCTCCAGGGTCACGGTGCGCCCGCAACGCGTCGCCAGCGCGGCGTCGTGCGTCACCAGGACCAGCGTCGTCCCGACCTCGCGGTTGAGATCGAAGATGAGATCCGCGATCCGGGCACCCGTATGGGTATCGAGATTGCCGGTGGGCTCGTCCGCGAACAGCACCTTCGGGCCCGACGCGAACGCCCTCGCGATGGCCACCCGTTGTTGTTCGCCGCCGGAAAGCTGCCGGGGATAGTGGGTCGTCCGCGCCGACAGTCCGACCCGGTCCAGGAATTCGCGGGCATCCTCTTTCGCTTGCTTGTCGCCTCGAAGCTCCAGTGGAAGCATGACGTTCTCTAGCGCGGTCAGGCTGTCGATCAGCTGGAAGGTCTGGAACACGAACCCCACCGAACGGGCCCGGACCTTGGCACGCTGCTCCTCCCCCAAGGCGGTGATCTCGGCACCGTCGAGCCAGACGTCACCCACCGTCGGCAGGTCGAGCCCCGCGAGAATGCCGAGGAGCGTCGTCTTGCCGGACCCGGACTCGCCGACCACGGCGACTTGACCCCCGGCATCCAAATCGAGATCGATGCCACCGAGGATCGTCAGCTCTCCCTCGGCTGTCGGGACGCGCTTGACCAGGCCCTTGGCGCGCAGAATGGATGTCGGCATACGTGTCGTCCGAACGATTGGTTGTCGGGCTTGACGCGGCGGACCATCGCCGCTCCCTTCGCCGGCCACAATTCGAAGGTCCGGCACACCCGAGTAGAGACGTTTTGGTGACGGGCGACATTATCAGCGCACCTGCGGGGATTCAAATGGCGCTTCCTCCGCACCCCTTGACCCGCTTCGACGACTGCCGTAAGTGTGTCCGGATGAACCGGTTCCTCGATCGAGCCCTCGTCTGCGCCATGATGGCCGCAGCCCTTTGCCTTGCGGCCGACGACGCCGAAACGACGGTGAAGACGACCGTTCTGGTCATCGGCGACAGCTTGAGCGCCGGCTACGGGCTTCGCGGCGAAAAGTCCTGGGTGGACCTGCTCCAAGAACGGCTGGGCTCAGACTACCAAGTTCCCAATGCCAGCGTCAGCGGCGACACCACCGGCGGCGGCCTCGCGCGGATCGGCAAGACGCTGGCCGCCCACAAGCCGGACATCGTGATCATCGAACTCGGCGGCAACGACGGGCTTCGCGGTTTGCCCATCGAGACGATCCGCGACAACCTGACGGCGATGGCCGAGGCGGTGATAGCCGCGGAGGCCCAACCGGTACTCGCCGGCATGCTCATGCCGCCGAACCTCGGGCCCCGCTACACCGAGGCCTTCCAGCAGGTCTACGAAGAAGTGGCCGAAGCCACCGGCGCCGCCCTGGTGCCGTTCCTGCTCGAGGGCGTGGCACTCTCCGAAGAGGGACTGATGCAGGACGACGGCGTGCACCCCACCGCGGCGGCGCAGGGACGACTACTGGACAACGTCTGGACGGTGTTGGCGCCTCTCGTAGCGAAGCAGCAAGGGACCGCTCGCTAAGAGACTTTGGCCGTCGGCACATCGGCTGCCAAACCTCGCTACGCCATGGCTTGCGCCGTTACCCCTAGGCAGCCCTGCACCATACTTGCGTTTTATAGGTAGAACTACCTATCATCGATCCTGGCTAGTCGTCGTTACACCCGCGCTTTCGCAGCGGTGTCACCACGACATCATCGTCGGGTCGAAGTAGTGCATGCCGCGTTGATCAACCGGATATTTCAGCGATTTCTTACGCGAACCACGGGCAGTCTCGCTCAACGTCCACGCCTGCGCCGCCTTAAGGTTTGGAGCCTCTTCAATTCAACGTTAAGGAGCTAGTGAAATGAAGATCAAGAAGCATGTGTTGGCGTGGGGACTGGTGGTTGGACTGGCCGGGTTCTCGACCGCTACAGCGGGCGACCGGCCCGAAGTCGGTAACGCAAAGGTCGGTCTCGTCGTCGCGAACGTAATAGCGGATACGGCGGCTGGCCAAGCGGGCCTCCAGGCTGGTGGGGCCGCCGTGGGTGGCGTGCTTGGCGAAACAGCCGGGCGCGCAGCTGGAGAAGCTACACGACAAGGGATCCGAAACGGAGCTGCTGGTGTTGCAAGGGCCGTCGGACATGGTGCGGCCCGCCGGCTGGCCGTCTCCGTGGGCGCCCGGGTGGGTGCCGCCATTGGTACTGCAGGCGGCCCGGTTGGAATGTTTGCCGGCGCTGCCATCGGGGCGCTCTAGACCTATACCTCACCGACGCGAGGTCGTGATGCCGATTCTCACCGTCGCCTTAGGCAGTCTGGCGATAGCAGTTCCCATACTTGCCTACGCGAGACTACGGGGGGACGGTGGGAATGTCGGGAAGGTTCTGTTTGTCTTTGCCGTATTGAGCTCGTTCTTGTTCGGATGCGGCATCGCGCTATCGGCTCTATCGGGCGTACTTCATTTGTTCGAGACCTACGGTGTGCCTACTGTGCGTAGCCATTGGTTATCCATCGCTCTTGGTGGTGCCCTCGCCGGCGTCATTGTGCACGCGACGCTACGAATACTGTTCTACCGACTAGCGGAGCTCTCAGCGCACTGGGCTTTACGAAAACCGAGAATCAAGGAACAGAAGTTGGTCCACCAATTGCGATCGACGGTTTGGGAAATCGTCGGGTTCGCGCTTGCGTTCGCCATTATGTTTCTCATCGCAGATTCTGCAAACTGGATTGGCCGGATGTGGCCATGGCTGCTGTTGCCGATCTTCGCAGCAACTGTCCCGCTTTACGAGACGCTAATCCTGCCTTGGCTTCGTTTTCTAGGCGCACCGAAGCTCACAGGGCGGAATCTGAGCGACATCGACGAATGGCTGGCCGACCTTTGCGCCAACCGGCAGATTCCCTCATTCCGCATTAGGGTACAGGAGGGCAACTTGGCCAACGCGTTCACCATAGGGGGGTTGTTTCGGCATTTGATTGTTATCGGTGGTGGCCTGATCGATGGCATGACAACGAGCCAGATCAAGGCAGTTGTCGCTCACGAGATAGCGCATGTCATTAGGCGCGACGTGCTGCGCCTTCTTCTTCCTATGGCAGTTGCATCAGGTACCTGCTGGCTATTCTGCGTCTGGCACTACGCAAACCCCTTGTTCGCGGCAAACACGGTGCCCGGGATTCTGGCTGGTTGCGCCATCGCTGGACTGAGCGCTGTCACATTCATGATCGCAGTTCCTAGTTATTTCATGCGAAGGATGGAATACCGCGCCGATCTCCTGGCCGTGGAGCTAATTGGTGACGGCGAAGCACTCGTTGACGCGCTGCGAGCGCTTGCAGCCTTAAACGAAGAGCCGATAAGGCAGGGCTACTGGTCACACCCATCCACACACAACCGGATTAGGGCGATTCAACGTTCAAACGCCACAGTTTAGGTCTGCGCGTCGTCGAGGCTGTCCCTACATGTCCGGCAGACCGAGGCAGTTGCAGACGCACGCGAGTTGACCCCTATCAACACAGGTTTACTGCAAGCGGGACAGAGCGCGAAGCCACCCTGGTCCAGACTTACGGTAACGGAAACGCGCTCGTCGAAGACGAAGCACTCACCTTCGAACGCGTTGGATCCGGCGTCGGTTTCGGCGAGGTACTTGAGAATCCCGCCGTCGAGTTGATAGACGTCCTTGAAACCCTCGGCGAGCAGAAACGCCGAGGCTTTCTCGCATCGGATGCCACCCGTGCAGAACAGGGCGATGGGCCGACGTTGATCGGTCCCATATTCTCGGGTCACGAAGTCCCGGAAGTCTCGGAAGTTGCCCGTCGCCGCACGCGTGGCGCCCCGGAAGGTGCCGACCTCGGACTCGTAGTCGTTGCGGACGTCAAGGACGAGCGCTTCCGGATCGGCGAGCAGCTCGTTCCAAGCGGCTGCCGAGACGTGTTTGCCGACCGGCGTCGACGGTGTGAGCGGCAGGTCGAAGGTGACAATCTCCGGGCGTATGCGCACCCTCAGTCGCCGAAAAACCGGGTTGCCGGGGGCAGCCGATGACCACTTCACGTCGACGCCCGGGAAGTGGCGGTCGACGACGGCCTCGAGATCGCCACGGCGGCCGGCCAAGGTGGCGTTGACGCCCTCCGTAGCAAGCACGACCGTGCCGCGCAGCGAACGTCCGGTACAAGACATTTCGATGGCCTCGCGCAGCCCGTGGATGTCGTCGACGGGGTGAAAGCGATAGAACGAGGCGACCGAAAGCCCCTGGCCGGCATCCGCCACGGTGCTACCCGATGGGGTCGCGCTGGGTCCGCTCCGCGCCATCCCCTCCCCGGCAGGGCGGCGACATCGGGGCATTGCCGAAGCGCTTGTGCCAATCGGCCGCGGTGTAGGTGTGGATCGCAAGCGCATGCACACCGCCCGCGAGTTCGTCGGCCAAGGTCTCGTTGACGCGCCGGTGACGGTTGATGAGTCGTTCCCCTTCGAACTTCTCCGAGACGATCACCACCTTGAAATGCGTCTCGGATCCATCCGGCACGTTGTGGTTGCCGCTTTCGTTGGCGACTTCCAAGTGCGCCGGGTCGAATACGTCCGTGAGTTTTTCCTCGATGCGATCCTTAACCATCATTGGCCCTCCGTTGGTCTATCAGCGCGAATCAGCAACGGATCAGGACAACCGTGACATTGTCCGAACCGCCCGCGTCGTTGGCCGCCTTTACCAGGCGATCCGCAGTCTCGCCCAAATCTGACGCCTCGGCGAGGTGGCGTGCGATTTCGTCGTCTTCGAGGTGCTCTGTCAAGCCGTCGCTGCAAAGCAGCAGCAGGTCGCCGTCCTCGAGGTCCAGAGCCCCGATGTCGGGACGCAACGTCGGCTCCGCGCCGATGGCGCGGGTGACGACGTGTCGGTCCCGGGCGATGCGTGCCTGGGCGGGCGAAATCAGCCCGGCGTCCACCCGGCGTTGGACGACGCTGTGGTCCCTGGTGAGGCTCGTCAGTTCAACACGGCGATAACGGTAGACCCGCGAGTCGCCGACATGGGCGACGTAGCCCCTAGCGCCATTCACGACGGTGACGACTAGGGTGGTCGACATGCCCCGGTACGCGGAGATGGCGCTCGATAGCCCGAATACCCGTTCGTTGGCGATTTCCAGAGCCCGGCGCAGGTGTTCCCCGGTCAATGGCTCCTCCATGGCAACGCCAGCCAGGTATTCGACGGCGGTCTCGACGGCGATCTCGGCCGCAACACCGCCCGCCCGGGGCATGGACACACCGTCCGCGACCACGGCCAAACCCAGGTCTTCGCGCAGGGCGAAGGCGTCCTGGTTTTCATGGCGAACCCGCCCCGTATCCGTCCTGCCGGCTGCACGCATGGGATCAAGTGTAGCGCGAGCCACCTACCCGGGATTTGCCGACGCCCTGCGCGCTCGCGACGTTCGGCCAACAAGGGTCTCAGCGTGTAGAATCGGGAGACGAGTCAGGAGGCACACAATCATGTTGGCCGTCATCTCGCCCGCAAAATCCCTCGATTTCGAGACCCGTCCGACAACCCGCAAGTCGACGATGCCCGACTTCGTTGACGACGCGGCTATCCTCATCGGCGATCTCGTCAAGCTCGCACCCGGCGAGGTCTCGGACCTCATGGGTATCAGCCAGAAGCTAGGCGAACTGAACTGCAATCGCTACAACGAATGGCGCAGGGACGCGAACGGCGGCAAGCAGGCGGCGCTGGCATTCACTGGCGATGTCTACATGGGTCTTGGAGCCTGGGATTTCACCGAACGGGAGTTGACCTCCCTGCAGCGCCGGGTGCGCATCCTGTCCGGCTTGTACGGGCTGTTGAGACCGCTCGACAAGATCCATCCCTACCGATTGGAAATGGGCACGGCCTTCGTCAACAAGCGGGGGCCGGACCTCTACTCGTTCTGGGGGCAGAAGGTCACCGATACGCTGAACAGCGAACTCGAAGGCCACCGCAACAGGACGCTGGTCAACCTGGCCTCCAACGAATACTGGCGAGTTGTGAACGCCGACCGACTCCAGGCGCGGGTGTTGAACACGCGATTCCTCGACACCAAGAACGGCGAGGTGAAGTTCATCAGCTTCTTTGCGAAGAAGGCCCGCGGCCTGATGGCGGCCTACATCGCGAAGAACAACGTCGAGACGATCAAGGCGTTGAAGGCTTTCGACTACGAAGGCTACCGGTTCAGCGACGAACGTTCGAGCACAGACGAACTGGTGTACGTGCGCGCGGAACGCGACTGACGAAGGACCGCGGCGGGACTCGAAACCTCGCTGGATTCGCCACGGGACGCCACAAGGGCGTCCCCGACGGGCCCGCATTCAAGACACGGGCTTCGCCTCAATCTGGATCAAATCGCCAAGCTGTGCCTTGCGCAGTTTGACCTTGCTGCGCTTGCTGGCGCCGATGTTCAGCAACTGGACGCCGAACGCGAACGCCATCGAAAAGTAGATGTAGCCCTTCGGCACGTGGATGTCGAGGCCCTCGGTGACCAGTGCGAAGCCGATCAGCACCAGGAAGGCGAGCGCGAGCATCTTGACTGTCGGGTTTCCCTCCACGAACGCACTCACCGGGCCCGCCGCGACCATCATCACGATCACGGCCGCCACGATGGCGGCGACCATCACCGGCAGGTCGTCCACCAGCCCCACCGCCGTGATCACCGAGTCGAGGGAGAACACGACGTCGATCAGGGCGATCTGGACGAGCACACCGGCGAAACCCGCCGAGCGTACCTGTCGCGATGTGGACTCCTCGATTTCCAGCGAGTTGTGAATCTCCCGGGTCGCCTTGGCGATCAGGAACGCGCCACCACCGAGCAGGATGAGATCTCGACCCGAGATCCCTTCTCCGAACACCGCGAAGAGGTCGCTCGTCAAACCCATCATCCAGGACAGCGACAGCAGCAGGCCGATGCGCATGCCCATGGCGAGCAGCAACCCGATGAACCGGGCCCGGGGTCGCTGCTTCTCGGGCAATCTGCCGGTAAGCACGCTGATGAAGACGATGTTGTCGATGCCAAGGACGATCTCCAGCGCCGCGAGAGTCGCGAACGCCAACCAGATCTCGGGATTGGCCAGGTATTCCACGGATGTTCCCCGATCATGGGTGACCGTTCATTGAAACACTTTTCCCTGTCACCGTGGCCCGAGCGATTGCGGGTATCATCGTGCTCGTTCGCAACGACTTAAGAACACGACGATGTCCGTACCCACCGACGAAACCGCCCAAGCCATCGAGGCCGCCGTTTTTCGGCGCCTGGTCCAGCACCTCGATGAGAACACGGAGGTCCAGAACATCGACCTCATGAATCTCGCGGGCTTCTGCCGCAACTGCCTGTCCAAGTGGTACGTTGCGGCCGCCGAAGATGAGGGCGTGGACGTCGACTACGAGGCCGCCCGGGAACGCGTCTACGGCATGCCCTACAGCGAGTGGAAGTCCCGCTACCAGGCCGAAGCAAGTCCCGAACAGTTGGCAGCGTTCGACAAACAGCGCCCGTAGGGGACGGGCTTGTCCCGTCCCGTTCCTGCCAGCAGTGCAATCAGGTGCGGGCGACCGCGCGCCCTTCGGGCGCGTTAGGGTCGCCCCTACGGGCCTGGAACACGCGTAGGGGACAGTCGTAGATGAACCCAATGGCCTTCGGGTCGGCCCTCCGGCGTTGGTGTCAATGCGCTGTCCACATGGTCGGCCGGTTCGCCAGCGTTGCCTGCGCGGCAGCTACTCGGGCCACGGGCACCCGTAGCGGCGAACAGCTAACGTAGTCGAGCCCGGCCTGTTCGCAGAACGCGATGGAGGCCGGATCGCCGCCGTGTTCGCCGCAGATTCCGATCTTCAAATCGGGACGCGTCGAACGCCCCAACCGGACGGCTTCGGTGATCAGGCGGCCGACTCCGGATTCGTCGATGCGGGCGAAGGGATTGGCGGCGTAGATCTCCTTCTCGACATAGCGGTCGAAGAACCCGCCCATGTCGTCGCGCGACAGGCCAAGGGTCATCTGCGTGAGATCGTTGGTCCCGAAGCTGAAGAACTCCGCCTCCCGGGCGATCTCGTCCGCCGTCAACGCGGCACGGGGAACCTCGATCATCGTGCCGACCTGGTAGTCCACCTTCGTACCGGTGCGTTGGGCCACTTCCGCGGCAACTCCGTGGACGATCGCCGCCTGATCAGCCAACTCCTCGCGGAAGCCCACCAGCGGCACCATGATCTCCGGCTGTACGGGTGTCCCCTTGTTCCTCGCCGCGACGGCCGCTTCGAAGATCGCCCGGGCCTGCGTCTCCGTGATCTCCGGGTAGAGAATGCCCAGCCGGCAGCCGCGCCAGCCGAGCATTGGATTCACCTCGGTGAGGTTGCGTACGCGTTCCTCCACGAGGCTCGCCGGCACGCCGAGCTTCACGGCTAGGGCACGGCGAACCTCGGGTTCCGCGGGCAGGAATTCGTGCAACGGCGGGTCGAGCAGGCGGATGGTAACCGGCCGTCCCGCCATCGCGACGAAGAGATTCACGAAATCGTCGCGCTGGTAGGGAAGCAGTTTCGCGAGTGCGGTACGACGTTCGGCCTCGTCGCCGGCGAGGATCATCTGCCGCATCGCGTCGATGCGGTCCGACTCGAAGAACATGTGCTCCGTCCGGCACAAGCCGATGCCCTCGGCACCGTAGCCGACCGAGTCCTGCGCCATAGCCGGGGTGTCCGCGTTGGCGCGGACGGCGATGCGTCGATGGGTGTCGGCCCAGGCCATGACCGTCTGGTAGAGCCGGTACCAAGTGCTGTCCTCCGGGTCCATGTCGCCGCCTAGAACACGGCGCACTTCCGAGGGCGAAGTGGCGATTTCTCCGGCGTAGACCGCGCCCGTGGTTCCGTCGAGCGAAATGGCGTCGCCCGCTCGAAGGATCCGGCCCGCCGTCGCCAATGTTCCTTCGGCGTAGTCGATGACGACATCCGACGCTCCGCAAACGCACACTTTGCCAAGCTGGCGTGCCACCAGTGCTGCGTGGGACGAGACGCCGCCCCGGGTGGTCAGGATTCCTTCCGCGGCGAGCATGCCCTTCAAGTCTTCGGGGCTGGTCTTGGTTCGGCACAGGATCAGCCGCTCGCCTTGACTCGCCAGCCTGTCCGCGTCTTCCGGCGTGAATACGATCCGGCCGGTTGCAGCACCAGGTCCAGCGGGCAGTCCCTTGGCAACGGGTGATGCGTTGCCCAGGGCGCGCGCCTCGAAAGTCGGCGCGAGCAGTGAATCGATCGAGTCCGCCGGGATTCGCATGAGCGCCGCCGCCTCGTCCAGCAAACCCTCGGCATGCATATCCACCGCGATGCGCACCGCGGCCAGACCGGTGCGTTTGCCGCTTCGTGTTTGCAGCAGGTAGAGCCGCCCGTCGTCGACCGTGAATTCGAAGTCCTGCATGTCGCGGAAGTGCTCTTCCAACGTGTCCCGCACGGACTGCAGTTGGGCATGGATCCGCGGAATGTCCGTGGCGAGTTCCTCGAGGGGTTTGGGTGTGCGGACACCGGCGACCACGTCCTCGCCCTGGGCATTCAGGAGGTACTCGCCGTAGAGGGCCTTCGCCCCGTTTGCCGGATCCCGGGTAAAGGCCACGCCGGTGGCGCTATCGCCGCGGCGGTTGCCGAACACCATGGCCTGGACGTTGACGGCGGTCCCCCAGGAGCGCGGGATCCCGTAACGCTGGCGGTAGAGGACGGCGCGTTCGTTGGACCACGACCCGAACACGGCGCCGATTGCACCCCAGAGCTGCTCGTGAACGTCCTGCGGGAATTGCCTGCCGAGCCGGGTGGCGACGAGTTCCTTGTAACCGGCCACCAACCGGACGAGCAACTGCGCATCGAGATCCGCGTCTTCGTCGACCCCCGCATCCTGTTTCAGGGCGTTGAGCATTTCCTCGAACGGATCCGGTGTGGACTCGGACTCCGGGCCAACGCCGAGCACGATGCCTGCGTACATGTGAATGAACCGCCGAAAGCAGTCGTGGGCGAAACGCGCATCGCCCGTCGTCGAGGCCAGGCCTTGTACGGTCTCGTCGTTGAGACCGAGGTTCAGGATCGTATCCATCATTCCCGGCATCGACTCTCGGGCGCCGGAACGCACAGATACCAGGAGCGGGTCCGCAGGGTCGCCGAAGCGCTTGCCCTGGGCCCTCTCCACGACGGTCAACTGCTCGCGGACCGCGTCGGCGAATCCGGGCGGGTAGTCCCCATCGCGTTCGTAGTGCCAAGCGCAGACCTCCGTGGAGATGGTGAAACCCGGCGGCACGGGCAGTCCTATGCGGGCCATCTCGGCGAGATTCGCGCCCTTGCCGCCGAGCAGGTCCCTCATGCTGGCGTTGCCGTCGGTGTGCTCGCCGAATGCGAACACGTACTGAGTTGGCTCGTTCGCCATGCTTCGAAAACGTCTTCGACCCGAGAACGGATTTACGGTATCACGATCCCAACGAGTGATCCTTTTCGGGTATCTTTCGACGCCGTCTTCGCAGTTCAGCGGCCCTTGCCGCACCCCCCAACGACACCCTAGGAGTTTGCTCGTGCCCAATTTCAGCTACAACGGAACCATCACTCTGTCATCGTCGGTCAAGGATCTCGACGCGTCCATCGCCTGGTTCAAGGACATCCTCGGTTTCGAGGAGGAATTCAAGGTGGCCGAAGCCGGCTGGGCGGAGGTATCAAGTCCCGCCGAAGGCGTTAGCATCGGCCTGGACCAGACCGGCGCGGACGTGGGAGGCTCCGGGGGGTCGATACCGGTATTCGGCGTCGTGGACATCGACGCGGCCCGCGCGGAACTGGAAGCCAAGGGCGTCGAGTTCGCGGGAGACACGGTCGAGTTGCCCGGCATGGTCAAGCTCGCGACATTCTTCGATCCCGACGGCAACCGCTACATGTTTGCCCAGTCGCTGGTCGAAGGGGCCGCGTAGGGGCGACGGCAACGGGACGCCACAAGGGCGTCCCCTACGGGATGGGCGAATAGCCCCCAAGGACGCCTTTCGCGAAGACGCTGACCGCGTCGTGTGCGTGAAGGCTTTCGTGGTGTTCCACCCGGACATGGAAGTCCAGGAGCGAAGGATTGCCGTCGAGAACGGACTTGAGACGACGGCCGGCGTCTTCGCAGAACATGAGGTTGGCGGCGTTCAGGCGCGCGAATTCCTGCTCGTCCTCCCGTTTCACCGCAGTCTGGACAGGGGTCGACAGCGCGTCCTCCACGTCGGAGACCAGGGCGGTGATCGGAAACGTCGGCAACGTGTCGTCGAGTCGTAGCCGGGCCCGGGCAATGCTGCGCTGGCCGTGCGGCGTACCGGCGATCGCCTCCTCGGTGCCCAGCCAGGCCTTGACGTCGGCCGCGCCGACAGGTCCGTTTTCCCCGAAGTCGCGCTCGAACTGCTCCTGTATGAGCTGGCGAGCGAGTGCCGCCGACGCCGGACAGGTGCTCGAGTACCACACGCCCAGGTCCATTTCGATGCTCACCTCGCCGTTAACTGACGAGCCCCGTATGGCGACCGGGTAGCTGTTCCATCCCGAGTTGTCCGACACCAGCGAGCGTCGGCGCAGGAAGTAGTCGAAGGCGAACTCGATGAACGCATGGCCCGAGAGATCCCGATGGGAAACCAGCATCGACTTCAAGAGCAACTTCAGTCCCGCCGGGGTCAGGGGTCGTGTCGCCGCATGCTCGTCCAGAATGAGGTACAGGCGCGACATGTGAATGCCCTTGGCCTCGGCGTTGGCGAGATCGACGTACAACTGAACCCGCGCTTCCACGCGGTGCTCGTCCTCGCCGTCGCGCAGCTCGATGGGCTGGCGAATGTCACCCATGCCGACCCAGTCGAGCGTCCCGGAGTGCTCACCGTCTCGGCTCGCGACATCGGGTAGGTGGGATTCTCTCAACTTGCTCCTACTCCTCAAAGGAAATCACTCGACCGCCCCGCGGCCGAGGCGCGGTTTGCGAGCACGGGACGGGACAAGCCCGTCCCCTACGGCCATGCGATTCAACGGGTTGTCCAAGGCAGTCTATCACCGGCCTTCACGCAGGGTTTCTCTCTCTTCGGCGCTGAGCTCGCGGGCTTCCTCTGCGATCAGGACGGGGATGCCGTCGCGGATCGTGTACGACAAACCACTCGCTGAGCACCACAGTTCCTCGGTCGCCGGCCGGTAGACGAGCGGTGCTTTGCTGACCGGGCAGACCAGCAGCTCGAGGAGGTTGCGATTGAACATTCTCGTCCTCAGAACAGGTCTTCGAGCACGATGGTCTCCTCCCGGTCGGGGCCGGTGGAGATGACCGCGATGGGCGCGCCGACGGCTTCCTCGATGCGCTCGATGTAGGCACGGGCGGCGCCCGGGAGTTCGGCAAGCGAGCGAACGCCTGCGGTGGACTCGCGCCAACCGGCCAAGTCCTCGTAGACGGGACGGATCTCCGAGTAGAACTCGCTGTCGAACCGCGGTCGCACCGGCGAACCGGCCGAGTCCTGGTAGCCAACGCAAATCCGGATCGTGTCGAGGCCGTCGAGCACATCGAGCTTCGACAGGCATAGTCCCGAGAGGCTGTTGATCTGCACGACCTGGCGGATGGCGACGGCGTCGAACCATCCACACCGTCGCGGCCGACCCGTGGTTGCCCCGAACTCGTTGCCCCGCTCGGCGAGACGCTTCCCCACGTCGTCGAAGAGTTCCGTCGGAAACGGCCCCGAACCGACGCGTGTCGCGTAGGCCTTGGTCGTACCGAGAATGTAGTCCAGGAACCGGGGGCCGAATCCGCTGCCGACGGCGGCGCCGCCAACCGTCGTGTTGGAGGACGTCACGAACGGGTAGGTACCCAGGTCGATATCGAGCAAGGTGCCCTGGGCTCCTTCGAACAGGATGTTCTCGCCTAGGTCCCGGAGGTCGTGAAGTATCGGTCCGACATCGTCGACCATGGGCAGCAACTCGTCCGCCACTTCCCGGGTCGAATCCAAGGTCTGCTGGAAGTCCACCGGTTTCGCCTCGTAGTAGTCGGCGAGCAGGAAGTTGTAGTAGTCCATGACCTCGGCGAGCTTCGACGAGAACTGCTGCCAGTAGAAGAGGTCGCCCAAGCGCACCCCGCGGCGGGCAGCCTTGTCTTCGTAGGCGGGGCCGATGCCGCGGCCGGTGGTGCCGATCTTCTGTTCCCCCAGGGACTTCTCCCGGGCCGCGTCCATCGCGACGTGGTAGGGGAGGATCAGCGGACACGCGGGCGAGATCCGCAACCGGTCGCGAACGGGTACGCCCTTGGCCTCGAGTTCGCGAATCTCGTCGAGCAGCGGACCGGGGGCCAGCACGACGCCGTTGCCGATCAGGCATTGCACCCCGTCGCGCAGAATGCCCGAGGGGATGAGGTGCAGGACGGTCTTTTTGCCGTCGATGACCAGCGTATGGCCGGCGTTGTGGCCGCCCTGGAAGCGCACCACGGCGGCGGCGCGTTCGGTCAGGAGATCAACGATCTTGCCTTTGCCTTCGTCGCCCCACTGCGTGCCGATGACGACGACGTTTCGACCGCTCATGGCTTTATCGCGCTCTTGAATCGCGCCCTAAGGACGACCCTCGCCGTTGGGTCCTAGTGAACCGTTTCCGGGCGCTGAGGTCGAACGGGCGACCACAAGGGTCGCCCCTACGGGAGTTCGCCCGATTGGAGATACCGGAAGAAGTCGCTCTCCGGATCCAGAATGAGCGTATCGTCCTTGTCGCTGAACGACTCCGCAAAGGCCGTCATGCGACGGGTGAAGGCGTAGAACTCCCGGTCCTGGTCGAAGGCCTCGGCGTAGATCTTGGTCCTCTGGGCGTCGCCGTCGCCGCGGATCTCCTCCGCTTCCCGGTAGGCCTCCGCGGTGATGACGGTCACTTGCTTATCGGCGTCCGCCCTACGGGCGATCGCCAGCTCCTCGCCGTCGGCACGGTACTGATTCGCCTCGATCTCTCGGGCCGAGTTCATGCGTTGGTGGACCGCGTCCTCGACCTCGGTCGGCAGGTCGATTTGCTTCACCCGAACGTCGATCACCTCGATGCCCATCTCGTCCATCATCTCCTCGTTGAGCAGGGCTCTCAGGTCGGCCATGAACTGGTCGCGCTCGCCGGAGACGACATCGTACTGCGGGCGTCGGCTGATCTCGTTCCTCAAACCCTCGTTGACCCGTTCGAGAAGCCGGTTGCTTCCTATCGCCACGTCGCCCGAGGCGCTGCGGTAGAAACTCGCCACGTCGCCGATGCGCCACTTGGCGAAGGAGTCCACTTCGAGCGGCTTCTGCTCGATCGTCAGGTAGCGTCTCGTCGGCGCTTCGACGGTCAGCACCCGGGCGTCGAACTTCCTCACCTGCTCCGCGACGGGAATCTTGAAGTGAAGGCCCGGCGCGATGTCCGCGTTGGCGAACTCCCCGAACCTGAGTTTCACCGCCCGCTCGGTCTCCTTCACCACGTAGACGGCGTTGGATAGCAGCAACACGGCCACCAAAGCGCCGACGACGATCAATAGGGTTTTTAGTTTCACTTGGTAATCCTCCTCCGATCCATCAGCGGCGCGTGGGTTGGCCAGCGTCGCTGGCAGCGGCACCCGTGACGACATTGCGCAGTTCGTCGAACCCCGCACCCTTGTCCAGCGGCAGCACCATGATGTTGTCGTCGCCGACGTCGACAACGACCTTGGAGACGTTCTTTAGCACCGACTCCCAGGCATCGACGTACAAACGGTCCCGAGTCACTTCGGGCGCCAGTTTGTATTCGGCCAAGAGCTTCAGGAAGCGCTGTGCTTCGCCCGTGGCCTCGGCGATCACCCGCTCCCGGTACGCTTCGGCTTCCTGAACCGCCCTGGCCGCATCGCCCCGCGCCGTGGGGACGACACTCGCGGTATAGGCGTCCGCGTCGTTCACGGCACGGTCCCTGTCCTCCTTGGCCTTCTGGACATCGTCGAACGCCGCCTGAACCGGGTCCGGCGGCGCGCTGTCGTCGATGTTGACCGTCACGACCTGAATGCCTGCCCCGTAGATGTCGAGATAGGTCTGGATGCGTTGCTCCACCTCCTGGCCCAGCGCCACGCGGCCCTCGGTGAGCACGGGTTCCATCTGGGATCCGCCGACGACGTGCCGGAGCGCACTCTCCGTCGCATCCACCAGCGACGCTTCGGGGTTGTTGACCTTGGTCACGAAGTCGATCGGGTCGAAACGTTTGTATTGCACGGTCAGGTTGACGGAAACGATGTTGTCGTCTTCGGTAAGCATCTCCGCCTGGTGGCTGTGGGACTCCACGCGGGTGATGTTCACCCGCACGAGTTCGTCGATCAGCGGCGGGCGCCAGTTGATGCCCGGCTGCTTGGCCTCGGGAAGCACCTTGCCGAAGCGGAAGATCACGCCCCGCTCCTGCTCGTCGAGTTGGTAGACGCCCCATACGCCGTAGGCGACGACCAGTACAACCAGGCCGATCCCGACGGACCGCCAGTTGAAGCCCGTCTTGCCGCCGGACGAACCACCGCGACCGCCGAAAAGCTGAGAGAGCCTCGCCTGGAACTTGCGAAACGCTTCGTCGAGATCCGGCGGCGCTTGGCCACCGCCCCGGCTCCATGGGTCGTCGTTGCGACCGGGATCGTTCCAAGCCATGTTCGTCCTCGGGGTCAGGCAAAGAACGCTGATTCTAGCCCGGACTCCCCACAAAATCGCTAGTTGAATCGCCACGGGCCAACGGCGCCAAAAAATCTTCGCGCAAGCGCTCGGCGTTTGGCCCCAGCCCCCACCCCCTGGAACTCTGCGCCACCAACGGCGCTAGCGCGCCGTTTCTGCGGCGCAGACTGCCAGGTGCCCCAGCCCGGCTTCGTCAAGTCGGGCCGGTCGAGCCGTACCGCGACGGTCATGGTGCCTTGCGCATCCACCGTTTCGTCTTCCACCTCGCCATTCCGGTACAGCCACGCCCGCAAAGCACCATCGCCTGCGGGCACGCGGACCTTGGTGGTCACCGTGTCGAGTCCCAAGGCGCTCCAGATCGCTTCGCGCAGTTCGTCGAGTCCGGCACCGGTGAGGGCGCTCGCCGCAAGGCGCGTCTGACCGCCGGCGGGGACCCAAGGCGTCGCATCACTCACAAGCCGGTCGATCTTGTTCCAGACTTCCAAGGTGGGTATCGATGCGGCACCGATCTCGGCGAGTACCGCGACGACCTCGTCGCGCAGCGACTCGGCATCGTCGGCGGATGCATCGATGACGTGGAGCACGAGGTCGGCTTCCGCGACCTCTTCGAGGGTCGCCTTGAAAGCCTCGACCAAGGTCACCGGCAGGTTGCGGATAAACCCCACCGTGTCCGACACGACGACATCCCGGGCCGTGTCCTCGAGACGTCGGGTGGTCGGATCCAGGGTGGCGAAAAGCCGGTTCTCGGCGGGAGCACGGCTACCGGTCAGGGCGTTGAACAAGGTCGACTTGCCGGCGTTGGTGTAGCCCGCGAGGGCAACCGTCGGAATCCTCGAACGCAGTCGACGACGCCGGCTTTGAGCGCGTCGCTTGCGGACCCGCTCGAGCCGCGTTCGAACCTGGCGCACGTTGACGGCGAGCATGCGCTGGTCCATTTCGAGCTGCGTCTCGCCGGCACCGCGCTGGGCACCGCCGCCGATACGGCCTCCGGCACCGCGACCGCCCGCACCACCAACCCCGGTCTGCCGATCCAAGTGGGTCCAACCCCGGATCAGGCGGGTCTGGGCGTGGGTGAGTTGCGCAAGTTGTACTTGAAGATGGCCTTCGTGGGTGCGGGCCCGGTCCGCGAAGATATGCAAAATGAGCTCGGTGCGGGTCATGACACGGCACTCGAGCCGTTCTTCGAGGTTCCGTTGCTGGGCCGGCGTCAACTCGTGGTTGAACACGACCAGCGTGGACGCTGTCGACGCGACGACCGATGCCAGTTCATCGAGCTTTCCGGTGCCGACAAACCAGCGGGGATGCGGTTTGTCCCGGCGGGCCGACACCAATGCAGCACACACTAGATCCGCCGAGCGGACGAGTTCCCGAAACTCGTCGCGGAGCGCGTCGCCGTCGTCGGACCGTTCCTCGGCGGGGGTCGCCCAAGTCGCGAAACGAACGTCGACCAATGTCGCCAGATCGCCGGGTACGGGTCGTTCAAACAACATCGATCTAATCCTCGACTAAGCCGGGTGTGGCGAAACGTGCTTCGCGAGTTCCCGCCCCGGTCCGGGATGGACAAGCAAGGAACAAGACGGTCGAAACTGCAGGTGTCGGCGCGACGCCGGGGTCCAACGGCCGACCAGTCGCCCGGACGGGCACGGTAGCGGCGACCGCGCCCTTAAGGCAAGTTGGGGTCGCCCCTAGGGGTCGGACTCGTCGGCTGATTCCCGAGCCCCGGAGCGGTCGGCCGGCAGGCGAACGTTGCGCGACGGAACCACTGTCGAGATCGCGTGCTTGTAGACCATTTGACTGACCGAATTGCGGAGCACGACGACGAACTGGTCGAACGACTCGATCTGACCCTGCAGCTTGATCCCGTTCACCAGGTAGACGGACACCGGCGTCCGGTCCCTTCTCAATGCGTTGAGATAGGGATCTTGCAGCGATTGCCCTTTAGACATGCTGGATTCCTCGTGCGTCGGCGTCTGGCGTCAAGGTACGCCTTCGTCGGTTCCAACCTTTCTCGCCCTACTGCGAACGCCGCTGAATCCTGCCGTCGCCTTGCGACGCTCGCGGTCGCGCACAGCCTGCGCCCTTCTGCACACGTCTTTATATATGCACACACTATGCCGTCGCATCAGAGGTTTTGCAAGACGACGCCCACCGCCGTCGGGGCGTCGACGGCCTTGCCGGCAAGGCCGTCCCAGCCCCTTAGCCAAGTCAACTGTCGCTTTGCGATCTGGCGGGTCGCAGCGCGGATGCGTTCGACCATCGCGTCGTGGCCGTAGTCGCCGTCGAGGTGCCGCCACACCTGCCGGTAGCCCACGGCGCGCATCGCCGGTGTCTCGATCGACAAGGCAGGATCGTCGCGCAACGCCCCGACCTCGTCCACCAAACCGCGCCGGAGCATTTCGTCCAGACGACTCGCGATGCGCTGATGGAGAGACGAGCGATCCGCCGGCTCGATGGCGACCTCGACGAGCCGGCATCCCAAGCGCTGCTGTGCCGACTGGGCAGTCCTCGACCACCAGAATCCCAGCGGTCGACCGGTCAGTTCGAGGACCTCCAGGGCGCGCTGAATTCGTTGGCCGTTGTAGGGGTCTATCCGGGCCGCGCCCTCGGGATCGCGTCGGGCCAGTTCGCCGTGCAATGCCGGCCACCCCAGCCTTGCGGCGCGTGCCGCAAGTTCGTGCCGCAGCGCCGGATCGGCCCCTGGCAGCCGGTGCAATCCCGCCTTGAACGCCCGAAAGTAGAGCATCGTGCCACCCACCAGCACCGGTGTCCGCCCGGCGTCCAGGGAGCAACGCACCGCCTCATCGGCGTCGGCGACGAAATGTGCCGCCGAATAGGTGTCGACGGGATCGCGGATATCCACCAGCGCATGGGGGTAGCGTGCCAGCACCTCGGCCGTCGGTTTCGCGGTGCCGATGTCCATCTTTCGGTACACCATCGCCGAGTCGACGCTGATGAGATCGACGACGGCCGCGTCCGCGATGCCGAGGGCCGCGTCCGTCTTTCCAGCTGCCGTCGGACCCATCAACGCCACCACCGCCGGCGCCGAACGGTTGTCAGTCATGGCGTGAAGTCACTGGCCGCGCAGGAACAGCCGGTCAAGCGCCTCCAAGGGCTGGACTACGAAGGTCGGCCGACCGTGGTTGCATTGGCCCGCGTTTTCGGTCGTCTCCATGTCCCTTAGGAGCGCGTTCATCTCGGGAAGCGACAACCGACGGTTGGCGCGTATCGACGCGTGGCAGGCGGTTCCCGCAAGCAGCCGTTCCTGGCGTTCCACTAGCACATCCGAACTCCCGAATGCCGCGAAATCGGCAAGGACATCCCGGGCAAGCTGTTCGATGTCGGTGTCGAAGAGCAGGGCGGGAACCTCGCGCACGACGACGCTGGCCGGCCCGTTGCGTTCCATGACCATGCCCAACTCTTGGAGTTCGCCCGTTCGTGCCTCGATGAGATCCGCGTCCGTTGTCGAGACATCGAGGGCCAACGGCACCAGGAGGCGCTGGCGGTCCACCGCGCCCCCCAAAAGTTGGGTCTTCAGCCGCTCGTAGGTGATGCGCTCATGGGCAGCATGCATGTCCACGATGACGAGTCCTTGTTCGTTCTCGGCGAGGATGTAGATACCGTGGATTTGGGCGACGGCATAGCCCAAAGGGGGTGTCCCGGTCGACGAGTCCGGGAGTTGCCCGCCGTCGCGCAGTTCGAGGGCCGCGTCCTGCTCGTGGAACAACCTGGCGAGACTCGCCGCGTCGCCGTGCCGCCCCTCACCGTACTGGAACGGGAAGGTTCGCTGTCCCTCTGCGGCTGATTCGTCGGGTCGGGCTCCCGCGCCAGCCGTCACGGACGCACCTGGCCGCACGTCTCGCAATGCCCGCGACAGTTTTCCGAACATGAAGTCGTGAACATCGCGGGAGTCGCGGAAACGCACTTCGCTCTTGGTCGGATGCACGTTGACGTCCACCATCGACGGATCGAGGGTCAGGAACAGCACGAACACCGGGTGGCGACCGTGGAACAGCACATCCCGGTAGGCCTGGCGGACCGCGTGTCCGGCAAGCCGATCCTGGACACCGCGACCGTTGACGAAGAACCGCTGTCGCGTCGGCCTGCTGTCCGAGTACGTCGGCAGCCCGATCCAACCACTGAGTCGCATGTCGCCGCCCGACTCGTCGATCACCGTGGACTCGGCAAGGAATCGTTCCCCGAACACGGCGCCCACCCGGTCGGCGTTCGAACCCGGCATCAACCGGTCGAGGGTACGTGCCCCCGCGGTCAGTTCGAACAACACGCCCGGATTGGCGAGTGCGAGACGCCGATACGCGTCCTGCACATGGGCCGACTCCGTGCGTTCGGTCTTCAGGAACTTGCGCCGGGCCGGGGTGTTGTAGAAGAGATCCGTGACCTCCACCGTGGTTCCCGGTGGATGCGCCGCCGGTCGGTGGGCGAGTCGTTCGCCCCCGGCGACTTCCAGGCACCACGCGCCGTCCGCGTCCTTCAAGCGCGACGTGATGGCAAGCCGCGCTACGGACGCCACGCTGGCAAGTGCTTCTCCCCTGAATCCCAATGTCGCGATCTCGCCGAGATCTGCCGCCGCCGCGATCTTGCTCGTGGCATGTCGGGCCACCGCAAGAATCATGTCGTCGGGATGGATGCCCCGGCCGTCGTCGCGCACGCGGATCCGCTTCACACCCGCCTGATCGATGTCGACCCGGATGGACGACGCCTCGGCGTCGAGGCTGTTTTCCACAAGCTCCTTGACGATGGACGCGGGCCGCTCCACGACCTCGCCGGCGGCGATCTGGTTCGCGATGAACTCGCTAAGTGGCCGTATGCGTCCGCTCAACTGCCGCTTGCCTTGCCGAAGGGAATGAACAGCACCTGCCCGACGAGTATGCGATTACTCGATGCGATGTTGTTGCGCATCAGCAAGAGCCGCGTCGAGGTTCCGTAGCGTTCGGCGATCTCGGAGAGCGTGTCGCCGCGCTTCACGACGTAGCGCACCGTGCCGGATTCCACCATCGACGCCAGCAGCGTACCTTCCGGCGCGTTCATGCTGGCGTAGTCCCGGATTCCACCAGCAATCGCCCGGGCGAGCCGTCGCTGATGGGCCGGATCGGTCAACTGGCGTGCCTCGCGGGGATTCGAGAGGTAGCCCGTTTCGACGAGAATCGAGGGCAGGCTGGGCGACTTCAGAACCTGGAAAGCCTTCTCGTGGAGTCGCTTCTTGCGCAACGGGACGGTGCCCGCGAGTGCACCGAGCACGGCCTCACCCAGTTCCACGCTGGCGTTGCGCTTCGAGTCCATCGACAGGTCGACCATGATGCGAGCAACGGACTCGGGTACGTCATGCAGCGACACCGCACCGAACCCGCCGTCGACCCCGGAGCCGTTTTCGCGATCCGCCAGCAACTTCGCCGTTTCCATTGCCGCTCCGCGCAGCGACAGTACGAACACTTCTGCCCCGTACACGCTCTTCATCCTGAACGCATTGGCGTGGATGGAAACGAACATGTCGGCACGAGCCCGATGCGCGATCTCGAAGCGCCGACGCAGATCCACGAAATAGTCGCCATCGCGAATCAGCACCCCGCGAAACCCCGGCATCCCGTCCAGCGCCCGTTTCAGTTCCCGGGAGATTGCGAGTACGACGTTCTTCTCGTACACGCCCCCGACACCGACGGTGCCGGGGTGCCTGCCACCGTGGCCCGGATCAACCGCCACAATGACGTCCTGGTCGCGTTGCGGAGGACTCGCTTCAGTCGCAGGCTCGTCTTCACCGTCCGCCGGGTAGAGGTCGATGACCAGTCGGTGCCCGTAGGGCGCGATGGGACCGAGGACCTGTTCCCTGTGGTCGGCGCGGCGGGCGAGGTCCAGGACAACCCGGTAGTTGGTCCGCTGCCGCGGCGATGAACGGATGCGACGAACCATTCGACTGTCCGGGGAACCCGGCGAAAGCCCTCTAGCGGGCCGTGTGTCGAACAGATCGACGACGACCCGGTCGGGGTTGTCGAGCCTGAACACCTTGAAGGACGCGACCTCTTCGGTCGTCAGCACCACCCGGGTCGAGTCCGGCCCGTCGCGGAGACGAATGCCTTCTAGCTGGTTCGCCCCCGCAGCCGGGGTCGATGCGATAGTCGCGGCGACCGCCAAGACAGCACGGTAGCGGAATGCACGCCAATGTCGGGGGAACCCCTCAATGGCGGAAGTCGATTTCGATGCGCCTGCCCAATCCCTCGACACCAAGCCGAACCTCCATGTCCGCCCGCGGGAGCCGGTCGCCAGCATTGGCGGGCCACTCGACGAGTTTCACCGCCTGCTCGCCCATCAAGTCGTCGATGCCGATGTAGCCCAGCTCCCGGGGATCGACGATCCGATAGAAGTCGAAATGATAAACCCTGAGGGAACCAATCTCATAGCTTTCGAGCAACGTGTAGGTGGGACTCTTCACCGCGCCTTCGAACCCAAGTGCACGAAGGTACCCCCGCACGAGCGTGGTCTTGCCCACACCGAGGTCACCCTGCAGAAAAACCAACTCCGACGACAACGCGAGCTCCACCAAGCGCGCGCCAAAGGCAAGCGTCGCCGCCTCGTCAGGAAGATGGGCGTTCACGCGGTAAGCCGTAGCGCACCGATGAGATCGCCGGCGATCAACGATCCGGCGTGGCCGGCCCGTGCTTCGTCTCCGGCCCGGGCGTGCAGCCAGACACCCAGTTCCGCCGCCGCGAGCGGTTCCAAGCCACGGGCCAGCAAGGCCCCGACGATGCCGGTCAGGACATCGCCGCTACCCGCGGTCGCCATCCCGGGATTGCCGCCCAGACAGACCGAGGCGACGGCGCCTTCCATCGCAATCAGGGTTCCCGCGCCTTTCAAGACCGCGATTGCACCCGAGAGGTTTCCCTTGCTAAGCCGTGCCGCAGCTTCGGGTCGGTTCGACTGGATCCACGTTGTTGTTTCACCGAGAAGACGGCCTGCCTCGCCGGGATGTGGGGTCACAATCGTCGCCGGCGGCAAGCCGACGCTCCTATCCGCAACGATATTCAAGCCGTCGGCATCCACGACCATCGGCTTGCCCGCATCGGCGACTGTTCTCAGCAAGCCGTTGCCCCAGTCGCTACGGCCTAATCCGGGCCCCACCGCGATGGCGGATGCGCGCTCCACCAGATCGGCGATGTCCTTGGGGTCCTCCACCCCCCGAACCATTAGTTCGGGCCGCCGCGCCAAGATCGCCGCCCGGTTCTCGCTACGCGTGGCAATGGTGACGAGACCTGCACCCGTCCGCAGCGCGGCCTCCCCGGCCAGCAGGACGGCACCCCCCATGTCCGTCTCGCCTCCCACCACCAGCAACCGCCCGAAGTCCCCCTTGTGGGCACCGGGTCGGCGAGCGAGCGTGGCGAGTCCGGCTCCGTCCATCACCCGGACCCCGGGTCTGTCGAAAACTGCCTCCGGCAGATCGAGGTCGTCGAGGAGCAACTCGCCCACGAAGTCCACTGCATCACCGGTCACCAGCCCGAGTTTGGCCGCGACAAAGGTTACCGTGACATCTGCGCGTACCGGATGTGCCGTCAATAGGCCACCGTTCTCCGCGTCGACCCCACTCGGGAGGTCGAGAGCCAAGACCGGCTTGCCGGCGGCGTTAATCCTATCGACGGCTGTCTGATAGGGAAGCCGCACCGCGCCCTGCGCGCCCGTGCCGAGCAACGCGTCGACGACCACATCGCCGCCGACACTCCAGCCATCCAGCTGTTGCTCGAACCGCCCACCGAGACGAGCCTCGGCGAAACGACAAGCCTGCATCGCTTCTCCGGCGAGCTTGCCGGGGTCGCCGACCGGTATCAGTTGCACATCGAACCCCGCATCCTTGGCGCAACCCGCGACGACATAGCCATCGCCCGCGTTGTTCCCCGAACCGCAGATGATCGAGAGGATGCGGGCGTCCGGCCAACGCGAACGGAGTACGTCGAATGCCGCCCGGCCGGCACGGTGCATCAGGCGGACACCCGGAATCGAGAACTCGTTGATGGCGCGCCGGTCGAAGGCGCGGACCTCCGATGCCGAGAAGACGTTCCGTGTCGGCTGGCGCATACGTTCGAATCGATCGACTCCTTTCGTGGGAACATACACGAAACCGGTAGCATCGTATTTCCGATGGCGACCAAACCCGCAGCCCCGCAGCTGCGACCCGACTTACCGTCCCTTCCTGGCGAGGGGCAAGCCCCTCGCGCCACCTCGCTGAAGACACTTGCCCGCGACATCGAGCGATGGGCGGGAGAACTGGGTTTTCAGGACGTCGGCATCGCCGACACCGAACTAGCGAACTATGCGCCCGCGTTCCGCACCTGGCTCGAACAGCGGCTTTACGGGGACATGGGCTATCTTGCGCGCAACGTCGACAAACGCCTCGAACCGGATCGGCTGCACCCGGGCACAATCCGCGTCATCTCGGCCCGCATGGACTACCTGGGCACGCCGCCGCCCGCGGCAACGGACCTTCCCGCCAACGACGGGTCCGCCTACATCGCACGCTACGCCCACGGACGCGACTACCACAAGACCGTGCGACGTCGCTTGGCGCGGCTTGCGGCGCGCATCGACTCCAGCACGGGCGGGCGGTTTCGGGCGTTCACCGACTCGGCACCTGTCCTCGAGAAACCGCTCGGCGAAAAATCCGGGCTTGGCTGGATCGGCAAGAACACGTTGCTGCTAAGCGAAGAGGCGGGCTCGTGGTTTTTCCTGGGCGAGATCTACACCGACCTGCCGTTGCCCGTGACGCCAAGGCGGCCGCAACCGGGCTGCGGCACCTGCCGCGCCTGCATGACCGTCTGTCCGACCGATGCCATCATCGGACCCCGCAAGCTCGATGCGAGGCGCTGCATCTCGTACCTGACCATCGAGCACAAGGGAACGATTCCGGTCGAATTCCGCGAAGCGATCGGCAACCGCGTGTTCGGCTGCGACGATTGCCAGATCGTCTGCCCCTGGAACCGGTTCGCGCGACGGTCCCCGGAAGCCGAGTTCGCACCGCGGCACGGTCTCGACCACGCCACCCTCGTCGACCTGCTCGGCTGGGACGAAACCACGTTCCTAGCGCGGACCCAGGGAATGGCGCTCCGCCGGGTCAACTACGAACAGTGGGTCCGCAACCTCGCCGTCGCCGCCGGCAACGCACCCCCAGATCCGGCGATTGTCGCAGCCCTGAAGCGCCGGCAAGAATCCGCAAGCGCCATGGTGCGCGAGCACATCGACTGGGCCCTGGCGCGCCAATGCGCGCCCTGACGGGCGCGTTGGAAGTTCGCTGGCGCGAACTTCGGAGAGGTAGTCTCAACAAGCCGCCTAGCCATGTCAGAGCCCAGCGCAGTCGCGGTCTGCGATGGCGGGACGCCACAAGGGCGTCCCCTACAAGGCGAAGAAGGCGTCCCGGTAGTGCTTGAGTTCCGCCACCGACTCACGGATGTCGTCCAGTGCCCGGTGGGTGTTGCGCTTCTTGAAACGATCCACCAGTTCGGGCTTCCACCGGCGAGCCAGTTCCTTGACGGTCGACACATCGACGATGCGGTAGTGCAGCCAATCCTCCAGGGAGGGCATGTACCGTTTCAGGAAACGCCGGTCCTGCCATACCGTATTCCCACAAAGGGGCGCCACGTGTCTCTCCGCGTACCGCTGAACGAAAGCAAGCGTTAGCGCTTGTGCTTCGGTGACGTTGACCGGGGACCTGAGTACGCGTTCGACCAAGCCCGACGCCGTGTGATGTTCGACGTTCCACGCGTCCATGCCAGCCAAGTGCTCCTCCGCCTGGTGTATGGCCAGAACGGGACCCTCGGCGATGACGGTCAGATCGTTGTTCGTGACCAGGGAGGCGATTTCGAGAATCACATCGACGTCGGGGTCGAGGCCGGTCATCTCCATGTCGATCCAAACTAGAACGCCTGGGGTGTCCATTGACCAAGCCGCACAGGTGCAAAGGTCAAGAATAGCGGTGCCTGCCTGCACCGCCAACCGCGTATCATCCGCGCCTTGCCATCAGCCACCACCGCCCATGGGACCCAGCGTAATCACCGCCGCCGAACTGGCGGACCGTCTAGCGAACCGGGAACGGGACAAGCCGAAGCCGCTCGTCGCCCAGGTGACGTCGCCGGAGGCGTACGCCGCCGGTCACGTTCCCGGCGCGGTTCATGTCGGGCCCGGCGACTTGGTATCGGGAATTCCGCCCGCCACCGGGCGCCTGCCGAACGGCGACGCACTGACCACCCTGTTTCGGCGCATCGGCTACACCCACGGTACCGAGGTGGTCACACTCGACGACGAAGGGGGCGGCTGGGCGGGCCGCCTGGCCTGGACCCTGGACATCATCGGCAACCGGACTTGGCGCTACCTCGACGGCGGACTGGCTGCCTGGGTGGCGGCCGGTCTCCCCATCGACCGGGCGCCCGTCGACGTAACCCCCTCCGACGTGGAAATCACCGTCGACACCGGACCAATCGCCGAAGCCGAGGACATAATCCCACGCCTTCAAGATCGGGATCTGGTGATCTGGGACTGCCGCTCGGCAGGCGAGTTCGCGGGCCACCGCCGCGCGGCGGTCCGCGTGGGCCACATCCCCGGCGCGGTCAACCTCGATTGGCTCGAGGTGATGGACGGCGAACGCAATCTGTGCCTAGTTGAGGATCTCGAGGCGTTGCTGGCCAAGAAAGGCATCGTGCCCGAACGCGACGTGATCACCCACTGCCAAACGCACCACCGATCCGGACTAACCTACATGGCAGCCCGCTTGCTGGGGTTTCCCCGAATCCGTGCCTACCACGGTTCCTGGTCCGAGTGGGGCAACCGGATGGATACGCCCGTGCAGACCGGACCGGGCTCGACCCGACCCTAACCTCTCCAAGCCGCGGCCATCCCGGTGCATCCGTTCGCAGCCTTGCAGCACGTCGTCCCGCAGCACGGCCTGTCGCGCCTTCTCGGGGCATTCGCCGCCTCCGGGAACGGCGTCGTGAAGCGGTTGCTGATCAACGCGTTCAAGTCCGCCTATCGCATCGACATGACGGAGTTCGAAGGCGATTCAGCGGCCGATTTCACGAGCTTCAACGACTTCTTCACGCGAGGGCTGCTCGCCGGTTCGCGTCCCATGCCGGACGATCCCGGACGGGTGGTCAGCCCCGCGGACGGCACGGTCAGCCAAGCCGGCGCCATCGCGGCCGGGCGTCTCATGCAGGCCAAGGGCCGCGAGTACGCCGTCGCCGAACTGCTCGGCGGCACCGACTTCGCCGCCGAGTTCGCCAATGGCTCGTTCGTGACGATCTATCTGGCACCTCACAACTACCATCGGTTTCACGCGCCTTGTTCGGGACGCCTCTTGCAAAGCATCGAGATTCCCGGGCGACTGTTCTCCGTCAACGGCGTCACGGAACGACACGTGAAGCGGGTGTTCGCCCGCAACGAGCGGCTGGTGCTGCGTATCGGGGCCTCGTTCGGCGACTACGCCATGGTGTTGGTCGGCGCGATGATCGTGGCCAGCATCCGGGTTGCCTGGCCCGGTCCGAAATCGCCCTACCGGCGGCAGACTTCCCGCAACCCGCCGGATGTCGTGTTCGAGCGTGGCGACGAGGTCGGCGCGTTCCTCTTGGGGTCGACGGTCATCGTCCTGTTCCCAGGCGGCGCAGTAGATCTCGCGAACGCCGTCGCACCCGGGTTGCCGTTACGCGTGGGCACGACGATCGGTACCCTCGTCCACTAACGAACTCTCACGCCGTCTTCCAGTCGAAAGCCATCGCCTCGCGGACGCCCGCCGCACCCAGGCGCAGCGCCACAAGACGATCGAAACCAACGGCGACGCCCGCACATTCCGGTAGGCCGTGGCGGTGCGCCGCCAACAGACGCCGGTCGGCATCGACTTGGCGGCCGCCGGCGGCGCGCCGACGCCGGTTGTCGGCTGCCATGCGGTCTTCGAGTTCATCGGCATCGCAGAGTTCATGGTAGCCGTTGGCGACCTCGACGCCGTTGACAACCAACTCGAACCGCGCCGCGGTACCGGCAGATCCGACTCGTGCAAGGGCGGCGAGTCGCCTTGGGAAGTCCGTGACGAATAGACGTCGTATCCGGGCCGACGCGATGGCCTCCGCGAGCAGAAGATCGAGCGCCTCCTCGATGCCCGCACCGCAGTCGAGACCCAGATCACGCGCGGCCTCGAGGCACGCGGCGTCGTCCGCTGCGTTCGGGTCGACGCGGAATCGGCTGCCGATGAGATGGGCGTAGGTCTGTGTTTCGTAGGCAGCGGGTCCGAGCAGCACGTTCACGAGATCGGCGACTTCATCCATCATCCTCGGCGCGTCGAAGCCCCGGCGATACCACTCCAGCATCGTGAACTCCGGGTTGTGCCAGCGACCCTGTTCGCCGGCACGGAAAACGGGACCGATCTGGTAGATCGACGGTGCCCCCGCGGCCAGCAGCCGTTTCATGTGGTACTCCGGCGAGGTCTGCAAATACGGCCCCCGCGCACCGGGCAGGTCTGCTCGCATGCTCTCGAGCGCCGGATCGGTGACCGTGGCGGCGCCGAGTGCCGGGGTCTGCACTTCCACCACGCCCCGACCGGCGAAGAACTCGCGGGTTGCCCGAAGCATCCCGGCGCGGGTCCGCAGTGCATCGATGGTGCTGGAAGGGCGCCAATCAGCCGGGGTGCGCGATCCGATGTTGGCCGACGACATCAGCCCTTGACGCGGCTGACGTACTCGCCGGTTCGCGTGTCGATCCTCAGCACATCGCCGATCTCGACAAAGAGCGGCACCTTGATCGTGGCACCGGTCCCCAGCGTCGCCGGCTTCGTACCCCCCTGGGCGGTGTCGCCGCGGATGCCGGGATCGGTTTCCTTGACAGCCAGTTCGACGAAATTCGGCGCGACCACGGAGATCGGCTCGTCGTTCCATAGCGTGACGTTGCACACCTCCTGGCCCAGGAGCCAGCTCTTGGCTTCGCTGACCACCGTGGATGACGCCGCTTTCTGCTCGAAGCTGCCGTCGGTGTTCATGAAATGCCAAAACTCCCCGTCGGAGTAGAGGAACTCCATCTGGGTCTCGAGCACATCCGCGGCCTCAAGGGACTCCCCGCTGCGATAGGTTCGCTCCCAAACGCGGCCGGTCTTGAGGTTGCGGAGCCTGACCCGGGTGAATGCCTGACCCTTGCCCGGTTTCACGAACTCGCTAGCAAGAATCGAACAGGGGTCGCTTTCGAGCAGCACCTTCAGTCCGGGCCGAAATTCGTTGGTAGAATAGGTTGCCACGCCGGTCAATCTCCTTGAACACACCTCCCGGGCCCGCGTTTCGCCGATCCAGGAAACGACGAATGATACCCGTCAAATCCACCTCGACAACCGAGGCCGAGCCCGCGCGCAGCCAGTTGCTCCGAGAAGGGCGATCGTGGCAACGCGAGCTGCTCGAGGCGGTGACCGATGTCGATGAACTGCTTCGGCTCGTCGCCCTCGATCCGTCGGACATCCGGACCGCAGTAGAACCTTCAGCCGACTTTCCGCTGCGCGTGCCGCGTCCCTATATCGCCCGCATGGGGCGGGGCGATCCGGACGACCCGTTACTACGCCAAGTGCTTCCCACTTCACGCGAGACCGAGCCGGCGATCGGCTACGGGTTCGATCCGCTCGGCGAGGCGGCCGCCGTCGTCGACGCCGGAATCCTAAGGAAGTACGACGGGAGAGCACTGGTCATCGCGACGGGTTCCTGTGCCGTCCACTGCCGCTACTGCTTCCGCCGGCACTTCCCGTACGCGGACCATCGCCAAGACAGGCGCTTCGAATCAATCGCGGCGTTGCGTCGGGATTCCACGATCCGGGAAGTCATCCTGTCTGGCGGCGATCCCCTGATGCTCACCGACGCCCACCTCGCGCGCCTCCTTGCCGAGTTGGGTTCGATCGATCACGTGGCGAGGATACGGATCCATACGCGCGTCCCGGTGGTCATTCCCCAGCGCGTGACGCCGGCGTTGACAGAGACCCTGGCCAACCTCCCGCAACGCGTGGTCGTCGTCCTGCACTTCAACCATCCCAACGAAATCGACCGGGATTGCGCCACGTCGCTAACGGGTCTCCGCCGCTTCACGCTGCTCAACCAGAGCGTGCTGCTGCGTGGCGTCAACGACGACGCCCACACCCTGGTCGAGTTGTCGGAGCGCCTGTTCGGCGCGGGCTTACTGCCCTACTACCTCCACATGCCGGACGCGGTGGCCGGTACCGCCCACTTCGACGTCTCCCAACGACGCGCCGTCGCGTTGCATCGTCAGATCCAAGCGCGGCTGCCCGGCTATCTAGTGCCGCGGCTAGTGCGCGAGGTCCCCGGCGGCAACGCGAAGGAACTCGTCATAGACGACGGGTAGGAACGTGCGGCGATTCCTGAAGGCGAACGCGGCCACGCTGGGCGCGGTCGGCGGCTACGTCATCGCCGTGGGAGTCGCCTTCACCAGCATTGGCGTATTGGACGCCGAACGCAGCGCCAGCGCGATGTCCCGGTACGGCATCGCGGTGGCGGAGGACCTTGCCTTTCACGCGGTCGAACCGCTGCTGCGCCGGGACCGCATTCAGCTGGGTCTCTTGACCAACCGCCTCGCGTCGCGTCCGGAGGTGCGCCTCATCACCATCCGAACCGCGGACGAACGGCTGTTCGTCGTCGCGGGCCGCGCGACGACGGAAACGGCGCAGGGCTACAACCGACCCGTCATGGTGGAGGATACGGTGGCCGGCGACGTGACGGTGACCCTCAACCCCGAGAGTTTCGTGCTGTCGGTCACGGACATGCTCAGCCAGTCCTGGCAATTCGTACTCGCCGGCTTGGCCGCCGCCATCTTCCTGTCCCACTTCGGCAGCCGCCTGGGTTCGTCGCAAACAACGGCGCCAGGTTCGAACCGCGTGTCCCGCGACGTTCCTCCGCCGGCGTTCGTGGTCGTGGCCAACCTGCCCCTTCGATCCGCGTCCCAGTCCACCGAGCGCGAAAGACTGCTAGCGCGCGGCATGGCGGTCGGGCGAAGGATAGCGAACCTGTATGCCGGCCATTCCGCCGCGTTGCCCGGATCGGGAGTCGTGGTCGTGTTCCCCGTTTCGGGATCAACCGACCGGTGCTTCGAAGTCGTTTGCGCCGCGTTGCTGATGCGTCGCCTGCTGTCCGAGAAAGAGACACCCGTGACGGATGGCGATGGCGCGGCACCGGACGATGTCTCCGACGACGCGCCGGGGGCATTCCGGTACGGGATCGACTTCTGCGAAGCTGGCCCCGTCATTCACGGCGATACCGTCAAGCCATCGGCGGTATCCAACGTGGTGCTGCTCGCCTCCCTGGCCGGTGCCCGCGAGCTGGTACTCGGCCAAGCCGCCTACGAAACCCTGGATCGACCCGACCGCGTCGAACTCGAGCAACTGCGAAACCCCGCGACCGAGGCACTGTCGTCGGGCGTCGCCATGCCCTGCGGCAAGATCCAACGTGTCGCCCGCGACTACGACGCCCTGATCGCGCGCCAAGCTGAAGTCATCGCCATTGCCTCGGATCGGAACGCCCGTACGATCTGATCACGGATTTCAACGGGAGCGAATGGTCACTCGATCGATATGCTGTCCACCCGCTGAAGGCCGCGTGGCAACAAGGTACCGCGTTGGGCCCGGGATCCGAGGTAGTTCGTCAAGTCCCTGAACCTCACCGTCGTGTGCCTGCCGCCCGCCCGGACGACGAGCCGGTTTCGCTCGCCCAAGGCGGCCACCGCGACAACGCGTTCTTCACCGGCCTTAAACACCCTAGGAGGTATGTTGATGAGTTTCTGTCCCTTGCCGCGCGTCAGCAGGGGAACGTCCGCGATGGGAAACGCCAGCAGGCGCCCGGCGCTGGTGACCGCGGCAACATGCGATGCGTCGGTGAAGGCGACCGGGGACAGCGCGGTGGCGCCCTGGGGCACGTTCAACACCAACTTGCCGCTTCGCGTCCGGCTGAGCGTCTCGCCGAGTGTCGTCAAGAAGCCGTACCCCGCGCTGGACGCCACCAAGAGCCGCAGGGTCACCTCGCCCATTGCCAAGCCGACGAAACGTGCCCCCTCGGGCGGCTTGAGGCGGCCGGAGAGGGGTTCCCCCTGACCTCGGGCCGTTGGCAACGTGTGCGGCGCAACGAAATAAGCCCGTCCGGTGGAGTCGAAGAACACGCAGGGATCGCTGGTCTTGCCCCGGGCGGCGGCAGCGAAACCGTCCCCGGTCCGATACGACAGGTCGCCCGGATCGATGTCGTGTCCCTTGGCGGCCCGTACCCAACCCTTCTCCGAGAGAACCACCGTCACCGGTTCCGCCGATACGAGGTCCGCTTCGGAGTACGCTCTGGCCTCGGCGACGTTCGCTAGGTCCGTTCGCCGGGCGTCGCCGTACTTCTCCGCATCGACCGCGATCTCCTTCTTGATGAGGGTTCGCAACCGGGCCCGGGAGGCAAGGGTCCGCTCAAGGTCTCCGGCTTCCGCCAGTAGATCGCGCTTCTCCTCTTGGAGCTTGGTTTCCTCGAGCCTTGCGAGTTGCCGCAACCGGAGGTCGAGAATCGCGGTCGCCTGTTCGTCGGAGAGTTCGAACTTGGCCACGAGCTTTGGCTTGGCGTCGTCTTCCTCCCGGATGATCCGGATGACCTCGTCAATGTTGACATGGGCGACGAGCAGTCCTTCCACCACGTGCAGGCGGCGGCGGATTCGCTCGAGGCGGAACGTGAGCCGTCGGCGCACGGTCTCCGTTCGGAACTTGAGCCACTCCGCGAGCATGCGCTTGAGATCGAGCACCTTCGGCCGGTGGTCCAGGGCGATGACGTTGAAGTTCAGTCGGTAGTTGCGTTCCAAGTCGGTGGTCGCAAAGAGGTGGCTCATCAAGCGCTCGACGTCGACCCGGTTCGAGCGCGGTGTCAACACAAGGCGGGTCGGATTCTCGTGGTCGGACTCGTCCCGAAGGTCCGTCAGCATCGGCAGTTTCTTGGCCTGCATCTGGGCTGCGATCTGCTCCAGGACCTTCGACGGCGACACTTGGTAGGGCAGCCCGGTTATCACCACATCGCCGTTTTCGCGCACATAACGGGCCCGGGCACGAACGGAACCTCGACCGGTTTCGTACGCGGCACGTATCTCTTCTTCGGGCGTCGTGACGAGGGCGTCGGTGGGGAAGTCAGGCCCCCGGACGTACGCCATGAGATCGGCAGTGGTCGCCGACGGTGTCTCGATCAGGTGGATGCAGGCGCGGGCCACCTCCCCGAGGTTGTGGGGCGGGATATCGGTGGCCATGCCCACGGCGATGCCCGTCGAACCGTTCAAGAGCACCATCGGCAGGCGGGCCGGAAGCAACGCCGGTTCCGACAGCACGCCGTCGAAATTGGGAACGGTGTCCACGGTACCTTGGCCGAGTTCGTCGAGCAGCAACTCGGAGACCGCCGCGAGCCGTGCCTCCGTGTAGCGCAATGCCGCGAACGACTTGGGATCGTCCGGCGCACCCCAATTGCCCTGGCCATCGACGAGCGGGTAGCGGGTCGAGAACGGTTGCGCCAGGAGCACCATGGCCTCGTAGCAGGCCGACTCGCCGTGCGGATGGAATTTGCCCAGCACGTCGCCGATGGTTCGCGCCGACTTGACGTACTTGGCCGTCGCCGTGAGACCGAGTTCGGACATGGCGTAGACGATTCGCCGCTGAACCGGTTTGAGACCGTCGCCGACGTGCGGCAGGGCGCGGTCGTTGATGACATACATCGAGTAGTCGAGGTAGGCGCGTTCCGTGTAGGTGCGCAGCGGCAGGCCCTCCTGGCCTTCGTCCGATGCCGGACTGTGCCCGTTCGACTCGATGTCCATTTTCCTACGGACTCCTAGGCGGCGTTGGCCTCGTTGCCTTTCCGCTCCAGCCAACCGCGACGGTCGGCGGCGCGTTTCTTGGCCAGCATCATGTCCATGATCTCCAGGGTACGCGCCATGGAGTCGACATCGAGCCGGACCAGGCGCCGGGTATCCGGTGCCATCGTGGTCTCCCGGAGCTGCAAGGGATTCATTTCCCCCAAGCCCTTGAACCGCTGCACGGACGGCGTCGCGCGGCGCTTCTCGGCCACGACCAATTCAAGGATGCCCTCCTTCTCCGCCTCGTCGAGTGCGTAGTGGACCTCCTTGCCGACATCGATGCGATACAGAGGTGGCATGGCCACGTAGATGCGACCCGCCTGCACCAAGGGCGTGAAGTGCTTCAGGAACAACGCGCACAGCAAGGTCGCGATATGCAGTCCGTCGGAATCCGCATCCGCCAGGATGCAAACCTTGCCGTAGCGCAGTCCCGCCAAGTCGGCCGATCCGGGGTCGACGCCGATGGCCACGGCGATGTCGTGGACCTCCTGGTGGCCCAGGACCTCCGCGGGGTCGACTTCCCAGGTATTCAGGATTTTCCCGCGCAACGGCATCACGGCCTGGAACTCGCGGTCCCTTGCGCCTTTCGCCGAACCTCCCGCCGAATCCCCCTCGACGAGGAAGAGTTCAGACCGCTCGGCATCCTGGCTCGCGCAGTCGGCGAGCTTTCCGGGAAGTGCCGGCCCGGAGGCGATCTTCTTGCGGGCGACCTTCTTGCTTGCCTGGAGACGACGTTGGGCGTTGGCGATCGCCATCTCCGCGATTCTGCCGCCCTCCGCCGGATTCTCGTTGAGCCACAGGCTGAACGCATCCTTCGCAACCCCCGAGATGAATACGCCGGATTGACGGGAAGACAGTCGTTCCTTGGTCTGGCCACTGAACTGCGGATCGGCCAGTTTCGCGGACAGCACGTAGGCGCATTGATCCCAGATGTCCTCGCCGCCTATGCGCAGGCCCTTAGGCACAAGGTCGCGAAACTCGCAGAACTCGCGCAGTGCCTGCACCAATCCACTCCGCAAGCCCGCCACGTGGGTACCGCCCAAAGGCGTCGGAATGAGATTGACGTAGCTCTCCGCGACCACGTCGTCACCGTCCATCACCCATTGCACGGCCAACTCGACCTCTTCCGAGTTGCCCTTCGCTTCGTGGACGAAGGGTGTCTGCGGTACGCGATCGCCCGGACCGAGGGCCTCGGCGAGATATCCCGCGAAGCCGGCCTCATAGCACCAGCTACTGCATTGCGGTTCACTACTCGGGCGCTCCACGGTGAGCGACACCGCGAGGCCCGGACAGAGCACGGCCTTGGCGCGGAGTAGATGCTCGAGCTTCGGCAGCGCCACCTTCGTCGAGTCGAAGTAAGTAGGATCGGGCAGGAAGTGGACCAAGGTTCCCGTGTTGCGTTTGCCCACCGTGTCCACGACTTCGAGGCTCGTGGCCGGCTCGCCGCCCTCGAAGCGCTGCCGGTGCAACGCGCCGTTCTGCTTCACCTCCACGACGAGCCATTTCGACAACGCGTTCACCACCGACACGCCGACGCCATGCAGGCCGCCGGCATAGTTGTAGTTGTCGTGGTCGAACTTGCCGCCGGCGTGGAGCCGGGTCAGCGCCAACTCGACGCCGGTCAGTTTGTGTTCGGAGTGCACATCCACCGGCAGGCCACGCCCGTCGTCTACCACCTCGATGGAGCCGTCGACGTACAGCGTGACCTCGATATTGCGCCCGAACCCGGCAAGCACCTCGTCGACGCTGTTGTCCAGAACCTCCTGCAGCAGGTGGTTTGGCCGAGTGGTGTCCGTGTACATGCCCGGGCGGCGGCGCACCGGCTCGAGCCCTTCGAGCAACTGCATAGAGTCCGCGTTGTAGCGCTTAGCCATCGGCCGATCCATTCGGCGACGTTTCAGAGAATCCGCGTAGCGGATTCTCGGGCGACCGCGAAGCGGTCGCGTTGTAACGCTTGGTCATCGGTTGGCCCGGTCGCTGAAGTCCAGGTTGAGTTCGTAGTCGTCCACACGCCGGACGGTCGTTTCGATCGACCCATCCCGATCCAGCGTCAGCCAGCGGTATCCCGGCTTCGCCGTGTCGATGCCGAAGGTCGGCGAGTCGTCGGAGAACTGGAAGCAAGTGGAGGGCGTGCCGAAGATCGGCGGCCCGGGATCCGCTTCGACCTCCTGGTGGATGTGACCGAAGACGTAGCCGCGGACGTCGGCGGCTCTCAACACGTCCAAGAGATCGTCACCGTTGTCGATTCGGTGAACATCGAGCCAGGAGCAACCGATAACCACCGGGCAGTGGTGGCCGGCGACGAGGGCGCGCTGCCGGGTGTCGCAGCCATGCAACGTGGCCCGCAAGCGCGACAGTTCCGAGGCGTGCACAGTCCCCCCAACGACATCGTCCTCATGGGTGTCCACACCGGCGAGCCGCCAACCGGCGAACTCGAGATCCTCGGTCGGGAGGGTGCGAGACAACGTGACGCCATGATCGTGGTTGCCCGGAACACACAGGAGCGGTCCGCTGTAGTAACGGGCAAGCGTCGTCAGGAAGAGTTCGTAGGTTGCAGCGGAGGGCAGCTGGGCAATGTCGCCGGTCGCCAGCACGGCGTCCGGCGTTCGTTCGGTGCAGGCCGCATCGAGAACCGCCGCCAGACTGTCGGCGGTGCATACCCCAAGGAGGGTCGCGTCAGGCGATGGCAGTAGGTGGCAATCCGTTACCTGCAGGACGTGAAGCCTATCCCTGTCTTCCGTCATATGACCCTACTAGCCGATCATGACCTGCTCTTGATGTGCAACGCCGTGTCGCAGGCAGGCGTTTAGGAACTCCGCGAGGAACCGATTGACCTGGGCCTTCTCGTCGGGTTGACGCATCTCGGGGTTGGGGTAGTCGTAGACGGCCTGGAATCGACGTTGGCCCTGGAACTCGATGACCTCGGCAGTGCGCGCGTCGTGGTATACGCGAATCTTGATCCGCATGCCGCCGATGCTGCGTACGCTCGCCGGAAGATCAAGTGCCAACACCGTCGTGTATCGGCTCCGATAGGTCACCTCGAATGTCACGGTCAATGCTGCCCCATGGGGAAACATCCGAAACTCGCGCCGGTCCGTTTCCCTCAAGTCGGGCAGGAGCCGAGTCAGGCGACGGTAGTTGCAGTCGCACTCTTCGAGGTGTGCACGAAGGTCGATGTTGTACGGCCGCCGCTTCATGCTCTTGTGGCTGACTCTTGCCGCTCTGTTAACGATTCTAACCGGGGTTTCGTCTCAATGGCACCGGCTTGATGTCGCAACGACGGAAAGTGGCTGTACCACCGTAGAAACCCCCACCGAAGGCGTCCCCGGCAGACATCGCCGGCTGATCATTTTGTTAGACTCACGCGCCGCCGTTAAGTGTCGGCCGGTTACCAAGCTGAAGGAATCACCATGAGAATCACGCGCTCTGGTCCACTCGACCCAACGACTCGCCGTGCGGCTGCCAGACGTACGCCGAGTCCCTGGCGTGCGGCCAAGCCGTTGGTGGCTTCCGCAGTGCTGGCTCTCGGCGGGACTTCCTGGGGAGCGGACATCAGCGAAATCTACGCCGAAGCCATCGCGAACGACCCCGTTCTGGCCCGTGCCCGCGCGTCGTACGAAATCAGCAGGACCGGGGTGACGGCTGCCCGCGCGAGCCTCTTGCCACAGGTCTCCGCAAGCGCCAGCCGACGCACGGGAACCACGTCGGTGGACGCCATCGACATGAACCCCAACAGCCCCAACTTCGGCCGCACAAGGCCGGACACCGAAACCACCAGCCAGAGCTGGGGTGCGAGCGTCAACCAGCAGGTGCTGAACTTGGGGAGCTGGTTCGGCTATCGGGGCGCCCAAGCCGACTCGAACCGGGCCGACTGGGATCTGCAGACTGCCTCGCAACTGCTCATCACCCGGGTGGCCCAAGCCTATCTGAACGTGCTGTCCCGTCAGGCGGAGTTGGAGTCGGCGATCGCAGCCGAAGAAGCCGTGCAACGCCAGCTCGAACAGGTTCAGCAGCGCTTCGACGTGGGGCTCGAAGCCATCACCGGCGTCCTGGAGTCCAAAGCCGCCTACGACAGCGCGGTCGTCACCCGCATCCGGGCCGAGAGCCAACAGCGGGTTTCGTTTGAAGCCCTGCGAACGCTGACCGGCACCGCCTATGGCGAGATTGCCGACCTCAAAGAAGATCTCGCCATCGTCGATCCGCTACCCAATGACGAAGAAGAGTGGGTGCGCACCGCCATGGAGACGAACTCCGGCATCCGTTCCGCCCAGCAGGCGTTGGCGTCAGCGGAACACAGCGTCAGGAGCAACATGTCTCAGTACCTGCCGACCGTAAGTGCCGGCGCCAGCTACGGGACCAACAGCGGCCAAGCGAGCGTCCAGGGCATCATCCTCCCGGATCAGGGAACCTCGACTTCGGTCGGCTACTCCTTCAACTTCCAAATGCCCCTGTTCCAAGGAATGCGCACGCAGGCAAACGTCAAACGCGCGCGCCTGTCCCGGGACCTGGCCCGACATTCGCTGATCGAACAGGAACTGAACGTCGCCGAGCAGGTCCGAACGCGATTCCGTCTGGTGGTCACCGATGTCGTGGCGGTCGCGGCCAGCGCCGAGGCTCTGAAATCCGCGCAGGCAGCCCTCGAGGCCACCCAAACAGGGTACGAGGTGGGAACCCGCAATATCGTCGACGTTCTCCGAGCCCAGCAGGATGTGTTCCGGAGCGAGTACCAGTACAACCTGTCGCGGCACACCTACGTGCTCGACATGCTGCGGCTCAAGGAAAGCGCCGGGACGTTGAGCGAGTCCGACATCCAGGAGCTGAACAGCAACATCGATGCCGGCAACCCGGTGCAGAAGGCCCCGTAGGGGACGGGCTCGTCCCGTCCCGTTGCCAAGGCAACCGGGGGTATCCGGCAAGGACGATCACCGGTCGGACGAAACCAACTCCCATCGCACGGCGTCTGCCACCGCGATATCGCCGGTGGTGGCGTCGGAGACCACAACGGTCACAGGACCGACAGGAAGCTCGAACGCACCGAGGTCATTCCAACCGGACACGGCCGTTCTTGCATCGAAACTCACCGGTATGCGCCGCTCAGCCACCTCGATCCTGAGGTCGAGTGTTCCCAGGCTATCGGCGACTCGCCAAAACCGGGATATCTCGGACCGGGTTCTCTTGCTCGCGGATGATCCTGGCAGGTGGTAGAAAAGTCGCCACGTCCCGGACGTCGGCAGTTCCGCACGGAACGAGGCGGCGCCCTCCCCGGAGCCAGCGCGGATGCGCGTCAGCGTCCGCCGGTACTTCCCCCAGCTCACCGTATCGGCGTGTTCCTGACGACGCCAACGGCGTTCGCCGGCATCGCCTTGGTATTCCGTAACGGTCGCACGATCAAACTCCTCGCCACCGAAATCCATCCGTAGGCTCTGCCGGGGCGGCTGCACGACAGAGAAGCCCGGGTCCAGATCATCGACGACGACGCCGAGGTCCGGCGGCGTCCATTCGCTCGGCCGAGCACCCTGGAACGGGTCGCCCGGGGCAATGGTCTCGGCGTCGATCTCGGGCAGGGCGAGCCGCAAGATGCGCCGGTTCTGCGACAGAAAAGTCTCGAGGCGTACTTCGCGGGGCGGCGAGTTGGTCACGACGCCCAATTCCAGCGACGTGTTCCCAGGGACGAGAGATGAGTCGCCCCTTTCGAACGCCGCCAGAGCGGAGCGTGCGTCCGAGGATCGAAACGTGATCGCGGCGACACCCGGCACGTCCTCGTCGTTGCGCACGTGGACGGAGAGCTGGTAGCGAGGCTGACCGCTTTCGTCGTCGACGAGACGTTCGACGCGAAGATCGGAAGTCAGGAATCCCGGCAACGCCGACTCGTACATGAAATGCTCGACGTAGGGGGCCATGGCTGGGTCGGTCTCCGCCATCGCCGCCATCAAGTCGTCGAGTTCGAACGTGCCGCCGCCGTGGCGCGACCGCATCAACGCGAGGAACTCGGCGACCTTGTCCCGCCCCATCAGCGCCAGGATGGCCGAGACGATGAGATCGCCCTTGTGGACCAGGATGTCGGCATGTTCCCAGGTTGCCGTCGGGTCGAATCCGGTGAACGACAACTCGGCGCTTCGGTCCTCCACCTCCATCGGGAAGAACTGGTACCAGTTGAAGTTGTAGCTCGCATTGCCGAGGAGCCGGTGCCCAACGCGGAGTGGCAACGGTTGGGGACCGTAGCCAAGTTGCAGCCAGTGACCGGGTGCCGGGGCCCGGGTGCCGCGCAACCCGTAGCGTCGATCGGGGATTCCGAACCGCCACGCCGTCAGCGAATCGAGCAGGTAGTTGGCTGCGAGCGCACCCTCTCCCGACGCGCTGGTCAGGAATGTCAGAAGGTTGCGTACGCCGCCGGCCGTGACCGGGAGTCCGTGCGGACCGCTTTCCGCGATGCCGAGGTCCAGACTCAGGGTCACGTCGCTGGGGGCCGGCCAACCCCGTGCGTTGTATCGCGTGGTAGGCAGGCCGTGTTCCGCCAACATCTGCACGCCAGGCAACGACTGGACGGTGTCCAAAAACCGACCGCCGCCGTAGCGCCGAAGCTGGGCCGGCACTTCGACCAGGCTGAGGACGCGGTGGGGGTAGGGCAATCCGGGAATCGTCGCCAGTCGGGTTTCGAGGTGCTCGAGGGTTCCTTCGAGATTCTCCTCGGAGGCGAAGTGCTCGACGCCAGCCAGATGCATCGGATGGATCAGCAGCTCGTATTGCACACCGTCGACCGTCAACGACCGGCGTTCGAACGGGGCCGCGATCAGGGGGAATTCGGGCAACGGCACGCTCGGTCGAAAGCGCAATTCGGGAGAGTCCAAAGTGCGCCCGGGTCCTGCGGCGTGCCAACCATCCGGCACCTTGACGACCAGGTCGATGTGGTGGAAGTCGGGGGAATGAACGGCCGGATCGTCGTTGCCGAAATTCGCACCCGACATCGGCAGCCAGCGAACCGCCGGCGTCAGCGCCACGTAGCGCCTATCGAAGATCGACGCCTGGTCGCCCTGCAGCACGATGGGCACGCCGAGCAGGGTCTCGTCCAACGCCCACACCGAACTGTCGAGGTAGCCGAAGCGCGGGTCGGGTATGCCCTGGGCGCTAATCGTCAACTTGGCCCGTGTCCCCTGAGGCAACCCCTTGGCCGGGCGTATGACCAGGATGCCCAGACGATGCTCGAACGGGGTGTCCGAGCCGTCCAGTTGAAGGGAATCCACCCGCATGGTCGGGTTGAGGCTGAAACGAAGGTCGGTCGCGACGCCTTCCCCCGGGACCCGGAAGTCGACGTCGACCGCGATCACCAACTTCCGACCTGGGTGGATTTGCACCTCTCCCGCTACTCGCTCGAGGTCCAGCCTGGGCGATTGCTGGATTGCTCCGTGGGCTTCGGCCCAGGCAACCCGGTCCGCGCGTTCGCCGTGGACATGCACGACCAAGGCGGCGAAACCGGCGCCACTCGCCAGCAGGAAGGCTGCCCCCCACGCGACGTAAGGCCGGCGCGAGGCCGAGTCGCGACGAGGAAACACCGCCGCGGCAAACGTCACCAATCCGGCAGCAAGGACCAGCACCGCAACGCGCTGGGAAACGTCAACCAGCGAGGGCACGCGGGGCAGGATTTCCGAACCCGGCAAGCCGAGGTTCGCGATACCGGAGACCACCGGCAACAGGTACAGCGGCGTGTTGAACAACGCCCAGAACGCGGCGGCGAGCAATGCCACGGCAACGAGGCAGACGACCAGCCGGTTTACCAGCGCAGCGGCCAGGAACATCACCAACGCTCCCCAGACGAGCAGGGCTGGCGGCGCATCGAAGAACAGGAAGGTAGCAAGCGAAACCGGCTCGGGCGTGATGCGGATGTCGGAGACGCGGCTGCTGGCTAGGTTCACCCCCTCGTCGAGCATCCCGACGCCCAGCAGCAGCATCGCCCAGACAGCCAGCGGCAGCCAGGCGGCGAGCGCGATGCCCAGCAATCGACCGCCTAGGAGCTCGATGTTCGAGAGGGGGCGCGTGTCGAGCACCGCCGCAATCCGTACGCGCGCGTCCCGGGCGCGGATGTCGAAGGCCAGGAAGACGACGCCGATGAGCAACACCGAAAGCAACAGCATGCCGACGCCCGGCAGGGCGAACCGCGGGGCGCCGGACCCGCCGAGATAGACGAACAATCCCCCGACGATCACCAAGAACCCCAACAGCCAAGTTCGGGTCAACCGCCGTGCTTGTCGGATCTCCGCCGCCGCAACCGCGAGAAAAGCCCGATGGGCCGTCATGGCCCCAGCCAACCGCAGAGGCGGTTGACGACGGCCCGGCGCGCACCGCGGTTGGCATCGACCACGCCCTTGGCCAACTCGCCTTCCCTGGCGCGTCTCACCGGATCCGCAAAGAGCTCACCAACAGCGCGGGCGATGTCGTCCGCGTCCGCTACCGAGTGGAAGCAACCCGCCGACGAGAATCGAGCGCAAATCTCCTCAACGTCGTGACGGGTTGGGCCCATGAGCACCGGCAGGCCGTGCACGGCCGCCTCGATGGGATTGTGACCGCCGGTTCCATCGAGGCTGCCACCCACGAAGGCGACGCCGGCGTGCGGGTAGAGGTGCGCCAGGGTCCCCATGACATCCCCGACCAGCACGTCCACGCCGGTAGGACGATCCGACAACAAGCCGGTCGAGAAGCCGCGGTCGCTCACCAATCGCGCGACATCCGCCGCACGTTCGGGGTGTCGGGGTACGAGGATCAGTCCGACTTCAGGGAATCGGTCGTACAGTTTCCGGTGGGCCTCCAGCACGGTTTCCTCCTCGCCGCCGTGCGTGCTTCCGGCGATCCAGACCGGCGCATCGGCGAAGCCCAGATCGCCCACACCGAAACCGTCGGGAGGCATTTCGGCGTCGAACTTGACGCTGCCGGTGACCTCCACGGACGACGCGCCCAGGGAGCGAAACCGGGCCGCCGTGTCTTCGTACTGGCAGACGATGCCTTCGATCCGAGAGAGCATCCGCCGGACAAGCGGCCCGAGGCGGCGATAGCCGCGATAGGACCGCGCCGAGAGTCGCGCATTGACGAGATAGACGGACGCGCCGCTCGAGGCGGTCTGTTCGACGAGGTTGGGCCACAACTCGGTTTCCATGAGCACCAGCGCCTTCGGCCGTACACGGCGCAGGAAGCGCGACACGGCCCACGGATAGTCGTAGGGGGCGTAGCAGTGCTCGACCGCGTCGCCTAGGAGACTCTTCACGCGCGCGCTGCCGGTGGGGGTCATGGTGGTAACCAGAAACGTGTCGTCGGGGAAACGCTCCTGCACAGCGCGAATGACGGGTGCGGCGGCATTGGTTTCCCCCGCCGAGACCGTGTGGAACCAGATCACACCGGTGGACAAGCCCGCCGGCAGCCGGCCGAAACGTTCCCCCCGGCGCTGGCCGTAGGCGGGTTCCCGGCGCGCGCGGACTTTCAACCGGACCCAGACCCAGGGGAGCGCGAGGATGAGTAGCACCTGGTAGAGGAGTCGGGTCATCGGGGCGGGAGTCGGAGCGATTGGTCTTGAAGGGTTGTATCCTCCCATGGTACGAACACCAAAGGGAGCCTTGCGACCGTGGTGTTCGTACCGTGGGCAGATCGGCGTGGCTGGGCCGGAGGCGGGGTCGGCGCACAGCGAATGCGAAGCGCCGATCCGCGTCTGGGGCGCTGACAGGATCGCAAGCGTTTGAAAGCACCGGAGAGGATCATGACGAACACACACTTGCGCGCCGGACTGGCGGCCGCAGTCGCCCTGATGGCCGGGACGGCGACCGCCGGTACCTTTGCGGGTACGGTTCGAAGCGCCGAAGGCGAACCGTTGCAGGGCGTCATGGTGCGCTTCACGCACGATGACTCGGGCGTCTCTGAGTCGGTGTTCACGGACTCGGACGGCGGGTTCAATCTGACGATGGAACGCAATGGGAAGCTGCAACTGCGGCTTCGCACGCCCTACTACCGCGACGTCGAAGTCGATGTGGAAGAACCCGATGTAGAGATGGCGTTCGTCATGGAGGCCATGACGGACGACAGCGAGATCTCCGCCAGCCTGCCGGCCGGCTACCACTTCGGCAGCCTGCCGTTCGAAACCGGTGAGGACGCACTGTTCAACCGTCATCAGTTCCAGCGCGACTGCCTGACCTGCCACCAGATGGGCAATCCGATCACCCGGTTTCCACGCACCCCCGAGGGCTGGGTGGAGACCATTCGCCGCATGCACGCCATGCTCGGCAACTTCGACGCCGAGTTGCGGGACCGGCGTTCGGTCTTGCTGTCCAAGGGCTTCGACGGCAAGCCGCTGGCCGTTCGTCCCGAGTTCCCAATCGACGAGTCGCTGGCCCGAACACGCATCATCGAATACCGAATGGAGCGCGGAATCGTGCCCCACGATGCGATCATCAACCCCCACGACGGGCTGATCTACACGGTGGACCAGGGCGCCGACCACATGGCGGTCACCGACCGGGCCACCGGTCAGACCGAATACGTCCCCCAGTCGGACGAAGGCGTGGTCATCCCCAAGTTCGGCGCCGTGGCCGGGGAGATCGCCGTGCTCAATGGCCGCAACGGACCGCATTCCCTCGCTCTCGGCCCGGACCGCAAGTACTACGTCACGAACACCAGCTCCAACAGCATCGGGGTCTTCAATCCCAAAATCCGCAAATGGGAACCGCCTTTCAAGATCGAGAACCGCCGGGGCCAGCGGCGTGCCGTCTATCCGCACACGATTCGCTTCGGCTTGGACGGCATCGTCTGGTACACGCTGGCCGGGTCCGATCAGGTGGGGAATCTCGACCCCGAGACCGGCGACACCCAGCTCGTCGACCTGCCCCGGGTCAAGCCCGGCGGCATCTCGGGCGGCACGACGCCCTACGGCATCGACGTCGATCCGAATACCGGCATGGTCTGGTACACCCGGCTGTTCGGCGACAAGATCGGTCGCATCGACCCCGCCACCCTTGAGGTGACCGAGTACGACTCGCCGGTCCGCGGCCCGCGCCGCATGCGGTTCGACGCCGACGGCATCCTCTGGGTAACGGGCTATTCCGACGGGGACCTACTCCGGGTCGACCCCGACGGGTTCAAGTCCAAGGTCTACCCGATGCCCGAGTTCGCCGCGGGTTTCCGTCCGGCGCCGTACGCCCTCGGGGTGCACCCCGACACCGGGGACATCTGGATCAACGAGAACATGACGGACCGCATCTACCGGTTCATCCCGTCCGAAGAACGCTACGTGGTCTACCCGGTACCGCTTTCCGGCACCTATACACGCGACATGGACTTCACGGCCGACGGCCAGGCCTGCACGTCGAACAACCCCGTGCCCGCCGCAGCCCTGGAAGGCGGCGTCCTCCAGGTAATCTGCATCGACGTGCAACCCGCGCGGGAAGCCTGACCCGTGCTTTAGCGCGCACTACCGTCAACGGTGACCCGCCGTAGCTTGTCGGTGGATGCCGCCATCGTCGGTGGCGGAATCAGCGGGCTTTGGCTCGCCAACCTGCTCGTCGGGCGCGGATTCTCGGTTGTCATCTGCGAGGCGCGAGGCGTGGGCGGACTGCAGACCCTGGCGTCCCAGGGCATCGTGCACGGTGGCACGAAATACGCCCTCGGCGGCACAGGCACGCTGGCCGGAGCCCTGACCGAAATGCCCGACCGGTGGCGCGCATGCCTAGGAGGAACCGGCGATATCGATCTACGCGGGGTGAGTGTGCTCGCAGAGACGGTCGCGATACACATCGGCGACGACACCGTCGAAGTCGACGACTTCGTGATCGACGTCCCCTCCCTGGTAGGCCGGCTGGCCCGCCCGATCGCCGGCCGGATCGTCGCGACGACGGTGTTGCCGGATTCCCTGGTCGGCAACGGGTCCAACGTTGCACGCATCGAACTCGACACCTGCACGATCCACGCCCGTGTCTATGTGCTCGCCGCCGGCACCGGAAACACACCCTTCGCCCAACAGGTCGGCATCTCCCCTACCGCGATGCGGCATCGGCCATTGCGGCAAACCATCGTCCGGCTTCGAGAGAGCGCCGACGTGTACGCCCACTGGATGTCGAGCCCACAAGGCGCAGAGCCGACGTTGACGGTCACCAGTCACGGTTCCCTTCTGAGCATCGGCGGCACGGTCGCCGACGCCGGCGCAAATCGCGACCAGGCCACACAGATCGTCTTGGTGAGGGACTTGCTCCGGCGAGCGTTTCCAGACATAGACGTCGACGGCGCCCGGTTCGACACCTTCGTTGCCATTCGGGCCGAACCCGCGTCCGACGCTATCCGGAATCTACCGGACGCGTACGTCGCACGCCACGGCAACTGCCTGCTGTGCCTTCCCGTCAAGCTAAGCCTTGCACCGCGCCTCGGCGACCTCGTGTTGGCGGAGTTGGGCAACCTTGAACCGACAATGGACAGCTGGTCGGGCGACTCGAACAGTCGCCTCGCGTACGCGACGTCCCCCTATGCATGGTCCCCATGCTGAGACGCCCGCTGGGTAACACCGGAATCGAGGTGTCGCCCCTCGGGCTCGGCACCGTCAAATTCGGGCGGCATACCGGGGCCGACTATCCGCGACCCGTCGAGTTGCCCAGCGACGCTCGCATCGCCGACCTGCTGGCGACAGCACAACGCGAGGGCATCAACCTCCTGGATACCGCACCCGCCTACGGATCGAGCGAGGCCAGGATCGGCGAGGCCATCGAGGGGCATCGGGACGATTGGATCCTCTGCACTAAGGCCGGCGAGGAGTTCGACGGCTCTGCTTCGCACTACGATTTCAGCGAAGACGCGATCTTCAAAAGCGTCGACCGGACCCTCGTGCGACTGCGCACGGACATCGTGGACATCCTGCTGCTGCACAGCGACGGGCGCCGCGTCGTCGAAATCGAGCGCGCCGGCGCGTTTCGCGCCCTGACCAAGTTGAAGCGCGAAGGGACTGTTCGGGCTGTGGGTTTCTCGGGTAAGTCAACGCGGGACGCCAAGGCCGCCATGCCGAGATCCGACGTGCTGATGTGCGCGATCCACAACACCTACCGGGACGAGGTGTGCATCGCCAGCGAAGCCGCCGACCTCGGCGTGGGCATACTGGTCAAGAAACCCCTCGCACGGGGATTCGAAGGCGGTAGCGAGACAATCGCGGAAACCGCAGACCTAGTCGGGGTCACCAGTGTCGTGGTAGGCACCCTGTCGGCGGATCACTTGGCAGCGAACGCGGCCGCGGTCAGGCAAGTCTGCGCATTTCCTTGATCTGATTCCCGGCGAGAAACGAACCGTGCATCGGCGTTGTCCCGGCCCGTTGCCATGACAGCCGCCATGACGCGCGGGCGACCACAAGGGTCGCCCCTACGAGCCCGCCGGTCGCCCTCCTGAGCCGATGAGTTCGACCAGTTTGGTCGTCGAGTAGCCCTCGACCTCGGTCAACACACGGACGTCGCCGCCGTAGCTCCGGACGAACTCGGCGCCAACGACCTCGTCTGGCGCGTAGTCGCCACCCTTGACCAGCACGTCGGGACGGATTTCCTCGAGAAGCGCCTCCGGCGTGTCTTCCGAGAACGGCACGACCCAGTCCACGGCGGCAAGTCCTTCGAGGACACGCACTCGTTGTGTGAGCTTGTTGACGGGACGATCCTCCCCCTTGAGCCGCCGTACCGAATCGTCGTCGTTGACGGCGACAATCAACCGGTCGCCGAGTTGCCGCGCCTCGTCGAGATAGCCGACGTGGCCGGCATGGAGTATGTCGAAACAGCCGTTCGTGAAGACGATACGCGCGCCTTGCCGCCGGGCGCGGCGAATGACCTCGGCGAGTTGGCGACGGTTCGACGCGGCGGGCGCGGTCGGCACGTTTTCCCGGAGCGTGCTATTGAGCTCCGCGAGGGGAACGGCCGCGGTCCCCGCCTTGGCGCAAACCAGGGCACCGGCAACGTTGGCCAGACGCGCGCTATCCGACCAGGTCCACCCTCTCGCCGAGCAAACGCCCAAGGCCGCCGCCACGGTATCACCGGCACCCGTCGAGTCGTAGACATCGATCGGGAGCGCCGAGAAATGTTCAATGCGGCCGTCCGCTTCGAACAGCGTCATCCCGTCGCCACCCCGGGTCAGGGCGATGGCATCGACACCGCTCGAACGCGCCAGCGCCGAACCCAGCTCGCCAAGCTCCGAGTCGTCTGGCCAGCGACCGAGGGCTTGCCGGAACTCACGGCGGTTCGGCTTGAGCAACGCGGCACCCCGGTATTCGGCGAAGCGCTTGAACTTCGGATCGACGACGGTGGTGAGTCCCGGTGCGGCGGCAAGGATGCGTTGCGGACGATCGATGGCCCCCTTGTCGTAGTCCTCCACCACCAGCGCGTTCTTTCCGGGCGCATGGCGCGCCACGCGCTTGGCGACCTCGATGGCCGCGGATTCGGGCAAGGGCATCTCGAAGTCCATGCGGGCGATCTGCTTGCGCATGCTCACCACCCGCTCTTTCAAGATGGTTCGCCAACCATCGACGACCACCAGGTCGGCGTCTATGCCGGCAGCATCGAGCAGAGCGGCCACCGCCGAGCCATTCGGATCGTCGCCGATGGCGCCCACCAAGGTGCAGCGGGCGCCCAACGAGACGACATTCAAGGCGACGTTTGCCGCGCCACCTAGACGATCCTCGGAACCATCGACTTGCACAATGGGCACCGGAGCTTCGTCGGAAACGCGTTCGGTCCGACCGTAGAGATAGCGGTCAAGCATGACGTCCCCGACGACGAGGACATGGACTTCGGGATCCGAAGGAAGCAGGCGATCCATCACCTTGATCCTAGCAAATTCCCCCGATAGCGTTCCGCCAGCGACTCGACGGAAAACTGCGTCGAGACTCGCTGCCGGCCTCGCTCGACGGTCTCGGCGGGGTGCTCGGAGCCTAACGTGCGCAACGCCGTGACGAGTTCGTCGTCGGTAACGAAATAGGTTCCACAGTCCCCGACCACGCTGCGCGGCCCGGGCTGGTCGGCGAGTACCACGGTAACTCCACCGGCCATGGCCTCGAGGAGGACAACACCGAAGGCTTCGCGACTCGTG
>JAPPAV010000145.1 GCA_026705345.1 Gammaproteobacteria bacterium
GCGGTGGCTTGCCGACCGGACCATGCAGTTCCGGGAGACGCCCCTGCCCGCCTGAGGCTGCGGCGCCCCAGCCCTGCGATCACCGTGCGCCGAAACGCTCGGCCTCCCGTCCGGAACTCGGAGAAAGGACGCTCGCTGTCGTCGGCAACGTCCTTCCGTCCGCCCCAGCACCCGGCCCGGGCAATGACGACCTGAGACTCGACGGGCAGCCTGGACAGCCGTGCCTCGTGTAGGACGGATTCGCGTGTGTCCCGGACTCCTACCTTTACCCGTTCCGGACGCGCATGTCCGCCCAAGCCCGGGTGGTTGGAGGCAGCCGTCCTGCAGCCGCGTGCGATCGCCAACCCGTATGTTCCCATCCCCTGCGGGTCGCCTGTGCCCTCCGGCCCTGCCCTGTGTAGGACGGATTCGCGTGTGTCCGGGACTTCCGCCTGGACGAGGACGACCGCATCGAGGTGTCGGTCGTGCAGGACGGCGGCGACGGGCGCATTGAGGTCCTAGCGCACCATCTGCTGGACGGCGAAACCCACGACGAGAACGCGGGCGGTCAATTGGTGGCTGTCGGGCGGAACCTGCTCGACTGCAGGGCATCAGGTGGGTTCAGGAAGAACACCTAGCTCGCTCCCGCCGCCGCTTCGCCAGCGGGCAACGCGCTCCCGGGTTGCGTCGAGCACCGCTTCGTAGTGCGCCGGATACGGCGGTTGCACGCCTACGGACGTAAAGCTGAATATTCCGTCGGGGTGCAGCTCGCCGGTGCGGCTGTCCACCGCCACGAAGGCCTCCTCCTTGATGGGGGGCCACGACAGCGCAACTTCAGGCAGATCGCCGCTTGTTGTCCGGACGATGTGATCGTCCGGCAGGACAGTCCCGGGCGCAATTTCTTCCACTGCGGTTTGCAGCGAGTCAAAGTTGATGGGTTCGCTTGCGCGCATTTCTGCGAGACTCCTTTCTCTGGTTTTTAGGATTCGTTGCTCGATGGCCTCGCGCGGCACCCACCCGGTCTGGACCCAAACGATCCACGTGGTATCGACCGGATAGCTCCGAGTGTCGATCGTCATGCCGAAGGGGTTGTGTTCCGGAGCCCCCAGCAGCCCCGTCGGCAGCTTCGGCTGACCGTCGACTTGGCCAGGCGTTTCAGGGGCGATGTCGGCCAGCGGATGCGCCCATATATCCCCTTGCAGGTAGCCCGAATCGAGATGGCGAAGGTACGTGTCGACCACATCAAGCACGGCCTGTTCGCTCAGGCAGCCATCGCAGAGGGTGCGCGCCCCATCCTCTCCTTCGACAGCCTGGGCGGAATCCCCATCTTGGGTGACTTTAGGCGTCACTGACGCGGCAGCGGGGGGCGCGGGAAACTGCGCAGCCAAGGGTGGTTCGGACGACGATCCAGATTCAGTCGGCGGGGGCTGCGACGCACCGCCGACGGGCCACATGACAACAATAAGCACCGCTACCGCCGCAGCGGTCAGGGTTCCTCCCGCGATCAACGCGCGGGGCAGGGGGGTCATCAGCATAATTCAACTCCGAGCCAGAAGATTTGCCACCAAGCGTCCCATATGGGCAGATCGAACGGATCGGGGATGTTCGGTAGGTGAATGTTAAGCCTAGGGTAACGCTCTTCCAAGATCTGGCCCACTTTCTCGTGCAGCGAGGCTGGCGTCATCACCAAGCCCGTGAGACGGCGCAGTGCATCTCGATAGACCTTGTAGGCATCAACCTCGCCCACGTGCCATGCGACATCCTCGTACGCGTCGACCACCAGATTGCCTATATCGTGGGCGCATGTCGAGCCATGAGTGGTGCAGTTGGTGCCATTGAGAATGTCAGTCACGTTGTCCGCCGATGGCGGCCCCGCTCCGCTGTCGCCCGTCACGCGGTGGGCGGTGATCTTCGCGAAGCCCTCCTCTGCGCCCCAACTCTTTATTCCCGACGCTGTCTGCGTCCCGATGTGCTTGCCAACGTAGACGTGCGCCACTTCGTGGGGGAGCGTGGACGCGGCTCTGTTTGGATACAAAACGACTGACTTTGTCCTAGGGTCATAAAGTCCCCTAACCGTCTGAGGATGATTGTTTTCCATCACGATGACGTGCAGTGTCCCCTGATCCCCCAACTTTTTGTCGCCGAGCACCTTGGCCGTTTCTTGCACCTCGACGTATATGTCTCTCGCCGCCGCACAGTCGGCTGCCGAAAGCCCATCGACACAAACTGGGCCCCACACGTCTTTCCTCCCTCCATTTGGAGGGAAGAATGACCAAACCACTTTTGTCTCAAGAACCACCGGCGCGTGTGCCGGGTTGTAGTCCGTCGAGTTCGCGCTCGTGTGCACCGTCACCTTCTGCACATCGGCGAGCGCCGCACCCGACGAAGCGAGGCAGACCGCCCAGGTGGCGGCGACTGCCGCAGCCCTCGTCCATCGTCTCATTTGCTTTCTCCTTCAAAGCGGCCCCGACTCCGGACGCTGTGACTCGCTGGCCGAGCGACCGGCTGTGATTCAATTCGCATAACTCGCGTTATCCGAAGTGCCAAAGTGGAGAAACCCCAATGAGAGCGATGTCACGACGCCTGCACGGCATGCCCGAAGCCGCCACGCCCGCCGAACGCCCCAGACGCCCGATCTTCGTGGTCTTCGTCGTTGCCGGAACGACCCGAACGCCCGAAGCCGACCGGCTGCCGGTGGCCGACGCGGTGCCGGTGGCCGAGGCGGCGCCGGACAAGGTCCTGCCGTACCTGGACCTCGACCTGGCGATCCCCCTGTTTGACAATCTGCCGTCCGGGAGCACCCGCAAGGCGTACGCCGGCGAGCTCCGGCGCTACGGGTCGTGGCTCGACGGACGGCCTCCCACCGACCCCGTGCTCGCGGAGTACCTCGGCGCGATGTACAACAACAGCCTGGCGCCCCAAAGCGGCGCGACGGTCGTGGCCGCCGTCAAGTGCGCCGCCCTGGTGTCGGCCCGGGCCGGGCACGAAATCGCCGAGCCTCCCGCGGGAGACCTGGCGGCGCAGCGGCTGGAGCGATTCCGCCGCGAGGGCACCGGTCGGGGACGCGGCCAGGCCGGCCCGCTGCGCTGGGAGGACGCCGATAGGATGTGCAAACACGCCGAGGCGGACGACGATCCGCGCGGATTCCGCGACGCGGCGCTGATCGGCGTGATGTCCAGCGCCCTGCTGCGCATCGCCGAGGCGTCGGCGCTCGACGCCGGGGACGTGTCGTTCCTTGCCAACGGCTCGGCGCTCATCGAGATCCGCCGCAGCAAGACCGATCAGCACGGGGACGGCGCGGTGGGCTACGTTACCCGTGCGGCGGCGGCGCGGCTGCGGAAGTGGTTGGACACCGCCGGGATCGAGTCCGGGCCGCTGTTCCGCCCCGTGCCCGGCCGCACCGGGAAAGGCCGGCTGGGCCCGGCGGCGATCTGCGGTGTCATCAAGCGCCGGGCGAAGCAGGCCGGCATCACGCGGCGCGTGTCCGGGCACTCGCTGCGCGTCGGCGCCGCGCTGTCGCTGGCGGAGCGCAACGCGTCGGTGGCCGAGATGCAGCGGGAGGGGCGCTGGAAGTCGTTCTCGATGCCGGCCTACTACGTGCGCAACCAAGAGGCGTCCCGGGGCGCGGTCGCGCGGCTGCGGGACGGTATAGATCAAGCGGACGAGAGCAACTAGAAAAAAGTTGCAGAAAGCCCTTGCAATACGCGAAACGGTGATGCTAACGTCGGATAACGCGAGTTATTCGACCTATTCTGGTGGAAAACACGCGGACAGGTGGACCTAATCCATCTGCCTCTTCGCACAACCGGAAACTACTGTGATGCCGCCGTAACGCGTTCTTCTGGGAGTGGCGCAGGGCATTCGTTTTGTGCAGTCGCATGGCGCTTGACGCGACTCGACGGGGGTCACGTGGCGGACCCTGTGCGGGCGGGAATTCCCTTGTGCGCGTCAGCGCCGCTCGGGCGGGGGCGCGCCCTTCGGGCACGATAGCCCCGCCCCTACTTGGAGAGGTACCCCATACCGCCTTCGAGTCCGCTGATCGTCAGCGGGTACATCTGGTCGTCCACTAGTTCCCGGGTCATGGCGACCGAGGTGGAGTAGTCCCAGGTCTCGCGGGGGGTCGGGTTGATCCAGACGAGCTTGTCGTAGGACTCCATGAAGCGGGTCATCCACAACGCGCCCGGCTCGTCGTTCCAGTGTTCGACGCTGCCCCCGGCGTGGGTGATCTCGTAGGGTGCCATGGTGGCGTCGCCCACGAAAACGACCTTGTAGTCCCGGGCGTACTTGTTGAGGAGTTGCCAGGTCGGAATCCGCTCGTTCATCCGCCGGCGGTTGTCCTTCCACACCGATTCGTAGATGAAGTTGTGGAAGTAGTAGCTTTCCAGGTGCTTGAACTCGGTTCGCGTTGCCGAGAACAGCTCCTCGCAGATCCTGACGTGGGCATCCATCGAGCCGCCGATGTCGAGCAGCAGCAGAACCTTGACGGTGTTTCGACGCAGCGGGCGCATCTGGATGTCCAGCAAGCCGCCGTTGTCGGCGGTGGAGCGGACAGTGTTGTCCATGTCCAGCTCCTCCTCTTCGCCGGTTCGCGCGAACTTGCGCAGGCGCCGCAGGGCCATCTTGATGTTGCGGGTGCCGATCTCCACCGAGTCATCCAGGTTCTTGTACTGGCGTTGATCCCAGACCTTCTTGGCTTTCTTCTTCTTGCCGCGGCCCGGCCCCCCGGGACCACCGCTGCCGGGTCGATCCGCGTTGCCTTGCTGGCCTTCCTGGTCCTCGCCGTTCTCCTCTTCCGCCTCTTCGCGGGCCTTGCGGAACGCCTCGATGAGCTTCTCCAATCCGCCGAGGGACTTGATTTGTTCCAACTCCTCGGGCGTTAGTGCCCGCTCGAACTCCCGGCGCAGCCACTCGTCCGGGATGAGCGACTCCAACAGCCCGTGCAAATCCTCGAGGCCCTTGAAGTAGGCGCTGAAGGCGCGGTCGAACTTGTCGTAGTTCTTCTCGTCCTTGACCATGGCGGTGCGCGACAGCAGGTAGAAGTCATCGACGTTGCTGTACACCACGCGCTTGTCCAGGGCACCGATCAGGTCCATGAGCTCGCGGATCGTGACCGGCACCTTGTAGCGGCGCAGGGTCAGGAAGAAGTTGATCAGCACCGGCTCCGCTCCCCGCCTGCCAAATTCTTCGCCACTGACCCTTGTGTTCGCCCGTCGGGATTCCGCACGGCAGTGATCCGGGGATACGAGAATGCGGCAGCATTCTCGATCGCGCCCGGAGGGCGCGCCGGGACGGGACAAGCCCGTCCCCTACGGGGCGCGGTCATCCGCGCTGGTCGCGCCGGTTCATGAACGCCAGCCGTTCCAGAAGGTGGACATCCTGCTCGTTCTTCACGAGGGCACCGTAGAGCGGCGGGATCGCCTTGGTGGTGTCGCGATTGGTCAGTATCTCGTCCGGGATGTCGTCGGCCATCAGGAGCTTCAACCAGTCGATGAGTTCGGACGTGGACGGCTTCTTCTTCAGCCCCGGGACCTTGCGCACGTCGAAGAAGATCTCCATCGCCTCCTTGACGAGATGCTGCTTGATGCTCGGGAAGTGGACCTCGACGATTTGCTCCATCGTCTCGCGGTCGGGAAAGTTGATGTAGTGGAAGAAGCAGCGGCGCAGGAAGGCGTCGGGCAGTTCCTTCTCGTTGTTCGACGTGATGACCACGATGGGACGCTGCTTCGCGACGATGGTTTCGTTCAGTTCGTAGACGTAGAACTCCATCCGGTCGAGTTCCTGGAGCAGATCGTTGGGGAACTCGATATCCGCCTTGTCGATCTCGTCGATCAGGAGGACGATCCGATCCTCGGCCTCGAACGCTTCCCAGAGCTTGCCCTTCTTGATGTAGTTCTTGATGTCCCCGACGCGGTCGTCGCCGAGTTGCGAGTCGCGCAGGCGCGACACGGCGTCGTATTCGTAGAGACCCTGCAGAGCCTTGGTCTGGGACTTGATATGCCAGGTGATGAGGCGCAGGTCCAAGGTCTTGGCGATCTCCTCGGCGAGCAGAGTCTTGCCGGTGCCGGGCTCGCCCTTGACCAGAAGCGGTCGCTCGAGCTTCACGGCGGCATCCACGGCCATGGACAGCTCGTCGGTGGAGATATAGGTGTCGGTACTGTCGAAAATCATCAATTCTTCCGCTGCTCCGGTCGGCTTGCCACGAGAATGCACAGCATTCTCCAACGCGCCCGAAGGGCGCGCCGGTGGTTGTCCTAGCGGGAGGCTCTTAGGGACAAAGGCGCTACTTTAACCTGTTTCTCGGTGGGCTTGTGGAGCGCTTGATACTGTATGAAAGCACAGTTATGCTCGGCAACCCCTGTGCATAAAGACAGCATTTCGTGTCGGAGATCCCAGACATCGAAACACGCCACGGCGCATTGCCGAACCTGTGGCGGGCCAGTGAACTTCCCGGGCTGCGCGGCGGCATCCAGGCGGACGGCATTGGATCGGGGTTCCCGACGCTCGATGAAGCGCTGTTCGACCAAGGCTGGCCGCGGGGGGGCCTGGTCGAACTGCTCCTAGACGATTTCGGCGTCGGGGAGCTGAGCCTCCTCGGGCCCGCCCTGGCTTCTCTCTCGACGACGGAAGAACGCCTGGTTGCCTGGATCGCTCCGCCCTTCGTGCCCTACCCGCCCGCCCTCGATGCCGCCGGGATCGATGTCTCCAAGGTGCTGATGGTCCGTCCGGACAACCATGCCGACGCGCTCTGGACGTTCGAGCAGGTCTTGAAAACCGGCGCCTGCAGCGCCTTGCTGGGTTGGCTGGCCGAGCGCGAGTTGAAGTTCGCCGAGATTCGACGCTTGCAGTTCGCCGCCCGCCAGGGAAGAACCTGGGCCAGTCTGTTCAGACCCGCGACCGCCGCGGCCAGCGCGTCTCCCGCCGAACTCCGTTTGCGCTTGTGGCCGCGCCGGCTCGTCTCGCGCTCGGCACACCGTTGGGGCGGGTTGCGACTGGACATCGTCAAGCGGCGTGGCGGCTGGCCTCTGTCAGGTATCGAACTCGATTTCGACGCGGACTCTTCCATAGCCCCGCCCCGCCGCCTCCCTATCCCGGACGACCGACCATGCTCTGGCTAGCGTTGCACTTCCCCATGCTCGGCCTTGAAGAACGCCTCGGCACGCTCGGCGGCGATGCGAACGAACCAGCGGTCCTTGTCGAGGACAACCGGGTCGTGCAAGCCAACGAAGGCGCGCGGCAGGCGGAAATCGCTCTCGGCAGTACGTTGGCAACGGCGAACAGCATTCTTCCGACGGTCAAACACTTCAACTGCGACCCGACGGCGGAACACGAACGCTTAAGTCGGCTTGGCCAGATCGCCCATCGATACACCCCGAGGGTGAGCCCTGCGCCGCCAGACTCATTGCTCTTGGAGGTGCGTGGCAGTCTGCGCCTGTTCGGCGGCATGAAGGCACTTGCGGACAAACTTGCCGCCGATTGCCGACGTTGCGGTCACGAGCGGAGTTTGGCGATCGCGGCGACACCCCTGGCCGCACTGATGCTGGCCCGCGCTGGCATGGGAATCGTCGTCGAACAACCGGTTCGGACCGCTCTTAATGGCGTATCGCTTGTTCATAGCGACCTTCCGCCAAGGGATATCGAACGCTTGGCGAACATGGGAATCACCCGGATCGATGAGCTTTTCGGACTGCCCGGGCGGGAACTCGGCAAACGGTTCGGCCCCGCGTTGATCGACTATCTCGCCCGCTTGACCGGAGACAAGGCCGACCCTCGTGCTTTCATCGAACCGTCGGAGCGGTTCCATTCGAGCGTTCATCTCCTGGAACCCGTGCGCGGCAAGGACGCCCTGCTTTTCCCGATACGCAGATTGGCGACCGAGCTTGCCCGTTGGCTTGCCCGCCGATCTTTCGGCACTAGGCGACTGATCTGGTCGATAAAGCCGTTGGCGGGAACTGCGACTGTTCTGACCATCGAATTCGCGCAACCGCGCAGGGACGATCTGTCGTTCCTCAACTTGAGCAAGCTGAAGCTTGCCAGCGCGGACCTGCCCGAGGAGGTGATGAGCGTCTCCCTGCGGGCCGATTTCATCGCGCCGTTCACTGCCTCCCCGGCAGACCTTTGGGGTGTTTCCGCGCACGACACGGCAACCAATGCCGAACTCGTCGATCTGCTCGCCGCCAAGCTTGGCGGCAAGGCGGTCCAAGGTTTGCGTTCCGTCGACGACCACCGACCGGAGCATGCCTGGTCCACCAAACATCCGGTGAACCGAAATTCGATCCGTTCAGCCGGGGAAGATTCGGGAATCGAGTATTCCCGTCCGATGTGGCTTCTCGATCCGCCGGAACCCGTCGACGTCAAGCTCTACGAATTGATGTCCGGGCCGGAGCGCATCGAAACCGGCTGGTGGAGCGCCCGTCATCTAGTTCGGGACTACTACGTCGCCCTCTCCGAACAGGGCGCAAGGTGCTGGCTGTACCGCGAACAGAACGAGAACTGGTTTCTTCATGGCTACTTCTCCTGATAGCGCCCTCAGCCGGCAAGCAGAGCAGCCTCGTGCGGGCGAGGACAAGCCTCGTGCGAGCGAGGACAAGCCTCGCCCCTACGGCCTTGCGACGCAGCAAACGATGCGCCAGGACGGTGGATTTGCCGAACTTCACGCCATCTCCAACTTCAGCTTCCTGCGTGGCGCATCGCATCCCGAGGAGCTGGTCCGTACCGCCCAGGCTCTCGGCTACCAGGCTATCGCCATTACCGACGAATGTTCGGTGGCGGGTGTGGTCAAGGCTCACCTGGCAGCCCGCGATCTCGACATCAAGCTAATCGTCGGCAGCGAGTTCCACGTCTCAAGCGAGTCCGGCGACGTTCATCTCGTTCTGCTGGCACCCGACCGACGTGCCTACGGCCAACTCTCACAACTCATCACTCTGGCACGTCGCCGGGCACCCAAGGGCGACTACGCACTCGGCTTGGAAGACCTGCGCAACAGCGTGGACGGGTGCCTCGCGTTGTGGGTTCCCGGTCAGGATCCTTTCTCGAACAAACTATTGATAGGTAATCAAGTCAGGGAATTACTACCTAATCTTTGGATTTTGCTTGAACTTTTTCTCGAACGCGATGATCTGGACAAGACCGCCCATGTCCTGACCCTATCCTCGCGCCTCGGCCTCCCGGTCGTCGCCAGCAACGGTGCCTGCATGCATATTCCCGAACGAGCGCCGCTGCGCGACGTGCTGACGGCCATCCGGCTTGGGAAATCCGTCGACAAGCTGGGGACCGAAGTGGATCAGAACCGCGAGCGCCACTTGAAACCGCTGGCCGGATTAACCGCGATCTATCCGCAGGAAATGCTCGATGAAACCGTCGCGGTCGCCGAGGGCTGCACATTCTCCCTAGACGAACTCCGCTACGAATACCCTCGCGAGCTGGTGCCGGAGGGACTCAGCCCCGCCCGACACCTGAGGACGCTTACCGAGGCGGGTGCCCTAGCCCGCTGGCCCGAAGGCGTGCCGCCGGATGTCTCGGCGCTCATCGAAAAGGAACTCGAACTCATCAGCGAGCTCCGTTACGAGTTCTTCTTCCTAACGGTTCACGACATCGTCCGCTTCGCCCGGGAGCGCGGCATCCTCTGCCAGGGACGCGGTTCCGCCGCCAACTCGGCGGTCTGCTACTGCCTTGGGATCACGGAAGTGGATCCGGCACGCATGCACCTTCTGTTCGAACGCTTCATCTCCAAGGAGCGCAACGAACCCCCGGACATCGACGTCGACTTCGAGCACGAACGCCGCGAGGAAGTCATCCAGTACATCTACGGGCACTACGGCCGGCATCGGGCCGCACTCGCCGCGACCTTGATCACCTACCGGCCGCGCAGCGCCATCCGGGACGTCGGCAAGGCACTGGCCCTCGATCCCGACCTCGTCGACCTGCTGGCGAAGTCCATGGCCTGGTGGGACAACCGATCGGAACTCGACCGGCGTCTCAAGTCGGCGGGCGTCGATCCAAAGAGCCGCATCGCCCGGCAGTTTCTGTTTCTCGTCAACGAGATACTTACGTTTCCACGTCATCTTTCGCAGCATGTCGGCGGTTTCGTGATCTCCGCCGGGCCGCTTGCCCAACTGGTGCCGATCGAGAATGCCGCGATGGCCGATCGAACCGTCATTCAATGGGACAAGGACGACCTCGAAGCCCTGAACCTCTTGAAGGTCGACGTGCTCGGGTTGGGGATGCTGACAGCCATCCGCAAGACGCTCGCGTTGCTGGGTGAACTTCATCGCCCCGAAACCGACTTCACGCCAGGGGGAATCGACGAGATACCGCCGGAAGACCCGGAAACCTACGCCATGCTCCAGACGGCCGACAGTCTTGGCGTTTTCCAAGTCGAGTCCCGTGCCCAGATGTCCATGCTGCCGCGCCTGAAGCCGGCGAACTTCTACGATCTCGTGATCGAGGTCGCCATCGTCCGTCCGGGTCCGATCCAAGGCAACATGGTCCATCCCTATCTACGCCGCCGTCAGGGCCTGGAACCGGTCGACTACGCCAACGACGCGGTGCGGAAGGTACTCGAACGCACGTTGGGCATCCCGATCTTCCAGGAGCAGGTGATCGAACTGGCCATGGTGGCGGCGGGATTCACGGCCGGTGAAGCGGATCAGCTTCGTCGCGCCATGGCCGCCTGGCGCCGTCGGGGCGGTCTCGAGCAGTTCGAGGAGAAACTCGTCACCGGCATGCTCGAGCGGGGCCTTGACCGCGGCTTCGCCGAGCGGGTGTTCGAACAGATAAAGGGTTTCGGGGAGTACGGTTTCCCCGAGTCGCACGCCGCCAGCTTCGCACTCCTTGTCTACGTCTCGGCCTGGCTGAAGTGCCACGAGCCCGCAGCGTTCTACTGCGGACTGCTGAACAGCCTGCCGATGGGCTTCTATTCGCCGTCGCAGATCATCCAGGACGCGATCGCCCACGGTCTCGATGTGCTGCCGGCGGATGTGCAGAAGAGCGGTTGGGACTACCGGCTCGAGCTGCCGGCGAAGCCTATTCCCGACCACCGCAATCCGCAGCCGGCTTTGCGTCTTGGACTTCGCCAGGTGAAGGGTATGGGCGAAGACGCCGCGCAGCGCATCCAGGCGGCACAACCGTTCCGGGATATCGACGACTTGCACAGGAAAAGCGAGCTCGACGATGGAACGTTGACCACCCTGGCCCGTGCCGGTGCCCTGAAGAGCCTGTCCGGCCATCGCTATCAGTCGCATTGGGATGCGGCCGGCGTCGATCATCCCGCAGCGCTTTGGCGAGAAGCACCGACGGCCTACTCCACGTCCGTCACCCTCGCCGGGCCAACCGAGGGCGATGACATGCTTGCCGACTACCGCTACCTCGGCCTCACCTTAGGTCCGCACCCCATGGCGCTATTGCGCGAGGAAGCGGAGTTCGACGGTTGCCGCACGGCGAGCGAACTCGCGGCCTACCGTCACGAGCAGTTCGTTCGTGTGGCCGGGATCGTCACCTGCCGCCAGCGGCCAAACACGGCTTCCGGCGTGGTGTTCATGACCTTGGAGGACGAAACCGGCGTCAGCAACATCGTCGTTTGGAAGTCCGTACTCGAGCGTTTTCGCGCACCGCTTCTGCAAGGACGCCTTCTCGCCATCAAGGGTGTCGTGGAACGGGAGGGCCCGGTCATCCACGTGGTTGCCGGCCATGTGCGCGATTTGACCCACAAGCTCGTCAAACTCTCCTCTGACGACGTACCCACCCCTGAATTCAAATCGAGGAATTTTCACTGACAACGGACAAGCAACTACGGTTTTCGCGGAACGAACCGCAGGGGACGGGCTTGTCCCGTCCCGCCAGTGACACGCCTCAAGGCGATGCGGGCGACCACAAGGGTCGCCCCTACGGACCTGGCCAGGAACCGTCCGTAGGGGACGGGATTGTCCCGTCCCGGCGCGCCCTTCGGGCGCGTTTCGAGAATGCTCACGCACTCTCGCGGCAACCGAATGACACGTCGCACGGCCTCGGCGCGGTGACCGCGAGGGGCACGTTACGGTCGCCCCCGGGAGCGCCGCCGAGAGCTCAGCAACCCTAGAACACCCACCACCGCCAGATAGACCACAACCACCCCCAACGACACCGCCCCCAAGGCAATAAGCGGCGGCCCCGGATCCAAGCCTTCCTCCAGGAATCCCCGGAAGATCACTACCGCGAAGGCCGGCGCCTCGTGTTCCCCATCGAAACGAAACGGGGTCAGGGACCAGGCCAGCACTAGGCACCCGGGCAGGAATCGCCAGCGGCCCCAACCCCGTGTGACCAGGCACAAGAGCCATGCCAATCCCAATCCCGCAACGAGGGCCGTAGTCCAGGCGACCAACTCACCCATCACGGTTCGTGCACCCAGCGGACGACGTGTGCCTCCAACGGCTCCTCAGGATGTACCGCCCCCTCCGGAATCACGTTGCCGTAGACGCTGATTCCCGCGTCGATGACGGTCTGGCGATCGCCTGACACCAACGGATGCCACCAGGCGAGATCGCGGCCTTCGGCAAGACGCCGGTACGCGCAGGATCCAGGCAACCAGTCATACTCGTGCACCGTTTTTGCATCCAGGCGAACACAATCGGGAACGAGCCGGTGTCTTTCGGCGTATCGGGTGCAGCGACAGGTATCGAGGTCGAACAGGCGGCACACGACGGAGGTGGCAAATGCTTCCCCGGTGTCCTCGTCGGCCAGTTTGACCACGCAGCAGCGCCCACAGCCGTCGCATAGGGACTCCCACTCCTCGTCAGTCATCTCGTCCAGCGCCTTTCGCTGCCAAAACGGCTTCATCGCGTTCCGATCCTAGTCGTCCCAGCCCTCTCACGATCCGCGTGAGAGGATTTCGGCGAAGATGTCGCCAACGACCCGTCGACGCCAGCCACGGTGGTAGCGCGCAGGCAGTTCGTCGTGGCTTCGGAAATAGCGCAAGTCGGCCTCGAGATCCCGTTTCCGGGCGAGCAGCTCGGGGGCCATCCCAAGGCGGTCCGACTCGCGACGACCGGCCTCCCGAAGCGTTCTGACAAGGTCGCCATCGCGTCGACTCAAGGGGCGGGTTGCCTTCGGCGCCGGCGTTCCATCGAGAAGCCCTTGGCGGTGGACGGCGGCTAGGACTTTCCCGTACCGCTTCGCCGTGCGCCGGGGCAGCAAGCCTGCCATGTCCCGCAACTCGAGGCGGTCGCACCGAGCCAGTGCCACGAGATGTTCGTCCTTGACAGTGTGGGCCCGGGGTATGTCACGCCGACGCGCTTCCTGTTCGCGCCACCGGACAAGGTTTCGTAGCACGATGCGCTCGCGGCAACCCAGCCTCCATACGCCTTTCATGGTCTCGAACCACGTGTCAGGTGTGGCAACGGGCGCATCGAGGATCCGTTGCATATCTTCGCGGAACCATTCAAGGCGCCCGGCTTCGGCCATTGCCTCGCGTTGTCGTTCCCAAATCGGCCTGAGGTACGCCACGTCCTCCTGCGCGTACCGCACCTGCTCCTTCGACAGCGGCCGTTGGAGCCAATCGGACCGAGTCTCGTGCTTGTCGAGTTTGAGACCCAGGTAATGCTCCACCAACTTCGCATAGCTGACCGAGAATTCGCCGCCGAGGAAGGCGTGGGCGAGTTGAGTGTCGACAAGATTCGCCGGCTGGACGCCGAGGTGGGTCGCCATCACCTCGAGGTCCTCTGAACACGCGTGAATGACCTTGGTCCGCACCGGGTCGAGCAGCAGAGCCTTGAGCGAGTCGAATGTCGCCCCGACCTGGGCGTCCACCAGCCCTACGCCGTCGTCGCCCGCCAGCTGGTAGAGGGCTGGAATAGGGTAGAAGGTCCTGACGCGAATGAACTCCGTATCAACGCCGACGACCTGGCCGAGCGACGAGACGCACTGATCGAGACCGGCATCCGTATTGATCATCGCAGGCTCGTCCACGGTTCTCACGAGCCCCCCGATTCAACGAGTCGTATGGCCTTAGGACGGTTGGTGGCGACGGCTGCGCCGACGTTTGAGGGTTGACAGAGCATTACTCGACCGTACGCCGCCCCCGCAGCGCGTGGACGATGGTTCCTCCATCGATGTACTCCAGCTCACCGCCGAGGGGAACCCCATGTGCGATCCGCGTCACCGTGGCGCCGGTGTCCCGCAACGACTCCTTGATGAAATGGGCGGTGGCTTCTCCCTCGACCGTCGGGTTCGTCGCCAAGATCACTTCGCGCACACCCCCGTCTCGCACCCGTGTCGGCAGGTCGATGAGGCCCAGTTCGTCGGGACCGATGCCGTCGATGGGCGACAGACGGCCATGAAGGACGTAGTAGCGGCCGCTGAAGCCGCCCGCAAGTTCAATGGCGACGATGTCGGACGGGGACTCCACGACGCACAGCAGATGTCCATCCCGTCTCGGATTGGCGCAGATCGCACACTGCTCGGACTCGGTAAGGGTTCTACAGGTTCGGCAGCGCTGGACGTTCTCGGCGGCTTCCGTCAGGGCAGAGGCAAGGGCGACAGCACCGGGGCGGTTGTATTGCAGCAAGTGCAACGCCGTTCGCGTCGCCGTCTTGGGGCCGACGCCGGGGAGTGCCTGCAACGATTCGATCAAACGGTCGATCAAGGGGCTGATGCGCATCGGCCGGCCTAGCGGTGGCACCCCGGTCGGACGAGTGATGGTGACACTGCGGCATCGAGAATTGCATCGGGTGGGTGATTCTTGCCGCGGACCAAGGAAAAGCGTTCCGGCCACATCACACAAGGTTGCCCGGCAGGTTAAAGCCAGGCGGCAATCCGAGACCCTGCGCGAGGTCGCTCATCTTGTTCTTCTGCATGGCTTCGACGCGTCGTACCGCGTCGTTGAAGGCCGCGGCGATGAGGTCCTCCTGCACCGATCGTTCCTCCGTCGCGGCAAGGGGATCGATTTCGACCCGCAATGCCTCGAAGCGTCCATTCAGGGTCACCTTGACCAAACCCGCACCGCTCTCGCCGGTGACCGTGGCCCGCTTCAAGGATTCCTGTACGTCTCCTAGCCGCGATTGCATCTCGCGGGCCTGCTTGAACATATCGCCGAGGTTCACCGGAGTGGTTCCGTTCCGCTGCTGCCATCGATCAACCCCGCCGAGTCGAGCGTTCCGCCGAATTCATCGAGCATCGCCTGCACGTTGGGATCCTCCATGAGCGTTGCCGCCGCTTTCTCGCGGGTTTCCTTCGCGATTCGGGACTCACGGGCCATGGGAGTCTCGCTCCCGAGTTGACCGATCTCGAAGTCCACCCGAAGCTCCCGGCCGCTGTAGGCCGTGGCCAAACGCTCGATTTCCGCGCGTTGCTTGTCATTGAGCAGCGACTCGTGGGATTGGTCGAGTCGAATCAGCCACCGTTCGGCGCCGCGGTCTGTCAGGTTCGAGTTCTTGAGGATCATCGCGGTTACGCCTTGAGGCGCCATCGCGGAAACCACTTCCCACCAGTCGTCCGAATCGCGAATCCCGTCTGCGGATGCCACGTGGTCGGTGCCCACGGGATCGGTCCGGACGGCAGTCTGACTTTCCTGCGGCGCTGGATCGGGCGGTTCGATGTGTTCCGAAGGGTTCGGTTCGTCGACGAGGGTCTCGCTCAACGCGTCGAAATCTCCGCTGTCTCCGTCAGGTTCGAAGGAAGCCAGGCGTAGCAGGGTCATGTCGAAGCCGATCTTCGGATCCGGCGCGAAGTCGATGTCGCGGCGACCCATCAGCGCTATCTGGTAGTAGAGTTGAAGGTCCTCCGCCGAGAACCTCCCGCGAAAACGCGAATAGCCGTTCCCTGGCGGTGATTTCAGCTCCTCGGCGACGGCAAGATCGTGAAACCCGCGCTGCAATTCGTCCAGCACGCCCGCCAGGTCCAGCGAACGCGACGCGAGATCGTCGCCGGTGGCCAGCAGCCGTTCGCCATCTCCCGCTGCCAGGGCATCCAGCAAAGCCCCAATCTCGTCCCGGCCCGCAACCCCAAGCATCTCGTTCACGCTCTGTGTCGTGATCACGCCGCCTCCATGCGACACCGCTTGATCGGCAATCGATAGCGCATCCCGCATGCTCCCCCTTGCGGCCCGCGCAATGATCGCGAGTGCGGCTCCATCCGCCGTGATGTCCTCGGCGGCCAGTATTTTCGCAAGCTGCGCTTCGATGACCTCGGGAAGCATGTTCTTCAGGTTGAATTGCAGACAACGAGACAGGACCGTGACGGGGATCTTCTTCGCCTCCGTCGTGGCGAGAAGAAACTTGACGTGCTCCGGTGGCTCCTCGAGTTTCTTCAACAGCGCGTTGAAGCTGTGGCCGGTGAGCATGTGCACTTCGTCGATTAGGTAGACCTTGTAGCGCCCCTGGGCAGGCGCCAGGTCGGCGTTGGCAAGCAGTTCCCGGGTGTGATCGACGCCTGTTTGCGAGGCGGCGTCCACCTCCATCAGGTCCATGAACTGCCCCGCGGCGATGCCCTTGCAGGACTCGCATACGCCACAGGGGGTCGAGGTGACCCCGGTTTCGCAGTTGAAGCAGGCGGCGAGGATCCGACCCAACGTCGTTTTGCCGACACCCCGGGTGCCCGTGAACAGATACGCATGGTGAAGGCGCTCGCTCTCCAAGGCGTTGGACAGGGCGCGTACGACATGCTCCTGGCCCACCACGTCGGCGAACACGCGCGGGCGGTACTTCCGCGCCAACACCAGATAACTCATGATGGGAGGCATGTTACCGCAAACCACTCGCAGACCGGCTGCCCGCCCGTGCGCTGCTCGGGCCACGACGGCTTGCTGATCATCGGTCATCGTGGTGCGGCGGGCCTCTTTCCGGAGAACACGCTCGCCGGATTCGCCGGCGCGCTCGAACTCGGCGTCGACGGGGTGGAGCTCGATGTCCGCATGGCGGGATCCGAGGTCGTCGTCATGCACGATGAACGCGTCGATCGCACCACGAACGGCACAGGCAGGGTAGGCGAACTGAGCTTCGCTGAACTCCGGCGCCTCGACGCCGGGGGCGGGCAGCCGATTCCGACGCTGGCCGAGGTACTCGACCTCGTACCCAAGCAGGTGATGGTCAATATCGAACTCAAGGCTGCCGGTACGGCCCTGGCCGTTGCCGATATCGTGGGTGATCTCGCGGACGCCGGACAAACAACGGACTCGCCGTCGCTACTCGTGTCGTCCTTCGATCACGACGAACTGCACCGTTTCCGCGAAGTCTGTCCCGGGGTGCCATGCGCGCCCTTGGCTGGGCGCTGGTCCGACCGCCTAGGGCCGGTTGCCGCGGCATTGGATGCCTGGTCCGTCAACCTATCGGAACGCGCGGCATCCGATGCTCACGTCCGGACGGTGCGAGGTTGGGGACGACGTTGCCTGGTCTTTACGGTCAACGACCGGGACAGGGCACGGGCGTTGGCCGCGATGGGCGTGAGCGGGGTCTTTACGGACTACCCGGACCGGTTGCTGGAGGATCCGGTGTCGCGTTTTTCGAGTTCGGCAAGTTCCCGGTGCAGCTCGTAGTGCCCCGAGGTGACATGGGTTTCCATTCGCCGAAGTTTCAATTCCATCTGGTCGAACTCGGCGCCGACCTCGCGCAGGCGCTGTCGCGGCACCCAGGAATACTCCTCCGTCGAGTCATCCCTTAGGTAGCTCCGGTCCCTGTTCTTCCGACGACGGCGTCCTCGATGGCGCCGCCGCCGCGACCGCCTTCGCAGCGGGCTTGGATCCATCAGCAATGCCGCCACGAAATAGCCCACCAGGGTCACGGAGGTGAGGAAGACTAGTCCGGTGAGTGCGATCAGGCGAACGACCCAGCTCTCCAGGCCGTAGTAGTTCGCGATCCCGGCACAGACGCCGAGGAGCTTGCCGTTCTCGCGGTCCCGACACAGCCTGGGGGTCCGTGGTTGGCCGGACCATGGCCAGGCCCGTGTCCGCTCGCGTTCGGAGCGCGACCTGGCGTTGGGGGAGATCCGATCCGCAACACCCTCGATATAGTCCGCGGCGCGGTCGGTGGCGGACGCCGACAGATCCCTTGCTGCCTTTTCGATACGGGCGACGGCCTCCTGGATCCGCTCGTCCGGGGTAGCGCCCCGTTCCGCCCGACCGCGTTCGCGCCGATCGTCTGCCGGTCCGTTCATCGGGCGTTGCGCCGGCGCCAGTCCGGTGTCTCGGCATCGAGGATCGACTCGAGCGTCTCGATGCGTTCTCGCATGTTCTCGGCGGATGACGCCAGCCGTTCCAGTTCGGCGCGCTCGTCGTCGGTGAGCATGCCCTGGCTACGCCCCTTGGAGCGGTAGTGCATGATGACCCAGAGCGGTGCCACGAATATCAGGAACAGAATCGCTGGCACGAGGATAAAGTCGGGAAGGCTCATTCCGGTTCTCCTGCCCTAGCCTTCGCCTAGCCTTCGGCGTCCTTGGCGGCGTCGCGCGCAACGCGTTCCTTGAGCTGTTTGAGCTCCTCGTCCACTGCCTCGTCCACTTCGAGTTGCTCGATCTCGTCGTTGAGTGTCCGCTTGCCCAGATCATAGGACTCGATCTGACCTTCGAGATCATCCATCTTTCGCTCGTACTGCTCGAACCGGATCATCGCGTCGTCGATATTGTGGTCGCTGAGTTGCCGACGGACCCCTAGCCGAACCTTTGCCGCCTGGCCGCGCATGATAATGGCATTCTGCCGGGCCTTGGCGTCCTTGATCTTGTTCTGCAAGGCACCGATGTCACCGTTGAGCTTCGCCAACGTGCCGTCCAGCACGTCGAGATCCGATGCCACGGACTCGGCGACTTCGTCGGCTTTCGACTTCTCGACCAGGGCCGCCCGCGCCAAGTCGTCGCGGCCTTTGGATATGGCCAGTTCGGCTTTGCGCTCCCACTCGGCGGCCTCCTCGCAAAGCTGTTCGTGCCGGCGGGTCAGTTCCTTGCGGTCGGCGATGGCACGTGCCGACGTCGACCGAACCTCCACCAGCGTCTCTTCCATCTCCCCGATGATGAGGCGCACCATCTTCTCCGGGTCTTCGGCCTTGTCGAGCAAGGCGTTGAGGTTGGAATTGACGATGTCCGTCATGCGCGAGAATACACTCATGTCAACGATCTCCAATAAGCTCCCGTCGAGGGAGGGAATTGTCCGTGCCCAATCCGTATCAGAATTCGTGCCAACGGAACCAAGCGCCGTAAGTCATTGATTATCTTTGCTGCTCTTTGGACGGGTCTAACGAATCCGTCAGTATGGGTGGTGGAATAGACCAACTATTGGCAGAATTCGGCCATCGGCACCAAATAAATACGCGATGGTCAATCCGAAGGAGCCCGACCGTCTTATCGGCGAGTCACCAGCGTTTCTCGCGGTTTTGGAAGCGGTATCCCAGATCGCCCCGCTCGACAAGCCTGTGCTCGTGGTCGGCGAACGGGGCACGGGAAAGGAGCTGATCGCTTCCCGATTGCACTACCTGTCCAGCCGATGGGACGGGGAGTTCCTAAAGCTCAACTGCGCGGCGATCAGCGACACGCTGATCGAGTCCGAGCTCTTCGGTCACGAGGCCGGGGCGTTCACGGGGGCGGCGCGATCCCACCAGGGCCGCTTTGAGCGAGCCGATGGTGGCACGTTGTTCCTCGATGAGCTTGCCAACACCTCCGGACTTGTTCAGGAGAAGCTCCTTCGGGTCATCGAGTACGGCGAGTTCGAACGAGTGGGGGGCAAGCGGACGATGCAAGTCGATGTGCGGCTGATCGCGGCTACCAACGAGGATCTGCCTCGTCTCGCGGGCGAGGGGAACTTCCGCCGTGATCTGCTCGATCGTCTCGCTTTCGACGTCATCACCCTGCCGCCGTTGCGCGAACGCGAGGCGGATATCGCGCTGCTTTCTGAGTATTTCGCCATCAACATGGCGTCCGAACTGGGACGGGACTATTTCCCCGGTTTCACGGAGACCGCCCAACGGGCACTGCATGCCTATGCGTGGCCGGGTAACCTGCGGGAACTGAAGAACGTCGTCGAGCGGGCCGTGTACCGGACGGATTCCGATCACCCGGTCTCCGAGATCGTCCTGGATCCTTTCGAGTCCCCCTACCGACCGAGTGCCGGCAGCGATGGTCCGCGCCCAGCGGTCCAATTGCCCGTTGACTTGAAGAAAACCGTCCGCGACCTTGAGGTCGATTTCGTCAACCGCGCGATGGCCACCGGGAAGTTCAACCAGCGGCGTGCCGCGGAATTGCTAGGCCTGACCTACCACCAGTTCCGCGGCTACCTGAAGAAGTACGACCACGAACGGCAGGACGAATCCGTACCCGACGCCCGACCTACCAGGAAAAGGATCCCCTGAGATACCAGGATCCGCCTTCGAAATTGGCGGCCGTGCGGCGGGCATAGGGAAGTCCCACACTGAGCCGGTTGGCGTACGGCGCATCGATGACGTCGATGTAGGCATCGAAGAGGTTCGATGCGCCGAGCGTGAAGCGCATCCCGTCGCCGTACTCGAACCCCAACTCGGCATCCACGAATACCGTCGATGACAGCAACTTCGTGGGGGCACCGCCGTCAACGCCGTCGATGCGACCGCGCTCGTCGTAGTGTTCGCCGTAGTAGTTGAGGCGCAACATGAGATCCCACTGGGGACCGAGCAAGGTATCGGCCGTTAGGGTGAAGCGGTTGTTGGGGTAGCTGTGCTCGATGTCCTCCACTTCCGCATCGCTCACGGGCTGGACGCCGTTGACGAGTGACTGGCGCACGACGTCCACCTCGTTGTGGTTGAAGGCAAAGGTGAAGTCGGTGCCCATGTCGCCGTTCCCCCAGTCGAGGCTGGTCGTGAATACGATATCAACCCCGGTGACATCGAGATCAAGCGCATTGGTGAAGAACTGGACGTTGGACGCGATACCGTTCGCCGCAACCACGGGCAGGTTTTGCGTTTTGTAGATACGCCCGTCGATCTGGATTAGATAGATGTCCGCCGTCAGTTCCATCCCCTCGTTTCCGAACCAAAGTCCGGCGCTGTAGTCGATGGACTGCTCTTCCCGGAGTGGGGCGCCGCCGGCCGCTAGGGCCAGTGGGTGGTCCGGCGGGACGGTGCCGGACTCCACCTGTAGACCCGTATCGTTGTCGAATGTGGTCGTAACCTTCTGGAGGTTCGACTGTCCGGGCGTTGGCGCGTGGAAGCCCGTGTTCACCGACCCGCGTACCGCCCAGTTGTCGGCAATGTCGTGCCGTAGCGCTAGTTTGCCGTTCAAGGTGCTCCCAAAATCGGAGAACGACTCGTAACGCAGGGCGTACTGGGCCACGGTGGTGTCGGTGATTTCCTGCTCGATCTCGCCATAGACTGCGCTGTTGTCGCGGTCGAACTCCCCGGAGTTCATGGGTTCGAAGCCCTTGAAGCCGCTTGAGCCAGCACCGCGGTACGAGTTCGGCTCGCCGGCGATCACCGTGAAGGTCTCCTTTCGCCACTCTGCACCGTAGGCCAACTGGATGCGATCGGTGAGCCGGCGCGTGAAGTCCGCATTGAGGCTGGTCTCCTGCTGCTTTAGTGCACCCACGTCGAAGTCCATTTGGGCAGGCAGGCCATTTGCACCCAAGCCGATACTGGGGTTGACCGTGTTGTTCAAGAGGAAGTCCAACTCGTCCTCGCCGTAACCGAAGCTCGCCTCGTAGGTCGTCCCGCCCGCGAAAATGCCCTTGTAGCCGGCCACTGCGCTGAAGTCGCGGTGATCGCCGTCGAAGAATGGCGTGAAACCTTGGACTAGGACATCCTCGATGCCCAGTGCCCGAATCGTGCTATGCGCTTCGTTCGTTTCGGTGAGGGGGTTGTCGCCCGAGCGGTAGAAAAACCGATAGCGGCCCTCGGTCGATGCGAAGTTGGCATGTAGATAGAGGTCGGCCTGCTCTCCGACAGGGATCCCCCCATTGAGGAAGAGGCGGTAGTCGGTCGTCTGCGGCCGCCCCCAGGTCTGGACCAGCGGCGCGTCGTCGAACGGCGAATCCGCGCCGATGCCAGGTACGCCAGCATCGATCAACGCCTGGGCGTTGGGGCGCTGCCGGCCACGGGACAATGCCTCGTTGTCGACGAACTCGAAGCTCAAGTTCGCGAAGCCGTCGGTGCCTAGATCGAAACCCGCATTGGCGGCGAGCTTCAGGCTCCGCTCCCCTTCGAAATACTGACCGTAGTCGAGCCGGACCTCTCCCCCCTCGGCGGCATCCTTCATTCGAAAGTTGATGACCCCAGCTATGGCGTCGGACCCATACTGGGCCACCGCGCCGTCGCGCAGCACCTCGACGCTTCGTACCGCGATGGCGGGGATCATCGCGATGTTCGGGCCGTGCGAACCCTTACCGGCGGCCGGCACGAACTCCGCGATCAGGGCCGCCCGGTGGCGGCGTTTGCCGTTGACCATGACCAGGGTCTGATCCGGTGCCAGCCCCCGCAACGAAGTGGAACGCACGAACGTGTCGCCGTCACCCGACGCCATGGGTGCGTTGTAGGAAGGCGCGAGGGCCCGAAGGCTGTCGGTAAGGTCTGCGTGGTTGCCGACGCGCCCAATCTGCTCGGCGGAGAGAACGTCGACGGGCGCCGCGGCTTGTGCCTCGGAACGCGAGGTTTGAAAACGCGATCCGACGACAACGACTTCCTCGATCTGGGCGGTCCCGCCCTGCGCGACGGCGTTCGGCGGAGCAAACAGAGCACCCGTCGCGCCAACCAAACCCAGGATCTTGCGCATCATGCTTGCTCCTTGTTGTCGAACAGAACTCCTAGGACAGATGACGGTCGCGTGGGTTGTGTGGTGGACAACGCGGACAGGTGCAATTACCAAACCCAAACAGGGCAGGGATGACCGTTCATTCTGTTGAGAAACCGTGCGATTGCGGTAACATGGGCGGGACTGGCTTGCGCCGCCAACTGCATAGGATAGCAAATGACGAAAACCGGACGATCTTCGTTGACGGTGACTCGACTCATCGCGGTTACTTTGGCTGGGGGAGTCCTCGCTGGATGCGTATGCCCCACACCGCCACCGCCGCCCGATCCGCCTCCGGTGGTAGCGCCGCCGCCGCCGCCGCCGCCGCCGCCGCCACCGCCGCCGCCACCGCCCAAACCGCCGAGCATGGAGTTGGTCATCCACTTTGACTACGACGTGTCGGTCGTCCGGCCGGAGGATATGCGGGCGCTCGATCAGCACGCTGCGTTCCTCGTCGACAACGCGGGTTGGCGGGTGCGAATCGAAGGGCACTGCGATGACCGGGGTAGCGAACGCTACAACCTCGCACTGGGCGAGCAACGAGCCAATGCCGTGCGGCAGATTTTCCTCGACAAGGGTATTGCCGACTCGCGGATGGATGTCATCAGCTTTGGCGAGGAACGACCCGCAGCCGAGGGCACGACCGACGAAGCGAGAGCCCAGAACCGACGCGCGGTGATCATCCACCTAGAGCGATAGGTCCGTCGACGTTTGCGATTCGACCTGCTCGTTCAAGGCGCACCCCTGACAACGGGTGCGCCTGAACGGGCGCTGCGGTTCGCCCAGGCAGCCGTCGACGCCCGCCACCAGATCGGTCGAATATTCTTCTACAACGACGCGGTTTCGGTTGCCAATCGATTTGCCGCCGACGCCTCGGGTACCCGGGAGCAATTGGCGCAACTGGCATCGGAAGCCGAATTCGAGCTCGCGGTGTGCGTAACGGCCGCCGCCCGCCGCGGAATACTCGCAAACGAATCCCTCGCCGATGGTTTCGTGATCGTGGGCCTGGGACAGCTCATCGAAGCCATCGAGGATAGCGATCGTCTGGTTTCGTTCTAGCGCGTGAAGCGGGTTCTATACATCGTCCGCCAGCCGCCGGGAGTACTCGCCGACGAAATCACGGACGTGATCCTGGTCTCCGGCGTGTTTGAGCAGCCCACGTCGGTTCTGTTTGCCGACCACGGCGCCTATCAACTCCTGGGACTCGATGCGAGAGAGTCGCCTATCAAGACCCTTTCTTCCTACGACATCAGGAACCTCTACGTCTCCGAGGAGAGCATGATGAGCCTGGGACTCGACAGGGCGAACATCCCGTCGAACGTCGTTGCGGCGAGTCGTCGCGAGGTTCGCGAACTCATCGCGCGCCACGACGTTGTGTTGACGGATTGAACGTGGCGATCCTCCACGTCTTGTCGAATCCGCGCTCGGCCGAGTTCTGCCTTTCCGCGGCTGGCGATGGTGATGCCGTGCTGCTTGTCGGCGACGGTACGTTCGTCCATCACGTCGTCCAACCTCCTGGGGTCCGCTTCGGCGTCCTGGAAGAGGACATGGCCAGTCGCGGCCTGGCGCCTTCGACCGCACTGGAATCACTGACCTATAGCGACTTCGTCGAATGGGTGGCGGCCTACGCCAAGTCGGTGACCTGGCGCTGAATCGGTGTCGTGTCCCAGAGGTCGCCGATTTGCAGCCTAGGTGGTCCGTGCGTAAGAGGCGACGCGTCCGATGATCGTCGTTACGGGCCCCTCGAGCGCGGCCGCGCGGACCCGGGCGGGTAGATCTCCGATCGCACCCGCCACGATCCGTTGCCCGGGTAGCGTCGCCCTGGATATCGCCGCCGCCGGCGTCGCGGCATCGGCGCCCGCGCTGATCAGTCGGTCGCAGAGTCTGTCGAGCGCACCGAGTCCCATGTAGACAACGAGGGTTTGGTCCGGTTTAGCGAGTTCGGGCCAATCCGGGTCCGCATCCCGGTGCACCTGGGCAGTCACGAAACGGACCGAATGCGCCCACTGGCGGTGGGTAAGCGGTATCCCGGCGATCGCCGCACAACCAATCCCGGCGGTCACTCCCGGAACGACCTCGAAAGGAACGCCGCGTTCCACGAGCGCCCCGATTTCCTCTCCCCCCCGGCCGAATACCAGCGGGTCACCCCCCTTCAGGCGCACGACACGCATGCCCCGGCGCGCGTCTCTCTCCAGTCGTTCGTTGATGAACGATTGTCGCGAGGCGACGCCGAGGCCATCGCCGGAACGCCTACCCACGTCGACCTTGCGGGAGTCGCGCCGGCACCGGTCTAGAATACCGGCACCCACCAATTTGTCGTGATACACGACGTCCGCGCGCTGCAGTCGGTGCAACGCTTTCAAGGTCAGCAGATCGGGGTCACCGGGCCCGGCCCCCACAAGCGACACCATTCCTTGGCTGGGCGAACCAGCCAGCATTGCATCCAACGACTCGTCCGCCAGATCAAGGTTACCGCTCACGACGATGTCGCCGATTCTCGAATCCAGGACCTCCTCCCAGAACGCCTGTCTCGAGGGCGTGTCCGCCAGCTCTGCCTTGATGCGCTCGCGGCGACTGCCGAGATACGTCGCCAACGGACCGACGCTGTCGGGCAGGAGTGCTTCAATACGTTCGCGTAGCCGCCGAGCGAGTGTGGGAGACGTCCCCTCGGTGGAAATCCCCACCGTAACCGGCCCGCGATTGACGATCGCGGGAAACAACGCGGTCGAGTGTTCGGCGTCGTCCACGCAGTTGACGAGGATCTGGTACTTGGCGCAAGCCTGCTGCACCGCACGGTTCACCACCGCGTCGCCGGTGGCAGCGACGACCAGGAGTCGGCCGACAACGTCGCGGTCTTCGAAGGGACGCTCCTGGATGGGGATCCCGGCCGCGCGGCAACGATCGCGAACGCCCCGGGCGACCGATTTCGCGACGACATCGATTTTGGCCTCTCTAGCGAGCAGTGTATCGATCTTGCGCTGCGCTACTTTCCCGCCCCCGACCACCAGGCAGGGCTGCCCGGCGAGTTTGAGCGCGAGCACGAGCGTGCTCACAGGTCGAGCCGGCTACTGCCGCCCAGATAGCCGCGCAACGCATCAGGAACATGCACGACGCCGTTGCCGTCCTGGTAGTTTTCCAACACGGCAATCAACGTCCGCCCCACCGCCAAACCCGAGCCGTTGAGGGTGTGTACGTAGTCCGGACGACCGGTTTCCGGATTCCGGTAGCGGGCGAGCATCCGCCGGGCCTGGAAGTCGAGAAAGTTGCTACAGGAAGAGATCTCGCGGTATCTACGCTCCGCCGGCAACCAGACCTCCAGATCGATGGTTTTCGCGGCGGCAAAGCCGAGATCGCCGGCACAAAGCGCGACCGCCCGATACGGCAACTCCAGCTTGCGCAAAATCGTCTCGGCGTGGGTGGTGAGTTCCTCCAGCGCGTCCCAGGATCTGTCCGGATGGACAATCTGTACCAGTTCCACCTTCTCGAACTGGTGTTGGCGGAAGATCCCGTGCGTGTCCTTGCCGTAGTTGCCGGCCTCGCTACGAAAACAGGGCGTATGCGCCACGAAACGCAACGGGAGTTCGGCGTATTCGAGGATGCTGTCCCGGATCAGATTCGTAACGGGCACCTCGGCAGTGGGGATCAGGAACTGGTCGCGCTCACCGTCGATGGCGAATAGGTCGTCTTCGAACTTCGGGAGCTGCCCGGTCCCGAGCAGGGTGTGCCGGTCCACTAGGTACGGGACGTAGACCTCTTCGTACCCATGTTCCTGAACGTGCGTGTCAATCATGAATTGGGTGAGCCCGCGTTGGAGCCTCGCGAGGGCGCCTCGGAGAACCGAGAATCGGGACCCGGCAATCTTGGCGGCCGCTTCGAGGTCGAGGGATGTCGACGCCAACGACACGTGGTCCCGGGGCTCGAAGTTGAAATCTGACGGTTCTTGCCAACGCCGTAGCTCGACGTTGCTCGCCTCGTCCAGGCCCGGGGGCACGCTGTCGTGCGGCGGGTTCGGAAGGCCCGTAACGAACTCGTCGAGTTCGGCACGAACCGCCTCGAATTGCTTCGCGGCCTCCCCCAGGTCGTCTCCTAGGTGGCCCACCGCCGCGACCAACGGCGCAATGTCGTCACCGGCGGCCTTGGCCTCGCCGATTCGTTTCGACGCCACCCGACGCTGGTTGCGCAGCCGCTCGACCTCGTCCTGCAGTCGCTTGCGACGCGCCTCAAGTGCTTCGAAACGCGTCACGTCCAGTTCAACACCTTTCCGCCGAAGACGCTCGGCGATGGATCCGATCTCCTGTCGCAACCGTCGCGGATCGATCACGCCACTGCCCCGGCGATCCGGTATCCCAACGCCGCGGCCAACAGGCAGCACGCCACGCTCGACAGGACATACACGACAGCTGGAACCACGCGTCCTTGCTCCCACAGCAGCACGGTATCGGCGGAGAACGCGGAGAATGTCGTGAAGCCGCCGAGCACGCCGGCCACCAGAAATGGACGTCCCACGCCTTCGAACCACGTGACCCCGGCAAAGGCACCGATCGCCAACCCGATGGCAAGGCATCCTGCGATGTTCACCACCAGCGTCCCCCAGGGAAACTCGGCGCCCGAGGTCAGTGCCTGCACGCAGTAGCGCAGGACGGCGCCGCAAGCCCCGCCGGCAGCAACCCACAGGATTGTCTTCATTCGGGCCCTCTTCGTTCGCCCCGCGTCGCCCGACGCGAAGTCTAAGACGTTACCGCCCTGAATTCTCCCGTCCACCTTGGGGGGTCGGGATGCCGGACGTCTCTTGGTCCCGATCCCGCAGACTTGCCAGGCGTTCGGCGATCCGCCCCTCGATACCCCGGTCGGTCGGCTTGTAGAACACCGTGTCGGGCATCTCATCCGGGAAATACCGTTCTCCGGCGGCGTAGGCATCCTGCTCGTCATGCGCGTACCGATAGCCCTTGCCGCGACCGAGCTTTTCCATGAGTGCCGTCGGCGCATTGCACAAACGCAGGGGTACCGGGTGAGAAGGATTCGCACGCACATAGGCCATGGCCGCGTTGAACGCCGTCTCGACTGCATTGCTCTTGGGCACGCTCGCGAGATAGAGGACAGCTTGGGCGAGTGCCAGTTCGCCTTCCGGCGATCCCAGTCGACGATACGCGTCCCAGGCATCCACGGCTAGCTGGAGTCCGCGCGGGTCCGCATTGCCGATATCCTCGCTGGCCATT
>JAPPAV010000080.1 GCA_026705345.1 Gammaproteobacteria bacterium
GTCCGGTGCGGAACCCGCGACCTGCGGATCCGTGGGCGGCCCGCGCCGGGGCGGGCGCCGCCGCGGCCGGACGGGCGGAACTCGAAGGTGGTCTGGCGGGGGTCCTGGCGACGTTTCCTCTTCACTGCGGGAATCACCGGGTGGGTACTGCGAGTACGGGAAAGCATACGCCGGACTACTGTACATGTCAACAGTATCGATGCGGTTCGGCGAAACTCGCGCGCGGCGAATGAAAGGGGCGATGTTCGCCTTCCGGGCGCCATTCCCCGCGACCGTCCCGCCGCCCGACCTCGAACGGAACGCCAAGGGGCGTGCGTTTTCCACGCTTCGTCCACGGCGCCGATCCCCGAAACAACCGAGGCGCGGTGGGCGAAGGGTGGGAAACGCAACTCCGCCTTGAAAAGGGCGATGTTTCCGGCGACCGCCTCGCCGAACACATGCCGGTTTTGAAACGGGCGATGTTCCCTCCCGACGGCGCCTCCGCCGTCGTCGCAGTCGCCGGCGCGCCTGTCGAATTGAAACGGGCGATGTTCCCTCCGCCGACGCCCTCCCGCCATCGCAACGGCCAGCGCGTCCGCGGAGTCGAATCGGGCGATGTTCCCGATCGGGCGGGACAGGTCGGGACGGCGGTCGTGGTCAGGAAAAAAGCTAGCCGACGACCCGGCCTCGCGTTTCCCACCGCCTGCCCACCGCCGCTGTGTTGTTCTTGGGGATCGCGCCCCGTGGACAGCCCGTGGAAAACGCTCCCTGCCAAGCTCGGCGCCGAGTTCGCTTGCCACGCTCCGTACAGCTCGCGTAGGCCGTGCCGGTTGTCCCGGAGGCTGTCAGAAACTCCTGGCGACGTCCCTGAAAGTGTGCAGTTCTCAGTTGCCAGAAACGTGCAGTTTTCGGTTGCCATTGAACAAACTGTTCCGCGGCGAATGAAAGGGGCGATGTTGTCCACGGCACCGGTCCCCAAAAACAAACAAGGCGCGGTGGTCGAAGGGTGGGAAACCGCAACTCCGCCTCTTGAATGGGGCGGTGTTCCGTCGACTGCGCCTACCAATGCTCCCAACCCGGCATACGTCGGCCAACACCGGCCCCGAGTTTGATTGGGGGGATGTTCTCCTCCGTGTGCGTCTTTCCGATTCCGCAACCCCGGACAGGCACCGAGGTTGGAGTGGGCCGGCGATGCAACTGAACGCCGCACATTCTCGGAGACCTCGCAAAAGAGCGATATTGAAGGCGATCGCGCTACCTTGTTGACAACGTTGTCATTCGAGGCGTAACGTGATCGAAATCGGCCTGTTCGAAAGGGGGTATTTCGTTCATGGCATTCCTGACCAGGCACCTTGATTGCGGTGCGATCCCTAAGCTGGGCATGGCCTTGTTGGCGGGGTTCGTCCTCGTCGCCTGCGGCGGCGGCAACACGGATTCCGCGGAGGGGGGAAATGAACCGACCAACGTTCTGACCCCCAAGGGCTGGGAACTCGTCTGGTCGGACGAGTTCGACGGCAGTTCGCTGGATGTGTCGAAGTGGAACATCCAGACCGGCGACGGGACGGCCGAGGGCATTCCCGGCTGGGGCAACAACGAATTGCAGAGCTACCAGGCCGGCAACGTCTCCGTGGCCGGGGGCAACCTGATCATCACCGCGCGGGAGGGGAGCGCCGACGGTCGCGCTTACACGTCCGGTCGCATCAATACGTCGGGCAATCTGGATGTCACCTACGGCCGCATTGAGGCCAGCATCCATGCCGCCGGCGGCCAAGGCTTGTGGTCCGCATTCTGGATGCTGCCCACCGACTCGCAATACGGCACTTGGGCCGCCGGCGGCGAGATCGACATCATGGAGGTGTTCTCCCGGGATCCCGGTCCCTTCACGCAAGCGGCGCTGCACTACGGGATGGCCTGGCCGCTCAACACGTTCAACTACGCCAAGTACGAGGGCATTGATCCGGCGGACGGCTTCCACGTCTATGCCGTGGAGTGGGACGAACAGGAGCTCCGCTGGTTCGTGGACGGGACGCACTACTACACGGTCCGGCGGTCCACGTATTGGAACTACTACAAGGACGAGTCGACCAACGCCCACGTTTCCGGCGGCGATTCGGCACCCTTCGACCGACCGTTCCATCTACTGTTGAATCTCGCGGTGGGGGGCAATCTGCCCGGCGCGCCAGTTTCCGGTGCGCTGCCGGGCGAACTGCTGGTCGACTACGTGCGCGTCTACGAATGCAACCTCGATACCAACACCGGCGTCGGCTGCGACGGCTTCGCCGACTACACATCCCCCGCCGTCACGCCACCGTTGCCGGAAGACGTCTACCGGGCGGTCTACGATCTCTACACGGATTCGGTGGGGCCGCTTCTCTTCCCGGACACGGAGGACGCCGTGGCCCTCGATTTCGGGGTCTACGACGCCGGCGGAGCCTTCGTCTTGTCGGAAGCCGACAGCGGCAGCGACCGCGGGATGGTGATCGACGTCAACACCTCGGGTGGCGGCAACTTCTCGATATTCCCCGCGAACCTGGAGCGGCAAACGCTCTTCGGCATGGGCAACGCCTCCGACCCCGGAAACTACGCTGGCGAGTTGCAATTCGATCTGTACGTGTTCGGGGACGAGACCGACGCGGACAGCAGCCTGCAGGTCAAGATCGACAGCGGATTCCCGGATCTGGGGTTTGTCGACCTCCCCGTTTCGACACTGACCAAGGACGAGTGGACGACCGTTACCGTTCAAATCAGCGACATCGCCCACAACCCAGGACATTTCGGGGGCGGTCCCGTCGATCTTGGGCGAGTATTGAGCTTGTTCGTGCTGGAACCCACCGGCGCCGCCCACCTGCGAGTCGACAACATCCGCCTCGTCTGCGCCCATGTCGGTCAGGGCGACTGCGGCATCACGCCGCCGGCTCCACCGCCGCCGCCGACAGGCGAACCCCAACCGGTCTACATCGATGCCGTGGACCCGATCTGGGACGTCGGTATCAACGCCGCCGACTCCGGGTCGGGATGGGCCAACTACGCCGACGGTGCCAACCCGGCGAACAAGGCACAGTGGAGCGAGATCGCGGCAGACGACCCGGCACGCGGGCAGATCCTCGAGGTCACCTTCTCGGACAGCGAAGCCTTCGGTGTCTGGTTCATCCAATCCAGCATGGGCATCGACCTAAGCGGCTACGCGCCCGGCTCGGTGAGTTTCGACATCAAGGTCGAAGACTACGGCGCCAACGAGGACGGGATGACCATGAAGATCGACTGCGTCTTTCCGTGCACCAGCGGCGACCAGCGCATCGGCAAGGTGGGCGACGGCGCATGGGAGACCGTTGAAATCCCGGTCGCGCAGTTGCTGGGCGGCGGTTTGAACCTGAGCACCGTCAACACCGGGATCGTAATCTTCCCCACGGTCCAGAGCAGCGCGCTGACCTTCCAGCTCGACAATGTCCAGTGGCTTCCCGGCGATGCCCCAAGCGCCGGGGCCGTCGTGCTGTACGACGAGGCCGTCGCGGAAGGCTGGTTCCTCTGGGACTGCTGCGGGGGCGCCACGTTCGGCGAGGTGGAGGACGACGCCGACCACGGCAACGTCGTCGAACTCACGTTCGGCGCCACCGGCACCGTAACCGGATTCCAGGCGGTGGAAGGGATCGATGTCAGCGCCTTGGCATCCGGCAACCTCGAGTTCGACTTCAAGGAAGTGAGTCCGCCGCCGGAAGGCTCGGTCTGGCGCCTTAAGCTCGAGAGCAACGACGCGGCAACGTTTGTCGAAGTGCTGCTCACGGACGCGGGCAACCCCGAGCCCGGGGCGGACTGGCAGCGCTATAGCTTTAGCCTGAGCGGCGACCTGGCGGGGCTCGACCTGAGCGCCGTCAAGCTGGTGATGATCTTCCCGGACTGGGCCAACGCCGACGGCGCGGTCGGTCGAATCGACAACGTCCAGTTCGCACCGGCCGGCGGAGCGGTCGAACTCTACGCGGACGCGCCCGCCGAAGGCTGGTTCCTTTGGGACTGCTGCGGGGCCGCCACTTTCGGCGAGGTGACCGACGACGAGGACCACGGCAACGTGATCGAGTTGTCCTTCGGCGCCGGGGGCACAGTGACAGGTCTGCAGGCGACGGCCGGGGTCGACGCGAGCGCAACCGCGGGCGGCACCCTCGAGTTCGACTTCAAGGAGGTATCGCCGCCACCCGACGGTTCCCAGTGGCATGTGAAGTTGGAGAGCAGCGGCGCCGCCACCGCCGTGGACATCCTCATCACCGCTGGTGGGAATCCGGCGCCCAGCGACCACTGGCAAGCCTATAGCTTCGATCTCGACGTCGAGTTCGCGGCCCTGGATCTCTCGGACCTCAAATTGGTGCTGTTCTTCCCGGACTGGGAGAACGCGAACGGGGCCGTGGCGCGCATCGACAACGTGCGTCTGGTGCCGCCGCGATAGGGCGTCGAGGAAGGAAGGAGCGAAACCATGAACCACCCAATCCAAAGAACCGCACAACGTACCGTCGTGACGCTGGCCTCCTTTGCTGCGGCAGCGGCACTGCCGGTCGTCGGGCAGGAGACCGAGGACGAGGCCGAAGACCAACCGGGCGGGTATGTCGAGGAAGTCGTCGTCACCGTCGAGCGGCGCGAACAGAACCTCCAGGACCTCGGCGTCACGGCCTACAGCTTCGAAGGCGACGATCTCAAGATGCAAGGCGTCCAGGACGTCACCGACCTCAGCGAATTGGCACCGGGCCTCGAAATCGGCAACAAGGGTGGCAACGTGGAAGTGTGGATTCGTGGCGTCGGATCGTCCAACAACACGGAACTGGGCGACCCGGCGGCGGCGACCCACCTGGACGGGGTGTACCTGCCGCGCACGGCCGGCATCGGATCGGCGTTCTTCGACATCGGCCGGGTGGAGGTCAACGTGGGGCCCCAGGGGACCCTGCGCGGCCGCAACGCGACGGCGGGCTCGGTCAATATCATCCCGTGGCGACCGGGTATCGGCCGCCGGGAACTGGCCCTCGAAGTCGAGACCGGCGACTACGAGTCGCGCGTCTACCGGGGCACCGTCAACCTGCCCTTGGGCGACAACGCGGCCGTGCGTGTTGCGGGCTATTCGTTGCAGCACGACTCCTACTACAACGACGTCGGTCCCCTCGACCTCGAAACCGCCGAAGCCGCGGACAACTTGGGCTTCAGACTTCAGTTGCTTGTCGACGTGAACGACCGTTTGAGCGTACTGCTCGCATACGACGACGTACACGAGCAGGGAACCGGCTGGACGGGTACCAACTACGCCAATCCCCTGGGCAACGGAGTAGAACCGAGCGATATCGAAGACCCCCGGGATGTGTACGCCCGCGCCTTCACGCCGATCCTCGACACCACGCATTGGGGCGCCAAGGTCGAAGTCACCTACGACTTCGACTGGGGAACCCTGGAGTACACGGCAAGCCGTCGGGATCTGCTCTACGACTACGACGCCGCGACGCCGTTGTCGCCGGATTGGCGCGGCGTGGCCGACGAACTGCAACCCGTGGACGAGGTCTTCGATAACTGGTCCCGGTTCCAGTTCATCACCGACAGCGTCTCGGACATCCAGGAGATTCGCTTCTTCGGCGACACCGGGCCTTGGACGTGGACAGCGGGGCTGTTCTGGTTCGAGGAGGACCAGTACACCTTCCTCGGCTCCGCGGGCGACCGAGGGCTGTTCTTCCAGGGGAACGAATTCAACCAGCCGAACACGGACTCGTCTTCGACGTCGTTGTATAGCGACGTGACCTACCACTTGACGGACCTCACGCGACTGACGTTCGGGCTGCGCTTCACGGCAGAGGAGAAATCCCGGGTGGGCGTGAACGCGCGCTACGCCTTCGCGCTCGGCGGCCGCAATTTCTCCTGTTGCGGCGGCGTACGACTCGGCACGGAAGGCTTCCGTTTCGCGGCCCGCGACCGCACGATCTTCAACCCGGACCAGGACAACGACGGCACCGTATCGGACGAGGAATACCTGGCTTTCTACTTCGATGGCATCGCCGAATTCGGTGCCCGGGACAATGTCGAAGCCACGTTCGCCAAGGGCACCTACGGCGGCGGTGCGGCCCAGGAGGACAAGGTGCCCTGTGTCGACACACTGAACCAGGACGACTTCTACTGTCCCCCGGACGGCCTCTACAGCTTCGTCGCGATCATCAATCCCAACACCTCCATCACGCAGCAGTTCGGCGAGATGGAGAACGACTTCGTGGATTGGCGGATGCGTGTCGAACGCGACTTCGACGGCGCGCTCGGCTACTTCATGATCTCCACCGGCCACAAGTCCGGAGGCTTCAACGACACCTTCAGCGGCGACACCGGATTGCCCGTGGCACCGACCTACGACGAGGAGCAGGTGGTCGTCTACGAGGCCGGTTGGAAGAACGACTTCGATCTCGGCGACATACCGACCCGGGTCAGCGCCTCCGGGTTCTACTACGACTACACCGACCAGGTATTCACATCGCTGTTGTCCGTGGAGCAAGCGCTCGACTTCACCGTCGGCGGGGCGACCCTGGTCGACCCGACGGAGACCGGCGCCGGATCGCTGGTCGTGTCGTTCAGCTACAACGCCGCCGACTCCAATATCTACGGGATCCAACTCGATGGCGGCTTCCAATTGCCCCACGGGTTCAACTTCAGCTGGAAGGCGTTGTGGCTCGAAGCGAGCATCGCCAAGGCGCTGCCGATCCAGGACTTCCGCTTCCAAGCGGATGTCTCGCCGGACGAGGCCGTGTTCCGCTCCATCGACGGGCGCAGGCTGCCGCACACGCCGAAGTTCCAGTTGAACGGCTCACTCTCCCAGGCCATCGGCACGAAATGGGGAATCATCGACTACGTGGTCTCCATCGGTTGGCGCGACGATCAGTTCCGCACCATCTTCAACAGCATCGACTTCCTGCAGCCCGACAATCCGAGGTTGCGTTTGAACGACAAGGTCGACGGCTTCGTCTCGGTCGACGCGGGCGTCGGCTTCTCGCACAACAACGGGCGGCTTCGTGTTGAAGGGTTCATGAGCAACGTCACCGGCGACGTGCACGAAGCCGCGCAGATCATCACGCAGTTCGACAACACCCGGTTCTTCACCCGGCCACGCCTGGCCGGTGTGCGCGCGAGTTACAGGTTCGGCGACCTGTAGGTTCACCGGTAAGCCGCCATGGAACGCGGGAGCGCCACCGCCGGTCGCCGCGGTGCGACGATTCGTGAAGTCGCCCACCGGGCGGGCGTCTCCATCAAGACCGTCTCGCGGGTCGTCAACAACGAGCCGAACGTGCGGCCCGAGACCAGGCAAAGCGTGCAGAAGGCGGTGTCGGAACTCGACTACGAACCGTTGCCCGCCGCACGCGGCCTTGCCGGGCGGCGTACATTCTCCATTGGTCTCCTGTACGAGAATCCGCACGAGTTCAGCTACATCCAACGGCTCCTGGAAGGCGCCTACGCGGCTTGCGAGAAAACCGGTCACGCCCTGCTGCTGCGACCCTGTACCGACGACCTGACCTCTGCCATGGTCCGCCAGTTCGTGCGCCAGACACGGGTTGACGGCGTGCTCCTGACGGCCCCGATCGCCGATCGGTCGGACGTGACCTCGCTACTCGTGGAAACGGGCATCGCATTCGCGCAGGTCTCGCCGCGGGACACGAACCCCCTCTGGACATCGGTGGGTCCAGACGACGCCGAAGCGAGCCGCGCCCTAACCGACTACGTCCTCGCCCTCGGTCATCGCCGAATCGGATTCGTCAAGGGCGATCCGAAGCATGGCGCAAGCCACAAACGCCTGGCCGGCCATTTGGACTGCCTGCGCAATCAAGGCCTGGAAGCCGACTCCGCGTTGATCGTCGACGGCAATTTCGACTTCGACTCCGGCAAGCGCGGTTTCCATGCCCTGTGGCAGCTTCCCCATCCGCCCACTGCGATCATCGCCTGCAACGACGACTCGGCGGCGGGGGTCGTGGTGGCTGCCCATGAACGGGGCATTGGGATTCCCGCTACGTTGTCCGTCGCGGGATTCGACGACTCGCCCACGGCGACACACACCTGGCCAGCGCTCACTACGGTGCGCCAGCCCATCGCCGCGATCGCCTTTCGCGCCACGGAACTCCTGATCGCCAACATCGCCGGCGAACCGCCCCGGCAGGAAGCCTTCGATTGCGATCTGGTCGCCCGTGCTTCCACGGCGAAACCCGCACGCCTCGTCAAGACCGGATCATGATGCCGCTAGGCAACCAAGCACTCGGCGCGATGTGGCTCGCGGCGGCCGCATGTTTGGCTATGCAAGGGGCGCTCGCCGCCGATTCGGCCGTGCGGGTGGAGGTCGCGGCGGTCGAGGACGGCTATACCCTCAAGCGCGACGGCAAACCCTATCTCGTCAAGGGTGCCGGCCTGGCCGGGATGGACGTCGCGACCGTGGCCGCGCGGGGCGGCAATTCCATTCGGACCTGGGGGGTGGAGGATGCCCAGGCGACGCTGGATGCTGCGCACCGCCACGGCCTGACGGTGTCGCTGGGGTTGCCGGTGGCTGCGGAGCGGTTCGGCTTCGACTACGACGACCCGGCGAGCGTGGCGGAGCAACGGCAGAACGTCAAGAATGCCGTCGAGCGGCACAAGGATCATCCCGCCCTGCTCGCCTGGATCATCGGCAACGAACTCGACATGGGTTTCACGAATCCGCGGGTCTACGACGAGGTCAACGAACTGTCGCGCCTGATCCACGACTTGGACGCGAACCATCCGACCACGACCACGATCTCCGCGATCGACGAAGAGATGGTCGAACTGGTCCGCGAGCGCGCACCCGACTTGGACTTCCTGAGCATCCAGGCCTACGGCGCTCTGTTCCTGATGCCAAAAGCGATCCGCTACCTCAAGACCGGGCCATTCATGGTCACCGAGTGGGGTCCTCTCGGGCACTGGGAGGTGGGCAAGACCCGTTGGGGCGCGCCCATCGAGCAGAACAGTGCCGAAAAGGCACGCCACTATCTCACCGGCTACCAAACCCTGATCGAACCTTTCCTCGGCCCTGGCCTCGGGTCGTACGCCTTTCTGTGGGGCCAGAAGCAGGAGCGCACGCACACCTGGTTCAGCCTGTTCACGGAGGCCGGCGAATCGACCTCCGCGGTCGACGTCCTTCAGTTCGTGTGGACCGGACGGGCACCGGCGAACCAGGCGCCTGTGCTCGAATCGCTGACGTTGGCGCGACGACCGGCCGCCGACAGCGTTCGCCTGGCGGCCGGCAAGCGATACAACGCCAAGGCCAGGGTGACGGACCCCGACGGCGATCCGATCGCGTACCGATGGCGTATCAAGCCGGAGAGCACCGAGACCGTCGTGGGCGGCGACCTCGAAGCCACGATCGAGGATGTCGACGGTCTGATCGCCGGCGATGCCAAACAGGGGGAAGTCACTGTCACTGCGCCGGATTCGCCTGGACCGTACCGGCTCTACGTCATGGCATACGACGGCCAAGGCCACGCAGCGCACGCGAACATCCCGTTCCAGGTGTACGGCAAACGACGTTGACGGCACCGCGCCCCCACTCGGAGGTTGCCCCCGAAGACCGCATCCACGTCCTGAAGATGGGTGCCTACGGCGCGGGTGGACTCGCCAACAACCTGCTTGCCGCAGGCAGCGGCGGCATGATGATCGCCCTCAACTTGGGCTACGGAATGAACCCGGCGCTCGTGGGGCTGCTCGGTGCCCTGCCCCGCCTGACGGACGCCGTCACCGACCCCGTCATGGGGCACGTTTCCGACCACACCCGAACTCGTTGGGGACGCCGCCGACCTTACATCTTCATTGGCGCAATCGCGGCACCGGTGATCCTCGCGTTGCTCTGGCAGATGCCTGCGGAGAAGAGCGAGTCGTTCTACTTCAACTACTTTCTGATCGGGTCGTTCGTCTTCTACCTCGCCTACACGGTGTTCGCGACACCCTGGGTGGCGCTGGGCTACGAACTCACGCCGGACTACAACGAGCGAACCCGGTTGATGGGCGTGCAGAACTTCATCGCGCAGGCCGCTTGGCTGATCGCGCCGTGGTTCCTGTGGTTCATGGAACGTCCCGCGTTCGGGGACATGCGCGGCGGTGCCGCGGCGTTGGCCGTGGTCCTTGCGCTTGGCTGCGTGGGACTCGGAATCCTACCGGCCATCTTCCTCCGCGAGCGCCATGCCACGACCGACCCGCACGAAGCGGCGAACTCCGCCACGGCCTCGGACGCGTTCGCGGCCGGCCTGGACGCGGTCGTCGGGTTCATCATCGGCTTCGGGAGAACCCTGGGCTCCCTCGACTTCCTGAAGCTCTGCGGTGCGACGTTCCTGGTCTTCAACGGTTTTCAACTCGTCGCGGCCTTCCAGTCGTACGTGATCATCTTCTACGTGTTCGCCGGCGATCAGGATGCCGCCGCCTACTGGGTCGGCACGGTCGGCTCCGTGTCGGCGGTCGCGACCTTCGGTGTTATCGCGCTCACGACGTTCCTCGGAACCTGGATCGGCAAGCGTCACGCGTTCTTCGTCTGCATCGGCATCTCGACGCTGGGTTACGGTCTGAAATGGTTCTGCTACGACCCCGCCAACCCCTGGCTGCTGCTGCTGCCGGCCCCGCTTATGGCCTTTGGGCTGGGTAGCCTGTTCACGCTCATGGGTTCGATGGTCGCCGATGTCTGCGACCAGGACGAACTCGAGACCGGCGAGCGCAGAGAGGGCATGTACGGCGCCATCTTCTGGTGGGTGGTCAAACTCGGCATGGCAGCCGCGCTCGCCGCGGGCGGCTTCCTCCTAAACGCCACCGGGTTCGATGTCGACCTAGCCGGCCAACAGACCGAGCGCACCCTGTTCCTCATGCGGATCTTCGACGTCACGGTGCCGTTCGCCGCATCCATCGTCGCCCTGCTGCTGATCGCGAGCTACGGCATTACGGAATCCAAGGCACGGGCGACTCGAGCAGCCCTGGAAGAACGGCGCGGCGTGCGATGACCCGGGAGGAAGCGGCAACGCTCGTCGCGAAGATGACCCTCGCCGAGAAGGCCGACTTCTGTTCCGGGGCGGATGTCTGGCGCCTGCCGGCGAACAAGCGCCTGGGGCTCCCCGCCATCATGCTCACCGACGGTCCGCACGGCCTGCGCAAGCAAGCCACGGACACTGACGATCCCGGTCTCGACGGCAACGTACCGGCCACCTGCTTTCCGACTGCGTCGGCACTGGCCAGCACCTGGGACGTCGACCTGCTGCGGGCGGTCGGCGTGGCGCTGGGGGCCGAGAGCGCGGCGGCAGACGTCGCGGTGCTGCTCGGCCCGGCGATGAACATCAAGCGGCATCCCCTGTGCGGGCGCAATTTCGAGTATTTCTCCGAGGATCCCCTGCTGTCCGGGGAGCTGGCCGCGGCGATGGTCGATGGCATCCAATCCCAAGGCGTCGGCGCCTGCATCAAGCACTTCGCCGCCAACGACCAGGAACACCGCCGGATGGTGACCGACGTGGTCGTCGATGAACGCACGCTCCGGGAAATCCACCTGCGGGGATTCGAGACCGCCGTGAAGCGGGCAGCCCCCTGGATGGTGATGGCCGCGTACAACCGCCTCAACGGCGTCTATTGCAGCGAGAACCACTGGCTGCTGAACCAGGTACTGCGTCGGGACTGGGGTTTCCAAGGTAGTGTCGTGACAGACTGGGGCGCCGCCAACGACCGGGTGCGCGGCATCGAGGCGGGTGACGACCTGGAGATGCCGACCAGCGGCGGCATCAACGACCGGCGCATCATCGCGGCCGTGGAGTGCGGTGAACTGGACGAAGAAGACCTGGACCGGAGCGTCGCCCGGAGCGTCGAGCTCATCCTAAAGAACCTCGAGGGACATCGGCCGGTCTCGCCCCCGGACTTCGACGCCCACCACGCGCTAGCCCGCACGGCCGCAGTCGAAGGGACAGTTCTCTTGAAGAACGACAACGAGCTGCTGCCATTGTCCCCGGCATCGAACATTGCGGTCATCGGCGCCTTCGCGAAGACACCGAGGTACCAGGGAACGGGAAGTTCCCGTGTGACGCCCACCCGCCTCGACTGCGCGTTCGACGCGCTCGGCGAGATGGTCAGCGAACCCGACATGCGCCTAAGCTACGCGGCGGGCTACGATCCAGGGCAGAGCGGGCTCGATGGTGCGTTGATTTCGGACGCGGTCGCCGTCGCCGCTGCCGCTGAGGTCGCCCTGGTTTTCGTGGGCCTGCCCGCGGTGTACGAGTCGGAAGGTTTCGACCGGACCCACATGCGCCTGCCCGACCAACACGACCGGCTGATCGAGGCCGTCGCGTCGGCGAATCCCAACACGGTGGTTGTACTTGCCAACGGCGCGCCGGTGGAGATGCCGTGGATCGATGCGCCGAAGGCGATCCTCGAGGCGTACCTTGGCGGACAGGCCGGCGGCGCGGCCGTGGTCGACATACTATTCGGTCGGCACAACCCCTGCGGGAAGCTCGCCGAGACGTTTCCGCTCGGCCAAGACGACGTCCCCTCGAACCGGTGGTTCCCCGGTTCGGATCGACAGGTGCAGTACCGCGAGGGGCTCTACGTCGGCTACCGCTATTTCGACAGCTTCGATCGGCCGGTGTTGTTCCCGTTCGGACACGGCCTGAGCTACACGCATTTTCGATACGACAACCTCGAGGTCCTGCCGGAGAATGACAGCGAGCTCCCTTGCCGCGTGATGCTGACGCTAACCAATGCCGGCAAGCTCGACGGCGCGGAGGTCGTGCAACTCTACGTCCGGTCGACGGACCGCCAAGGACCGTACCGACCGCGCCAGGAACTGTGCGCGTTCCGAAAGATCCGGCTAAGGGCCGGGGAAAGCCGGAATCTGACGATCGAACTGGGGCGAGCCGCCTTCACCTTGTACGACGTGCGGTCTGCGGATTGGGTCGCGCCCGCCGGAGAGTACGAAATCCGCGTCGGCGCATCGAGCCGGGACACGCGGCTTTGCCAGCGCGTCGTCCTGAGTGCGAGGGGCTCGGATGTCGGCGACGCCTCTACCGACCCGGACAGTCGGCCCCGGTTTCGCAACGGTCGGCTCGAGGTCGACGACGACGCCTTCGCGGCCATGCTCGGCACACCGGTTCCGGCCTGCGAGGGTGTGCGGCCATTCCACCTGAACTCCACCTTGTCGGAAATCGCAACGACTTGGCTTGGTCGCCGGGTGGCCAACGCCGCTAGGTCGCAGTTCGTCAAACGCATGGGGGGCGCCGACCCGGCGACGAAGAAAATGATCGAACACATGGCCGACGACATGCCGCTGCGGTCGCTGGTTCTGTTCTTCGGGGGCAGGGTAAGCTTCGCCACGGCGGAGGCCCTCGCGGCCGTGTTGAACGGTCGGCCGCTGAAGGCCCTGCGCCTGTTGGTCCTCAATCGGTAGCGGCGGTGGTTCCCGAGTCTTCCGAGCGCGTAACATTGCGCGTTTTTGGGTCATGGGAGACGCACAATGGGACGTCTAGATGGAAAGGTGGCCGTGATCACGGGTGCCACCAGCGGGATTGGCGAAGCGACCGTCGACGCCTACTGCGGTGAAGGTGCCCGCGTCGTGTTCTGCGGACGCAACGCGGGACTCGGCAAACAGGTCGAAGAACGCCAGCCGGGGGGATCGGCGGTCTTCGTACAAGCCGACGTGCTGCACGAAGCCGAGATCAAACGGGTTATCGACGTCGCAGTGAAGAAATGGGGTCGCCTCGACGTGCTCTTCAACAACGCTGGCGGGCCGTCGAGCCCACCGGGGCGGCCTCACGCCTTCAACATCGAGGATGTCGACGAGGAGACCTTCAAGTACTCCCAGTGGTACCTCTTGGGTTCAGCCATGGTCGCCACCAAGCTCGTTTCGCCGATCATGCGGCGCCAGCACGCGGGGTCGATCATCAACAATTCATCCAAAGGCGCGCATCAAGCGGAGGTGGCCGCCGATCCCCTCTACTCGGCGGCCAAGGCGGGCCTGTCGAACTACACGAAGGCGGCGGCGATGCAGCTCGGGCCCATGGGCATCCGCGTCAACGCCGTCAGCCCCGGTGCCATCGCGACGCCGATCTTCTGGGGCGGCCACACCCACGGCCAGCAGATCACGCCCGAGCACAAGAAGAACAGGCTCGCCCGGTTCGTGCGCAATGTGAGTGGCGGGGTGATGCCACTCAAAGGTCCGGGCGGCGAAGCCTGGGACATCGCCATGGCCTGCGTCTACCTCGGCAGCGACGAGTCGCGCTGGGTCACGGGTATCGACCTGGTCGTCGATGGCGGCATGCTCGCCGTGAAGGGTGACCACCTCGGCACGTCCGACCGGATGCGGGAGATGTGGAAGACCCGCGACGGACAGGCAACAACCGAGTAACCCGGATAACGCCTAGCGACGCGCGAAGGCACGCCATGGCCACCGCAGTGGCCTTCCAGGCATTGTCGTTCCCCGCTTCGACAACGGGGAATGTCGGGTTGGCTACTCGCCCGGGGCCCGGTAGGAGACACTCTGGGCGACTGCCTCGTCGACGGTTTCCGGCGTCAGGAGCACCGTGATCTTGAGATCCAGGGCACCCGCAGCGCCGATCGCGAGCGACAACGCCGCAGCCGAGGTCTCGTCGGGCAGATCGACGATCAGATAGAGGTCGCAGTCCCCGAAGGCGTAGTACATCGCCTCCACTTTGCCACCCACCCCCTCGACCGTCTGAGTCAACGCCCGGCGCCGCCCTGATCCGCCTTCCTTCAACAAACCCGCGAGACCCTGCTGCGTGTAGTTGGCACGGAGCATGTACTTGGCCATGGGATACTCCTTAAATGGGACACGCCGATGATCCTGCCACCGGCGCCCTCAATGCAAGCGCCCACGACACTCATCGGCGAGGCAACATCGACGCCGGCAGAAACTCCAACCGGCGGTGGTCCGGGTCCGTACCCGCCCAGCCGTGGGTATCGGGTGCGAAACCCAACGACCGCAACACCTCGACGTTCCCACCGCCGCCATAGAACCGTAACCGCGAACCTGCTTTCTCGCACTCGCAAAGTTGCAGCACGAAGTCGATGGCCTCGTGTTTGGCGGGCGGTGTGATCCACGCACTGTCGCCGTCCCGAAGCAGCACGCGAAGACCGAGGGACTCGTAGAACCGCAGGCTGGCGTTCAGGGCGGTGACGTCAAGGCAGTACGCCAAGTGCCCGAGCGAGCCGTCGCCCCGGCCGCGTTGCACTACCCCGCCTGCCAGTGCCGCTTCGAACGGTTCACGTTCATGCGGATGCGTGTTGAAGAACAGCTCGTGTCCGTCGGGGTCGTGGACGGTGAAGTGGCCGCACGCGTTGCGTGGCAACGGTTTCCCCTCCTCGTCCAGCATGAGCGGCTGCTGGTCCGGCATTCGTTGTAACCCGCGACAACCATCCCCGCAGCCAGGATCTCGTCCATAAGCCGGTGGATATGGGCACCCCGGAAGTTGATCAGGTTCGCGTCGAGGAACGTCATGAAGGTCAACGCGTTTTCGCCATTCGCCAACGAGACGCGCAGTCCCGGCGCATCCTCACCCACCGGCACAAAGCCAAGGTCGCGGTAGAAAGCCACCGTCTCTCGGAGGTGTTGGGTCTTCAGGCAGATGTTGTAGAAACCAAGCGGTCCCATGGATGCGCCGGTGCGCGGCAACGACACTCGGCTAGTACCGTACCAAGCAAGCCGCTAAGATTGTAGGTTTGCTAAAGAGGCCGGCAGGAACTTGGTCGTAATCGGTTTGACCGGTGGAATCGCTTCCGGGAAGTCCACCGCAGCGCACTACCTCGCCGAACAGGGTGCCCACATGATCGACGCCGACAAGCTCGGCCACCGGGTCTACGAGTCCGACCAGCCGGCATTCGGCAAGGTGGTCGCCGCTTTCGGTCAGGATGTCGTCGGCGAGGACGGCGAGATCGACCGCCGCGCGCTCGCAGCCAAGGTATTCGGTTCGCCGGAGCAATTGAAACGGCTCACCGACATAGCCTGGCCCGAGATTCTGGCCATGGCGAAGGGGGAGATCGATCAGGCGTGCGCTGGCGGCGCATCCGTCGTCGTCCTGGAGGCCGCCGTGCTGCTCGAAGCCGACTGGCAATCCGACGTGGACGAAGTCTGGGTCGTAACCGTGGAACCGAAGGCAGCCATCGCCCGGGCGACGGCGCGGGACGGCGTGGACGTAGCGGCCGTTCAAGCGCGAATCGATGCGCAGCTAACCAACGCCGAGCGCGTGGCGCAGGCGGATGTGGTGATCGACAACAGCGGCAACGAGACCGAGTTGCTTGCCAAACTCGATGCCGAGTGGCAACGGCTCCAACAAGCACCCATGGAGGAATCTTGATCCTCGACCTGCACACCCACTCCATCAAGTCCGACGACGGACGCGCCAAGGTGCAGAACTACTGCCAGTGGATCCGCACGCGCGACATCCCCATCGACGGGTTCGTGCTGACGGAGCACCGGCAGTACGACTTCGAGTCCGACTACAGCGGTCTTGCCGATCAGCACGGTCTCGTGATCCTCAAAGGGTCGGAGGTGGAGACGGAGTACGGTCACGTGCTGGTGTTCGGCGTCACCAAGCCGCTCTACGACGCGTTCGACTTCACGAGCATCGGCTTGGTTCTCGAGGAGGTCATCGAGCATTGCAACGCCCACGACGCCGTCGCCGTTCCCTGCCATCCCGGACGTCCCCGGGTCGGCATGTCGGCCCACCTCGCCGAACACGGAATTCCCAAGGGCGTGCGCATCGTCGAGATCTACAACGGCGGAAGCCGCGGCGACGAAGACGGCGTTGCCGCCCAGATGGCCGGTGAACTGGGCTATCTCGGCATCGGCGGCAGCGACTCGCACATCGTCAGCCACATTGGCCGATGTGCCACCGAGTTTCCGGATCCGGTGACCACCGAGGCCGAACTGGTCGAGGCCTTGAAGGCCGAGCGGTTCGAAGCGATCCCAAGACAGCATTGATACAGACAACCAACGAGGAAGACGTGGCTGAGCAGGAAGCAGTAGACGAAGACATCAAGGATCTGCGCGAGCGGTTCCTGAACCGGGAATTCGAGGAAGTGACCTTCGAGATCGACGGTGAGCGGTTCGCCGAGTACGCAAGAGTCTGCGGCGAGACCGCGTCCAAATTCACCGACCCCGGCGACCCGGACTTCCAAGCGCCGCCGACCTACGTGTCGACCCTGGTGGGAGGGCGTAGCACGCCACCGGACTTCCCGCCGCTCGGCGGCATGGGAATGGACGCCGGCAAGGGCGTGGAGTGGAAAGCGCCTGTGCGCGATGGGGCGACCTTGACGGGACGGAGCCACCTGCACGACATCTACACCAAGACCGGACGTTCCGGGCGGATGGTGTTCCTGGTCACCCGCATGGAACTCTACGACCAGGACGGCACCCACATCGCCAACGCCGACACCCGAACCGTGATCCGGGAGAGACCTCGTGGCTGACTCCACCGTAAAGACCATTGCCGACGTCGAGTTCGGCGGCGAACTGCCGAACTTCGTACCGGACACCAGCATCGAAGCAACCCGCCGTTTCGGCAAGCACGTCGGCTGGGGTTCGCCCCGTTTCACCGACCACGAAGGCGCACGCAAGGAAGGTCTTCCCGGCGCCATCGTCCCCGGCGTGATGAGCCAGGGATTCCTCGGCGCCATGATCCACCGCTGGGCACCGGATGCCGAGATCATCGCCATCGACACCGTCTTCCGGGCGCCGGTGCAGGTGGACCACCCGCACACCATCACCGGTGTCGTCACCGATATCGACGAGGACGACGGCACCGTGGAGATCGACATCACGGTCAGCAACGAGGCGGGCGAGACCCGGGTATTCGGGACGGCCACGGCGAAGTTGCCCACGTAGCGCTAGCAGCCCAACACGGGTTCGCTGCGTAAGCCCATGGCAAGCGTCTTCACCCGGATCATCGCGGGAGAAATACCGGCCCATTTCGTCTGGCAGGACGACCTGTGCGTCGCGTTCTTATCGCTCTTCGTTCCGAACCAAGCCGGTGCAAGTACTTGAGGGTGTCCTGGCAGTGACGTATAGTTTCCGCTGGGTTGTACGTCTTAGCGGACCCGATGCAAACCAAGTTGACCCTACGTATGGATGATCGCCTGATCGCGGGTGCCAAACAGCATGCTGCCCGCTCTGGGAAATCGTTGTCGCAGGTCGTGGCCGAGTACTTCCTAGTATGCATTTCGGGTTCGCCGGGCAATGTGGACGAGACGCCGAGGGTGTCCCGCCTACGGGGTTGCCTAAAGGACAAGGGAGCCGTTGAAGCCGACTACCTGAAGCATTTGGAGGACAAGCACAGTTGACGGCCGCGCGAGCGTGATGCGAGTCCTGTTCGACACCAACGTCCTCGTCGATTTTCTTCTTGATCGCGCACCGCATGCAGAGGTGGCATCCAACCTCCTATCGCGCGTCGAACGCGGTGGTATCCAAGGACTTGCCTGTGCGAATTCGTTCACGACTATCTTCTACTTGGCGAGGAAGGCAACAGGTGTCGACGCCGCCCGATCCTACGTAGCGGATCTGCTAGCGCTTTTGGAAGTGGCGCCAGTGACTCGAACCACGTTGGAAGACGCAGGCCGAAGCCGCGTGCTGGACTACGAAGATGCCGTTGTCTGCGCTGCGGCCACCCAAACAAGCGCTGATTGTGTGGTGACTCGAAACGAGAAGGACTTTGCCAACGCGCCTCTACCGGTGCACTCGCCCACATCGTTGCTCGCGGCCCTGTTGGCCGCCGATCCGTAACGGCTACCGGCCCGCGACGAGGCCAGCTGGCACCATGCGGTCTATTGCGGTTTCCAACGCTTGAGGAGCAGCGAATTGGAAACCACGCAGACGCTCGAGAACGCCATCGCGGCGCCGGCGAGGGTCGGACTCAGATAGCCCAATGCCGCCGCCGGGATGCCGATGACGTTGTAGACGAACGCCCAGAAGAGGTTCTGCTTGATCTTGCGGAACGTTGTCCGACTCGCGTCCAGCGCTGCCGGAATCAGCGTAGGCACGGGTCGCATCAAGGTAATGCCTGCGGTTTCCATGGCGACATCGGTCCCCGTTCCGATGGCAAAGCCTACATCGGCTGCGGCCAATGCCGGGGCATCGTTGATCCCGTCGCCCACCATGGCCACCCGCTCACCCGCTGCAACGCGTTTCTGGACGAACGCCGCTTTCTCGTCGGGCAGAACCCTGGCGTGCGCCTCCTCGATACCAACTTCGGCGGCTAGCGGCCAGACCACCGACGCGGCATCCCCGGACAGGATGACCGGACGAATGCCCATGGCCTTGAGACGCTCGACGGCAACGGGCGCTTCCGGGCGTAAGGCATCCCTACACAGCAGGCCTCCGCGAACACCGTCTCCGTCGGACACCCAAACGACTGTACCGTCCAACCGGGAGCCCCATTCGAGGCCGGCCGAAGTTCCATCGCCCGACACGAATTCACGGTTGCCGGCACGAATCTCCATGCCGTCGACGTAACCGCTGACACCCCGGCCCACGTGATTGTGGAAGTCGGTCGCAGGTGCGGGTTCGATGCCACGCCCCCGGGCATGATTGACGACGGCTCTCGCGAGCGGGTGTTCGCTGAGGCCCTGAACGGCCGCCGCCAAGGCAAGCAGCTCGTCCTCGGTACCACGCAGAACGCGCAGGTCCGTAACACGCGGTCTGCCCACCGTCAGCGTGCCCGTCTTGTCGAAGACCACCGTGGACAACACCGGCGCCCGCTCCAGCGTATCAACGTCCTTGATCAGAATTCCGGCCCGGGCGGCGGCACCTGTACCTGTCATGATCGCGGTTGGCGTGGCGAGGCCGAGCGCACAAGGGCACGCGATGACGAGTACCGACACCGCCGCGATCAGCGATGCTTCGAAGCTGCCGCCGACGGCTAGCCACGCCCCGCAGGTCAGGGCGGCAATGCTCACCACGATGGGAACGAATACGCGGCTGATCCGGTCCACGAGGCGCTGCACGCGGGCTTTTCCGCTCTGGGCAGACTCCACGAGACGGACGATCCGGGCCAGCGTACTGTCCTCTCCCACGGCCGTGGTGCGCACCTCGAGGTAGCCGACGGTATTGACGGCGCCACCGGTCACGCCGTCCCCGATCGCCTTGGCCACTGGCACGCTCTCGCCCGTCAACAAGGACTCGTCCACTTCGCTTGTCCCGGAGATCACTTCGCCGTCCACCGGTACGCGTTCGCCCGGACGAACAACCACGATGTCGCCGACCACGACCCGCGCCACCGGGAGGGCCTCCTCGGACCCGTCGGGCCGGCGAACGCTTGCCGTCGGCGGACGCAGGTCCATAAGCTGGCGAATGGCGCTTGTGGTCGCCCGCTTGGCCCGGGACTCCAGATACTTGCCAAGCAGGACCAACGTGATGATCACGGCGGAGGCTTCGAAGTACAGTTGGCCGTCCGCCGCAGATCCCAAGGTCAACAGTAGATACCAGCTATAGACGTAGGCCGCCGTCGTGCCCATGACGACCAGCACGTCCATGTTCGCGCCACCGGTCCGCAACGCATTGTAGGCGGCGCGGTAGAACCGGGCGCCGATCAGAAACTGGATGGGTGTCGTCAACAATACTTCGCCGGCAGGCATGAGATGGATCTCGTCGTAGCCGAACGCGGCGAACACCATGCCGACGACCATCGGCACCGTCAGCACCATCGAGACGATCACGGTGCGCCGTTCGGCTGCCAAGCGATCCTCACCGGGGTCAACGCCGGGTTGTTCGGTTCGCTCCTCCTCGCCCGCGACGAGGCGATAACCCGCCTTGTCGACCCGTTTGGCCAACGCCTCGGGCGGCACGCAGCCGGAGGCCGAGGTAACCGTCGCCCGCTCCAGCGCCAGGTTGACGTCCGCATCCACAACGCCAGGCTCGCCCAGCAGTACCCTTTCCACCCGTGCGGAACAGGCGGCACAGGTCATCCCCTCGACCGCGAAGGTCCGCCGCTCCGTACGCACGTCGAACCCGGTTCGAGCGACGACCTCGGCGAGCGCCGAGGCGTCGGTCGAGGAGCCATCGAAGGATACCGATGCCCGTTCGAGGGCCAGGTTCACGCTGGCTTCGACCACGCCCGGCGCTTCTACAAGTGCGTTTTCGAGGCGCGACACGCAGGCGCTACAGGTCATCCCCTCGATTGGCAGGTCGAGCGTACGCGCAGCCATCAGGTGTTCACGAACAGCGCGAGAATCCCCAACCAGATGAGCAACAGGAAGTGCCAATAGAGCGCGCAGAGATCGATGCTTCGCGCCAAGGGTGCCGGATTGTCGTCGGCCGCCGGAAACCGACGCGCCGCCCGCGCCCAGGCCACCAACCCCCCGAGCAGGTGAACGCCATGCACGCCGGTAATCACGTAGAAAAACGCGCTCGCCGGATTCGCATAGGCGTAGTAGCCAAGCCCGAGCATTTGGTTCCAGACCACCAGTTGGAGGGCAAGAAACACCAACGTAACGGCACCCGCGGCGAAGAAGCCAAGCTTGGCCGTGCTCGTGTCACGCCGCTTCGACGCCCGCCTGGCCAGTTCGAAGGCGAGGCTCGCGAGGCCGAGCACCACCGTGTTGAACCACAACAGCGGAGGTTCGGGAACCGGTACCCAATCAGACGCCTGGCCGGCGAGTTCCACCGGGTCGAGACGCATGTGGTACGCCGCGAAGAACAGGAAGAAAAGCACACCGACGATGGCGAGGAAGCAAACGAGCGCAACCTTCTGGTTCGCAGCCGCGTACGAGGCCGTGCGTATTTCCACGACGTTGCTCTCGTCGGGAATCCATGGCTTTTGAGCCAGCGTCTTGAAGATGTTCATGGCCGCGATTCTACGCCGATCAGCATCCTTGGTTGCGCCGGAAACCTGTTGGACGGCCAGGTACGCGCGGACGTGAAAGGAACAACGGGACCGTAGGGGACGGGCTTGTCCCGTCCCGCCAGCCGAGGAGGCGCGTATAACGCGGGCGACCACAAGGGTCGCCCCTACGGCATTTCCAAGGGTTGCGCCATGCCGTCGTGGTAACGCGTTGCACCCGTCGCGAATCCATTCATCCGCAGGCGCACCGTCACGGTCGTCGCGCCGCGATTCTCCCAGAACCAACCGTGGATTCCGGCGAATCGCGCGACATAGGTTCCGGCGTCGGCGGTGTCCCGACCCTGGGCGAAACCCTCGGCAACACCGGGCTCTGCACCCTCCGGTTCGGCGTGGAGGTCGAAGACCACTTCGCCGGTCGCGCTCCAGGCGTATACGAACCCATCGCCGGCGGCGAGGTCGTATTTGAGCTCCACCGACTCGAACGGCGCGAGTTCGAACTCGCGGAAGTCCTGAACGAGATCGGCATCCGTGTGATGCAGATCCCGGGGCGGACTACCCCCTAAGCCCGTAAGTCTCAAGGCACCACCGATGCCGGTGGGATCGATACCGAACTCCGCAGGCAGAATGAAGGCGAAGAACGCTGCCGTCGCGACCACGAACGCCGATGCGCTGGCGAGAAGAACGCGTTTCACGAGTCGAGCATCCAACCCGCGAGTTGGTATTCAGTCAGGACGAATCCGGCGGTCATCAGGGTTGCGTTCACCGCGAACGCGGAGCGCTCGAAACTCGGTTGGCGCCGCCACCAGAGCAGCAGGCCAACGACGCCCGCCAAGGCACTGAATTGGCCAAGTTCCACCCCCACGTTGAAGCTTAGGAGGTTGGTCACCAGCCCGTTGTCCGATAGGGCGAGTTCCTGAACCTTGGTCGCGAGGCCGAGGCCGTGGAACAGGCCGAACACGAGAACGGCGGCCCGGGTATTCGGCGTGAAGCCGAATACCCGCTCGAAACCGCCCATGTTCTCGAACGCCTTGTAGACCACCGAGAGTCCGATGATGGCGTCGACGACATAGGCGTCCACCTTCCACTCGGCCAGCACGCCGAAGAGCAGCGTGATGCTGTGCCCGAGGGTGAACAGGGACACGTAGAGCAGGACGTCCTTCAGCCGATGGAGAAAGAACACCACGCCGACGAGAAACAACAGGTGATCGACGCCCGTCACCATGTGCTTGGCACCCAGATAGGTGAACGCCGGAATGGCCGGACCGTCCAGTGCCGCCACGTAGCTGGCGTTGTCCTCGGAGATCGCGTGGCCAAGGGCGGTCGAGGCACCGATGACCAAGAGCGGCAACAAGGCAACGACCAGCCAAGCTTGGCGCGGTCCAAGAAACCGGTCCCAGTCGCGGAGCATCACCCCGTTTGGCCCGTGGCATGTTGGCGATGCAACGGATGGGACCCGACGCGTCATTCCTCGCCCCGGGCGTACACCTGATGGCATGCCAGACAGACGTTGTAGAGGTGTCCTCCGGTCTCGAACAAGGCTGCGGAGTCCTTGGCGTCCACCGCCGCCAGGACCTCCTGGGCCACGCGTGTCATGCCGCGAGAGAACTCGATCCAAGCCTCCCCATTGGTCTGGGGCACCAAGTGCGGCAACAGCAGCAGGTTGCCGCTCTCGGCGAGGACGGCCGCGCTATGCCTAACCTCGTTCCAGCCCTCTTCCGTCGTCGGCGTGAGGTCTTCGGTCCCTTCCGCCGTGAGGACCCAGCCGGCGGATCCCCAGATGACATCCGCCGCCGGGTCGAGCACCCAGGTCATCGTGTCGTGCATATCGCCAACGACCTGCACCGGCAATTCGTCGACAGGCTCCTGTGTACAGGAAAAAAGCAAGATGGTTGCCGCGAAGGCACCGACTGTCCGACCCGCCATGGTTCGACCCCGGTAGCGAAGCGGCGCAGTTTAGTCGATTTGCGGCGTTTGTTCCGGGCGAATGTGCGAATCGTGGGCAATCGGCCACACCAATTTCCGCCATGGCTTACCGGCGTACGGGCAGATGTCGCACACAGTGCGGCGAATCGATTTGGCAGGATTGAATAGGTAGAATTACTTACGCCGAGGACGTTATGGACGCCAACGTGATCGACACGCTGAGGTTCGCCGATCGCTTGAAGGATGTCGGCTTCGACCCGCCGAAAGCCCACGGACTGGCCCGCGCGCTTGGAGAGGAGCTTGGCGAGGTAGTGCTCACCCGGATCGACCATGATTCCCTCGGCTTGCGGATCGACGGCCTCGACGCAAAGTTCGATGCGAAGTTCCAAGCCATGGAAGCCAAGTTCGGAGGACTGGAGGCTAGATTCGGGGGATTGGAGGCCAGGTTCGAGGGCGTGGAGGCTAGGTTCGAGGGCGTGGAGGCTAGGTTCGAGGGCGTTGAAGCTAGGTTCGTCGGGCTCGATGCAAAGTTCGAGTCGTTGCATTCGAACCTTAAGCTTCTCATGGCCGTGTTTGCGATCGGGTTTTCGCTCGTCATCGGACTCGGCATTTACAACGTTGTGGCGTCGTAGCGACGTCAACGACGACTGGCACGGCTTTGGCCCGCCGTTGACGAGCTCACTTGCAGCAGGGCGGTTGTGTCAAACATTGGTCAAATCCGCGACGGATGTCCCCACGAATCTTGGGGACTCTGTTCAGTCGGTTGTAGCTGAATCAACAACTTGCGGTGATGTGCCCCCATTGGCACGCGGGTTGCTCTATAGTTCCCAACAGTTGTTGAAGGGAGAATCCGCGAATGGGACTATGGGGTTTCTTGGCCGTTGCCGTGGTATTCGGGTGCCTGTTGGAGGCATACCGGGTGTATGCGAAATCGAAGTCTCGAATGTCCAAGGCGGACCTCGAGCGGTTGGAAGCGCGCCTTGCCGGACTGGAAAGTTCGGGCAATTTGGAAGAGCACGTTCGCGCCCTGGAAGCCATCGTCACCGATCCGAGGTTCCAGCTCGACCGCGAAATCTCGAAACTCGAAAAGCCGCGGGGCGCATCTGCGTCCGGTTGATCCGGTATCCCCTGAGCGGGGATGACGCCACGAATGACGGTGAACGAACTCTGTTTCGCGTCGGCCGTCGAGGTGTCGGCAAGGATCCGGAGCAAGGATCTGTCTCCCGTCGAACTTGCCCAGGGGCTCCTGCAACGGATCGACGAACACAATGGCCACGTCAACGCTTTTGCCCACCTAGCCGGTGACTTGGCCCTCGACGCGGCCAGGCAGGCCGAGCGGGAAGTCATGGATGGTGCGCCGCTCGGGCCACTCCACGGCGTCCCGGTCACCATCAAGGATCTGCACGAACTCGAGGGGTACCCCTTCGAACAGGGGTCCCGATGCAAGGCCGGAACGATCAGCGACACTGATTGCCCGGTAGCCGCTCGTCTCAAGGCGGCCGGTGCCGTGATTCTCGGCAAGACCACGACGTCCGAGTTTGGCTGGTGCGGGGTGAGCCGCAGCCCACTCACCGGGATCACCCACAATCCGTGGCAGCATGGTTTCAACGCGGGCGCGTCCTCGGCCGGGGCCGGTGCGGCGGCTGCGGCGGGTTTCGGTCCATTGCATCAAGGCTCCGACGGTGCCGGATCCATTCGAATGCCGTCGCACTTCTGCGGGGTTCTGGGGTTCAAGCCCACTTGGGGACTGGTTCCGCACGTCCCGGTTCGAAACAACGACCAGGTCTCGCATGTCGGCCCGATTTCGCGCACTGTCGCCGACGCCGCACTGTTCCTGAACGCCACCGCCGGCGCACACCCGTTCGACCACACTAGTGTCATCGCCCCAAGCACTGACTATCTCGAGGACCTGGACGTCGACGTCGCGGATCTCAGGATCGCCTTTAGTCCCGACCTTGGCCATGCGAGGGTTGATTCCGAGGTTGCAGGCTTGGTCGAGGCAGCGGTCGGCCTGTTCGAAGCCTTCGACTGCAACGTCGATGTCGTTACGCCTTCCTGGGGTCCCGAAGGCCCGGAGATCGGTCGCTTCTTCTGGGCGGTTCACGAATCTCCCCTCGCCGCCCACCTCGAGGAGTGGGAAGCGGAGATGGACCCTGGCCTCGTCGCTTGCATCCGGGCGGGCCTGGGACACTCCGCCGAGACCTACCTCGCCATGCGGGCCGGGAAGCTTGCCTACGTGGAGCAGATGCACCGCTTCATGGCGGATTGGGACCTGCTACTGACGCCTTCGGTATCGGTCGCCGCGTTCCCCGCCGACCGCCTGCAACCCGCCGATTGGCCTCACCATCCGTGGGACTGGTTGAGTTGGTCGGAATTCTGCTACCCGTTCAACATGGCGGGCCTGCCGGCGGCAAGCGTGCCGTGCGGATTCACGTCGGACGGATTGCCCGTAGGGCTGCAGATCGTGGGTCGGCGGGCCGCCGACCACCATGTGCTACGAGCGGCTGCAACCTTCGAACGGGCCCAGCCCTGGGCACATCGGCGACCGACGCTTGGACCTTAGGTCGCTGCGAAGAGAACCGGGCATGCCTGGCGCTCGACACAAGCGGCTTCGGATTCGACCTCAGTAGACGAACACACGATCGGAATCCCCGTCGACCACGTAGAACCGGCCATTCGCGTAGGTCGCACCCTCCGGCGAATCGTTGTCGGCGACCAGGTCGAACTCCCGGTCCTCCTCGCGCACGCCGGAAGTCGTGTAGACGTAGACGTTGTCGTCATACTGGTCGACTACGTAGAGCCGACCATCCGCATGGGCGATGCCCAAGGGCGAGGAGTTCTCACTATCCAGTTCGAAGTCTGCGCTCGACCGTCGCTCGCCAGAGGTTGCATAGACGAAGACATCGTCGGATATCTCATCGGCAATGTAGAACAGGCCGTCGGCGTGCGCGATGCCGCTGGGCCACCACGGCTCGCGGGACACGAGGTCGAAGTCGGAATCCGAACGGTGCTCGCCGGAGACCGTATACGCGTAGACCTTTTCGGGTGCCGAGGTGTCGTATACGCCAACATAGAGCAAGCCATCGGCGTACGTGATGCTCTGAGCCCAATCCGTTTCCGCAACAAGCTCGAAGTCGGAATCGGGCCGGCGTTGGCCTGCCGTCGTGTAGGCGTAAACCTTGTCGTCGATCCAGTCCACGACGTAGAGCAGACCGTCCGCATAGGCGATGCCGTTCGGGTGGGAGTTCTCGGCATCCAGGTCGAAGACCGTCGGGGGCTCGGTCGCCGCAGAAGAACAGTTGTTGGTCGCATCCCTCTCCCCCGCCGTCGCGTCGACGCACGCGCCGTAGCTATAGACATCCCCGTCGGCGACCGTCACATCGATGGAATGTTCGGAAGACTCCCCCGCCGCCAAGGGTTCGACGTCTCCCGTTCCTATCTGCTCGTCCGAGCCCGAGATCACCGCGTCGTCCGAGCGGTAGTAACGCAGCGTCGTAGCGGGGGCGTCGCCGTCGCCCTCGTTGTTGACCGCGACACTGAGCGTGAACGTCTCGCCGACGTTCGGCACGGCGCTGAGCGTGGCTGATTCGACCACCAGATCGGGCGCCGCCGCTTCGAACTCCGCGTGCAGGGTGTAGGCGCCCGGACCCGAAACGCGTTCGTGCCCCCTACCGCAG
>JAPPAV010000151.1 GCA_026705345.1 Gammaproteobacteria bacterium
ATATTCTGCGAGTGTGGGGCATTGAGAGGGATTTCGAAAAGGGGTTTCAAGGAATGTTGCAAGTGTAGGGCAGCCTAATGGTTCGGTCGGCCTACGTCATGGGGACGATGGATGGAATGGGCCAGCAGCTGAGCGATGTACCTAGACTGGGGGACCAGTTGGAAGGGTGTTGGTTTAAGCAGTACTTCCGACGGTTGCACGACATCTGCCGTTCCTTAATGACCAACTATGGGACATGGACGGGTTTGGATTGCTTTGCGCCAATTGGCGATGTCCTCGAGGAGATCGTCGCCGAGAATGGTGTTTCGGTAACCGTCCAGCCGGACGACAATCTGTGGGTTGATGTCTCCGCGTGAGCTTCAATTTGCGCAGGAGTCATCTGATGGTAGGACCCGCTTGGACTTCCACCAGCCCCTTTCTCTGGACGTCGGCGGTTAGTTTTGTGATGCGAGGACATCGCCAAGTGAGGGCGGGCCTGTAGGTGCGGCGCTGACCGCGCAGGTACGAGGTAGTTAGACGACGACGCTGACGGCGTGACGCTCACCAGCGCCCAACAACGCATGTTTACGCTGACGGTTCCGAGGACGGGCCCGATTTCCTCGGTGCGCAACACGCGCGCCAGGAAATTCTCAATTTTTTCGTCTTTTCAGATTCTCGATCCGCCAGATTTCTGCATGGCAGCGCGGGGACGGTTTCGGGCCGAACTGCCCGATTGTGGTCGTCGAACGCGAACTGGATAGGCTCGGAAGGCGCATAGGGTCTAGGATTCTTGAGTCTTCGCTACGAGCCGCCGCTGGCGTCTACAGGACGGCTTCCTCGCTCCGCAAGGACGCAACAAGGAGGCAGTCCAGCCGCCAAAGGGGTGTCAAAAGCGCCACGAACAAGCGCGTTTGGTACCTTCCAGGCGCTGTTTTTGTGTCAGGTTTGGCAGGTTTGGGACGTCTTTCACGCTCGTCGCAGGACTCGTGGTGCGCTGTCGCGTGTTTGACCCCTCCCAGATCGCCAAAGGCGTCTACGCCCCCGCGACTCCACGGCTGCATTCCGAACGGTGCCGAACCACGATAGGTCAACCGGCATTGGCTGCGAGAAACGAGCGAAGATGGTGCGTCAGGATTTCCGGCTGATCGATTGGAATCAGAGTCCGACTATCGTCAACCCACACCGCGCGGGCGTTCTCGAAATGCTCCTCCAGCCGTTCGGCGTGGACCGGCGGCATCAGCTTGTCCTCGCGGGCCCAGACGATCAGCACCGGTCCCCGGAACGACCGCTGTTGTTCGGCCCACCCAAGCAACTGCCGCCTCGGCGGTGCATTGCGCAGGTACTTGCCCAGATCGCGCCGGACTCTTCGGTTGTGGCGGAGTGGATCGATCCAGCCCATGAAGAGCTTGTCGGGCACGCCCTTCTTCGACATGTGGCCGAAAGCCAGGGGGAGATCCCTGATCCAGCGAGGCCGCAGCATCCGGGCCGCAAGGAACAGCCCACCCGGCACGGACGCACTGAGACAGAGCAGCCGTCCGGGCAGGCCGGGCGGATAGTTGTCGAAGGCTTCGCAGGAGACCAGGACGAGGTTGGCGACCCGATCGGACGCTCCCGGACTGCAGACGAGTTGCGCGCCTCCCCAGTCGTTGCACACGAGGGTGACGTTCCGCAGCTGCAGTTCCTCAAGGAACTCGGCAATCATGCGGGCGATGGATCCCAGTGAGAGATCCGCGTCGTCGGGCATCGGTCGGGCGTGCGCGCCGAACGGCAGTTCCGGGACGATGCACCGGTAGCGGTCGCGGAAGCCATCGACGACCTCTGCCCATACGCTGCCGTTCATCAGCACGCCATGGAGCAGGACGACGACAGGGCCGTTGCCGCCGGTGTCGGAGTACATGAAGCCGGCGGCGGTGGGTCCACTGAGGTGCATCCGATAGCCCTTCCGACGGAGCACCGACAATCGTCAGGGTTGAGTGGTATCCCGGTCAACTCGTCGAAGGTGCAGCCAAGGTGAGTGCCTTGCCTCCCCGTGCGCGTTTGCCCGCTACTCGCAAACGACTCCGTCGCCATCCCCGTCCCGGATGAACCGGTAGGCGGGATGGCCTCGGTGCACGGGCGCTATGCCGTGCCGTCGTGCTTCGGCGCAGGTGATGCGTCCGTTGCGGTTGTCGTCCCACAACGCCAAGGCGTCCACGCCCTCTCCGGCCTCCACGGTTGCATCCACTCGGTTCGCCGACGACGGTGTGCCGCACTCGACCACGACCATCTCGGTCGAGTCGCACCGCGACAGCACGGCTTCGACCGCTTCCGCGCGGTCGATGGTCAGGCCGTACTTGCGCCGGACCTCCAGCGTTCGGGCGGCGAACCAGCAGGCGTTCAGCGGTGGTGTCCATTGGGCCACATCCTTGGCGCTCTTCTGGTGGCGGTTGACGCCGGGACTCGCCAGCGTGAGGTTCAAGACGTCGGTGGCGAACGCGCGTTTGACGGTTGCGCTGGCGGCACACAGGCCGCTGTGGAATGTGCCCGACCCGCAAGTGGGGTCCAGAACACCGACGCCTTCGAGTTCTACCGCGTTGCGGACGGCGGGAATCGCCTTCGCGATGGCGGCCTCGCACCATTCGTCATCGCAGACCTGGGCGACGAGCATTTCGGCGAGCCAATCCGGCGTGTAGAACTCGCCGAAAGCCTTCCTGTCGCGTTCGTCGACGAACTGCTCGTAGAGGGGGCGGAGAACGTCGCCGGGACGGCGACGCCACTCGTAGGAATGGATGTCGCCCATGAAGACCTTGGCCCACTTGTCGGCCACGAGCAGTGGCAACGATCCAAACGGCAAATCCGTCGCGGAGTATTTCCTCTCCGTCGGGCTGGTCGCGCGGATTGGCCAGCACCTCGACGACACCGCGGGCGAGGGCGACTAGAAAGGAGTGGGCGACAAAGAGGCGTTCGCGGGCGGCTTCGTTGACAGGCTCCATGCTAGACGTACGGAGCATTTCAAGCCAAAGGGCCTTCTTGGTGGCTGTTGGAACCTGAGCGGTCTTGGGTAGGTTGGAGTAGAGGTCTTCCAGACCGCGAAGGAACGGCTCGAAGGCCGAGCGCGGGTCGCCAGGGAGCCAGAGTTTCCCGACCGGTGCGTTGCTGAGGACGTAGTGGTTCAGGCGCTGTAGCAGTGCGTCAGCAGTACTGGGACGAGCATTGAGTTCGAGAGGAGTCCCGGCGGCGTCCGCTTCGTGGGGATAGCGCCAAACGTGCCAGACCCTGCCGTCGGTGACAATACCGGTCCAAGGGGCATCCGGCCTGACCGTCAAGAGGAAGGGAGTTCAACTCGTAGCGTATCTCGGCGTGGAGATAGCGCTCGAGCTGCTGACGCGGCGACTCCGACGTTCCGGCTTGCGGTTTGCCGGAATCGTCGGCTAGCCCGAAAGCCTTCGTTTCAATGATGGTTCTGCGCCGAGGGAGATAGATGTCGGCCGGACCCGCGGAGGTCCGGTAGCTGAACTCCGCGTGGATATCGTCCCCCAGCGAGTCGAGCAGACCCCCGATGTGCTTCCTTATCTGATCCTCGGGATGTCCATCCGAGCGTTGCAGAAGCCACCTGCAAGCGGTGGTCTGCTGTCTTGTGAGTGCTGGCACGACGTTCCTTGTGTGGCCTTACTTGGAAGGTAGCGAGGTCAAGTTGGCCCAAAACCTAGCGTACCGCCAATGCGCGGGCATGTTCCACCTCGCGGCTGTCTCTCGTCACGGACGGATGTCGTTGGCCCAGATTGCACGTTTGTCCTCGCGCCACTGCCCTTCGATGCAGATTGCACAGGCATAGGCGTCGTCGGGGGCTGCCAGCCGAGACACCGGTCGTACTGCTGCGCGACGATCCGCACGGAGGTGCGGTCGTCGGGCACTGATCGCCACCTACGACAAGCACTCGCGGTCTGGTTTTTTTGTCCTAGCAGCTGACGGACACCTGAGAGGGAGATTGAGGTCCTGGACAGCCGTTGGCACGGTTGAATGACTTGGAGGAAGCACGACGAGGATGCCGCCTCGCCTGGCCGTCCCGAATGACGAGAACCACTACCTTGAGGTGGCAACGGTGCGGTAACGTGTTGGTCTCGAACAATCTGGGGATGCAACCCAATGGGGCGTGCTGCGAAGCCTAATATCTCAATTTGCTACGACTTCGACGGCACGTTGATCCGTGGCAACATGCACGAGAACAGCTTCTTGCCCGAGATCGGTACTTCGGCCGACGAATTCTGGGACAAGGTCAAAGAACGGGCACATCAACACGACATGGACGAAGTGCTCGCGTACATGCAGTTGATGATTGAGGGGGCAAAGCGCGCGGAAAAGCCGTATACCAGGGAAGCGTTGGTGGAACACGGGAAGAAGCTTGACCTGTTTCCAGGTGTGGAAGGCTGGTTCGGTTCCATCAACGCGTACTGCAAGGACATTGGCGCGAAAGTAGAGCACTTCGTCATTTCATCAGGTCTGCAGGAGATGATCGAAGGGTCGGGTATAGCAAAAGAATTCCAGCATGTATTCGCTTCGGGCTTCCGTTTCGACGCGAACGGAGTTCCTGACTTCCCGGCGCGTGCCGTGAACTACACGACGAAGACGCAGTACCTCTTCCGTATCAACAAAGGGATCGTGAACAGCTGGGACAACGAGCAGATCAATCGATTCACTCCCGAGGACAAGCGTCCGCGTCCTTTCTCTCGGATGATCTACATTGGCGACGGCGAGACGGATGTACCCGCGATGAAGATGGTCAACTACCAAGGAGGCTACTCGGTAGCCGTGTACCCACCGAAGGAGCCAGGACGTCGCAGGACCAAGATTGAGGTGGCGAGGCAGCGAACAGCGGAGCAGCTGGTGCGAGACAATCGAGCTCAGTTCGTCGTTGAAGCGGACTACCGTTGCGAAGGACCAGTGTATAGGGTTGTGAAGATGCTACTCCGGCGAATCGTTGACGAGTACAAGCTGCGGATGAACCTGAATGCCCGATAGCTCACCGTAGCCCAGGCGAGGACTCCCAAAAAGCAGTTATGGAAGCGCAAGGCGAGCTTTTCCCCGACCAGTGGCTCGACGTCCTGAAAGCAAGCGATGCGGACGTGTCGTACTTCGGCGGATTTCTCGCGCGGGAGGAAGCCGACCGCGCGTTTGCGGCGGCGGCGCGGGAGCAGTACGTCCAGGAAAGTATCACCATCCACGGACGCACCCACGACGTTCCCCGACTGACGATGTGGTACAGCGAAGACGGGAGCACCTACACGTACTCCGGCATCGCGATGCAGCCGAGATCCTTCCCGCCGTTCGTGCGGGAGATGAACGCCCGTATTGCGCGGGAGACGGGGCTCTACTTCAACTCCGTACTCATCAACTTCTACCGCGACGGCAACGACAAGGTGGGGTGGCACAGCGACGACGAGAAGGAACTAGGCGACGAGATACACATCGCATCGGTGAGCCTCGGTATCGAACGCGTGTTCAGGATGCGGCATCGAAACGACCACTCGCGGGTGGTCGACTGTACTCTCGGACACGGTAGCTTGCTGGTGATGAGAGACCCGACGCAGCTGCACTGGGAACACTGCCTGCCGCCCCGGAAGCGGATCGCCGAACCCCGATACAACCTGACCTTCCGGACCATCCGACCCTAGGACGAAGCGATGGACACGTTCGAACACAAACCGTTGGAGTACTTGAAGCGCGACGTTAGGAAGAGAGTAGAGGTGTATCTCGGTTGCGAACTGGAACACCTCCCGCCACGAACGATGGACGCGATCCAGCGGGAAATCATCGCTCTCCGGGGACACTACCGAGATCCGGCCACCGGCGGGTGGCAATACGGACGGAACCGCCCCCGACTTGTTGCATACGCGCTCGCCTACTACCCCTACTACGTGGAGCTAGTCTCGGATGCCATCCAGATTGCGTCCAAGGAGTTCGTCGTGCCACGCAGATGGGACCTTACGCCCGACCGAGGCCATACAGGCACTGCCCGGTATGCCATAGTCGGGTGCGGCGCTGGGCCTGAACTCTACGGCCTGCTTAGACACCTCGCGGGCACTCTGTATTCCTCCGGGAATCGCGCATCTGTCACCCCTGACATCTCGATATCCCTGTTCGAACCGGAACGGGAACGTTGGGCGGCTGTCGCTGAGGCCGTGACCAAGCCGTTGATAGGTCGAATCCCCTGGATCGAACAACGGCGGGAAGCAGGACAGATTCGCATTGGCTGGTCGCCGGACCCCGAGCCGATCCCCAGCTTGAGTCTCCACGGCGAGTACGACTTCGTCTTGATACAGCTCGTGCTGAACGAAGTCGACCTATTATGGCCGACGTGGTTGAGCCGGGTGATGGAAGCCAACCTTGCACCCGGCGGCACGATCTGCGTGATCGATACGAACCACGCTGTGCACGATCAACTCCGGGAGCTGGGTTTCTGTCCCGCCAAGAGCCTCAGCCTGGAATGGTCTGAAGCGGGTCCCAGGAAGCTGGATCCGATCACCTCGAGCCAGGTGTTTCGCGATGCAGATGGTCTGATCGAGAGGCGGGGAGTCAAGGCGATGGCGTCATTCTGGGAGAACGCCGCGATTCGGGGCAGGCGTCGCCTACCGCCAAGACGGATGGACAGCTCTCGGTCAGAAAAGGCGACTCCTAGCCACCGCCGTCGCATCGATCTCTTCGGCTGATCCCACCGGGCCTCCCTGGCCCTGCAGGGGCGGGCAAACCCAAACCTACGGAACGGGTTATTGACCCCCATACCCGGCTCCGTTTATTGACATCCATGGCAACTACACTTCAGGTATTGATATATAATCAATTGAATATAAACGTATTTTATGTCTTATATTCGATTCTTGGGACGAATGGCAAGGGATGGGCGAGGTGGTCCGCGCCAACCAAGAAGAGGCGCCTGCGTAGGGACATCTATTGCGCCTCGACCGGTCGAATTGCCGTGCGACGCGCCGACGAGTGCGACCGTGCGCGCTTCGGGCGCGTGTTCCTACGGACCCGTCGCGAAGGGGGCGCGAACTACGCGCACGGTATAGTTCCTAGTGGCTTCGCCGTCTTCGGCGGTGACGCCGATTTCGATGGTGTTCGTCCCTATCGCGAGGTCCACCTGGTGGCCAGCGACGTCCGCTTGGGCGTCATCCGGGCGGACGACATACGTTGCCCCCGCTGCCGCGGTCGCCGACACCGTCGTGCGTGCGAGCTGCGGCCCCACGGCTACCTCGTAGCCAGCAACGTCGGTGTCGAAGTCGAAATCGATACCGCTCAGTTCAAGTTCCCGCAACGAGTCGTCGCTCGATAGCTCGAGCGGCTCGTCGCCGATCGAGAAGGTAACGACGAGCGACTCGCCCGCGACGCCGCCCTGGTCGCGCTCCGAATAGGGCGTGGCCCGCAACGTGTATTCGCCTCCCGGCGTGTTCCCGAGGACATGGAAGACGTAGGGGGCATCGTTGTCGGTGTGCGGCTCCGCACCGTCGACCGTCAGTCCAACGCTCCCCGCTCCCGCCGGCTTCCTGACTTCGACGCGAATTCCCGTGTTGCCCGGAACGGCCGCCGAGGCGAGCCCCTTGCCGTTCGTCAGCGGCTGTAGGTCTTGCCGGGTCGCGTCGTCGTACAACATGAACCCCGTGACCGCCATGCCGTCGGACTCGATGTCCACCAGGAGGCGGTCGTCCGCCAATGTGGCGCCGATCGGCGAATACAGGCGAATCTCGAACTGCTCCTCGAGTTCCTCCTCCTTGTCCTCGACCAAGGGCACGACGATGGTCCGCGCCGTCGCGTCCCCGTCCGCCCAGGATAATCGCCCGGGTTCGACCTCCGTGTAGTCCGGACCCGGCGTGGCGGATAGCGGGTTGACCTCGTAGTCAACGGACACCGCACCCATTGGACTTCCCAGACGTTGCACCGTCGCGATCAGCCGTTCCGCGTTCTCGTCGACGGCGATCTGCGTCTCGGCAAACCCAATGGACGGCCCCCGGCCGGGATCGCCGACAAACACGTACGCCATGTTGACGTCGGTCAGAACCGCACCACCCGTGGGATTGCTGAGGCGGACGAACGCACGTTCAATAGGCTCGTCGATATCGTCACGAAGCAACGGCACCGATATCGTGCGTACGGTGTCGTCGTCGGCCGACTGTCCGGGCCACTCGAGGGTTCCCCTGGTTGTGACGATGTCAGCGCTATCGGCCGACCCGACGAGGACCGCGAAGTCCGCCGCCACGGCACCCCCTCGGCCGGCTCGGACAACCGAGACGGACACCTCGTCACCCTCTTCGCCCGCGAATGTTCTCGAGGCAAGGCCAATTCGAACGGGTTCTGACGAACGGGTTCGGTCCCCTAGTACGAAGAGGCCGCCTGAGAGGTCGCTCACCAGCAAGTTGCCGCTGGGTAGGAACGGGTACACACCCCACGCGCCGCTGAATGCGCCGTTGTCGGACGGCGGATACGTGTCGAAATAGCCGACCGCCGCCGGTTCGGTGGGATTGGCGATGTCGAGGATCGTGAGACCCCGCGTGTAGTTGGACATGAAGTATCGGCTTCCGCGGACGTAGCCGTTGTGGTCCACGGCCGCCGTGGACCCCGTCCAGGTCTTGACGAGCTTCGGATCCGTCAGGTCCTCGAGATCGAACACGCGAACCGTGGTGTCCAGATCCGCTTCGCTCTCGTCGAATTCGTCGTGCACGAACAGGTGGCGACCGTCTTCGGTCCACCAACCGGAGTGCACGTAGCCGACGTCGGCGTAGGTCGTCGAACTCAGTAGCTCCGGCGCGTGCTGATCGCTGAAGTCCCAGAGTTGGATCTCGGTCTCGTTGAAGTCGAGCAGCACTTCGCACCTCTCCGTGTTCGCCTTGCAGGCCGAGGCCCGGTCGTCCGTGACCAGCATGGATGTGGCGTCGTGGCTGTAGCCGCGGGCCGACCTGGCAACTTCCACGAGATTCAGCGGATCGGTTATGTCGAAGGACCGGAACGCACCGAAATTGCCGGCGCTGCCGAGAACCTGCAGCAACGGCGGCGTCCGCGCTTCGTCGAGCGGGACACCCGTGGCGTAGTCGACGTTGCTGACATAGACATTGTGTGCGGAGGCGTCGGATCGACGACCCAGTCGCACGCGGTTCGGCAGTTGGGTGAGATCGACGACGACCAGACGGCCCCCGGACTCGGTACTGACGTATGCATACGTGTGCCACCGCTGGGCATCGACCGCGTAGCGTTGCGAAACCTTGACGTCCCGCCAAGTCGACGGCGACCCGGGTACGGTTCCGACCTCGAACGGCGAGGTCGGGTCGGTAACATCGACGACCGCCAATCCGTTCCAGACGCCCAGCAACGCGTATTCGCGTTCGGTGTTGAGGTCGACGAAGCCCCAGACGTCAGCAGCGGCGGCGGGTGAAGAGGACAGATCCGCGAGCGCTAAATGGGCTAGCAGGTCGACGTTGTCGCAGGCAAAGCGCCCGGCCGCATCGTCCACGCAATCCGTGCTGGTGCTGCTCGTCAGGGTCGCGCGGAAACCCGCAAGGGCCGCGCGGTCGGTCGCGTCCACGCCCTTCCGATCGACCACGACCTGGAATCCGCGCGCTTGGAGCTGATCGCGAAACGCCACGGGTACACCCGTCAACGTTGTCCGGTTCGAGGCGGGCGCCTGGCGGAGGAAATGGTCGAAGCGGTCGAATCCACCCTGCACGTCGACGGCACTGGCAACGGCCTCGAGGGCATCCAGAACTTCGGTCAGTGGATAGACGCCACCCGCAACCCGTACCTGGTCGCCTTTACGGGCCATGGAGACCGCGTACTGGATCGTCCGGCACGGCCGCACGGGCAGCGAGCAGTCGCCGCGATCCTCGCCTTGTTGGGCGACATAGCGGGGTATAGCATCGTCGCCGCGTGCGACGTCGGCGAGCAGTAGCGGGACGAACAACGCTATGACCAGAGCGCGGGTCACGAATACTCCAGCAACCCGTTGATGGGGTCGCAAATTACCAAAACGGCCCCGATTACGCAGCTTCTACGCCGTACGGACATTCCATCCCGGACACGCCGGCGGCGTCGCGTCGTCGGTTGGCTGCTGGTAACAGTCTCGCTGGGTCTCGGCGCCTGCCATCCACCCGAAACCCCCGTCCGGCTCGCGATCGAGATGCGCTCGACCCAAGCGGAGGACGCCCTGTTGCGGTTCTACCTATCGGAACTGGCGATGATCGACGCGGAGGGACGTACCGTGCCGGTACGTCTCGATGCGAATGCTTGGCAGAGCGACAGTACGGCGCTGGTCGCGCTCGGTGGCAACACCGAGAACCCTGTCGTTTCCGGCAAGGTCGCAAACGGTCGCTACGAGGCCATCGAATTCCTGCTCGGCGTCCCGTTCGAGCGGAACCACGGCAATCCGTTGGCCGCCGCTGCACCCCTCAACGTGCCTTCCATGTTCTGGAGCTGGCAGTCCGGCTACAAGTTCGTCCGCCTCGACGTCGGCAACGACTGGTCCTTCCACCTCGGCAGCACCGGATGCGTTTCCGCGTCCGCGGTTCGCCCGCCCGACGAGCCGTGCCGGCAACCCAACGCCGCACGCATTCGACTCGCGAGCGATGCGCCGGAGGGCGGGACCATCGTGGTCGATCTCGATGCGCTTCTGGCGCACATCGACACGGCGGTGGAGGGCAACTGCATGGCAGCCTACGCCGAGCGCGAAGCGTGCCGCAGCCTGTTGGCCAATCTGGGGATGGACCCGGACACCGGACTGTGCCTCGACGGCTGTGGAACCCAGGCGGTGTTCCGGTTCGCCCCGTGAGCGCGGTCCGTTTCACTTGCCGGTCGGCGGCGCTGTTCGCGATGCTGGTTTGCGGTGGTTGTGGAACACCCGACGAGTATGCGTGGAACATCCCGGAGGGGTTTCCGGAGCCCGCCGTGCCCGAGAACAATCCGATGACGGCCGCCAAGGTGGAACTCGGCCGACACCTGTTCTACGACACCCGGCTTTCCGGCAACGGCACGCAGGCCTGCTCGAGGTGCCACCAACCGGAGTTCGCCTTCACCGAACCGCGCGATCGGGCCGTGGGTTCGACCGGTGACGTCAACCGGCGAAACACGCTCGCCCTCGTAAACGCGGCCTACAACGACACCCTGATGTGGGCGCATCCCGGAATCACGACCATCGAACAACAGGTGTTGATCCCCATGTTCGGCGACAACCCCGTGGAGCTCGGAATCGCCGGCCACGAAGCCGAGGTTCTCGGGCGTTTCCGCGCAGATCCGGTCTACCAGGACCTCTTCGCCGATGCGTTCCCCGATAACGAACTCTTGGAGTTCACCCACATCGTCGATGCGCTCGCGAGTTTCGTCCGATCGCTGGTCTCCTTCGAGTCGCCGTTCGACGCCTACGCCTACGCAGGACAGGACGCGGCGCTCGATACGGCGGCGATCAACGGACTGCAGCACTTCTTCTCCGAACGATTCGAATGCCATCATTGCCACGGCGGTTTCAACTTCACCCAGTCGAGCAACCACGAGAGCGTTGCGATCCTCGACAACGCATTCCACAACACCGGGCTCTACAACGTCGGCGACCAAAACGCCTATCCGCGTGAGGACCAGGGACTGCACGACCTGACCGGCGACCCTGGCGATCGCGGCGCCTTCCGGGCACCGACCTTGCGCAACGTCGCCCTCACGGCGCCGTACATGCACGACGGCAGCTTGCCCGATCTCGGCGCGGTGCTCGATTTCTATGCAGCCGGTGGACGCAACATCGAGATTGGCGAGTACGCCGGCGACGGCCGCGCCAACATCTACAAGAGCCAGTTCGTCCAAGGGTTCGACATGACGCCGACGGAACGGGCCGAACTCCTGGCCTTTCTCCAAGCCCTGACGGACCCGACGTTCGCGTCGCGAGCCGGATACCAAGACCCGTTCACACCAGACCGTTGATTTCCGAGGCCGTCTAGCTATTGTCGGCTTGAGCGACAAGAAGAAGCGGAACTACCCATATGAACGCAGCCGAACCCGCACGCAGCGAGCTTCTCGGTCACCCCGCGGGACTCTTCATCTGCTTCGCCACGGAGATGTGGGAGCGGTTCAGCTTCTACGGTATGCGGGCGCTCCTGGTGCTGTACCTCACGCAGCACTTCCTGTTCGACGATGCGGTCTCGGCGGGGGTCGTCGCCACCTACGGTTCGCTGGTCTACCTGATGCCGATCATCGGCGGCTTCATCGCGGACCGGTATCTGGGGTTTCGCCGCGCAGTGACCTGCGGGGCGATCCTGCTCTGCTGCGGCCACGTTCTGATGGCCTTCGAGGGGGAACCGGCGAGTGTCGTCGACGGCGTGCTGAACCGGGACGACGGCGCGCTGTCGATCATGTACCTGGCGCTGGCGTTCATCATCATCGGCGTCGGCTTCCTGAAACCGAGCATCTCGACCATCGTCGGCCAACTCTACGCCGACGAGGATCCGCGCCGGGACCAGGGGTTCACCATTTTCTACATGGGCATCAACCTCGGTGCGCTGGCCGCCATCCTGCTTTGCGGCTGGCTGGGGCAGGCCTACGGCTGGAAGTACGGCTTCGGCCTGGCCGGCATCGGCATGCTGGCCGGCCTCGCCTGTTTCCTGGGTGGCCAGCGCCACTTCCACGGCGCGGGCGAAGCGTCGTCGCCTGCGCGTTTGGCGAGCCGGGTGGCGGGCATCACCAAGGAGCATTGGATCTACGGGGCCAGCATCGTCGCGGTGGGCTGCGCCTGGTGGCTGATGCAATGGCGGGATTTCGTCGGCGGCCTCTTGGCTCTCTCCGCTGGCGTGGCCGTCTTCGGGATCGTTTGGTACGCGCTGGCGAAGTGCACAAAGGTCGAACGCGACCGCATGTTCGTCGTCTTGATGCTGACCGCCGTGTCGGTGGTGTTCTGGACGCTGTTCGAGCAGGCGGGCACGTCCATGGTGCTGTTCACCGAGCGCAACGTCCAGACCACCATCGTCGGGATCGAGATGCAGGCCGCCCAGATGGGCTTCTTCAACCCCGCATTCATCATCCTGCTGGCGCCCGCCTTCGCCATGGTCTGGGACATCCTGTCGAAACGCGGCATCGAACCCTCGACGCCCATGAAGTTCGGCCTCGGCGTTCTGCAGGCGGGGCTGGGTTTCCTGGTGCTGGTGGTCGGCGCATCGTTCGCCGACAGCGCCGGGCAAGTCGCGGTGCTCTGGCTGGTGTTCGCCTACTTCCTGCACACCACCGGCGAACTCTGCCTGTCCCCGGTGGGCCTATCCATGGTGACCCGCCTATCCGCGGTGAAGGTCGTGGGCCTCATGATGGGGGTCTGGTTCCTGTCCGGCGCGGCCGCGCAGTACCTGGCCGGTTGGATCGCCGGTTTCGCGGCCATCGACCGGATTCCGGGGGCCGAGGTCGATCCGGTCGTGTCGCTACCGATCTACACCGACACCTTCGCCACGCTGGGGTGGTGGGGTGTCGGGATCGGCGTCGCGGTTATGGCAGTCGCGCGGTGGGTGAATCGCCTGGTGCATGAAGGGAGCGGCGCCTCGTCCGGACGCTAGCCCGGATATCTCTCGGTCGAGCCAACAAGCCCTCTGGCTCCGTTTCAGGACGGGTCGAGAATCTCCCGGGTTGCCGCCTTCTCGACGAAAGCGGAACGGGTCATGCCGCGCATCCGGGCGGCTTCGTCGAGGGTGTCGAGGAAGCCCTTCGCCAAGCTCAGGTTGACCCGCACGTTCCTTTTTCGGTCGCGAACGTAGGGGATCATCATGAGGACGGCGCCGTTGGCCACATCGTCGGCAACTCGCTCGCGCACGGTTTCGAGGCCCTGTGGCGGTGCCGCCTCGGCGTCCTCGAAGAACAGGCTCAACGCCTCGATCGAGTTGGGGACGATCTCCCCGAAGGTGTCAGCCGCGGAGAAGCACGCCGGAACCTCGAGAAACCGAACGCCGTATGCGCTGTCGGGGTCCTTGTCGATGACGGCAACGTAATACATGCCAGATGTTCTATCCGGTGCCGGGCCGTTCCGTCCCGACGGTCAAGCGTCTTTGGATCGGCGCAGCTGGTCCTCCAACTCGGCGACCCGTTGCTCTGCCGCCTGCCGCGCTTCCTCTTCAGCCGCCGCGCGCGCTTGTGCTTGCCGGTACATGGCCACCGCTTCGTCAAAGTAGGGAAGATCGAGGCCTGTCGCCGGGTCGTGCAATCGCAGCAAGGTGCCGTCGACGCGGATGTCGAGACCGAGGATCGCGCTGTGCCCAGTCAGGCCGTCTCCCTCGACGTGATAGCTGCCGTTGTCAAGGCGTCGTACAAGAAGCGGCGGGTCATCGCTGAGACGGTGCTGATCTCGTCGCGTTGGGGGTCCAAGGCGGCAGCCGGAAAATAGAGCCCTGAGTCGATGTCCACGAACACGTCGTCCCGGTCGCCGTACCGGTCCCCCACCACGTACTTGATGTAGCCCGTTACGACGTTGTGGTCCGAGTTGTCCACGGTCGCAGAGTCCTCGTACGGATAGCCGTCGTCGTCACAACCAACCGGCGGCACCGGTTGGTACAGCGCCGCGGCGTGGACTACCGACAAGGGTTCTGCAGGCGAGCGACGGGCAGCACTGCCTTGTCGCACACCTGTCGACGGGGTGTTCTGGTGGGTTGGTCGCATGGAACCTACTTCCGGGTGTTGTTCGCCGGCATCGCCGACCTGCGACCGTGGAACGGTCGCGTTGCGCATGGCCGAAACGTACCACAATTCAATCTCTCGGAGCCGTGCCAATGGACCGACGATGGTCGTCATCGGGGTTCCCGCGCGGTAGCGAAAGAGACCGGTGATGATGTGCGAATCGGCGGAAAGTGCCGGGCGATATTACCTACAAGGGCTCGATTCGACGTGTCACCGCATGTGTCGAGCCGCCGAACGTGGGCAGAACGGCCGAGTGGCGTCCCGCGCCGCCGGCGACCAGCACGATCAGTTGGTCCGGGTCGGTCACGAACCGCACCCCGTCGGCGGCACGTTCCCCACGCAGCTGCGCGGGATTGCGATCCGACACGGCATCGACCATGGCGTCCGAGACGACCCCGCGCGGCACGATCGCGTGTTCGCTCAGGAACCGTTTCACGTCAGTCTTGGAGAAGCCGTCGACCGCGATGACTTCCGCATGCTCTGGTCCAATGACCAACACGGGCTGCCCCGCCAGGTAGAAATTGTTCGCTCCCGGCGATGCCAGGGTTCCGGCGATGGTCAGCAGGATTTCCTCGCCGGTGCGGCCGTAGTGGTCGTTGACGTTGTGGGGACCCTCCACCCCGAACACCGTGACGTGGCTGTCGGCCGGATCGAGACCCAACTCCTCGTGATAGGAGGGCCAAGGGCTTGCCTCAAGGTTCTCCGCGAAGCACAGGGCGTATTTCGCTGGCGATCCCATGGTCGACCGGTCCAGCGCCCCGGGCGAGGCGCCGCCAATGTTGGTGAGCACGAGGCGAATGGCGCGACCGATTGCTGCGTTGGCCTGGCTGCCCTGGCCGAAGGCGTTGTACGCTCCGTTGACCTCGAGTTCGTCCGCTACCGGTCCGCCCACGAGGCACGCCACGGTGCAAGGATGCGTGGTCGACTGCAGGGCCTTGAGGTTGAAGCTCTCATCGATCATGGCCCGGACAGCGGCGAGAACGACGGCGAAGTGCACCGGGTCGCAGCCCGCCATGACCGCGTTCGCTGCGATCTTGGCCAAAGTCGCCCGGCCCAGCCGGGGTTCGACGAGCCCGGCCAGCTCGTCGGGATTCCGCCCGGCAAGCATTGCCTCCACGCGCCCTGGGGTTGGCGGCAGCACGGGCAATCCGTCCGTCCAGCCACGTCGGTAGAACACCCGGTTCATGGCTTCGATGGAATCCGGCCCCCTGAAGGTCAGCGGTGCATCCGGCGCGTTGAACTCGCTCTCGAAGAGCGACCTGTAGCGACGCCGGCTACCCGTCGGCACGGTCTTCTCGCGGTACTTCGCGGCCAGCAAACCGGGGTCGGCGGTCAGGGCTTCGGCTATCTCCCCGAGCACGCCTGCGGCGAATTGACGGCACTCCTCGGTGTTTCGTTTCGCCAAGGGATGCGGCACCACCGCGAGCGGCAATCCCGGCATGTCCCAGCCCATCGCCTCGGTTTTCGCCAAGGCGAAGAACTCGTCGGTACACACGGCGACCGTCGGGATGCCGCGTTTCTCGAGTTCGATGCAGTCATGGATACACCACGACGTGCAGGATCCTCAGTCGCAGACGGCACCCACCACGGCGTGACATTCGGCGATGAACTCGTCCGTGAACGCCGCCGGCTGGGTCGCTTCCTTCAGGAACCAACGGAACCGTTCGACACCATGGGACTCCCGAAGCCCCCGCTCAACGTGTTCGAGAAGCACATCGGCGTTCTTCTTGTCGTTGGCGAAGAGACCAATGGTCACGTCCGGACCTAAATCGATGCGGGGTGCGAGCGGGGTCGACTTGACGTCGAAGGCACCGCATGGGTTCATCAATTCCATCACGCGTCCTCGTCCACACTGACCAACGCGCCGTTATACCACCGAGCGGTTTGGGCCGCAGACAGGCGTGGGGGCGGGCTTGTCCCGTGCCGCGACGAATCCCAGCGGCGCATCGGGGCGGGGGCGCGCCCTTCGGGCGCGATGGCCCGCCCCCTACGGGGACGGGGTATGCAAACGGATCGACCCGCCGGTGGTCCGCAACGTCAGTTTCGGTCCACCTCCGTTGACCTCGCTCACCAGCGCCGACTTCGATTGGGAAACCGGTGCCGCCGCGTTCAGGTCCGACGAAACCCTGCCGCCGGTCGTCCGGGCGTCGACGTCCACTCCGACGTCTTCCGACACGGCCAAGTCGATGCTGCCCCCGGTGGTACGCAACTTGGAGTCTCCTTCCGGTTGTCGCGCGAGCGTGGCGCGGATGGAGCCACCGGTGGTCTTCGCGTCGAGCGTGCCCCTGACCTCCCCGAGCCGGATGGAACCCCCGGTCGTGTGCGCCGAGACGGATCCTTGGGCATCGTCGACGTGGATCGATCCGCCGGTCGTGCGAGCATGCACCGGGCCGCCGACACGGCCTAACCGGATCGTGCCGCCCGAGGTTCCGACATCGACGGCGCCGGTCGCATCGGCGATGCGGATGGAGCCACCGGCGGTGCGACCATGGACCGAACCCGCCACTTCGCCGATCTCCAGGCTGCCGCCGGCGGTGCGTGCGACGACCTCGCCATCTATGTCGGCGATGCCGATCTTTCCCCCGGCGGTCGTCAAGTCGAGGTCGAAACGTCGCGGCACCGAGATCTGGAACAACGGCGCATTGTCGGAACGGAACCACCCGAAGATGCCGCGTTCTTTCTTGCGCGCTCGAACGGTGATCGTCCCGTCCTGCTCGTCGAACTCCAGGGACTCGAGCTCGTCCGTCCGCTCGACGACGATATCCGCCGCATTGCGGTCCCAGGTCTCGACCTTGACCTTGCCCCAGTCGGCATCGAGGACGAAACGTCCGCCCGCCGCCGCCTCGAACGACCGTTGTTCGGTCTGGGCCACCGCCCCGTTCGCCATCAAGGCAACCACCACACTCGCTGTACAAGCATGAGCCTTTCGCATGGAAACTCCTTCGTTGGTGCTGCGTCCATGCCGCTTGCTATCAAGACCCGTGCCAGAACAACAATTCCAAGATAAACAGCATCATAGGGAGACCACACTGGCAACTGATCGTGCGTCCGACCAACTCATGTGGCGAGATTAGCCACGTTAACACGATCGTCGCTCAGTTGAACCGACGAAGGAGATCACGGGCAAAGGTGTCGCGGTACTGCCCCCTCGCCAAGCGGCGTCGGAACGCATCAAGCTTGGCGGCATCGAAGCCAAGCTCCGGAAACGCTTCCTCCAGGAAACGATCACGGACGATACGGTGGCCGGATTCGACCACGAGGTTTGCGAGTTCGCACGGATCTTCGAGCATGTCATAGAGTTCGACCGGGCGGCGGGACGCGGAGTCCACCGTCATCTTGTAGCGGTCGTCGCGCGCCATGGAATAGTAGGACTCGACTTCGCTCCACACGTAACGTTTGCCGGAATCGTCGTCTAGCACTTCCGTGCCCGTGACGAACGAACGACCCGTGCTCTCGCGGATCGGTCCAGCACCCGCCGCCTCGGCCAGGGAAGCACAAATGTCCACGTGGTCGGTTAGCTGCTTGGTGCGTCTTCCCGGGGAGCCGCCGGGCGGGCGGACGATCAGCGGAATCCGCGCCGCGCCCTCGTAGAACACCTTCTTCTGCTTCAGCCGGTGGTCGCCCAGCATCTCGCCGTGGTCCGAGGTGTAGATCACCCAGGTGTCGTCCAAGATCCCCTTGTCGGCTAAAGCGTCAAGGACCATGCCGACGCCGTGGTCGATCAAGGTCACCTTCGCGTAGTAGTGGCTGACCATCATGCGGGCGTGGATCTCGGTCATGCCGTCGAGACGGGCCGACTTGAGCATCTGCGCCACCTGGGGCGAGACCGGATCCTCCGGTGCGGCGAGAATCGGTAGCGGAACCTCCTCCGGTTTGTACAAGGACCGGAAGTCCGCCGGTGCATCGAACGGCGTATGGGGACCCGTGAAGCACACCTGCAGGTAGAACGGCCGATCTCCTGGGTCGTCACGAATCCAGGAAGCAGCCTGGGACGCGCAATAGCTGTCGATGTGCTCTTCGGTCGGCAACGGCGAGGGCGGGTCTTCCCAGGGCTGGGCACCCCGAAAGGCGCCCGTCCACCACAGCCGCGTGTAGTCCTGGTAGACGCCGAGGCGTCCGCGTTCGGCGAGGAAGTCCGCGTAGTAGCAGGAGCAGCGTTCCGACGGCACGACGTCGCGCAGTTCGTGGATGTCCTGGTAGCCCCAGTCGCGGAGCTTGTGGGCGTGCTCCCGGGTGTGGCCGTCGTTGCGGTGATTGGGGTAGAGGTGGGTCTTGCCGATGATCGCCGTGCGGTAGCCGGCATCGCGGATGCTCCGCACATGGCTCGGGCCGTGACGGTCGGCTTCGAGAAGGTTGTTGCCCCAGACGCCGTGGGCGTTGACCGGCAACCCGGTAATCAGGGAAGCCCGGGCCGGCATGCACAGCGGCGAACTCGTGTAGCAGCGCTCGAACAGGACCCCGCTATCTGCCAAGCGGTCGAGGTTCGGAGTCTGGACGACAGGGTTCCCGTCGCACCCCAGCGCGTCGCCCCGGTGCTGGTCGGGAAAGAACAGGACGATGTTTGGTCGGGACACCAGGCGCTCCCCTTTGGCCTCACGGGCTTATCATCGCTCATTCCATCACGTTCCACGGGGGAGACATGCGGAACATCCACGTACTAGGCGCACTACTGGCGCTCGCTTCAGCTACATCCGCCGAGGAGGCGGACTGGTATCCATCCGTGCATGGCGAAGGCGATACGCTCGGTGCCATCAACCACCTGTCGCCGGACAAGGTCGTCGAGGCGGCCCGGTTGGTCAAGACCGGCAAGACCTATGCGCTCGGCGTGGTCACGGGCTGGGAGTCGCCCGCCTATCCGCCGCGGCACTACGCGATCACGGTTATTCAACCCGGCCAGGACCTTGGACCCACCATGGGCGCGAACCGGGCGACAGGCAACGACGACCTGCTCTATACCTGGATGGGCATCGGCAGCCAGATCGACGGCCTGGGCCACATGGGGATCGACCACGTCTACTACAACGGGTTGCACGCCAAGGACTTCGTCACCACCAAGGGGCTCACGGCGCTTTCCATCGAGAAGATCCCGCCGATGGTCGGCCGCGGCGTGCTGCTCGACATGACCCGCCACTTCGGCGAGAACCCGTTGCCGGCAGGCACCGTGTTCAACGAGGCCGAGATCAAGGCGCAGGCAGCCGCACAGGGCGTCGAGATCGGCAAGGGCGACATCGTGCTCTTCCACACCGGCTGGCTCAACCTCGCCGGGGTGGATAGCGAGACCTTTATGGGCGGTGAACCCGGCCTCGGGATGGGCGGCGCCAAATATCTCGCGAGCCTGGACGTGGTCGCGGTCGGCGCCGATACCTGGGGCCTCGAAGCAGTACCTCACGAAAACCCCGAGTTGATGTTCCCGGTCCACCCCGAACTGCTGGCCAAGAACGGCATCTACATCCTGGAGAATATGGACGTCCGGGCGCTGGCGGCGGACCAGGGCTGGGAGTTCCTGTTCGTGCTGGGACAGCCGCGCTTCGAAGGCGCGGTGCAGGCGGTCATCAATCCGGTGGCGATCCTGTAGGGGCGGCTATCGCGCCCGTAGGGCGCGCCCGCACGGGGCTGGGCACGTCCCCTACGGTCCTCCAGCAGCTTCACGATGAGCAGGAGCAACCTATGAAAATCGGAATCCTTGGAAAAAATGCCCGGCAAGGCGCGTCGCTTGCGAGTCTCGTAGACGAAGTTGTCGGATACGAAGCGCAAGGTTTCACAAGTTACTGGATGCAGCAAGCTAGCACGTTCGATGCGCTGACCATGATGGGATTGATTGGCTATAACACGCCCAAGATTGAACTCGGGATCGCGACAATACCCACCTACCCTCGTCACCCCGGTGCGATGCTGCATCAAGCTAGTACGGTGAATGTCTTGGCCGGTGGACGCCTAGTGTTGGGTATTGGACCCACCGCTGAACCAGAGTATGAGACATTGGGTTCGAACTACGATGAATCCGTTCGACACATCCGTGACTACCTGGGCATAGTCGAGCAGTCTGGCAAACCCGATGACGCTGAATTTGAGGATGACGACAAGACAAACGCAGAACACGAGTCGGATTTTCCGGAACCCCAGCCACACAAAGTGGTTGTTTCCGCTCTAACCCCTGAGATGCGAAGAGCGGCAGGTCATGTCGCGGACGGTGTAGTGACTTGGATGGTTAGTCAAAAAACCATTCGCAATCACACGGCACCAGAAGTCACGAAGGCAGCGGAAGATGCTGATAGAGACGCTCCAAGGATTGCAGTGGGGCTGCCTGTTTGCGTCCACGACGACAAGGAGCAAGCCGTAGCGCGAGCCAACGAGGTCTACGACATCTACGGCGAGCTACCGACCTATCGTCGTCAACTGGATGCGCAAGGAGTCAGCGATCCCGGTGACATCGCTGTGGTAGGGAATGAAAGCGAGGTCGAGGCACAATTGGAGACTTTCTTCGACGCCGGCGCCACGGAGATTGTTGCCAGCATCTATCCTGCAGGCGATGACAGTCGGGGATCGTTCGCAAGATCCATCGACTGTCTGCGAAACCTTCTTTAGAGATTCAACGTTTCGACACGCCCGCGCGCGGGACGGGACAAGCCCGTCCCCTATTCTTCCAGCAGCTTCACCGTACCGACGTCGCCATCCACGGCGATCTGTTGGCCGTGCTTGATTCGCTGGGTGCTCGTGCCGGTCCCCACGACCGCCGGGATACCGTACTCCCGGGCGACGATGGAGCCATGGCCCAGGATGCCGCCCATGTCCGTGACCAGCCCGGATGCGTGCGCGAAGAGCGGCGTCCAGGCGGGATTGGTCATCGGGCAGACCAGGATCGAACCGGGCCGCATCTGATCGAACTCGGCCGGCGAGTTGATGAGGCTCGCCGGCGCCGTGATCGTCCCGGGACTGACGGGCACGCCGATCATCGTATCCGAGTTCGGGTCTTGGACGAACTGGGTCTCCTTGAACTTGACGCCCGGATCGGCGCTCGCGTCGAAGGGCACGGTGCCCGGCGGATGCAAACGCTTGCGTTGCTCCCGGAGCTCGAACCGCTCCTCGGCCAGTTGGCAGAGTTCGGCAACGGCCTCGTTTTGCCTGCGGGCGGCGGTCGCCTGCTTCAGTTCGTCGAACCTGAGGTAGAAGACGTGGTCCCGGTCGGGGAGGGTGCCGACATCCTTAAGCCGCTGGCCCAGTTCCAGCGCCAAGGGCCGCAGCGCGGGCCACGCCTGGTACAGGTAGAACATCACCTCTTCACGAATGAAGTAGAAGCGGTGGGTGAACCAGTGCCGGAAGCGGAACTGCCAATATTGCAAGCCGTCGAGTAGCTCGAGGATGTCCGCCATCGCCTTCTCGCGTTTCCTGGTTGCCTCCATCTCGTGGTTCTTGGGGTTGTAGTTCTCGTCCGAGACCATCGTCTTCAGCGTTGCCAGGAGCCCGGAAGGATCCTCGAGTGGCAGCGGTTCCGCGAAATCCAGGCTGTAGCCCAGGTGACCGTAGATGTCGAGATAACCGTTGATCGCCTCGACGATCGGTGTGGCTGCCGCGTTGGCCTCGAGGGTCTGCATCAACCGTTTGGCCGGCGTCGTGATGACCAGTTCCGTCAGGGCTTCATCCTCGCGGATCTGGCTCGCGATTTTGAACAGGTGCTCGTTGGCCTCCATGGTCTTACCACCGAATCCGGACAGGAACTGACCGCTGGTGAAATTGTGGTCGGGCAGGGTTTCGCGTAGGAACGCCTGCAGTTGATCGTCGGTCGACTTGGCCACACCGAACGTGTGGCCGCCGTTGCCGCTCCAGAAACTGCCGCCGGCGATGGCCAGTTCGCGGATTCCTTCGAGCAATTGCTCGTCGGACGCTTCTGCGACGTCCACCTGCTCCCACTTTTCCCGGGTCGCGAGGATCATGGGTTTCGCCCAGTCGTAGAAATCCTTGATCTGGTTCTCGTTGACCTGGGTCCGGTTGAACGCGCCGAAGGTAGGGTTCTGGCTCTCCGGCTTGGTGACGAGGGCAGTGACGTTGTTGAGTCCCGAGGAAGCCGCCCAATCCTCGTAGGCCGAGCGGTCCTCGTCGGAGAGCGAATCAAGGAACAGGCCGACATCGTGTTCGGCCATTTCGACCTGTTGAGCTGCACCAGGCCGATGTGACGGTATCGCGCCGCCTTTCATTCGCTCGGTGAGTTTCTTCCCGGCTCGAGTGGCGCGATCCGCGTATCCCTCGGCCTGGGCCTCTTCCGCATCGGCCTTGATCTCGGCCGCGTCCATCTCCGCCTCGGTCATCGCTTCGGTGAGCCGTTCCTTTCGCGCCTGAATGATGAAAGGCCAGTCGAAACGCTGAAAGGCATAGCCGTGCATGGAGATGAACATCGGACCGCCGCCTTCCATGATGCTCTTTCGCGGCTCGCCGTCCTTCCCGGTCTCGAGCCCCACCCACAGGTACATCTCGTCGAACAACGGCGTGCAGGGGTCCGGGATGTTCTCGACGATCTGCCGGCGCGCGAGTATCTGCGCGGGCGGCGGCGGCTCCCATTCGACCTCGATGGGTTGGGGCGGCAGATTGGTGATGGGCCGCGACTGCAGCATGAAGAGCCTGCCGCCGGCGTAGGCCCACTCGATGTCCTGGGGAACCCCGTCGAAATGCGCCTCGGCTTTGAGGGCGAGAGTCACGAGTTCCTCGATGGCTTCGTCCGACAAGGAGGATTCGCCACGTTCACTTTCGGCGATATCCTCAAGCTTCGTGCCCTGGTCGCCATCGGCAACGATCTTCTGTTCCTTGGCGCCGATGATCGTGTCCGTGGCTTGCATGGTTTCGCGATCGACCGTGTATGTGTCGGGTGTCACCTGGCCGCCGACAACGGCTTCGCCGAGGCCGAAGCTGGCGTTGATGATCATCTCCGAACGCTCGCCGGTGGCCGGGTTGGCGGTGAAGAGAATGCCGGACACATCCGACGAGACCATCAACTGCACAACCACCGCCATGGCCACCGCATCGTGCTCGATGCCCATCTCGTGGCGGTAGGCCATCGCCCTGGGCGTCCACAGGGATGCCCAGCAGTTTCTTACGGCCGCGACGACCTCGTCGGCGCCCCGTACATTGAGGTAGGTGTCCTGCTGGCCTGCGAAGGACATGTCGGGCAGGTCCTCGGCATTGGCCGACGAGCGCACGGCCACTGCGGGGTTGTCGCCCTCGATAGCTTGGTACGCGGCAGCGATTTCCGCTGCCATCGCCTCGGACATGGCGTCGGATTGGAACAACGCCTGGATCGACTCGGAGGCCTTGTCGAAGGAGAGCGTGAACTCGCCGATCGTCGGCTTGGCCAGTTCGATGATCTTCGCCTGCAGGTCGTTGTCGGCGACGAAGCGTCGGTAGGCCGCGGTCGTTACGTAGAAGCCTCCGGGAACCGCGAGCCCGGCGTTTGCCATTTCCGCGAGCGAGCGGCCCTTGCCGCCGACCACCTCGAGCGTGGCCTCGCCGGTATCGATGGGCAGAATGTTCGTGTTGGTCATGTGGCTAGGTCCTCGACCTTCTGTCAGTTCACTTGCAGTGGTTATTGCGTGCTCGGGCCGGAGATCCGCGAACGGCAACGCCGTGGTACGCGCTCCAGCGGCGTTGGGACTTCCAGCGCCCGCGCATCATAGAGCACGGGCGATCCGGGTCGAAATCGGAGTCTCCCCAAAACCGCCGGCCCCTGCGGTTGTGCCGCCTCCGTTGATCGAACTATGCTCGCCCGCTTGCCGGATTCAACGAACACGAGGTGACACATGGGCCCGATTCCCAAGGGCGGCACGGTTGCGGTGACGGGCGCCGCCGGATTCATCGGCGGCTGGGTCGTGCGACGGCTACTGGACAAGGGCTACCGGGTGAGAGCTTGCGTCCGCGACGCCAGCGATCCGGAACGCACCGATTTCCTGCGCGCCATGCCGGGGTACGCATCGGGACGGCTCACCGTCCATTCGGCCGACCTGGACGAGGACGGCTGTTTCGACGACATCTTCCCCGGCTGCCACGGCGTCGCGCATGTCTCGCACGTGTCCACCTATAGCGACCACGACTACGTCAACCGGGTCTGCAACCACATCATCGAGAGCGTCAACAAGGCACGGACCGTGCGCCGGGTGGTCGTGACGTCGAGCGTCGCCGCCGTGATGTCCGATGCCGACATGAACGAGTTCGCTCGCCGTCCGGTGTTCTACGAAGACCGCTATCCGGACGAGTTCAACCCGAAGCGGACGCCGGAGCGACAGGGCTATTCCATGGCCAAGGTCATCGCCCAGAACGCGTTCTCCGACGCTGCCGCAAAGAACGGCGACTGGGAGGCCGTCACCTGTTGTCCCGCGGACAACGTCGGACCCATTCAATCGGCACATCAGAAGAACATGGGACCTTGGCAGCACAACATCGAGATGATGCTGCTCGGGGAATGCGCCCAGAGCGGGGCCTACCGTCCCTGGATGACCGTCGATGTGCGCGACGACGCCGATTGCCACATCGGGCTCTTGGAGAGCGTCCACGTCAGAAACGGCGAGCGCTACATCGCCTGGTCCACGGACAAGGTGAACGTCGAAGACATCTGCGCAGGCATCGACCGGCTGCTTCCGGAGCTTGGACACGACACGCCGGAGGCGACCGACAACTTCCCCGACTACATCCGGGAACGCGAATCCAAGTACCGGGGCATCTGGGCCGGTTGCGAACTGCGCAACGACCGCATCAAGGCGGTCACGGACGTCGAGTTCCGACCCTTTGACGAGTCGTTGCGGGACTGCGTGGAGTCGCTGCTAACGGTGGCCAAGGTGAAACCGAAGCTGCGGGAAGGGTTCGAACACCGGGTGTAGGGGACACCCTTGTGGTGTCTCGTCCCGGCAACGTCCTAACATCGATACGGGCGGCCACAAGGGCCGCCCCTACGGCGCCAATGCTGCGTAGACGAGGCCTTTTAGCTTCTCCTGGATCGCATTCGGCATGCCGATGAACTGCGGCATGAATACCGCGACGAGTTCGTTGCCGGGGTCGATCCAGAAGAAGGTTCCGGCGGCGCCGCCCCAGGAATAGGATCCACGGGGGGTGGAGCCGCCGTCTTCCGTGACCACCGCGAAGCCGAGTCCGAAGCCGCTGTCCGGCCAGATACCCGCCGGCAACTGGTCGGTGGTCATCAGCGCCACCGTCTCCCGTTCGAGCACGCGTGTGCCGTCGAGCGTGCCGCCATTCAGGATCATCTGGCAGAAGCGGACGTAACTCTCCGTGGGCATCACCAATCCGCCGCCCCCTGACAGGAACGTGACGCCAATGAATTCGGGATCCTCGCGCGGGTTGTCCTGGACGACGAAATTGCCGTCCTTGAACTCGTGGTCGGTGCCGAACCGGTGCACGACATCGGCGGGCACGTCGAAATAGACATCGTCAATGCCTAGGGGCCCGAACAGTCGTTCGTCGAAAAACTCGTCCAGCGGTTGCCCACTGACCCGTTCGATCAGTTGGCCCAGGACGTCGGTGGAGAAGCTGTAGTGCCAGCGGGTACCCGGCTGAAACAGTAGGGGAATGTCGGCGAGTTTTTGCACCAGGATGTTGGTATCGCGGACGAGGTAGTCCCAGTCGTCGATCAGTCCGGCTTCGCGATAGGCCTTGTCGACCGGGGTGTTGCCGACATAGCCGTAGCTCAAACCCGAGGTATGCAGCAGAAGGTGCTTGGCCGTCACCGGCGGGTCGACGGGAACGATCTCGTCGCCTTCGTAGGCGGTCTGGCCGTTCCACTCGGGGAAGAACTTCGTGACCGGTTCGTCGATGTCGAGCTTGCCGTCGTCAACGAGCATCAGCGCGGCGGCGCTGGTGATGGGCTTCGTCATGGAGTAGATGCGGATCAGCGAATCCATCCGCATCGGCGCGCCGGTTTCGAGGTCAAGCGTTCCCGCGGCATGTTCGAAAACGACCTGGCCGCGCCGCGCGACCATCGCCGTCATGCCCACCAACTCGCCGTCGGCCACCAGCCGGTCCATCGCTTCCGCGACGGCGTTCAAGCCTTCTTTCGTCATTCCCACCGTCTCCGGTTCGGCGCGCGGCAACTCCCCGGCGCCGACGTTCGCCGCCATCATCGCGGCGAATACCAGCGCACTCACGGGCGACCGCGGCGCGTTAGACTGCCGCCGAACATGACCCAATCGACGACCAAGCGCGCCCACCTGCTGATCGCCGGAAGGGTCCAAGGCGTGGGATTCCGATACTCGACCGCCATCGAGGCCGATTCGCTGGGCCTCAACGGCTGGGTCAGAAACCTGCCCGACGGTCGCGTCGAAGTCGTCGCCGAAGGACCGCAGGCCGCGGTTGAACGACTCATCGAGTGGTGTCGACGCGGACCTCGCTATGCCTGGGTCCGCAACGTCGACGTCGCCTGGGAGGTCCCCCAAGACGAAGCCGGTGGTTTCGGCGTTCGGTAGCACTTCGCCTCGGGCCATTATTCTTCCTCGATGTCGTCGGACGAGACGTTTTCGAACTGCTCACCCGGAATCCGGTGGCGCTCGTTCGCCCAGTCGCCGAAGTCGATCAGCCGGCAGCGCTCCGAGCAGAACGGACGATGACGGTTCTCGCTCGACCACTTGACCGGTTTGCGGCAGGTCGGACAAGGAACGATACGAACCGTTTCAGTCACGTCGCAGCAGACTCTTCGATCGTCACCACGCCAGCATAGCC
>JAPPAV010000034.1 GCA_026705345.1 Gammaproteobacteria bacterium
ACCCGTCCGGTAGCCTCATAGAGAGGCCATCACGTTGGGATGTTGACGTGAGTGAATCGGAGGCAGAGGATCAGATGACCGCCTAGGCCCACAGCTGCGCTGCGGTTTCCTCCTTTCCCCGTTTTGTTGCCCGTCGCTCCGGCGATCTGTATGGTGTCGCCGTTTCGCGCCCCGTCGAAATCGGACCCGCAAACGGTCTGGAATCGGCAGGATCGCGTGCAAGGATCACTACCTCTAGCCGGGGACTCGAGGAGAGACCGACATCCTACCGCTCTTCCTGTTCGTCTTGGCCGTGGTTGGCGTCCTCGGCCTGGTGCTGGTCATGGCCTGGTACGTCGGCGCGAAAGCCCGGCACGGCGGTGCCCGCACGATGCCGTTCGAATCCGGCATTGTCCCCGTGGGCGATGCCGAGGACATGCGGCTGTCCATCGAGTTCTACCTGATCGCCGTGTTCTTCGTGATCTTCGACTTGGAGACCATCTTCGTGATCGCCTGGGCGGTGGCGTTCCACGATCTGGGCTGGCGCGGCTACACCGGCGCCAGCATCTTCATCGTTCTCCTGCTGGCGGCGCTGTTCTATGAATGGCGCACCGGCGCGCTGGACTGGGGTCTGAAGCGGCGCCTCCGCGGACCCGGGCGCTACGCCCAGGCCGACACGGCAGCGGAAAGCGCCTGATCATGCAGTGGCGGCTCATCAAGACCGAACCCGGTGCGTCCATGCAGGCCGTGGACGACGCCTACAACGAGGAAGCTGGAAAGAGTTTCCTGACGGCGAGACTCGAGGACCTGATCGCCTGGGGACGCGCCAACTCGATCTGGCCGTTCAACTTCGGGCTGTCCTGCTGCTACGTGGAAATGGCGACGTCGCTCACCTCCCGCCACGACCTCTCGCGGTTCGGCGCCGAGGTGATCCGCGCCACCCCGCGTCAGGCCGACCTGATCGTGATCTCCGGCACCGTGTTCCGGAAGATGGCACCGGTCCTCCAGCACCTCTACGAGCAACTCCTCGAACCCCGTTGGGTGATCTCCATGGGTGCCTGCGCCAACTCCGGCGGCATGTTCGATGTCTACAGCGTGGTCCAGGGCGCCGACAAGTTCCTCCCGGTTGACGTCTACGTACCCGGTTGTCCGCCCCGGCCGGAGGCGTTCATGCAAGGCCTGACGCTGCTCCAGGAAGCGGTCAAGAACACGCCCCGGCCCCTGTCCTGGGTGCTCGGCGACGACGGCTCGGTATCCAAGTACAACGTCAGCCAGCGGGATCTGAGGACTCACGACCGCATGCGCGTTACGGGCCTTGCCGAGCCAACCACGGTCGGCGACGCCCCACTATCAGATTCCTTGCTGGGCAAGAAACGCTCCTAGATCCCGATGGCCGCAGTCGTCCAGGACAACCGCCAGGCGGGCGGCCGCAACGACACGCACATCGCGGAGGATCTTGCGGCCCATTTCGGGCCGGACTGCGTCGCCCAGGAATGCGTCGACGGCATCCGCACGGTTTGGGTGCCGAAGAAGCACGTCCGCCAGATCATGCGCTATCTCAAGAACGACGCGCCGGCCCGCTTCGAGCTGATGTTCGACCTGTCCGCCATCGACGAGCGCGCGCGTCGCAACCGAGACGGTCAGCCAGCATCCGATTTCACCGTCTTCTACCACCTGATGTCGCTGACCGCGGACGACGACGTGCGCATCAAGGTGGCGCTGGCCGACGGCGAGAGCGTCGACTCCATCGAGTCCGTCTATCCGGTGGCCAACTGGTACGAACGCGAGGCCTTCGACATGTTCGGCATCGAGTTCGACGGCCATCCCAACCTCAACCGGATCCTCACGCCGGCGCTGTGGGAGGGACACCCCCTGCGCAAGGAAGAACCGGCTCGTGCCACCGAGATGGATCCGTTCAAGATGACGCCGGAGTTTCAGAAGGCGCAGCAGGAAGCCTTGCGGTTCGTGCCCGAGGAGTGGGGCATGAGCCTATCCGCCAAGCACACCGACTTCATGTTCCTGAACCTGGGGCCCAACCACCCGAGCGTGCACGGCGTGTTCCGCATCGCGCTGCAACTGGACGGCGAGGTAATCGTCCAAGCCGTGCCCGACATCGGCTACCACCACCGCGCCCAGGAGAAGATGGCGGAGCGGCAGTCCTGGCACACCTACATCCCCTACACCGACCGGGTCGACTACCTCGGCGGCGTCATGAACAACCTGCCCTACGTCTTGAACGTGGAGAAGATGGCCGGGATCGAGGTGCCGGAACGCGCCCAGGTGATCCGCGTCATGCTCGCCGAGCTGTTCCGCATCTCGAGCCACCTGGTCTTCTATGGCACTTTCGCCCAGGACGTCGGCCAGATGTCGCCGGTGCTGTACATGTTCGCCGACCGCGAGCGGCTGTTCTCGATCATCGAGGCCATCACCGGCGGGCGCATGCATCCGAGCTGGTTCCGCATCGGCGGCGTCACCCAGGACCTGCCGGACGGGTGGGACAAGATGGTGCTCGACTTCTGCGACTACATGCCCGGGCGCCTCGACCACTACCAGAAGATGTCGATGGAGAACAAGATCCTGCAGCGGCGCACCAAGGGCATCGGCGCCTACACCACCGAGGAAGGTCTCGACTGGGGCATCACGGGCCCGTCGCTGCGCGCCACCGGCCACGACTGGGACCTGCGCAAGAACCGCCCGTACAGCATGTACGACCAGTTCGAGTTCGACATTCCGACCGCGGAGGCCGGGGACTGCTACGCACGCGCCGAGGTGCGCGTCGAAGAGATCCGCCAGAGCCTGCGCATCATCCGCCAATGCGCCGAGAACATGCCCTCCGGACCCGTCAAGTCAGACCACCGCCTGACGACGCCGCCCCGCAAGGAGCGCACGATGCAGGACATCGAAACGCTCATCCACCATTTCCTGAACGTCAGTTGGGGACCGGTGATCAGGGCCGGGGAGTCGTGCACCACCGTCGAGGCGACCAAGGGCTGGAACTCGTACTACTCTATCTCCGACGGCGGCACCATGGCCTACCGCACCCGGGTCCGCACGCCGTCGTTCCCCGCCCTGCAGCAGATTCCGCTGATAAGCCGGGGGTTCATGATCGCCGACCTGATCGCCATTGTCGCGAGCATCGACTTCGTGATGGCGGACGTGGACCGGTGATGACGCCGCGTGTGGTCGAGCAGACCGTAGCGACCCTTGTGGTCGCCCGTGTTGTTGTTGAACGTCGCAAATCCGCCGGTGCGGGCGGGGACAAGCCCCGCCCCTACGAGTCCGTGCGTCTTGTTTGCTCGACAGCAGGAGAACACTAGCGTGGCCGAACCCGCCCTGATCCAAGTGTTGTCCGACGAGGAAATCCGCGAGATCGAGGAGGAATGCGCACACCTCCCGGATCGCAAGTCCGCCGCCATCGACGCCATGATGATCGTGCAGCGCCACCGGGGCTGGGTATCCGACGAGAGCCTCTACGCCATCGGCCGCCTGCTCGGCATGTCGGTGGAGAACCTCGACAGCATCGCCACCTTCTACAACCTGATCTACCGGAAACCCGTGGGCCGGCATGTCGTGATGGTCTGCGACAGCGTGTCCTGCTACGTGATGGGGGCCGACGGCTTGCGCAAGGCGGTGGAGGAATACTTGGGTGTCGGCCTCGGCGAAACAACCGAGGACGGGCGTTTCACGCTGCTGCCGATCGTCTGCCTGGGGGCATGCGACCGAGCCCCGACGATGATGATCGACGAGGAGTTGATCGGAGACGCAACGGCAGAGGGGTTCGACGAGATTTTTGGGCGGTTCGACTAGTGGGCCATGAAGAATGGATGACGTAAGACCTCTAATCGGCATCGTCGACACCGTCGGCGGCCCCGTCGATCTCGAGGCCTACGAGGCCCACGGCGGCTACGTCGCCGCCCGCCAAGCCTTGGCGACGGATCCCAATGACATCATCGACCTCGTCTCGGAGGCGAACCTGCGGGGCCGGGGCGGCGCGGGATTCGGGACCGGCATGAAGTGGGGGTTCACCCGCGGTCCGGCCACCACGCCCGGCGGCAAGTACCTGGTCTGCAACGCCGACGAGATGGAACCCGGCACGTTCAAGGACCGCTACCTGTTGGAGTACAACCCGCATCTTCTGGTGGAAGGCATGATCATCGCCGCGCACGCGATTCATGCGGAAACGGCGTACGTCTTCCTGCGTGGCGAGTACCACGATCCCTACCGGGAACTACAGAAAGCCATTGACGATGCCTACGCCAAGGGCTATCTCGGCAAGCGTATCCTCGGCACCGACATCAACTTGGAACTGCGCATCCACCGCTCCGCCGGACGCTACATCTGCGGCGAGGAAACCGCGCTCCTCAACGCCTTGGAAGGCAAGCGAGCCCAACCTCGGCAGAAGCCGCCGTTTCCGCCGGCAAGCGGCGCCTGGGGCCGACCGACCATCGTCAACAACGTCGAGACGCTGTGCAACGTACCGGCCATCGTCCGCAACGGCGCCGAGTGGTACCAGGATCTCGGCATCGGCGACGACGCCGGAACGAAGATCTACGGTGTCTCCGGCCGCGTGAACAATCCGGGACTCTGGGAGCTGCCCATCGGGACCACCATCCGCGAGATCATCGAAGGGCACGCTGGCGGCATGCGCTCCGGCTACAGGCTGCGCGGCCTCTTGCCCGGGGGTGCCTCAACGGACTTCCTCGTGGAGGAACACCTCGATCTCGCCATGGACTACGGCACCATACAGGCCGCCGGCAGCCGCATGGGAACGGGCACGATGATCCTCATGGACGACTCGATCTGCCCGGTGAACATGTGCCGCAACCTGGAGCATTTCTTCGCCCAGGAGTCCTGCGGTTTCTGCACGCCGTGCCGGGAAGGACTGCCCTGGGTGGAGGAACTCCTCACCGACATCGAGGAAGGGCGCGGCAAGGAGGGCGACCTCGAACTGCTCGACCGCAACGCCATGTTCATCGGCGGCACGACCAACACCTTCTGCCTCCACGCGCCGGGTGCCATGGAGCCACTGGCCAGCGCACTCAAGTACTTCCGGGACGACTTCGAAGAGCACATACGCGCGGGTCGCTGTCCGTACCGGTGATCGTCAAAACCGGGGACTACGGGACTCTGGATGGCGCGTCGTTCGATGCGTCAGAGACGATGTCACCGGACGCGGCCTCCGCTGCATCCACTGCGTCGGGCGGCTGATCGTGAACCTGATGCCAAGGGACTAGACGACTGCCATCCGAATTGCGCCGGGATTCGTCGCCGCCGTAGACCACTGCCACTTCTGAGTGCATCCCCATGTCGTCGAGTTGCCTGCGAACGCGTCTCGCGCTGTCGAACAGGCTCGACGACGGCGTCGTCGCAGACTTGGCCTCGATCAAGGTCAGGCCGCTCGAGTCGTCGACGACGAGATCAAGTTCCGCACCGCCCCTTTCGCGATAGTAGGACAGGCCACCTGTCTTGCCACGATGCGTACGACGCTTCAGCAGTTCCGAGACCACCCAGGTCTCGAACAGCGCGCCCCGCAATGGATGCGACACCAACTGTTCAGGGTCGCGGATGCCCAACAACCAACACGCCAGGCCCGAATCGTTGAAATGCAGCTTCGGCATCTTGATGAGCCGTTTGCGGACCTTGCCGCCGAATACCGGCAAATGGAATGCGACGAAACTCGCCTCCAGGATGCTGAACCAGGACTTGGCACTCGGTTGCGAGATTCCGCAGTCGTCGGCCAGCGACGAATAGTTGAGCAGTTGTCCAGTACGTCCCGCGCAAAGTCCCAGAAAACGCTGGAAGGCATTGAGGTCGCCGACGTTGCTGATCGCTCGTACGTCGCGCTCAATATAGGTGCCAACGTAAGATCGCAACCAATCTGAGGGGTCAAGTTCGCGATCGAATATCCGGGGATAACCGCCGCTCAAGATCGCTTCTTCGAGCGTTGCCGGGCAGTTCGCGAATCGATTGACCTCGTTCCACGACAGTGGCAGGAGTTGATGCAGCGCCGTCCGGCCCGCCAATGACTGGCTCACGGACGCGATGAGCGCGAGATTCTGCGACCCGCTGAGTATCCATCGCCCGGGAGTCGGATCGTCGTCAATCGCTCCTTGCAGGTAGGAAAGCAAGTCGGGAACCCGTTGTACCTCGTCGATAACCGCCCCATCTGGGAACTGGGCAAGGAACGCCCTCGGATCCTCCATGGCGAACGCCCTGACATCGGGGGACTCTAGAGACCGATACGGACGATCCGGAAACATCGCTCGACATAGGGTCGTTTTGCCGCTTTGCCGCGGACCGGTGACGGTAATCGATGGCGACCATGTCGCCGCCTTCATCAGTTGCGATGCCAAGTCCCTAGCAATCATGGTGGGAAACTACCACTCTGATCTGACAAATTCAAATTCACATTTTGATTTTGTCAATATATGGATCTCGCGAGACGTCGGGTCAGGCTTGCCGGTGCCAGTGCTCGACGGACACCCAGGCACCCTCGCGCAGGATCTCGGCCGGCTGGTACTCCGCCTTGTACCGCATCTTCGGCAGTTCATCGATCCAATAGCCGAGATAGAGATGTGGCAATCCGCGCCGCCGGCACTCGGCAATCTGCCGAAGGATGGTGAACACGCCGAGGCTGCGCCGGGGCAGTCCCGGATCGAAGAAGGTGTATACCGCCGCCAGGCCGTGGTCGAGCACGTCGGTCACGGCCGACGCAACGAGCCGGCCGCGGCCGTCCCGACAGTCCAAGGCGAGGGTGTCGATGCCGCGGGACTCTGCGAAGGTCAGGTAGTCCGCTCGGCTTGGCGGATACATGCCACCGTCACCGTGCCGACCTTCGATGTAGCGCCGGTAGAGGCCGAAATGCTCGTCGGTCATGTCCCCGGCCCCGACCAACTGGACGGCGAGATCGGCGTTGCGGGCGAGAACCCGCCGAAAGCGACGACTCGGCGTATGGCCGTCCACGACGATCCGCAGAGGAATGCACGCATTGCAGCCATCGCAATGCGGTCTGTAGATCATGCTACCCGTGCGACGGTAGCCCGCCTTGGCCAAGCAGGAATAGGCATCGCCCCGGTGGTCTCGCGGCGAGTCGACGATGATGGCCTGGGAGGTTCGGTCGGGGAAATACACGCACGGCGCGGGGCCGGCCAAGAAGACCTCCACGGGAATCTCGGAACTGTTTCCGTTCATCGCATTTTCTCGGGAGCGCACCTTTGGCGGCAATGACGCGGCGCACGGTGTTAGTGTCCCACTTGCGCGGAGCCTTGTCGCCTGCCCTCAACGTCTGGAGAGACCCATGGATCGTTTGAACTCCGTCATCGACTCGATCAACGCCTTCGCGTGGGGGCCGCCGATGCTCGGCATGCTGGGCGTGACCGGCGTGCTGTTGACCCTCGGCCTCGTGTTCATGCCCTGGCGCAAGATCGGCTACGGCTTCCGACTCCTGTTCGACCGGTCCGACCCGACCGGTTCCGGAGAGGTCAAACCGTTCAACGCGTTGATGACCGCGCTCTCCGCAACGGTCGGGACCGGAAACATCGCCGGAGTCGCCACTGCCATCGCGCTGGGCGGTCCCGGGGCGATCTTCTACATGTGGCTGATCGCGCTGTTCGGCATGGCGACGAAATACGCGGAAGCGGTGTGCGCGGTTGAGTACCGCGAGGTCGACAAGAACGGCCGACACGTCGGCGGACCCATGTACTACCTGCGCAACGGGGTCGGCCAATTCGCGCCCGAACTCGGCAAGTGGCTGGGGCTCGCGTTCGCCGTGTTCGGCGCCGTCGCGGCGTTCGGCATCGGCAACGCCGTGCAGGTCAATTCCATGGCGGCGGCACTTGGCAACAGCTTCTCGGTTCCCACCTGGGCAACCGGCATCGTCGTGGCGGCGCTAGTGGGCGTGGTCATCATCGGCGGCATTCGGCGGATCGGCGAAGTCGCGGGCAGACTGGTGCCGGCAATGGTCGTGCTCTATGTCGGCGCCGCGATCGTCATCATTCTGATCAACATCGTCGAGGTGCCCGCGGCGTTCGGGCTGATCTTCACGCACGCGTTCACCCCCGCCGCCGCGACCGGCGGATTCGCGGGCGCGGCGGTCGCCGCCGCCATCCGCTTCGGCGTCGCCCGGGGCGTGTTCTCCAACGAGTCAGGCCTCGGCTCAGCCGCCATTGCGCACGCGGCCGCACAGACCAACAGCCCGGTGCGGCAAGGCATCATCGCGATGCTCGGCACCTTCATCGATACCCTGGTCGTGTGCACGATGACGGCCTTGGTCATCCTCACGTCCGGCGCGTGGACGATGACCGGCGCAGATGGCGGCGGATTGACCGGCGCCGTGCTCACCTCCACCGGGTTCGAGAGCACCATCATCGGCGGCCACTACATCGTCACCGTCGCGCTCGCCGTGTTCGCGTTCACGACCATTCTCGGCTGGTCCTACTACGGCGAGCGCTGCTGGCAATACCTGTTCCATGAGAAGAGCCTGTGGATCTACCGCGGCCTCTGGGTGCTCGCCGCCCTGGCGTTCGCGAACGTCAAGGTCGACCTCGTTTGGAACCTCTCCGACACGTTGAACGGCCTGATGGCGATCCCGAACCTCGTCGGGCTGCTGCTCCTTGCGCCGATGGTGTTCAAGGTGACGCGGGAATACTTCGACTCCCAGCGACTGGGTCAATGACAACCGCACCCGTTCGGAACGGGCCGAGGAGTCTGCGCCGCAGGAACCGCACGAAGCGCGGTTGCAGGGCGCGGGGTCCTCGGGAGGTGGGGGCTGGGGCCAGACGGCGAGTGCGCGCCCTTCCGGGCGTGTTCGAGCGGTCTGGCGGCGTTGTCCCGTCCCGTTCCAAGGCTCGGGCGGGGACAAGCCCCGCCCCTACGGGCGCTTAGCGCTAACGATGTTCGACCTCGCGAGCCTGGAAGCGGCGCAACGCGTCGTTGCGCGCGCCATGCCGCCGACGCCCCAATACCGTTGGCCGGGCCTGGGCCGCCGCACTGGATGCGAGGTCTGGGTGAAGCACGAGAACCACACCCCCACCGGCGCGTTCAAGGTACGCGGCGGTCTTGTGCTCCTCGACGAACTCGCCGAGGCCGGCAAGCTGCCGCAAAGGATGGTCACCGCAACCCGGGGAAACCACGGCCAGAGCGTGCCCTTCGCCGCCGTGCCGCGGGGCGTGAAAGTCGCCGTGTTCGCGCCCAAGGGCAACAGCGTCGAGAAAAACGCCGCGATGATCGGTTGGGGGGCGGAACTGATCGAGTTCGGCAGCGACTACGACGAGGCGCGTCTGGAGGCCGTTCGCTACGCGGAGTCCCAAGGAGCGGTGTACGTTCCGCCCTTTCACCCGGCGTTGGTGCGCGGTGTCGCCACGTATGCACTCGAGCTCTTCACGGCGGTGGCGGATCTCGACGTCGTCTACGTCCCCATCGGCATGGGGTCCGGAATCTGCGGGCTGATCGGAACCCGGGATCTGCTCGGATTGAAAACCGACATCGTCGGCGTAGTGGCGGCGCAGGCGCCCGCGATGGCGCGGAGTGTCGCGGCGGGACGGGTCATCGAGTCCAACGCGGCCGACACCTTCGCCGACGGCATGGCATGCCGCATGCCGATGGAGGAAGCGCTCGAAATCGTCCGCCGCGGCGCCGCGCGCGTAGTCGAAGTCGACGAAGCGTCGATCGCCGAGGCCATGCGAATCCTATATAGCGAGACCCACAATGTCGCGGAAGGCGCAGGGGCGGCTGCTCTCGCGGGATTGATGCACGAACGGGACGCGGTTGCGGGCAAGCGCACCGGCGTCGTCCTGTCCGGCGGCAACGTCGACGCGCCGGTGTTTCGGGAGGTGCTGGAGGGTCGGATTCCACGACCCTAAGGCCGTCCCGGTGCTTGCTCAACACGCCCTCGGTCTGTATTGTGGCGCGGTTTTCGCGCTCCGCCTCCTTGAAGCCTTTTCGCCCTGGAGGACGGGCAAGGTACGAGGCTGCGGTTAGCCGGAATCTTGAGGAGGGGCTGGTGCCTGAATCGGAGTGGTGCGCGCCGCCCCGGACATCCCGTTTCTGCAAGCTCGACCACCGTGCGTTCGTGTGCGCGAGCCAAACCCGCGCCACCCATGTCGTGACGTTCATGGCGGCCGCCGTGGGGCAATAGCGTCGTGGCCCGCGTCAACATAGACGGCAGGGACTACGACCTACCCGACGGTCAGAACCTCCTCCACGCCTGCCTGTCCGAGCAACTCGATCTCCCCTATTTCTGCTGGCACCCGGCGATGGGCTCGGTCGGGTCCTGCCGCTTGTGCGCCGTGCTCCAGTACCGGGACGAGGCGGACACCCGGGGCCGGCTGCAGATGGCCTGCATGATGACCGTCGAGGATGGCTTGCGGATCGGGATCGGCGCCCCGGACGGCGAGGCGTCGCGCCCTGCGGCGTTCGCGGCGGACTTCCGCCGCCAAGTCATCGAATGGCTGATGGAGAACCATCCCCACGACTGCCCGGTGTGCGAGGAAGGCGGCGAGTGCCACCTCCAGGACATGACGGTGATGACCGGTCACTCCATGCGTCGCTACGCGGGCATGAAGCGCACTTGGCAGAACCAGTACCTCGGGCCTTTCGTCGGCCACGAGATGAACCGCTGCATCACCTGTTACCGCTGCGTGCGCTACTACCGGGACTACGCCGGCGGCACCGATCTCGATGCCTTCGGCTCCAAGTCGCGCATGTTCTTCGGCCGTGCCGAGGACGGCGTGCTCCAGAGCGAGTTCGCAGGCAACCTGGTGGAGGTCTGCCCCACCGGCGTGTTCACCGACAAACCCTTCTCCAAGGTCTACACGCGCAAATGGGACCTGCAGTCGGCGCCCTCGATCTGCCCGCATTGCTCGGTGGGCTGCAACACCTTCCCGGCCGAGCGCTACGGCGTCCTGAAACGCGTCCACAACCGCTACCACGGCGAGGTCAATGGCTACTTCCTGTGCGACCGCGGTCGCTACGGCTCGCATTTCGTCAACCACGACAAGCGTATCCGCCACGCCGGCATACGGGCCGAAGACGGTGTGTTCGAAGCCCCGGGGCGCGACGCCGCGGTGACGGCGGTTGCCGAACGGCTTACACACGCCGACGTCGTCGGCATCGGCTCACCGCGGGCGTCGATGGGGGCGAACTTCGCGCTCAGGGAACTGGTCGGAGCCGACAACTTCTGCATCGGCATGGCCGACGACGAGGCGGCAACCCAGGCCGCCATGCTCGACGCCTACCGGGGCGGCGGGTTCAAGATTCCTTCGCTCACCGACATCGAAAACGCCGACGCCGTGTTGATCCTCGGCGAGGACATCTCGAACACCGCAGCACGCATGGCCCTCGCCGTGCGCCAGGCGGCACACGGGGTTGCCCTGGAAATGGCCAAGGAGGCGGAAATCCCGGATTGGCAGGACGCCGGCGTACGGGGCCACGCCCAGCATGCCAAGAGCCCGCTGTTCATCGCATCGGTGGCATCCACGCGAATCGACGACCTGGCGGCGGCGACCCGGCACGGCGACGCCGTCGATCTCGCACGCGTCGGATTCGGTATCGCCCACGCCATCGACTCCGACTCCCCGCCGGGGTCTTTGGACGCCTTCGTGACGTCTGTTGCCGCCGCGCTATCCGGTGCCGAACGTCCTCTCGTCATCGCCGGCGGCGAGGCCCGCGAACCGGCCTTGGTGCAGGCAGCGACGAATATCGCCCGGGCGCTGGGGGCGAGCAGCAAGGCCGCCATGCTGGCACTGACGGCATCGGAGTCGAACAGCTACGGCGTCGCGCTCCTCGGTGGGACGCTGTCGCTCGAGGGTGCACTGGAGCGGATTGCCGACGGTGCCGTGCCGGTAATCGTGGAGAACGACCTGCACCGGCGGGTTCCGGCCGAGGGCTTGGACCTCGGTCGCGCCATCGTGCTCGACTACCTGGAGACGCCAACGGCCGAGTCCGCCGCCGTGGTGCTTCCGGCGTCCACCTACGCCGAGCAGACCGGCACCTTCGTCAACTACGAAACCCGCGCCCAGCGCTTCTACCAGGTCTTCGAGCCCGCCGACGAGGTCGCGCCGTCGTGGCGCTGGATCTCGGCAATCGCGAGCGCCATGGGCCGCGACGATCTCGACTGGGCCGACATGGACGCGCTCACGATGGCCTGCGCTGCCGCCGGCGACGAGCTTGCGGGACTCGCCGAGGTGGCCCCGGGTGCAGGGTTCCGCGTCGCCGCCGACAGCAAGATCCCGCGCCAGCCCCACCGCTACAGCGGGCGCACGGCGATGCGCGCCGACGTTTCCGTGCACGAACCCAAGACCACCGTGGATCATGAGACCCCGTTCTCCTATTCCATGGAGGGGCTGAACACCGGCGAGCAGCCCGGTGCCGTCCTGCCTTACGTCTGGTCGCCGGGTTGGAACTCGAACCAGTCGGTCTTCAAGTTCCAGCAGGAAGTGGCCGGTGCACTCGCAGGCGGCGATCCGGGCGCCCGGTTGATCGGCGCCAACGGCGAGACTCGCACCGAGCGATACGAGGACGTGCCGCCGTCGACGCATGTCGACATTTCGAACGGCACCTTCGTCGCCGCACGTGTGAGCTACGTGTTCGGCGCCGACGAGCTGTCCGCGGCATCCGCACCGATCCTGGAACGAACCCCCGCGCCCTACGTTCTACTCAATCCCGAGGATGCCCGGCGGCTCGGTGTATCCGACGGGAACGGCGTGGCCATCGCCGAACTTGGCGTTAGCTACGAAGCGCGCTTGGATTCCAGCGTCGCGCCGGGTGTCGCGGGCCTGGCTCGTGGGCTGCCCGGTACCGGCGTAGTCGCGGAAACGCACGTGAACCTTGTCGCGGACCCCGATTTCGTACGCCGGCCTGGCGGCGATCCGAATCTCATCGCCAAAGGCTGACGTTTAAGGACGAACCATTTTCGGTTTCGAGATCAACTGGGCCTACGTGCTGATCCTGCCGCTCGCGGTGGGCACGCTGCTCGCCGTGATGTTCCTGCAGTGGTGGGAACGCCGTCTGCTCGGCTGGTGGCAGGACCGGCAGGGTCCGAACCGGGTGGGGTGGTTCGGCGTGCTGCAGGGCGTCGCGGACGGCATCAAGTTCATTACCAAGGACGACTGGCTGCCGCCGTTCGGCGACCGGGTGCTGTTCATCCTCGCGCCGTTGATCGTCGCGGGTTCGATGCTGCTAGTGCTGGCGGTTATTCCCTTCGCACCGGAGGTCTACGTCGCGGACCTGAACATCGCGCTCTTGTGGTTCCTCGCCATGTCATCGCTGGCCGTCTACGGCGTCCTGCTCGGCGGCTTTGCCAGCAACAACAAGTACGCCCTGTTGGGCAGCCTGCGGGCGGCCGCGCAGATGGTCACCTACGAGGTGTTCATGGGGCTCTCGATCATGGGCGTGGTGATCCACGCCGGGTCGTTCAGCCTAGTGGACATCGTCGAGGCGCAGCGCGACCTGTGGTTCATCGTCCCGCAGTTCCTGGGTTTCGGGATCTTCTTCATCGCCGGCCTTGCGGAGTCCCACCGCCTGCCCTTCGACCTGCCGGAGGCCGAGCACGAGCTGACCGCCGGTTTCCACACCGAGTACTCCGGAATGAAGTTCGTGCTGTTGATGTGCGGCGAGTACGTGGCGGTGATCGTCACCTCCTGCCTGCTCGTGCTGCTCTTCTTCGGCGGCTGGCTGGTGCCGGACTTCCTCGACTTCCTGCCGCCCATCGTCTGGTTCGGCGCCAAGGTACTGGTGTTCATCCACATCTTCGTGCTCCTGCGTGCGGCGATTCCCCGGCCCCGCTACGACCAGTTGATGAGCCTCGGCTGGAAGATCCTTCTGCCGCTCACCCTGGTGAACCTGCTGGTCACCGGCTTCTTCGTGCTCTGGGAGTTCTAGCGATGCTCAGCCAACTCAGGACGCTTTGGACCGTCTTCAAGCACACCTTCATGCGCAACGAGACGGTGCAGTACCCGGAGGAGATGCCCTACCAGGCGCCCCGCTACCGGGGCCGGATCGTCCTGACCCGGGATCCGGACGGCGAGGAGCGCTGCGTCGCCTGCAACCTCTGCGCCGTGGCCTGCCCCGTCGACTGCATCGCGCTGCAGAAGACAGAACGCGACGAGGACGGGCGCTGGTACCCGGAGTTCTTCCGCATCAACTTCTCGCGCTGCATCATGTGCGGGATGTGCGAGGAGGCGTGTCCCACCTACGCCATCCAGCTGACCCCCGATTTCGAACTGTGCGAGTTCGACCGCACAAGCCTCGTCTACGAGAAGGAGCACCTGCTCATCGACGGCGTCGGCAAGTACCCCGACTACAGTTTCTGGCAAGTCGCGGGCAAGACCATCCACGGCAAGGACAAGGGCGAGGCGCAGCGCGAAGCGAAGCCCACCGACGTTCGGAGCCTCTTGCCTTGACGATGGATCTAGCCCTGTTCTGGATTCCGGCGGCGGTCGCGCTCGTCTCCACGTTCCTCGTGATCACGCGCAGGAACGCCGCCCACGCGCTGATCTACCTTGTTGTCTCGTTGCTGTCGGTGGCGGTGATTTTCTTCGTTCTGGGCGCGCCTTTCGCAGCGGCGCTCGAAGTCGTCATCTACGCCGGCGCCATCGTCGTGCTGTTCCTGTTCGTGGTGATGATGTTGAACCTCGGCAACACCTCGGTGATGCGCGAGAGCCGCTGGCTGCGGCCGGGCATGTGGGTCGGTCCGGCGATCCTCGTCTCGATCCTGCTCGTCACGATGGTCTTCCTGCTTTCGGGTTTGCCCGATCCCGGCAACACGAAGGGCGACATGGTCGGTCCCAAGGCCGTGGGCAACGAACTGTTCCGCCCCTATCTGCTGGCCGTCGAGTTGGCCGGATTCCTCCTGCTTGCCGCCCTGATCGGTGCCTACCACCTCGGCCGCCGGTACCTCGAACAGCGTCGGGAACCCTGACGATGGCCATCGAAGTCCCCGTCGAACAGGTCCTCATGGTGGCCGCCGGGCTGTTCCTGCTCGGCCTCTTGGGCGTGCTCGTGCGCCGCAACATCATCTTCCTGCTGATGTCGCTGGAAGTGATGATGAACTCGGCGGGGCTGGCCTTCATCGCGGCGGGCGCCAAGTGGGGTGCGCCCGACGGGCAGATCATGTTCATGCTGATTCTGGCCCTGGCCGCCGCCGAAGTGGCGGTGGCACTGGGTCTCGTCCTGCAAATCTCGCGGCGTTTCGACACCTTGGATGTCGACGCCGCCAGTGAACTGAACGGCTGATCGCCGTGCTGGAATACCTCTGGCTCGTTCCCGCGCTGCCGCTCGCCGGCTTCTTCGCGCTGTTCGTCACCGAGGGCAGGCTGCCCGACAAGATCGTCGCCGTCATCGGCGCGGGCTCCGTCGGCCTGGCGGCGCTCGTCGCCCTAGGCGCCGGCATGGAGTTCGTAGAGAGCGGCGAGGCGTCCTACGCCCAGGTGCTCTGGACCTGGATGGCCGTCGGCACCTTCACGCCGTCGATCACGCTCTACCTCGACCCCCTGTCCCTGGTGATGACCGGCGTCATCACCGGTGTCGGTTTCCTGATTCACCTCTACGCCACCGGCTACATGTGGAAGGACCACGAGGAACCCGAGGGCTTGAGCCGCTTCTTCGCCTACATGAACCTGTTCGTGTTCGCGATGCTGATGCTGGTACTGGGCGACAACCTGCTTGTGCTGTTCCTCGGCTGGGAAGGCGTGGGGCTCTGCAGCTACCTGCTGATCGGGTTCTACCATCGCGACCCCGAGAACGGCTACGCGGCGCGGAAAGCCTTCGTCGTGACCCGGGTGGGCGACACGCTGATGGCCATCGGCTTGTTCCTGTTGTTCAGGGAACTTGGGTCGCTCGACATCCAGACCGCGCTTGGCGACGCAGGCGGGTTGGACGCGGGAATGGCCACAGCCATCGGCCTGCTCCTGCTCGGCGGCGCCGTCGGCAAGTCGGCGCAAGTGCCGTTGCAGACGTGGCTCCCGGACGCCATGGCGGGCCCGACGCCGGTTTCCGCGCTAATCCACGCGGCCACCATGGTGACGGCGGGCGTCTACCTGATCGCCCGGATGAAGGGCATCTACGACCTGGCGCCGATCGCGCAGCTGGCCGTCGCCATAGTCGGCCTGGTGACGCTCTTCATCTCTTCATTCACGGCGCTGACGCAGACCGACATCAAGCGCATCCTCGCCTACTCCACGATGAGCCAGATCGGCTACATGTTCATGGCGCTGGGCGTTGGCGCGTGGTCCGCGGGGATTTTCCACCTGATGACCCATGCCTTCTTCAAGGCCCTGCTGTTCCTTGCGTCCGGTTCGGTGATCCTGGCGCTGCACCACGAGCAGGACATCACCAAGATGGGCGGGCTGTGGCGGAAACTGCCTGTGCCGTTCGCCAGTATGCTGATCGGCTCCATAGCTCTCGTGGCCGTGCCGCTGACTTCCGGCTTCTACAGCAAGGACGCCATCCTGCTCACCGCCTGGGAACACGACACCGGCCCATGGTTCTGGGCAGGTGGCGTGCTGGCGGCCTTGATGACGGCTCTCTACACCACGCGCATGATGGTGGTGGCATTCCTCGGCGAGACCAAGACCGAGTCCCACGATGCGTCCCGAATCAACATGTGGGGGCCGCTCGTCGTGTTGGCCATGCTCTCGATCGGCGGCGGATGGCTGACGTTCAGCGTACTTGACGATCTCCTCGGCGCCATCGACCACATCCCGCACACCCACCCAGCGGCGCTCGTGACGGTCGTGCTGCCTCTCTTGGGGATACTCCTCGGCTATTTCGTCTTCAGTGGCCGGATGAACGTCAACTCCCTGGTCGAGTCTTCTTTGGGCGGCGCCCTACGGCGGTTCTGGCAAAGCGGCTGGGCCTTCGACTGGGTCTACGACCGGGCCTTCGTCAAACCATTCCTCTGGGTCGCGCGGGTGAACAAGGGAGACGTGGTCGACTTACTGTTCCGCATCACCGCGGCCGTGACCCGCGGTCTCCACCACATCGGCGCCCTGACCCAGACGGGTCGGCTGCGGTGGTACGCCGCCAATATGGCCATCGGACTGATCGTGGTCGTCCTAATCGTGGCGAGTGTCTAAGTGAGCCTCCTGGTCGTCATCCTCGCCCTACTCGCGGTCGGCGTCGTGGCGTGGGCACTGTGGCGTGCGATTAGATGATCCTCTTCGTCGTCATCCTCGCCCTGCTCGCCGCCGGCGTCGTAGCCTGGGCATCCGAACGGTTGAGCAAGGATGCACCCCGCCTCGTCAGCATCGTGGCGTTCGGCGCGGGCCTCATCTGGTCCGCAGCCCTCTGGCTCGACGGCGCGGACGCGGGCGGTCTCTACGCCGCCATGGACTGGCCGTGGATCGCGCGGTTCGGCATTCACCTCGCCTTGGAGATGGACGGCCTGAGCCTTCTGATGGTGGCCCTCACCATGTTCCTCGGCATCGTCGCCGTGGTCTCGTCCTGGGACGAGATCGAGTCCGGGCACGGCTTCTTTCAGTTCAACATCCTGTGGGTGATGGCCGGCGTCGTCGGCGTATTCACCGCCATGGACCTGTTGCTGTTCTTCTTCTTCTGGGAGGTCATGTTGATTCCCATGTACCTCCTGATCGCCATCTGGGGGCACGAGGAGAAGGCCTACGCCTCCATGAAGTTCTTCCTGTTCACCCAGATCAGCGGCCTTCTCATGCTGTTCGCGATCCTGGCCCTGGTGTATGTCCACCACGGCGCCACGGGCGAGATCACGTTCAGCTACAAGGCGCTGCTCGGGACCGAGATCGACCCCCGTATCGCGACCTGGCTGATGCTCGGCTTCTTCGTCGCGTTCGCCACCAAGTTGCCGTCGGTACCCGTGCACACCTGGCTGCCGGATGCGCACACCCAGGCACCGACGGCCGGCAGCGTCATCCTCGCGGGCATCCTGTTGAAGACCGGCGCCTACGGGATCATCCGTTTCGCCGTGCCGCTCTTCCCCGAGGCGTCGGCGGATTTCGCGTTGTGGGCGATGCTGCTCGGCACCGTCAGCATCCTCTACGGCGGCGCCATGGCATTCAGCCAGTCGGACTTCAAACGCCTGGTGGCCTACAGTTCCATCGCCCACATGGGCTTCATCCTGCTCGGCGTGTACGCGTTCAACGAACTCGGCATGCAGGGCGCCATCGTCACCATGGTCGCCCACGGCTTCTCCACGGCGGCGCTCTTTATGATGGCGGGCGCCATCCAGCAGCGTCTGCACACTCGGGAGATGTCCGAGATGGGCGGTCTGTGGACCCACGCGCCCCGCATGGGAACCATGACCCTGTTCTTCGTGATCGCCTCCGTCGGCATGCCCGGACTCGGCAACTTCGTCGGTGAGTTCCTGGCGCTGTTGGGCGCGTTCCAGGAGAACTGGTTGATGGCCGTGGTCGCCACGGCCGGCATCGTCGTCGCCGCGGTCTACGGCCTCTACCTAATGCAGCGCTCGTTCCAGGGAACGCCGAACCCCGACATCGCCTCCATGCGCGACTTCGGGCTGCGCGAGATGAGCGTCATGGCGGCGATGATGGCGGGCCTCGTCTGGGTGGGCATCTATCCCCAGCACGTGCTCGAGTTGTCGAACGCGACGATCCAGACCTTGGGTGTCCTGCCATGAGTGCGGCCGAAGTTTGGACACTGAGCGCGGCCGAGGTCTGGGCACTGGCGCCGTATCTCGCGCTAGCTGGCGGGATTGCGCTGTTGCTGCTCGCCGTCGCCGCGTTGCGCTCGCACCGCCTCGCGTTCTGGGGCGCCATCGCCACGCTGGCGATCCCGTTGGCATTCGTACCGACGGCCCTGGGAGGCGGCACCCAGATCGTCGACGACGTACTCGAAATCGACGGCTACGCGCTGTTCTTCTTCGTCCTGTTCTCGCTCGCGGCGATCGCGACGGCGGTGCTGTCGGCGCGCTACCTCGGCAGCCGCGCCACCCATCGCCAGGAGTTCTACCTGCTGCTCACCACGGCCACCCTCGGGGCCGCCGTGACGGCCGGCGCGTCGCATTTCGCGACCTTCCTGATGGGACTCGAAGTGCTGTCCATTTCGCTCTACGCGATGATCGCCTACCCCGAAGAGGGCCACCCGCCCCTGGAAGCGGCGGCCAAGTACCTGATCCTTTCCGGCGCCGCGTCGAGCACGATGCTGTTCGGCATGGCGCTCATCTACGCCACCTCCGGGTCGCTCAACTTCGAAGCCGCCGGAGACATCGCCGCCGGCGAGCGCAATGTCCTCGTGCTTGGCCAGGCCATGCTGCTGGTGGGCGTCTTCTTCAAGCTATCCCTCGTGCCGTTCCACATGTGGACGCCGGACGTCTACCAGGGGGCTCCCGCACCCGTCACCGGTTTCGTCGCGACGGTTTCCAAGGGCGCGGTGTTCGCTGTGCTACTACGCTATGCCATAGACGCAGACCTGCTCTCATCGCCCGCCGTGGGTATCGTGATCGCGGTCATCGCCGTGCTGTCGATGGTCGTTGGCAACATCCTCGCCCTGCTCCAAACCAACCTGAAACGCCTGTTGGCGTATTCGTCGATCGCCCACCTCGGCTACCTGATGATCGCGTTGGTCGTCGCGGGCACGGCGGCCGGCCGGGCCTTGGGGGTGGAGTCCGGACTCTTCTACGTCGCCGGCTACTTCCTGATGACGCTGGCCGCATTCGGCGTGGTGACGGTGCTTTCGAACGAGACCGACGACGCCGACCAGATCTCCGGATACGACGGGCTCCTATGGCGTCGCCCCGCCATCGCCGCCGTGCTGGCGGCGGCTGCGCTGGCGCTCGCCGGGATACCGCTCACCGTGGGGTTCTTCGCCAAGTTCTACCTGGTGGCCGCCGGTGTCGGCAACGCCGCCTGGGGCCTCGTCTGGGCGCTCATCGTGGGCAGTGCCATCGGCATCTACTACTACCTGCGCATCGTCTTCGCCATGACGAAACGACCGGAAGACGACCGTCCCCTCGAAGCACGCCGCGCACCTTGGGAGGGCCTAGCCACCGTGGTCCTGCTGGGTGTTCTGATCGTGCTGCTGGGGATCTACCCTTCCCCCGTTATCGAGTTGATTCGGGAACTCGGGGGACCGTAAGCCCGGGCGAACCCTGCTATTCTCGACGACCGCCTCACCGGGGAAGGCCTGCCACAAGGAGAAAGCCATGATCCGTTCACGCCGGTGCACCCGCGAATTCGTCAGTTGGAATCGGCTGTTGCCTGCCGCTCTCGTTGCCCTTGCCGGAACCTCGGTCGTCGCCGCCGAACCGGACTGGCGTCTCGTCGAGGCATACATCGAACTCGACACGGCTTGGCATGCCTTGGACCGGGAGATCGCAACGGCCGACATCGGCAGCGACGAGAAGGCGCGGCGGCGCAAGGAAGAGCGGGGCGAACACCCCGACATCGTCCTCGCGGTGGGCGCGGCCCGGGCGATCATCGAGTCGGACGGCAAGCGCACCGTCGAGGCGGCGGAGTTCCTGATGGAGCATACGCCGGGCCTGTCGCCGACTGCCGATGCCGATATCGAATTCGGCACGCTGGCGCTGGCGGAGCGTGTCGGGCCCGACTGGTCTTTTGTCGACGATTTCACGAACCCGAAAGAGGGGTTCCTGGCCCGCCTGTTCGCCGAGGATCCCTCGGGGACAAAAGCGCTCGCAGCCGCCAGGGCCATCGTCGACCTCGGCGGCAACCACGAGCGGACGGTCGACGCCGCCGAGTTTCTTGTCGAGCGTGGCGCGGGGATTCGTGGCGGCAGCACGGAGAACGTCCTCGCGGGTTTTCGTACGCTTTCATCACACGCACCGGACTACGACGACTGGCCGCGCATGCTCATGCACCTAGGCCGGTCGCGCGGTGACTCGGAGGCAATCGACGAGATTCTGACCAGCCGAGCGGCCGAGGGTAACGATCCGTTGGTGCGCGCCACCGCCCGGTACTACGCCGCGTCCCGTGTTGCCCGGTCCATCAACACGGCAACGGACGATGAGCGGGACGCCTTCCGCGAACGTGCGCTGGACCTCGCCAGCGGCTTGAGCAGCGGCGTGGAAGGCGAGGAGTTCGTCGCCAGGGGACGCGATGCCGAGGGCAATCCCACCACCCAGACCCTGGCCGATGTCGAACGGGACATCCTGGCCACGATCCGCTACGCCACGGTGGGCGGCACCGTTTCCGACTTCGCGGGAATGGGGCTCGACGGTATCGAACAGGGAATCGCCGACTTCGGCGGGCAGGTTGTTCTCGTCGACTTCTGGGCGACCTGGTGCGGCCCCTGCATCGCCGGGCTACCCAAGCTGCGCGATCTCGCTACGGAGCTTCCGACCGAGCGGTTCGAGATTCTCAGCATCAGCATCGACGCGGAATTGGAGTCGGTCCTCGACTTCCAAGAAGATGAACCGATGCCCTGGGCGCAATGGCATATCGGGGTCGGCAGCGAAATGGCCAAGATCTGGCAGGTCAACGCCATTCCCGCGTACGTGCTGATCGACGGCCAAGGCAAGATTCTCGCAAAGGGCAACGCTTTGTCCGACGAGCTCATCACCCGCCTGCGCGAAGCGGTGGCCGTTGCGGAGCAGGAGGATCCGACCGGCACCGCCGAGGATCCTTCAGTCGAAGCGTAGGGGACGGGCCCTGCGGGCGGGTTCGAGCAGTCTGGCGGCGTTGTCCCGTCCCGCTTGCCATCGCCTAATCACGGCGGGCGACCACAAGGGTCGCCCCTCGCATGGAACCAACGCCAAAGGGAGCTTGCGACCGTGGCGTTGGTTTCATGGGAGGTCGGCGTGGCTGGGCCGGAGGCGGAGTCGGCGCACAGCGAAGCGAAGCGCCGACCCGGCTATGGGGCGCTACGATCCGACGCGACCACGCGCCGAGGACAAGTGCGCTTCGTCCCAAAGTGTGCTACACCACGTTTGGCCGGCCAGTTGGATGTCGTTTGCGTCGTCCGTTAGAAGGCGTCTCTCGCGTGCCTCTGGTCTCCCAAGAGTCGTTAGCGGAAGTCTGACTATGCCGACGCCCATGACCGTCGAAGGTGCCGAGAAGCTGCGCAAAGAGCTTGCGCACTTGAAGAAGGTCGTGCGGCCTCGGATCGTCAAGGCCATCGGCGAAGCGCGGGAACACGGCGATCTGCGCGAAAACGCGGAGTATCACGCCGCGAAGGATCAGCAGGGCCTCGCCGAGGCGCGCATCCGACTTATTGAGGCGCGGCTCGGCGATGCCCAGATCATCGACATCGCCAAGATTCCGGCAACGGGGAACGTCGTATTCGGCGCGACGGTCACGCTGGTCGACTTGGAGTCGGACGGCGAAGTCCGCTACAAGATCGTCGGCGAGGACGAGGCGGACCTAAAGGAAAACAAGATCTCGATCATGTCGCCCTTGGCCCGGGCCATGATTGGCAAGGCCGAAGGCGACACGCTGGTTGTGGAAACGCCTCAAGGCAACCGGGAGTACGAGGTCGACACGGTTCGGCACATCTGATCGACGCCTGCAAGTGCCGCCACCTAGTGCGGTATCGAGCGGTGTTCCTGTGGCAGGTCGTACCTCGTGCGAGGTACCGGTCTCAGACGCACCTGTCCGGCTTGCCGGGGCTGGACGGACGAGACGTTGTGCAGGCGCCCAGTTTCGAAATCGTATTCAGTGGTATAGCGTGACGCGCCCCCGGCGCCGGGCTCGAAGGTCGATCGACGGAGAGCGTTGATCGCGGCCCGTTGGAACGCGGTGTCTCCCTTGGACGCTACGACGGCGATTTCATACGCCTTGCCAGCCCGATCGACCCTGAAGTTCAGCTGCACCCAACCGTCCCTGGCCTGTCTCCACTGCCGTCGGGGATACCTCGGCGACTGCCTGTCCTTCCATTGCGGAGGCGCGTAGCCCGGCTCCGAGAGGGTCTCCGAGTCCGCCGTTGGAACTGGCTCGGTCGCCGATGCTTCGCTTGCGGTTTCGCCGAATCCGCTGCGACAGACCACAAGGGCGGCGGCGATTGCGAACACTCCAAGTGCACGTGTAGGGAATGACATGGCTGACTCCTCACCCATCGCGATGGCGCCGCCCGCTGGCGATACACCTACCGTCTGAGTCTAGCCGGTGCCGGGTTGAGTTTCCTGAACACTTCCTGAACATCCGGCTGTCGTTCATCCCGACAAGGCGACCAAGTTATACAACGGGTGTAGCGGTGGTGCCCCCGTATCGTCGGTCCGAAGTTTCCCTACGTAGCAAGTCCAGCTCCGCCTTGAGGGCTCGGCGACCGGCTTCGGCCTCCGGGTCCGACGGGTAGTACGCGAGTTCGCTTTCGGGCTCGCCGGCGACGCGGGTGCCGATCAGCACCCTGGGCTCGGCGTAGTCGTAGGCTTGGGCCCGGTGCAGGATGGCGCGGTTATCCCAAAACAGGGTGTCGCCGGGTCGCCAGCGGTGGGTGTAGACGCGGGACGGGTCGGAAACGGTGAAGTCCAGGAGCGACTTGATCAGGCGTTTGCTCTCGCAGCGTTCGAGCCCGGGAATGCCGAACGCGTGGCGGCCGACGAACAGGTTCTTGACGCCCGTTTCCGGATGCACTTTGACCAAGGGCCGCAGATAGGCCTCGCCGTGGTAGATGCCGTCGGAGTTCTGGGGCGGGAAGTCGCCGACGTCGTTGGCCTGGGAGTACTGGGTCGAGTGGTAGGCGCAGAAGTCCTCGATGCGATCCCTGGTTGCTTGGTCGAGGGCCGCGTAGCCGGCGCGCAGGTCGGCAAGCTCCGTCTCGCCACCCGTCTTGGGAACCGCGACCGCGGATAGCATGCCGCACTTGCTGCTGATCGGCTTGTAGGTCGAGTCGGTGTGCCAGGCCTCGTTGCCGACGTTGGTGCGCATGCGCTGGGTATCGATGCCGAAGATCCTGCCGAAGCGTCCGTCGCCTAGCTTCTCCTGGTTGGACATCGGGTTGGCGCCGAACTCGAGCTCGCCGAAGCGCTTGCCGAAGGAGACGTTCTCTTCATCGGAGAGGAATTGACCGGGGAAGGAGAGAAACCCGAAGTCCAGGAAAGCGGCTTTGATGACGGCGAACTCGGCGTCCCCCAGGTCGCCGAGCGCGACCTCGGTAACGGTCGCGCCGAACACCTTGTTGTCGACTGGCGTGATTCTCATTCTCGTGTGGCTCGCGGCTTGCGTTTCGCGCTCGTCGTAGCTTAGGGCCTGCGTCGCCTCAACGCCACTTGACTGCCGCCGGCCGCGAACGGCAAAGACCGTCCAGACTCCAGACGGACAGGCGTCTGAATCTGCTCCTTGACGTCTCGGGTACTCCCGAGGCGCACTAGCCCGGTTCGCCCTTTCCGAACCGCTTGGAGAGCAGATTGAGCGCTTTCTTGGCGATGAACGGGAAAACACCGAGCAGGACGAACGAAATCACCAGCGTGGGCGACAGTATCCCCGAGAGGGATGCCAACTGGCCGATCTCCTTGCCGGCGTTCACGTAGACGGCGGTTCCGGCAAGCATGCCGATTTGGCTCACCCAGTAGAACGTCCAGAGCCGTATTGGCGTCAAGGCCATGACGAGGTTAATGACGAAGAAGGGGATGGCGGGAACGAGTCGCAAGGCGAAAAGGTAGAACGCCCCATCTTTCTCCACGCCCTCGTTGATCCTTCCGAGGTACTTCCCGAAGCGGTTCTGCACCGCATCCCGAAACAGGTAGCGGGCGAGCAGGCACGCGAGCGTTGCGCCGATCGTGCTGGCGAACGACACCAGCACGAGGCCGACCGCCAGGCCGAAGACCGCACCGGCGGCAAGGGTCATGATCGCGGCGCCGGGAAGCGACAAGGCGGCCATCGCGATGTAGATCGCCATGAACGCCACGATGACGAGCAGCGTGTTTTCCTCGTAGAAGCCGACGACCGCGGATCGTTGCTCCTGGAAGTACTCGAGGTTGAGGTAGCGGCCCAAGTCGAAGACGAAGAACAGGGCCACCAGGACGACGATGGCGCCGAGCAGGATGATCTGGTTGCGCTTCACGGCGATTGCTCGTCCGGCGCGTTCAGCGCCCAGTCGTAGTCGTCATCGAAGTCGTCGTGGCCTTCCAGCATCTTGGCGTTCTCAGGCGTCGCGTACTGGCGCAGATGGGCGAAGACGCCGGCGTTGGTATCGCCGAAATCCACCTTGAACCAGTCGTAGATGCTCGATATGACCAAATCGCCGTCGTCCACGCTCATCCCCCGCGGATGGTTGACGTACTCCCGGGCACCGTTCTCCAGAAGCCGTTCGAGGTTGTCGGACCGGAAGGCATCCGGCGCGAGGTTCGGGCAGCCGATGCTTGCGCAGTTCACCGCGTAGTGGATGCGGGGATCCCTCCAGATCGGGCGCAGAATGCCGTGCTCGATGTTGTCGAGCGTGAGTTTCTCACCCTGGATGGTGATCAATTCCATCTCCCAAGGACCCGGCGTGAGGAGGCCACTCTTGATGTCGCGGATCGAGTCCACCGGGTACCGACCGACAATCACGTGCACCGTCAATCCGTTGTAGAGGTTGATCCAGTAGGCCATCTGTTCGTTGCGGGAATAGGTCCGGGGGTCGAGCCCGGTCAGGCCGAGTAGATAGGAAGCGAGCTTCTGGCGGTGTTCCGCATTGGCCTTCAGGCCCGCGTAGTCGAAGCGGTTGACCCCGGACGGATGCTCCAGCAAATGGACGTCCAAGAGCTCCTGCCAAGGCCCGTGGTCGATGGTCGCCGTATTGGACTCGTCGCTGGCGTTCCACATCGGAATCAGTTCCGGCGGGGCTGCGGTGTGGGCCATTGCACCGGCGACGACCGCCAAGGTCGCCACCAGCCGGACTGCATGTATTGTCGTCATACCCTCCTCCCGTATAGCTGAGGGGCGTGGTTTCGTTGCTGCCAGCGTAGCTTGGCGATCATCGAAAGGATCCCGAAGCCGGCACCGAGAACGCCGCGCACGGTGCCGCTGATCTTCGACTTGCCGATGCGAGCCCGGGTGTCCACGGGCACTTCAACAACCTGCAATCCTTGCTGAATGGCCTTGACCTGCATCTCGACCGTCCAGCCGAAGGTCGCATCGCGCATGTCGAGATCGGACAGTGTTTGGGTGCGGATCGCCCGGTAGGGTCCCAGGTCCGTGACCCGGTGTCCCCAAAGCCAGCGAATCAACGCGGTGGCCAGGCGGTTGCCGAACACCTGCGTGGCGGACATCGCACCAGGATCCAGTCTCCCCAAGGCGCGTGAGCCGATCACGAGGTCTGCGCCGTCGGCGATGCCATCCAGCAATCGGGAAGTCTGGGGTGCGTGGAAGGCGTGATCGGCGTCGGTGAACAACACGACGTCCGTGTGCCGGAGCTCAGCGATGGCAGCGAGGCACGCGCTGCCGTAGCCCTTGCGGGCCTCACGCACGACTCGGGCGCCGGCCTCGGCTGCACGGGCGCCGGTGGAATCCCGAGAGCCGTTGTCGCAGACGACGAGGTCGTCGACGACCGGCGAGTCATCGTCGTGGCGCAAGGCGCGGAGGTCGCCGACCACGAAGCCGATGGACGCTTCCTCGTCCAAGGCCGGGATGGCGACACCCACGGTCAGTCCGCGGTACATCTCTCGGAGCTTCTCTGATGGCGATCAACAAACCCCTACTCGGGCTGGAAAAGGTCGAAGTTGTAGCTGACCGACGCTGCCCAGGCATCAAAATCCCCGGTGTTGCGGCCGTCGCGGGTGTCGAACCGGTCCACGCCGACGCTCAACGCGCCGAAGCTGTAGGTGGCGCCGATGGATATCCGGTCGACTTCCTCGGCCACCTCGGGAAAGCGGTCCGGATGCGCAGGAGGACCCTCCGGCGTGCCGATGTTGAGCGACCCGTCGGACCCCTGGGAGTAGTACTGGGCCCGCACGGACAAGCCCGGCACGGGGGTGAACCAGTACGCCGTCGCCGCCAGGGTGGTTGCCCGGGGTATGTCGTTGTTCAGCGACTTGATCCCGAACTCGGCGGACACCGCGATTGGTCCCATCACCTTGCCAACGAGCAAAGACGCCTCGAACCCGTCGCCGCCGTCTCCGATGGCCGTCGGCGTGCCCACATCGTAGTCGCCCGCTCTGATCATGCCGACGCGTACGGCAACGCTCGGCAGGCCCGTGTCGGATGTATCCTCGTCCATGAAACGCCAGGTCACGCCGATTGACATGTCGGCGCTGCCGTCCTGGTCAGCCGGCGGTCCCGTGCCGGCCGCACTCGGCGAGGCGGCATCCGCCGCAGACCGGCCGATCCGGGCGCGGCCGCATACAGCTCGCCCTGGACCGCCACGACCTCGACCGCGATGGCCAGGCC
>JAPPAV010000136.1 GCA_026705345.1 Gammaproteobacteria bacterium
CGATGCCGGTGGCGATGGCGAAGATGTTGGGGTCGAAGATGATGTCCTCCGGCGGAAAACCGGCGTCCTCGACCAGCAACCGATAGGCGCGCGTCATGATTTCCTGGCGCCTGGCGAGCGTATCGGCCTGTCCCGATTCGTCGAATGCCATGACGATCGCGGCGGCACCGTAGCGGCGGCATAGGCGAGCCTGCGCGAGGAAGGGACCTTCGCCTTCCTTCAAGCTGATGGAGTTCACTACCGACTTGCCCTGGACGCACCGAAGCCCGGTTTCGATCACGTTCCAGTCGCTGGAGTCGATCATGATCGGGATCCTCGCGATGTCGGGCTCCGCCATCGCGAGATCGAGAAAGCGCTGCATGGCGGCGGGACCGTCGGTCATGCCCTCGTCCATGTTCACGTCGATGATCTGGGCGCCGCTTTCGACCTGTTGCCGCGCGACGTCCAAGGCATCGCCGTAGTTCCCGGCCTTGATCAGCCGTCGGAACCGGGCGGAACCGGTCATGTTGGTCCTCTCGCCGACGTTGACGAACAGCGAGTCCTCTTCGACGACCAGGGGTTCGAGCCCCGCGAGTGCGAGGCGAGGCTGGTAGACCGGCGTCGCTCGCGGCTTGGCGATGCGGGCACGCTGGCTTAGTGCACGGATATGTTCCGGGGTCGTGCCACAGCATCCGCCGACCAGGTTGACGAGGCCGCGGGCCATGAAGTCGCCGATGACCGCGGCCATCTCCTCGGGAGTCTCGTCGTAGTCGCCGAACTCGTTGGGGAGGCCGGCATTCGGATGCACGCTGACGAACGTCGTCGCGACCTTCGACAGTGCCTCGACGTGGGGGCGCAGGGCCTCGGACCCGAGCGCGCAGTTCAAGCCGACGATCAACGGCTCGGCGTGGCGAATCGAGTGCCAGAACGCTTCGGGCGTCTGGCCCGACAGGGTACGACCGCTGGCGTCCGTTATGGTGCCGGAGACCATGACCGGCAGACGCTTTCCGGCCTTCTCGAAGACATCCTCCAGGGCGAACAGGGCGGCCTTGGCGTTCAACGTGTCGAACACGGTCTCTATCATGATGAGGTCGACACCGCCGGCAACGAGCCCCCGGGCGGCTTCGGCGTAGGCTTCGACGAGCTGGAGGAACCGAATATTCCGTGCCCCGGGGTCGTTCACGTCCGGTGAGATGCTGGCGGACCGATTGGTCGGTCCCATGACCCCGGCGACCCACCGCGGTCGCCCGGGCCGGCTGAATTCGTCGGCGGCCCGGCGTGCGATCTCCGCGGCCGCGACGTTGATCTCGTAGACGATGTCTTCAAGTCCGTAGTCTGCTTGGCCGATCCGGGTGGCGCTGAAGGTGTTCGTCTCGACGATGTCCGCGCCGGCTTCCAGGTACGCCCGGTGCGTTGCCGACACGATGTCGGGGCGGGTCAACGAGAGCACGTCCCCGTTACCCTTGAGAGACAGGTTGTGACCGCGGAAACGGTCGCCCCGATAGTCGGCTTCGGCTAGGTTGTAGGCTTGCTGGATGGTGCCGGTGGCGCCATCGAGGACCAGCAGGCGCTCGGCGAGGGCCAAGGCTAACGGGGAGTCTTTGTTTCGGTCGTCTGACATGCCAGAATCCAAGACCGAATCGTACGGCGCGTACCCGCAATGCGGCGTGAACGTGGCCGAGATTCGGCGTGAAGGTACCTCATGCCACTTCGATGGGTACAGGGCTGATCCGGCGAGCTGCCAAGAGGTGATGGGCACTGGAACCTGGACGCCGACCGTCACCGGGAAGGGTCCCGTTGGGGAAGTGGATCTGACGATGGATCGCGTTGCCGTCTTTGTCGACGCCGGCTACCTGTTCGCGGAGGGAGCTCGGGCGTTGTCGGGTCGAAGGCTAGCCCGGTCGGACGTTCGCCTCGACCATCGAGCCGCCGTCGCCCATCTGGTGCGCTTCGCTCGAGGCAAATCGGGGATGCCGTTGCTGAGGATCTACTGGTACGACGCCACGGCGAATCGTCCCACCCGGTCCCAGGTCGTGTTGGCCGAGGAGGCCGACGTCAAGCTGCGGCTTGGCCGTGTCGATGCCGATGGACGCCAGAAGGGCGTCGATGCGCTGATCGCTAGCGATCTGGTTTCCCTGGCCCGGAATCGGGCGATGGCGGATTGCGTCTTGCTTTCCGGCGACGACGACCTCCGTATTGCAGTTTCCGAGATCCAGGGATTCGGCGTCCGCGTTCACCTTGTCGGGATCTGTCCTGCGCCGCGAACCCAATCCCGCTTGCTTCGACAAGAGGCCGACTCGACGAGCGAATGGGGCGCCGAGATCCTCCGGGGATTCATGCACTGCCGACTGCGGAGTAACCGACGCATCGATGTGTCGGGCATGGGGAAGGACGGCGATTTTTCGGCGCAGGGGACTCGTCCGCATCACCTGCGCCCAGAACACGCACCTGCCGTTCGCGACATGGCCCGGAAGGTGGCACGCCAGGTGCTGGCCAGGCAATTCGCCAGCCGTACCGGCCGCTATCCCTGATCGCGGTTTGCACCCGAATCGCGATTTGCGCGGCGACCCCCGCCGGTTTAGTATTCCCGAGCGTTTTAGTCGGGAATAACCCATGGTCGATATATCGGAAGCCGCCCAAGCCTATCTTCGTGATTTGCTCGCCAAGCAGGATTCCGGCTGCGGAATCCGGATATTCGTAGCCCAACCCGGAACCCCGAACGCAGAGACCTGCATCGCGTACTGCCGGGACGGTGAACAGCAGGACGACGACACGCCAGTGGACTACGACGGTTTTACCGCGTGGTTCGAATCCCGCAGCGAACCCTATCTCGCCGATGCCGTGGTGGACTTCCAAGAGGACCGGTTGGGCGGCCAGTTGACCATCAAGGCACCGAATGCGCGGGTACCCAACGTGGACGAGAATTCGCCGTTGGAAGACCGCATCAACTACGTCCTCTACAACGAGATCAACCCCGGTTTGGCCGCGCACGGTGGCCAAGTCACCCTGATCGAAGTGGTTGACGAAACCGCCGCGGTTCTACAGTTCGGGGGCGGCTGCCAAGGCTGTGCCGCGGTTGACATCACCTTGAAGCAGAGCGTCGAGCGGTCGTTGTTGGAACAGATTCCAGAACTCACCGAGATTCGGGATGTCACCGACCATTCCATGACGGAAAACGCCTACTACCGCTAAACCGATTGCGGTTGCCCGCAGGGTCTAGCGGGACGGGACAAGCCCGTCCCCTACGGACTGCCCCGTCGCTTGGCGGAACCCGTAGGGGCGGGGCTTGTCCCCGCCCGCGCCGGACATTGTTGTCGCCAGGCGAACGGGACGGCCCGTCTCCCACGGTCCTGTGCCTTTGCTCGGTCGTGAGTCGAGCGTGTTAGGAGGCCTTCGCGGGCACCAGTCGGTCGACCAACGGCGCCTGAAGCGTGCTCGCCAACTGGCGCAGCATGGTCTCGGTGTCCCCCCAGCCAACGCAGGCATCGGTGATCGACACGCCGTAGGCGAGGTCCCGGCCGATGGGTTGGTTTCCTGCTTCGATGTTGCTCTCGAGCATGATCCCCACGATGGACCGGTTGCCGGTTGCGATCTGGCTAGCGACGGCGTCGACAACCACGCCTTGGCGTTCGTGGTTCTTGTTCGAGTTGGCATGGGAGCAGTCGACCATGATGTTGATCGGCAGTCTCGCGGCCAACAGGTTTGATTCGCACCGTTCCACCGCCCGGGCGTCGTAGTTGGGTCCCGAGTCGCCGCCGCGCAGGACGATGTGGGCGTTGGGATTGCCCCGGGTCTGGATTAGCGCAACGCGTCCGAGCGCGTCGATGCCGAGGAACCGATGCGGCTTGGAGACCGCCTTGAGCGCATTGATGGCCACGGCGACGGAGCCGTCGGTGGCATTCTTCAATCCGACCACCGATGACAATCCGGATGCCATCTCCCGATGCGGCTGTGATTCCGCCGTGCGCGCGCCGATTGCGGACCAGGCGATCAGGTCCTGCAGGTATTGAGGTGTCATCGGATCCAGCGCTTCGGTTGCCATTGGCAGGCCGCGAGCCCCGATGTCGACGAGGATCTTGCGGGCAAGACAGATTCCATCCTCGACATGACCGGTGTCATCGAGGTAGGGATCGTTGATGAGGCCTTTCCACCCGGTCGTCGTGCGGGGTTTCTCGAAGTAGGCCCGCATGACGATGTAGAGCGTGTCCCGCGTCTCGGCCGCCAGTCGCGCCAGCCTGTCGGCGTAGTCGACAGCCGCGCGGGGATCGTGTATCGAGCAGGGCCCCACGACAACCAGCAGCCGGTGGTCGCGGCGTTCCAGGATGTCCTTGATTCGCCGCCTGGCCTGCTCGACTTGCCGGCAGAGTTCGTCGTTCGCCGGATGTCGGCGCTTGACCTCCTCGGGCGTAGGCAACGCTCGCTGCGCCTCGATCCTCAAGTTCTCCGTTTCGATTGCCACTAGTCGTCCCCTCAAACAAAAACCCCGATGGCCATGTCGCCGATCGGGGTTTTTGCGAAGGGCGACGAATGGCGCCCTCGGTGTGGAGTACGCCTTACCGATCGAAAAACCAATACCAAGCGCCGCCGCTGGCGGTGCTGAAAGTTAAGCCCATCGGATTGGTCTCGGTAAGCGGTGCGTTCATTTCGCGGCGGATTCTGCGGGTTGGCCGATCACGATGTCAAGGCTGTCTCGATTCGGACCGTACGCCCGCGTGTTGTGCTGGAGAAAGCGTTCGCGGAATGCGCGTGTGGTATTCTGGTCCGCTCGTTCAAGGGGCGGAATTCCCAAAGGCATGTGGCATCTCATCGAGGACTTCTTCGAACAGGGCGTGGTGGTCCAGCTCTTTCTCGCAGCCGGCTGGCTCGCCGTTGTCATCATGATCGCGAGCCTAGTCCACCTCTTGCTGTTCTAGCGCGACTCCCGGATGACAGATGTGGCTCAAGTCGCTTAGCGACGAACAGCGCGAAGCCCTGCTTGGGCTTGCCCACAACGTTGTGGTCTCCGACGGGATCCTCGACCCGAACGAGGAGGACATGCTTGACGAGTTCAAGCGGGAGATGGCGTTGAAACCCGATGTCGTCTCGGACTATCTGGAGCTCGACGGCATCGGCGAGATCTTCGACTCGCGCCGGGCGCGGACGGTCGCGGTGTTGAACCTGCTGCGCTTGTCCTACGTCGATGGTGCCTTCGAGATCGAGGAGGAGTGCCTGCTCAAGGAAGTCGCGAGAGCCTTCGGAATCAACGACGCCGACTTCGCATTGATGGACAACTGGGTCCGGCGCCTGGTCGGCTTGGAGCGGGAAGCCCGCGACCTGATGGCACCCTAGCGCTCGGGCGACTCGTCCCCGCTAGGGGCGATCAATTCCGCGACGACGGAGCCCGTTCAGGAGGCGCCCTTCCCGAGCAGTACCCGTTTCGCGAGGTTCAGCGTCGCCGCGAGGTAGTCGCTGCCACCCCGATCCGGATGCAGTTTCTGCATGAGACGCCGGTGCGCCTCGACGATTTCCTCCTTCGAGGCCCCGGACGACAGCCCGAGGACTGCAAAAGCCTGCTCCTTGTCCATTTCCCGCGCGGCCGAGGGTCGCTGACGCTTGGTGGCTTCGTCGGACCATCCTGGGAACCGGCGGTCCAGGTAGGCTTCCAGCAACTGCAGGGAGTCAGCGTTCCCAAGTTCACCATGCAATATCCGCAGCGCCGCGAGATCGAGACTCGAGAGGCGTTTCCCCGCGAACGTTCCCGCGAGGACTTCGCCGTCCATGTCGCCGCTGTCGTGGACCAGCGTCATCCGCAACTCGTCTGTGGCTACCGTCGAGGTTGATGGGCCGTCACTGCCCGGTGGCGGTGTGTTGGGGCCTTGCATCCTGGAACGAATGAATTGGCCGATTAGCGGTCCGAGGACGAGCCCCAGCGCCCAGCGGACGAAGGGGAGGGCACCCGCGAAGAGCGCGGCAAGCCAATGCAGGCGGCCGCTTCCCGCCATGACCGCCAAGGTGAGGCCGAGTACTGCCGCCGCGGTCCAGCCCGCCTTGGAAAGCCGACGTGGGCGATTGCCGGCGGCGAGTTCGCGCCACAATACGAGGAACGCGGCGGCACCGATGAGGACGCCAATGACGACGGCGATCATCGATGCTTCAACGCGGCAGTTGCGCGAGCATGTCCCGCGCGAGGTTGTGCTCGATCTCCCGGAGACCCGAACGGCCACGGGTCGCGTATCGTGCCACCGCACCGAACAAGGTGCGAAGCTGATCGGCGCTGCCGGGAGCGAACGGCGCGTAGGCGCCGCCGGTAATGCTGGCGATTTCGCGGAATGTCCGGGCGGCCATGGGATCGTGGCCCTCCTGGAAGACGAAGAAAGGCACCTTGAAGAGGGCAAGCCGCCCGGCGGCAGCAACTACCTGGCCCTTGGGCTCCTCGCAGGCGTCGCCGACGAATACGGCGGCCTTGACGCGGACGGCGCGCGCTTCGGCCAGCGCGTGGGCCAGTACCCGCTGGATCTGCGTAAGGCCGCCCCGACAGACGACACCGGTCATTCGCCGGAGCAGATCCGGTGAAGAGGTGGACCACGGCGACGCGTGGAATTCCTGGAATCCGCGGTAGTAGACCAACTGCACGGCCAGATCACCGGCACCCGCGTCGGCGGAGTTGTCCGCCGCAGCCCGAAAGAGTTCCGCGTGGAGGTTCATCGCCATGTCCCACGTGGGCTCTCGACTGGCCGTGGCGTCGAGAGCGAACAGAATGCGATTCGGTTCCGCGCCCGTTCTTGCCGGGGGATTGCTGGCGGCGACGTCGGCAAGGAAACGCGCGACGGAATCACGGGGAGCAGGAGTCTTGGCCAACGCTTTGCACCGAGCAACGAGGCGCTTATGATGCGTATGCTTGGCGTTTCGGGCAACACGTCTCAACGCTTCCTGGGATCGAGGAGAGTGCGATTGGAACAGGCCGAGGTCATGCGCTGGCTGGAGGAACTCAAGGTCGAGCATCGCGACCTCGACGAGGTAATCCGCTACCTGATCGAGACCGGGCACAACGACCACATGAAGGTGCAGCGCCTGAAGAAGCGGAAGCTCCGGTTGAAGGACTCGATAGCAAAGCTCGAAAGCCAACTCATTCCGGACCTCGATGCCTGATCCCGATACCGTTCTGACGGTTGCGATCTCCTCCCGGGCGTTGTTCAACCTCGATGCATCGGATGCCGTCTTCCGGAACGACGGCCTGGAAGCGTACCGACGCTATCAAATCGACCGCGAAAACGAGAGCTTGGAGCCGGGAGATGGCTTTCATTTCGTAAAAAAACTCCTAAATATCAACCGATTGCTTGATAAACGTCGAGTCGACGTGATCCTCTTGTCGCGCAATTCGGCCGATACCGGCCTACGGGTGTTCAACTCGATCACCGCGCACGAACTGGACATCGTTCGGGCCGCGTTCTCCTCGGGCGAGAGTCCGTACCGGTACGCCGCGGCGTTCGGTTGCGACCTGTTCCTCTCCACGGAACCGGACGATGTCCGCCAGGCGTTGCACAAGGGCATCGCGGCGGCGAACTTGCTGAGTTCCCGCAAGCCCGAGAACACATCCCAATCCTTGAGAATCGCCTTCGACGGCGACGCCGTATTGTTCTCCGATCAGGCGGACCGGATCTTCCACGAAGAGGGAATCGAGGCGTTCGTGGAGTCGGAGGCCCGCGCCGCGGATCAACCGTTGGAAGGTGGCCCGTTCAAATCGTTTCTGATGGGGCTGCACCGGTTGCAGGGAGAGTTCCGAGACACGGACTGCCCGATTCGTACGGCCCTGGTGACAGCCCGGGGTGCGCCGGCGCACGAGCGCGTCATCAAGACGCTTCGCGCTTGGGACATCCGGCTCGACGAAAGCCTCTTTCTCGGCGGGCGCGACAAAGCCGCATTCCTTCGCGCATACGATGCCGACGTCTTCTTCGACGACCAGGCCGCAAACTGCGAATCGGCGGCAGACGACATGGCGATCGGACACGTTCCCCACGGTGTTCGCAACGAGTGAACACCGCATAACAACCTCGGTTATTATTCCATTTACCTATACAGGCCCATTCGACGCGGTCCAACAACAACGATGAAACTCCAGCAACTTCGCTATATCTGGGAGGTCGCCCACCACGATCTGAACGTCTCGGCGACCGCAACGGAGCTCTTCACCTCGCAGCCAGGGATCAGCAAACAGATCCGGTTGCTGGAAGAGGAACTCGGAGTGGACATATTCGCGCGCAACGGCAAGCGTCTGACCCGGATCACGCCGGCCGGGAAGATCATCCTCGACAAGGTCGGCGAGATACTCCGCGAAGTGGCGAGCATCCGCCACATCGCGGACGAGTACCGCAACGAATCGCGGGGTACGCTGTCCATTGCCACCACGCACACCCAGGCGCGCTACGCGCTACCGGAGATTCTTCCCGGGTTGCGCCAGGCGTACCCGGAGGTCACTCTGCACATGCGTCAAGGAACCACCGAGCAGATCGGCGACTGGGCCTCCTCGGGTGAGGTCGACTTCGCCATCGCGCCCGAGGTCATGGATCGCTATCCGGATCTCATCATGATGCCCTGTTATCGGTGGAATCGCTCTGTCGTCGTTCCGAAAAATCATGACCTTGCACGCCGGGATTCTCTTGGTTTCGACGACCTGAAGCGCTATCCCATCGTTACCTACGACGCGGGTTTCTGGGAGCGGCTTCCGGTCGCCGGCGACTCCGAGCAAACCGAGAGTGTCTTCGACATCGCGCTGTCGGCGGTCGACACGGACGTAATCAAGACGTACGTGCGGTTGGGGTTCGGCGTGGGGATCATTGCCAGGATGGCCTACGATCCCGAGGAGGACCACGAATTGGTGGCAATCGATGCGAGCAACCTGTTCAAGGCGAGCACCACGTTCATCGGCTGCCGCAAGGGCACTTTCATGCGTCAGTTCATGATTGACTTCGTCGGCGCCTTCGCGCCGCACCTGACGCCGGAACTGATCGAGCGGGCGTTCGTCGCGCCGAATCCTGCGGCGAGGGCAGCCGTGTTCGACGGAATCGATCTGCCCGAGCGCTGAGGAAGCGAGGCTAGACGGGACAAGCCCGTCCCCGACGAAATGCCCCGGCACGCGGCGGAAACCCCGTAGGGGCGGGGCTTGTCCCCGCCCGTACCCGGAGATTCGTTGCTGCGGAAACGGGATGGGCAAGGCCATCCTCGGAGTTTGGTGTTTGGGCGGGTTCGCACGCCGAACTAGATGAGTCCAAGATCCGGATTGGCCCGCATTGCCTCCCGGGCCTCGGCAACGCCGTCGCGCTTACCGCCGAACATGTCGCGGACGAATCTCAGGTAGACCGTATACACGGTCGTACTCGGCCCTTGGTCGTCAGCTTCCTCCACGACGAAGAAGGGCGCCTTGGCGACCTCGTGCTGCACCGCCAAGCGCATTCCTTCTGACTCGGGATCCCGTTCATCCGCGACGACAACACGATCGATGCGCGACATCTGGCCCGAATCCACGAGTCGTTCTTCCACGTCGGCACATTTGGGACACGGTTGCCCGTCGGCGAGGATCTTCTTGACGAAGGTGATCCGCATTCGCTAGCAGCGGTCTAGCGATCGATGATACGCAGCGGTTCCGTCACGTTCTGGGCGTGCAGGCCGCACTCCTTTTCGGCGACGTTCTCCCACCACCAGCGGCCTTCGCGCTCGTGTTGGTGCGGTCCGACGGGGCGAGTGCACGGCTCGCAGCCAATCGACCGGTAGCCCATGTCGTGGAGGGGGTTGTAGGGCACCTCGCGGCGTCGGATATAGTCCCAGACGTCCCGTCCAGTCCAATTCGCCAAGGGGTTGAACTTTCGAATAGGGTGATCTGCCGAGGAGAACGCCAGATCGTCCTGGGATGTCGGCAGACCCTCGCGGGTGATGCTCTGGTCGGCTCGTTGCCCCGTGACCCAGGCATCCAGTTTTCGAAGCTTCCTGGCGAGCGGTTCGATCTTTCGGATCGCACAGCACTCGCCGTGCCCGTCGCGATAGAAGCTGAATAGTCCTTTCTCCCGCACAAGACGTGCGACTTCGTCGGGGTCCGGGGCCATCGTCTCGATGGCGACGGCATAGTGCTCTCGTACCGTTTCGATGAACCGATGGGTTTCGGGATGCAGCCGTCCGGTATCCAGGCTGAACACCGGGAGATCGGAACCGAGGATCCGAGTGCCCAGGTCGATCAACACGACGTCCTCGGCCCCACTGAAGGAAACGGCGATACGTTCGAAGTCCTGGAATGCGTGGTCTAGGAGACGGAGGGACTCGAGCTCCAGCGATCTCCCCGTGGCAACGGCGGGGCCGATCGAAGCGGACACTTCGGTGTCCGGGCCGGCGATGTTCGGAGACGGTTCTGCCACGGTCCGGGAACCCAGGATGGCTTTGGTCGACCGCGTAGCCTAGCAGTCCCGTGTTTCCACAAGAAATAACGTCTCGCGATAACCTAATGTCGCCCTGGGCCACGCCGCCTTGGCGTCCGGCGGACCAACGCCCTGGGTCCGAATACGCGTCCTCGCGACATCGAGTCTGGACGCTCCGTCGGACAGCGTCGGTAGTCTTCTGGACTAACCCTGTAGAATTGCCGGTTTTCGATGGGTGGTTTGTTTGAACGTTCTGTGCCTCGACTTGGAAGGTGTCCTGGTTCCCGAGGTCTGGCAGGCGGTGGCAGACAGGACGGGAATTCCGGCGCTTCGCAAGACGACCCGGGATATTCCGGTATACGACGACCTCATGCGTGCCCGGTTGGCGATCCTCGACCAACACGCTCTGCCGCTCAGCACGATACAGGATGTCATTGCCGGTCTAGACCCGCTTCCCGGCGCCCGCGACTTCCTTGCATGGGCGCGTGAAAACTACCAGGTGGCCATCCTCTCCGACACGTTCTACGAGTTTGGCATGCCGCTCATGGCGAAACTCGGTCACCCCCTCCTGCTTTGCCACCGCCTGGTCGTGGAAGGGGGTCGCATCACGGGGTACCGTTTGCGCCAAGAGGATCCGAAACGTCGGGCCGTACAAGCGTTCCATGCCATGAACTACCGGGTGATCGCAGCCGGGGACTCCTACAACGACGTTGCGATGCTGGAGGAGGCCGACGTGGGGTTGTTCTTCGACGCGCCGCCGAGCGTGGTCGCGCAGTACCCGTCGTTTCAGGCAGTCGCCGGCTACGACGAGCTCGTCACCGCTCTGGGACCCCTCGCGGAGGCCGCTGCATGACCTCCTCAGGTGCCCGGTTTCGCGAAGCGCTCGCCGAAGAGAATCCGCTGCAGATCGTCGGTGTGATCAATGCCTACGCGGCCATCATGGCCAATCGCGTGGGTTACCGTGCCGTCTACCTGAGCGGTGCCGGCGTCGCCAACGCGTCGTACGGGTTGCCCGATCTTGGCATGACTTCGATGAACGACGTGCTGGAGGATGTGCGGCGAATTACCGGTGCGGTTGACGTACCGCTCCTGGTGGATGTCGACACGGGTTGGGGTAGCGCGTTCAATATCGCCCGAACGATCCGGTCCATGATCGATGCCGGGGCGGGCGCGGTTCACATCGAGGACCAGGTGTCCGCGAAGCGCTGCGGGCACCGTCCGAACAAGACCATCGTTTCCGCCGGAGAGATGTGCGACAGAATCAAGGCCGCGGTAGACGCCAAGACCGACGCACAGTTCGTGGTGATGGCCCGCACCGACGCCTTGGCCGTGGCGGGCCTCGACGCCGTCCTCACGCGCGTGGCGCGATTCGTGGAGGCGGGTGCCGACGCGATCTTTGCGGAGGCGATGACGGACCTCGACATGTACCGGCGCGTCACCGAGACAGTCGATGTCCCGGTGCTGGCCAACATTACCGAGTTCGGCAGCACGCCGCTGTACTCCGTGGCCGAACTCCGAAGCGTTGGCGTGAGGATGGCGCTCTACCCGCTTTCTGCATTCCGGGCCATGAGCTTGGCGGGGCTGCAGGTCTACCGGACGATCCGCGAAAAAGGCACACAGCGTAGCGCCGTCGACGCCATGCAAACCCGGGACGAGCTATACGAGCTGATCGGCTATCACGACTACGAGGCCAAGCTGGACGAACTGTTCGCGGCGGAACCGGGCTCGGCAAGCGGTGGCGAGGGATGCGGAGAAGGGGATTCCGATGGTTGACAAGGCACTTGGCGGGGCGGGTCTGCGGGGCCAAAGCGCTGGCGAGACCACCCTGTGTACCGTGGGACGAACTGGGACCGGCCTCACCTATCGCGGGTACGACATCGCCGATCTCGCTGCGGGTGCGACCTTCGAGGAAGTTGCTCATCTGATCCTATACGGGAGACTTCCCAACGCGGCCGAACTTGACGCCTACCGCAACAAGCTCAAGGGACTTCGGGGGCTGCCCGGGGCGTTGCGGGAGGTGTTGGAGCGTATTCCCCCGGACGCGCACCCCATGGACGTCATGCGGACCGGTTGCTCCGTCCTCGGCAACTTGGAACCCGAAGGGGACTTCTCTCGTCAGCGGGAGGTGGCCGACCGGCTGCTTGGCGCCATGCCCTCGATCGTCAACTACTGGTACCGTTTCAGTCACGAGGGCCTCCGTATCGACGTGGACACGGACGAGGAGAGCATCGCCGGCCACTTCCTCTCAACCCTCTGCGGTAAGTCCCCTAGCGCGCTCTTCCAACGGGTAATGGATGTGTCGCTGATCCTCTACGCGGAGCACGAATTCAATGCATCGACCTTCACGGCCCGCGTCTGCGCGTCAACGCTATCCGACATGCATTCGTGTGTTACCGGCGCCATTGGCTCACTTCGCGGCCCGTTGCACGGCGGAGCCAACGAGGCCGCGATGGAACTGATCGACCGCTTCGACTCGCCTGAGGCCGCCGTCGTGGAAGTACGCGAAATGCTCGCCCGCAAAGAGGTGGTGATGGGATTCGGACACGCCATCTACCGCCGCTCGGACCCGCGCAACGCCATCATCAAGAGTTGGGCCGAGAAGCTGTCCCGGGATGTCGGCGACGATAGGGTCTATCCGATCTCGTGCGCGATCGAAAAGCTGATGTGGGACGAGAAGGAGCTATTCCCCAACGCCGATTTCTTCCACGCGGCGGCGTACCGGTTCCTCGGCATCCCCACCAAGCTCTTCACGCCGATATTCGTGTGTTCGCGGGTCTCGGGTTGGACGGCCCACGTCATGGAACAACGGGAAAACAACCGGATTATCCGCCCGAGTGCAGACTATGTCGGACCCGGCCATCGGCCATTTCCCGTGCTGGCTGCCAGATAGCCATGGGAAACGCGGACACGAACGTGCGTCCGGAGCCCGATCCGGAACTCCTACGTATAGCCGAGTACGTGGCTGAGTTCGAGATCACCAGCGATGAGGCCTACGAGACGGCGCGCTACTGCCTGATGGACACCCTGGGTTGCGGCTTTCTCGCGTTGCGGTTTCCGGAATGCGCCAAGCACTTGGGACCCATCGTTCCGGGAACAGTGGTACCGAACGGGGCCCGCGTCCCGGGCACGCAGTTCGAACTGGACCCGGTCAAGGCTGCATGGGATATCGGCTGCGCGATCCGCTGGCTCGACTTCAACGACACATGGCTCGCCGCCGAGTGGGGCCATCCCTCGGACAACCTGGGCGCGATCTTGGCGGTTGCCGACTGGATTAGCCGTCAAGCGGTGGCGGGCGGCGAGCGGCCGCTGGTAATGCGCGATGTTCTCACCGCGATGGTCAAGGCGCACGAGATCCAAGGAGGCCTGGCCTTGGAGAACAGCTTCAATCGCGTCGGGCTCGATCACGTTCTGCTGGTGCGAGTCGCCTCGACGGCGGTCGCAACGGCCATGCTCGGGGGCACGCCAGCGCAGATCGTCGATGCGTTGTCCCACGCGTTCATCGACGGATCGGCGCTCAGGACCTATCGCCACGCGCCCAATACGGGGCCTCGGAAGTCGTGGGCGGCGGGCGACGCGACCAGTCGTGCAGTGCGTTTGGCACTCTTGGTCCTCAAGGGGGAGATCGGCTATCCGAGCGCATTGTCCGCACCGACCTGGGGCTTCTACGACGTGGCGTTCGGCGGCAAGAGGTTCTCCTTCCAGCGGACCTATGGCAGCTATGTCATGGAGAACGTCCTGTTCAAGATCTCCTTTCCCGCGGAATTTCACGCGCAGACTGCGGTGGAGGCGGCGGTGGAGCTACACCCCACAGTCGCGGGCCGCCTAGACGACATCGAACGGATCGTTCTCACCACGCACGAATCGGCCATTCGCATCATCAGCAAGACCGGGGAACTCGACAACCCGGCGGATCGGGACCACTGCCTGCAGTACATGACCGCGGTGGGGCTGCTGAAGGGCAATCTCACCGCGGACGACTACGAGGATGGTGCCGCGGCGGACCCGCGTATCGACCGATTGCGTGGTCTGATGGTCGTGGAGGAGGACGCCCGGTACAGCCGTGAATACCACGAGGCCGACAAGCGCAGCATCGCCAATGCGGTGCAGATCTTCTTCCAGGACGGTTCGAGCACCGAGAAAGTCGCGGTGGAGTATCCCATCGGGCACCGTCGACGTCGGGAAGAGGGGATTCCCGTTCTAGTCGACAAGTTCGAGGCCAATCTGGCCACGCGGTTCCCGGCCGAGCGGACTCGGCGGATACTCAAGCTCTGCCAAGATGCCGACCGGCTCGCCGCGACACCGGTCCACGAGTTCGTTGGTCTACTCGCGATCTGACGGGAGCAGAGGACCTCCCGAACGTCAGAACTGAGCTTCCTCCGTGGATCCCGTCAGGGCCGTGACGGACGACTGGCCGCCCTGGATGACCTCCGCCACCCGGTCGAAATAGCCCGTGCCGACTTCCTGCTGGTGGCTGACGAAGGAGTAGCCGGCGTTGGTGGCGGCGAATTCCTTTTCCTGCAGATCCACGTACGCAGCCATCTGCCGGTCCACGTAGTCCCGGCTTAAGTCGTACATGTTGAACCACATGCTGTGGATGCCGGCCAGGGTGATGAACTGGAACTTGTAGCCCATCGCGGCCAGCTCCCTTTGGAACTTGGCGATCGTGGCATCGTCCAGGTTGGCCCGCCAGTTGAAGGACGGGGAGCAGTTGTAGGCGAGCATCTGGTCCGGATGTTCGCGATGGATGGCATCGGCGAACGCCTTGGCTTCATCGAGATCGGGCACGGCGGTTTCGCACCAGATCAAATCAGTGTACGGCGCGTAGGCAAGACCCCGGGCCACGGCCTGGTCGAGACCGTTGCGGGACTTGTAGAAGCCCTCCGGGGTGCGCTCGCCAGTCAGGAACGGCTTGTCGCACTCGTCGATGTCGCTGGTGACCATGTCCGCCGCATTGGCGTCGGTGCGGGCCATCAGTAGCGTGGGCACGTCGCAGACGTCCGCAGCAAGTCGGGCGGCGATCAGCTTTTGAACCGCCTCGACGGTGGGTACGAGGACCTTGCCACCCATGTGGCCGCACTTCTTGACGGATGCGAGCTGGTCCTCGAAGTGTACGCCTGCCGCGCCTGCCGCGATCATGGCTTTCATCAGTTCGAAAGCGTTCAGCACGCCGCCGAAACCGGCCTCGGCGTCGGCGACGATGGGGGCGTAGTAGTCGATGCCTTCGTCGACACCCTTGGCCCACTGGATCTCATCCGCACGTCGGAAGGCGTTGTTGATGCGGTTGACCACGCTTGGCACGGAATTCACGGCATAGAGCGATTGATCCGGATACATCGTCTCCGACGTGTTGTTGTCCGCAGCCACCTGCCACCCGGACAGGTAGATCGCCTTGATGCCCGCCTTGACCTGCTGGACGGCCTGGCCGCCCGTCACTGCACCGAGGCAATTCACGAAGTCCTCTTCCTGGAGGAGCTCCCAGAGCTTGTCCGCGCCGTGCGCCGCGAGCATGCTGCGATGCGGGATGCTGCCGCGCAGGTTGACGACGTCTTCGGCAGTGTAGCCGCGTTTCACGTCCTTCCAACGCGGGTTGGTGTTCCATTCCTGTTCGAGCTCTTCGATTTGCTCTGAGCGCGGCTTGCGCGGCACGAAGTGCAGTGCCATCCCTAGGTTCCTCCCGGACAAAAGCGCGCCATTTTAGCGGCGCGATTTGGGAATGGAAGCGGTTATTTGGTTCGACAACGTGCTTGGCCTCGCTGCGGTTGATCCGAAAGCGTTTTGAGATCGGCATGTTCGGGATCGAACGGATAGACTGCGGCAAGGCACAGTGGGCCGGGGCGGCAATGGGCACCACGATGGTCAAGATACGTCGCTTTCTGGTGTTCGGAGCAGCCATCTCCGCCATGCCGGCGCATGCCGAGGAGGCTCTGCCGTTGGTCCGGACGCTCGAAGAGTTCCGGTCCCACTGTATTCCCCTCTGGTCGGACGCTCCGACCACGTTGGCAGGGGATTGCACGGTCGCCGAGTTTGGTGAATTGGTCCAGTTGGATGGGTCGGCGTTCTATTTCGCCCGCTACCACGACCGAACGCGACCGATTCCCGACGCGGTCGGGTTGCCGCCAAGCACCGAGTTCAATGCCGTCGTTCTCATCCGAGCGGACCCTGCCGAGGGCGGTGAGGGTACCGTTGTTCATGTGCGCAAGCTCGAGGAGCATTCCTACTGGGGCGAGTTCCTGGCACCCAAGGTCCTCAGGACGGGCCCAGGCCTGGTCCTCTACCTCGCGGGGCGGGGCTTGGGCGACAGTCATTCACAATACGATTACGACGAGTACCTGCTTTGGCGGTCCGGAACCTGGGTCGAGCTTGATGTGCATAGCTGGGTCTACGGAGTGCGCAAGCGAATGCCCGATGGCTACCGGTTGAAGGGGATAATCGACCTCGCGCCCTCCCTGGAGACGCTCAAGTATGTGAGCACCAGCGTGTTGCGTGACGGAGACGGCGACTGCTGTCCCACGGGTGGCACCGTCAGTATCCGTTTCTATTGGGACGATCTGACGCTCCGGGTCGAGAGCTTCGAACACGACGCAAGGCGCCCGCCGAGCGAGAGCTAGTGCGTTCAAGTCAGCTAGTCGGACAATTCTGCCGCCAGGGTCATTTCGCGGTGTTCGATACCGGCCTCCATGAATGGTCTGCCGGTTACCCTAAACCCGGCCCGTTCGTAGAAGCCCACCGCGTGGCTCTGTGCATGCAGGAAAACGGACTGGTTCGCAGCGCGGGCCGCGTCCACCGCAAGTTCTAGCAGTCGCGCACCGATCCCTTGGCCGCGCCATGCCCGCAGAACGGCCATCCGGCCGATTTGTCCGGTCGGCATCAGCCGCGCTGTGCCGATCGGAACGCCGTCGCCGTCCTCGGCGAGGAAGTGGCGGCAGTCGGGATCCGCACCATCCCATTCCTCGTCTTCCGAAACCCCTTGTTCGTCGACGAATACTGTCCGGCGCAACGAGGACAGGGCCCGCTCGTGACAGTTCCAGGACACTTCGCGGGTGCGGATGCCTCTCACGGGTCGTCTCCGAAAACCGATCGCGCGAGCTTGGCGGCGAGTCCGGTATATTCCCTCGGAGTCAACCGCAGCAGTCTCTCGCGGTCGCCCGGGGACAGCTCCAGTTCGTCGAGGAGCGACCGGTACACGGTTTCGTCCAGTTGCCGGCCGCGGGTCAGGCGTTTCAACTGCTCGTACGGTTCCGAGCCGCCGCCCGCGCGCAAGACGGTCTGCACCGCCTCGGCGAGTACTTCCCAGGCCGCGCCGATGTCGGCGCCGATGCGGTCATGGTCGACGGCGATCTTGCCGACGCCCCGCAAGGCGCTATCCCAGGCGACCACGCAGTGGCCGAACGCCGAACCGACGCTGCGCAGGGCCGTCGAGTCGGACAGATCCCGTTGCCATCGCGAGACGGTGAGTTTCTCGGCGAGATGGCCAAGAATCGCATTGGCGAGACCGATGTTCCCCTCGGAGTTCTCGAAGTCGATCGGGTTGACCTTGTGCGGCATGGTGGAACTGCCGGTCTCTCCGGGTACGAGGCGTTGTCTGAAGTAGCCGAGCGCGATGTAGCCCCAGGCGTCGCGGTCGAAGTCGAGCACGATCTGGTTGAACCGGATGAGGCTATGGAACAGTTCGGCGAGGTAGTCGTGGGGCTCGATCTGCGTGGTGTGCTCGCTGAACGCGAGTCCGAGCGACGTCACGAACTTCCGGCTTCGCGCGGGCCAGTCGACGTCCGGATAGGCGGCAACATGCGCGTTGTAGTTGCCGACTGCACCGTTCATCTTGCCGAGAATCTGCGCATCCCGCAGCGAGGCCACTTGGCGCTCCAGGCGCGCGACCACGTTGGCGAGTTCCTTGCCAACGGTGGTCGGCGACGCCGCCTGGCCGTGGGTACGGGACAACATCGGGATGTCGGCCAGCGGGCGGCCGAGGTCGCGCAGCGACCGGGTCAGTCGGTTCATCGCCGGTAGCAGCACCGACTCCCGGACATCGCGCATCATCATCGCGTAGGCGAGATTGTTGATGTCTTCAGATGTGCACGCGAAATGCACGAACTCGACGTGCGGCTTGAGCGCCTCGTCGGCACCGACAACGGCGTCCTTCACGAAGTACTCGACCGCCTTGACGTCGTGGTTGGTTTGGGCTTCGAGGCTGCGCACCTGCTCGGCGTTGTCGACGTCGAAGTCCTCCCAGATCCGGCGCAGCCGAACCTGCTGGGGCGCATCCAATGCCGGGAGTTCGTCGATTTCGTCGAGCGCGGCGAGGTAGAGGAACCACTCGATTTCCACCCGCACGCGGTACCGGATCAGGGCGAACTCGCTGACCAGCGGCGCTAGCGCGGCGGTTCGCGTCGAATAGCGACCGTCCAAGGGCGAAATGGCCGTAAGTGGCGAGAACGGCAGAACACTACCCACCGGGGCACCCCACCTCGACGATTCGCCCGCCGCCCAGGCACTCGTCGCCATCGTAGAACGCAACGAACTGGCCGGGCGTTGCGGCACGTTGCGGCGTGTCGAACATGACACGGGCACGCTCGCCATCGACCTTGAGCGCGCATGGCTGTTCCGGCTGCCGGTAGCGTATCTTCGCCGTACACCGCAGCGCGGTCCGGCGTCCGTCCGAACCACCCATCGACGGCGAGATCCAATTCAGGTCGGTTGCGTGAAGCGACGTTGTTTCGAGGTCGCGCTCATCCTGCGTCACGGTGAGGGTGTTGGCGGCCATGTCCTTTCCCGCCACGTACCAAGGTTGCTCGGGGCGGCCTTTGACACCGCCCAAACCGATGCCTTGCCGTTGACCGAGGGTGTAGAAGGGCAGTCCCCGGTGGTTGCCGAGGAAAGTTCCGTCGGCATCCCGGATCGGCCCCGGCTCGCCGCGAACGTAGCGCGCCAGGAAGTCGTCGAAGCGACGTTCCCCGATGAAGCAGATGCCAGTGCTGTCCTTCTTGTCGTGAACCTCGAATCCGGCACTACGGGCACGCGTTCGAACTTCCGGCTTGGTCAATCCACCGATCGGGAACAGGCAATGTTCGAGGCGACTCGACGGCACGGCCTGCAGGAAATAGGTTTGATCCTTGTCGGGATCGTGGCTTTTGAGTAGGCGAAACGGCTCGCCGAGCGTGCTTCGCCGGGCATAGTGGCCGGTGGCCACGGTGTCGAAACCGAGATCCCGGGCGTAGTCGGCAAACACCTTGAACTTGATTTCGCGGTTGCAGAGGACATCCGGATTCGGGGTGTACCCAGCCCGGTAGTCTTCAAGAAACGCCTCGAAAACGTTGTCCCAATACTCGAGGGCAAAGTTCGCCGTGAGAAGCTCGATACCAAGCTTGTCGCAGACCGCCGCCGCATCGCCGAAGTCGGCAAGCGCCGTGCAGTACTCCGTGGCGTCGTCATCTTCCCAGTTCTTCATGAAGAGACCGGTAACGTCGAAGCCCTGTTCCAATAGGATGTGCGCTGCAACGGCGGAGTCCACGCCGCCGGACATGCCCACCACCACCGAACCTGCCACCGGTCGCCTCGTCAAAAGACGGCGAATTATACCGTGCTATCCTCAATGCCATGCCCAATCTGACTCACCTGAACGACCGTGGCGAAGCCGCCATGGTCGATGTCTCCGGCAAGGCGGCGACCGCCAGGGAAGCCCGGGCGTTGGCGCGAATCCGCATGTCGCCGGAGAGCCTTCGATCGATTGTCGCCGGCGATGCGGCCAAGGGCGACGTCCTGGCCGTGGCCCGCGTGGCGGGCATCCAGGCGGCCAAGCGGACGAGTGACCTGATACCGCTGTGCCATCCATTGGCCCTCGCCAAGGTGGCGGTGGAGTTCGCCCCGGAGGACTCATCGACGCTCACCGTCACGAGCCTGTGCCGCGTCACGGGCCAGACGGGTGTGGAGATGGAGGCCCTGACCGCCGTCAGCATTGCCGCGCTGACGGTCTACGACATGCTGAAGTCCAATGATCGCGGCATGACCATCGAGAACATCGGCTTGGAAGCCAAATCCGGCGGCAAGTCGGGAACCTGGCAGCGCGGCACGTGAGTTCAGCGACCGCCACGGTCGTCACGGTCAGGTTCTTCGGCTCGCTACGCGAAGCCGTCGGCCGGGATGCCGTGGATCTGGACATCGAGAACGCCTGCATCGCGGGAGTGCGCAAGCGACTTGCCTCTTTACTGCCTGCCGATGGGCTACAGGCATTGTCGGGACAGGGCGTCCGGGTTTGCGTCAACCAAACCATCGTCCGCGGCAACGTGGAACTCGGCACCGGCGACGAGGTCGCCTTCCTCCCGCCGGTGACCGGGGGATAGCCCGATGCATGCCGACATTCGGGTCGCAACAGACGACTTCGACGTCGCCAAGGAGTGGGCGGCACTGCGAACACGTGTTGGCGGTCGAGCAGGTGCCGTCGTCGCGTTCGCGGGCATCGTGCGTGACCATGCGGGCCCTGACCAGGTGGAGGGGCTTTTTCTCGAACACTATCCCGGCATGACGGAGGCAAGCATCGGGAGGATCCTCTCCAAGGCTTCAGATCGTTGGGAATTGTTAGATGCCGTGGTAGTTCACCGGGTAGGCGAACTGGCGCCGCAGGATCAGATCGTGCTGGTCCTGGTGGCGGCGGCCCATCGAGGCGACGCCTTCGCGGCTTGCGAGTTCATCATGGACTACCTGAAGACGGATGCGGTGTTCTGGAAGAAGGAGCACCGACCGGGTGGGGACACTTGGATCGGCGCGACCGCCCGGGACCGCGATCGTCGGAACGGCTGGCAAACCGACGATCCCTGAGTCCCTGCGTGGGAGGCGACGAGCCCGGTTCGTCGCTGATGTACAATGCCGCGCTTTTCCTGACCGCAAAGGGTTCCGCATGGGCTACGTTCACGTCGAAGTACCAGAGACAGGCGAAAGGATCACAGTCTCGGAGGACGGAAGCCTCAACGTACCCGACCATCCGATCATCCCGTTCATCGAAGGCGACGGCATTGGCATCGACATCACACCGGTCATGCGCAAGGTCGTCGACGCATCCGTTGAGAAGGCCTACGTCGGCTCGCGGGCCATCGCGTGGATGGAGATCTATGCTGGCGAGAAGTCGCTCAAGGTCTACGGTGACGACGAATGGCTGCCAGAAGAGACCCTGACCGCGCTGCGTGACTTCAGTATCGGCATCAAGGGTCCGATGACCACGCCGGTGGGCGGGGGAATCCGTTCCTTAAACGTCGCACTTCGTCAGCTCCTCGACCTATATGTCTGCCAGCGGCCGGTGCGCTGGCTGAGTGGCGTTCCCAGTCCCGTGGTTGCCCCGGAGAAAACCGACATGGTGATCTTCAGGGAGAACACCGAGGACATCTACGCCGGTGTCGAGTGGGAAGCCGGCACTGCCGACGCGGATCGCGTGATTGCATTCCTGAAGGACGAGATGGGTGTCGACAAGATCCGCTTTCCAGTCGATTGCGGGATCGGCGTCAAGCCCGTGTCGGCGGAAGGTACGCGCCGTCTGGTGCGCAAGGCCCTCGAGTACGCCATCGCGGAAGACCGGGACTCGGTGACCTTCGTGCACAAGGGCAACATCATGAAGTTCACCGAAGGAGCCTTCAAGGACTGGGGTTACGAGTTGGCTGCCGAGGAATTCGGCGCGACGCCGTTGGACGGCGGCCCCTGGCACGAACTCGTCAATCCGAACACCGGTAAGGTGATCGTGATCAAGGACATGATCGCCGACGCCATGTTGCAGCAGATCCTGACCCGCCCCGACGAATACGATGTGATCGCGACGATGAACCTGAACGGGGACTACCTGTCGGACGCTCTTGCCGCTCAGGTGGGCGGTATCGGGATCGCTCCCGGTGCCAACATCGGCGATGCGGTCGCCTTGTTCGAAGCGACCCATGGGACTGCACCGAAATACACCGGGCAGGACAAGGTGAATCCGGGTTCGCTGATCCTCTCAGCGGAGATGATGTTGCGTCATCTCGGATGGCGAGAGGCTGCCGACCGGATAGTCGATGGCATGGAAGGAGCGATCCGCGAAAAGACGGTGACCTACGATTTCGAACGACTGATGACCGGCGCGACGCTCGTTAGCTGCTCGGCCTTCGGCGACGCCATCATCGCCCATATGTAGGTGGTAGGACACGCGTCCCGCGTGCCGGTAATGAGGTCCGCCTAGAAGTCCCCGTGACCATCCTCGGTGTCGGACGCTTCGGCGGGAGGGTGCTCTTCTGTCGGAGGGGCAAGCCCCTCGCGCTCCCCCGCTGAGGGCTCTTCCATGCGAGGGGCAAGCCCCTCGCGCTCCCCCGCTGAGGGCTCTTCCATGCGAGGGGCAGGCCCCTCGCGCTCCCCCGCTGAGGGCTCTTCCTCCGGCGCATCGAGAGGCCGTACGTTTACGGCATGCAAACCCTTGGGACCCTGCTGGATGTCGAAGGACACCTCCTGTCCTGCGCGCAGCGTTCGATAGCCGGTCATCTCGATGGACGAGTAGTGCACGAAGAGGTCCTCGTCCGCGCATTCGGCAAGGACGAACCCGTATCCCTTCGCGTTGTTAAACCACTTGACCTTGCCAGTCGTCATTCTGGCGTACCCTCCCATGGAACTGGGTGCTTGACTCGGACGTGCCCGTCCGATACGCAAGCGTTCCCTCGGCCCAATCTCGCAATTTCCACCTTCCGGTAGGGGGCTGTCAAGGACGGCCGGGGTGTCAGTTTGAAAATAGCCGGAACCGTGGTCAGATCAAACGCCGGGGAGGACGTGCACCGTCGTCGTTGTGCACTCCGCTTCTGACGGTCGAGGTCATCTGCGCTATGATTGCGACGTTGCAGTCCAGATTCCGGTCGCACCCAAACGTTCGAGGTCGAGAGCCACGGCATGCGCCAAGCGAACGCAGATCAGTACGGGTTGGCATCACTTGTCAACGCCGTTTCTGCCCCGATGGCTTCGGCGGAGTCGGACGACGACACGGAAGGCTCGATCGTTGTAGAGGAGCGTCCGGCCGAGGCGCAGGTCAAGCCACCGCCGATGTACAAGGTTATTCTCCTTAACGACGACTTCACGCCGCAGCAGTTCGTCGTCCATGTTCTAATGAAGTTCTTCTACATGGAATTCGACAAGGCCGAGCGGCTCATGTTGCTCGTGCACACCACAGGGAGTGCAGTCATCGGAATTTATCCGCGTGACATCGCCGAGACGAAGTCCGAACAGATCAACCACTACGCCCAGGAAAACAACTATCCCCTGAAGTCCGCGGTCGAACAAACCGATGCAGACTAGCGTCTATAGACGGTCGAGCAACGTCGTTTTCGGGCCGGCCGACTCGTTTCGGCGCCCGCCGGACCTTCCACCCGCCCAAACGAGGACTAATCAGTGCGCCTAACCGAGGAATTGGAACTGGCCATCAACAAGGTCATGCAGGAGGCGTACTACAAGCGTCATGAGTTCGTGACGCCCGAACACCTCCTGCTGGCCTTGCTGGACGACAAGGTCGCGGTGGACGTCCTGAAGAATGTCGGCGCGGACATGAATGTGCTACGCAAGAGTCTCGAGAGCTTCATCGACGCGAATACCCCGCTGATCCCCGCTGCGCACGCGCAACAGGGTCGCAAGGCGGAGTCGCCGAGACGAACCGCCGGTTTCGACCGGGTGGTTCAGCGCGCGATCTTCCTGGTCAATTCCAGGGGCAACCAGCCGGTCAACGGCGCCGACATGCTGATCGCGATCTTCGGCGAGCAGGAGAGCCATGCGGTCTACTGTTTGAAGGAGCAGTCGATCGCCAGATTGGACGTCCTGAACTACGTCGCCCACGGGATATCGAAAAAGGCGGCCGAGGGTGCCGGCGCGGACCCGGACTCCCAGGAGGAGGAAAGCGAAGGCGGCGCTCAGCCAGCGCTCACGAACTTTGCCAGCGACCTCAACGAACTCGCCCGATTGGGCAAGATCGACCCGTTGGTCGGACGCGACGCCGAGGTGGAGCGGGTCATCCAGATCCTCTGTAGGCGCCGCAAGAACAATCCGCTTCTGGTCGGCGAATCCGGCGTGGGCAAAACGGCGATCGCGGAAGGATTGGCCAAGCGGATAGTCGATGACGAGGTTCCCGAGGTGGTAGCCGAGAGCCGCGTGCTCGCGCTCGATCTCGGCGCGCTGCTGGCAGGTACTAAATACCGAGGCGACTTCGAGAAGCGCTTCAAGGTTCTGTTGGCGGAACTCAAGAAGGAGGAGGGGGCGATCCTGTTCATCGACGAGATCCACACGATCATCGGTGCCGGCGCAGCCTCCGGTGGCGTGATGGATGCCTCGAACCTGTTGAAGCCGCTCCTCGCATCCGGTGACATCCGTTGCATGGGCTCCACGACCTATCACGAGTATCGCGGCATATTCGAGAAGGATCGTGCCCTGTCCCGGCGATTCCAGAAGATCGACATCATTGAACCGGATGTGAATGACACCTACCTGATTCTCAAAGGCTTGAAGTCCCGTTTCGAGAACCACTATCGGCTGCGCTACACCGATCGAGCGCTCCGCGTCGCGGCGGAACTGTCCGAACGGTACATCACCGACCGATTCATGCCCGACAAGGCCATCGATGTGATCGACGAGGCCGGCGCCGCCCAGCAATTGCTGACGCCGAGCCGTCGGAAGAAGACCGTTGGCGCATTGGACATCGAACAGGTCGTCGCGAAGATTGCCAGGATCCCCTCGAACCAGGTCTCGAGTTCCGACAAGGAGGCACTACGCGATCTGGACGCCAAGTTGAAAATGGTCGTATTCGGACAGGATGAGCCGATCGAGGCGCTGGCCTCGGCGATCAAGCTCTCCCGGGCGGGGCTCAAGACGGAAGGCAAGCCCATTGGTTCGTTCCTTTTCGCAGGCCCGACCGGCGTCGGCAAGACGGAGGTGTGTCGACAGCTAGCCAAGATCATGGGTGTGGAGCTGTTGCGGTTCGACATGTCGGAGTACATGGAACGACACACCGTGTCACGACTGATCGGAGCGCCCCCAGGCTATGTCGGATTCGACCAGGGCGGGTTGCTGACCGAGGCCGTGGTGAAGCATCCACACAGCGTCGTGCTCCTCGACGAGGTCGAGAAGGCTCACCCCGAAGTCTTCAATCTGCTGCTCCAGATCATGGATCACGGCACTCTGACGGACAACAACGGACGACAGGCCGACTTCCGAAACGTCGTCTTGATCATGACCACGAACGCCGGAGCGCAAGAAGCGTCCAGGGCGTCGATCGGATTCAGCGAGCAGGACCATTCGTCTGATGCGATGGAAGTCCTCAAGAAGATGTTCATGCCGGAGTTCCGGAACAGGCTCGATGCGATCATGCAGTTCAACTCGTTGCCGATGGACGTGATCAAAACGGTAGTCGACAAGTTCCTGACGGAATTGCAGGGGCAACTCGACGACAAGAAGGTCGAGTTGGACGTCGACGAGTCCGCGCGGGACTGGTTGGCTCGGGAAGGCTACGACGAAAAGATGGGGGCGCGGCCCATGCAACGGTTGATTCAGGAGAGGATCAAGCGTCGGCTAGCGGAGGACATCCTGTTCGGCGACCTGTCGGACGGCGGCGGAGTCGTTCGTATCACCGAGGAGGATGGCGACCTCGCGTTGGAGGTTGAGCCCCGCACCGCGAAGGCGTAGCACCGTCACAGGACGTAGGGGACGGGTTAGTCCCGTCCCGTTGGGTCGGCATGTCCAGCACACGGGCGACCGCGCGCGCTTCGAGGGTTTCGGACGCCCCTACCGTTCCCGGAAGGTTATACGACCCTTGGTTAGATCGTATGGCGTCAGTTCAACTTTTACACGATCACCGGTCAGGATGCGGATGTAGTTCTTGCGCATCTTTCCCGACATGTGCGCCGTGACCTTGTGACCGTTGTCCAGTTCCACGCGGAACATGGTATTCGGTAGGGTGTCGACGACGACCCCTTCCATCTCGATCTGTTCTTCTTTCGCCATTCGTCCCGATTCGTCGATCGTCCAAGCGTCAAGGAAACCGCGGCATTTAACCACTTGGGGCCATCAATCGCTACACCCGGTCGCGAGTCGCGGCGTTGTCGAAGGCCCAACGGCCGCGTCGGTCCGGATAGCCACGGTTCGCGGCCACGAGTTCGAGAAAGCGGTGCCGCGGTAGTTCATGGGCACCGAGCGATTCGAGGTGTTGGGTCGGAATCTGACAGTCGATAAGGGTGAAGTCCCAGGAGTCCAATTGCTCGGCCAAGTGCACGAAGGCCACCTTGGAGGCATCCGAGGCACGGCTGAACATCGACTCGCCGAAGAACATGCGCCCAAGCGACACACCGTAGAGTCCGCCCACGAGATCATTGCCGCGCCATGTCTCCACCGAATGCGCGAGTCCGAGGTCGTGTAGTCGCTGATACGCGGCGCGCATCTTCCGAGTGATCCAGGTGCCCCCACTGTTGGCACGGGGTTCCGCGCAAGCGGCCGTCACGTCGGCAAACGCGGTGTCGACGGTCAGGTGGAAAACACCGGAGCGGATTCGCTTCGCCAGGCTTTTGGAGATGTGCACCTCCGCGGGTGCCATGATGGCCCGGGGATCGGGCGACCACCACAGCACGGGTTCCGCGTCGTCGTCGAACCAGG